>NZ_CP044230.1:824460-1478920 GCF_008727815.1 Streptococcus sp. LPB0220 | reverse complement strand
TCCAAACGGCTCGTGAATTGAAAGATCGTTTAGGAGAAAAAGTCATTCGTCAAAACATCATTTCTCATGCAACAAGTGTATCAGATATGTTGGAATTGGCTGTGATGTTGAAAGAAGTGGGCTTAGTTGATACGGAAAAAGCTCGCGTGCAAATCGTACCTTTGTTTGAAACAATCGAAGATTTGGATCATTCAGAAGAAACTATGAGAAGCTACTTGTCTCTTCCAATTGCCAAACGTTGGATTGCTTCCAAGAACAACTACCAAGAAATTATGTTAGGTTACTCGGATTCTAACAAGGATGGTGGCTACTTGTCTTCTTGTTGGACCCTCTTTAAAGCCCAACAACAATTGACCGCTATCGGAGATGAGTTTGGAGTGAAGATTACCTTCTTCCATGGTCGTGGTGGTACGGTTGGTCGTGGTGGAGGTCCTACTTATGAAGCCATCACTTCTCAACCATTGAAATCCATTAATGACCGTATCCGCTTAACCGAGCAAGGAGAAGTGATCGGCAATAAATACGGGAACAAAGATGCCGCCTACTACAACCTTGAGATGCTCGTTTCAGCAACCATTAACCGGATGATTTCCGAACAAAAGAGTCCATTTTCTATGTTTGATCGTTTCGGGGAAGTCATGGATAAAGTCGTGAATCGCAGTTACGATATCTATCGTGATTTGGTCTTTGGAAATGAGCACTTCTATGATTACTTCTTTGAATCAAGTCCGATCAAAGCTATTTCTAGCTTTAATATTGGTTCGCGTCCAGCTGCCCGTAAGACTATTACAGAAATTGGTGGTTTGCGTGCCATTCCTTGGGTATTCTCTTGGTCACAAAGTCGGGTAATGTTCCCTGGTTGGTATGGAGTAGGTTCTAGCTTTAAGGAATTTATCGATGAGGATCCTGAGAATATTGAAACCCTTCGATATATGTATAAGAACTGGCCTTTCTTCCAATCTCTCTTGTCAAATGTGGACATGGTCTTATCCAAAGCCAACATGGACATTGCTTTTGAGTATGCGCAATTGTGTGAGGAAGAAGAAGTCCGCAATATCTATCAGATTATCTTACATGAATGGCAATTGACCAAGGATATCATCCTGATGATTGAGGAGCATGACGAATTGCTCGCGGAAAACCCTTATCTGAAAGAAAGTTTGGATTATCGGATGCCGTACTTTAACGTCTTGAACTATATTCAGTTAGAACTGATTCGACGTCAACGGACCGGCCAATTACCAGCCGATCAAGACAAGCTAATCCATATTACGATCAATGGAGTGGCTACAGGATTACGTAATTCAGGTTAAAAAAATCGGAACGACTGTTCCGATTTTTTTATTCCCTGAACCCAAAGGCGCAAAAGGTACGTATTGGGCTTGAATAGAAGATTTTAAATTAGAATTTTCAAAGCTAGAACAGGATCTTTCAGCAAGAGGACAAAACAAAAGGAAAGAAGAGGAATAATTAAGAAAATATAGGTAAAAGGCTTGCAATTTTATCTAAAATTCGATAGAATAGTAAGGAAAGTTAGACTGTATTGCCTACTGTCTATCTATAAAATATATTTTATTGGAGGCTTTTACTCAAATGGCAAAAGAAAAATACGATCGTAGTAAACCGCACGTTAACATCGGTACAATCGGACACGTTGACCACGGTAAAACTACCCTAACTGCAGCAATCACAACTGTTTTGGCACGTCGCTTGCCTTCATCAGTTAACCAACCAAAAGACTATGCGTCTATCGATGCTGCTCCAGAAGAACGCGAACGCGGTATCACTATCAACACTGCACACGTTGAGTACGAAACTGCTAAACGTCACTACGCTCACATCGACGCTCCAGGACACGCGGACTATGTTAAAAACATGATCACTGGTGCCGCTCAAATGGACGGAGCTATCCTTGTAGTAGCTTCAACTGATGGACCAATGCCACAAACTCGTGAACACATCCTTCTTTCACGTCAGGTTGGTGTTAAACACTTGATCGTCTTCATGAACAAAGTTGACTTGGTTGACGATGAAGAATTGCTTGAATTGGTTGAAATGGAAATCCGTGACCTTCTTTCAGAATACGATTTCCCAGGTGATGACCTTCCAGTTATCCAAGGTTCAGCTCTTAAAGCTCTTGAAGGTGACTCTAAATATGAAGACATCATCATGGAATTGATGGATACTGTTGATGAGTACATCCCAGAACCAGAACGCGATACTGACAAACCATTGCTTCTTCCAGTCGAAGACGTATTCTCAATCACTGGACGTGGTACAGTTGCTTCAGGTCGTATCGACCGTGGTGTTGTTCGTGTCAACGACGAAATCGAAATCGTTGGTATCAAAGAAGAAATCCAAAAAGCAGTTGTTACTGGTGTTGAAATGTTCCGTAAACAACTTGACGAAGGTCTTGCAGGGGATAACGTTGGTGTGCTTCTTCGTGGTATCCAACGTGATGAAATCGAACGTGGACAAGTTATCGCTAAACCAGGTTCAATCAACCCACACACTAAATTCAAAGGTGAAGTTTACATCCTTACTAAAGAAGAAGGTGGACGTCATACTCCATTCTTCAACAACTACCGTCCACAGTTCTACTTCCGTACAACTGACGTAACTGGATCTATCGAACTTCCAGCAGGAACTGAAATGGTTATGCCTGGTGATAACGTGACTATCGACGTTGAGTTGATCCACCCAATCGCCGTTGAACAAGGTACTACATTCTCAATCCGTGAAGGTGGACGTACTGTTGGTTCAGGTATGGTTACTGAAATCGAAGCTTAATTCGATCTAGTTCCCAGATTAACAATTATATAGACAGACAGAAAACCCCGTGAAGACGGGGTTTTTATTTTTTACAAAAAGTAAAATGAGCTTGTGCAACCTTTCATTATGACGAAATTTATGGTAAAATAGATAGTATAAAATTAGAAAAAAGAGGTATGTGAAATGTCACGTAAACCATTTATCGCTGGTAACTGGAAAATGAACAAAAATCCAGAAGAAGCAAAAGCATTCGTTGAAGCTGTAGCATCAAAACTTCCTTCAGCTGATCTTGTTGAAGCTGGTATCGCGGCTCCTGCAGTTGACTTGACAGCTGTACTTGCTGCTGCTAAAGGTTCAAACCTTAAAGTTGCTGCACAAAACACTTACTTTGAAAATGCTGGTGCCTTCACTGGTGAAACTAGCCCACAAGTTTTGAAAGAAATCGGTACTGACTACGTTGTTATTGGTCACTCAGAACGTCGTGATTACTTCCACGAAACTGATGAAGACATCAACAAAAAAGCAAAAGCAATCTTTGCGAACGGTATGCTTCCAATCATCTGTTGTGGTGAAAGCCTTGAAACTTACGAAGCTGGTAAAGCGGCAGAATTCGTAGGTGCTCAAGTTTCAGCTGCACTTGCTGGATTGACTGCAGAACAAGTCGCTTCAACAGTAATCGCCTACGAACCAATCTGGGCTATCGGTACTGGTAAATCTGCTTCACAAGACGATGCACAAAAAATGTGTAAAGTTGTTCGTGACGTTGTAGCAGCTGACTTTGGTCAAGAAGTAGCTGATAAAGTACGTGTTCAATACGGTGGTTCAGTTAAACCTGAAAACGTTGCAGAATATATGGCTTGTCCAGACGTTGACGGAGCTCTTGTAGGTGGTGCATCACTTGACCCAGAAAGCTTCTTGGCATTGCTTGACTTTGTTAAATAATGACATATAAAAAGGCGAGAGGTTTCTCGTCTTTTTTATAGTAGAAAAAGGCTGGGCAAAAACTGTCCAGCCTTTGATGTTTGATAGGAGTAAGTGTAAGACGCAGTGGTTGATTGGCATCTTTGTTCGCCTTTTAAGCTCCAAAGATGACCTAATCAACTGTGCGGGGGTGGGAAGACGAACTCTTTTTAACTTGTCGGAGTTCTTTCCCACTCCCTTTGAGTTAGGAACGTCCTAATAGTTTCTTAATGAGAGAAATCAGTTTGTATTTCAGAGGACTTGGGTAATAGCGGAAGGTCCCCATCTTACGAACGATGTAGCCATTGAAGTTTTGTTTGAAACGAAGAACACCGTCTGACCCGTCAAAGATTCCTTGAATACCCAGGAAGTTATATCTTGGGATACCACGTTTGATGGTTTCAAGCATCATATATTCTTGGAGAACAGCAGGAGCATAGAACTTATTAAATTCTGTATAAGAGCCACTGAATAAATAGGTGGATTCTTGTGGCATATAGACGAAGAGGCTACCTGCAAGAATGACGTCTTGATCTCCATATTTTTCAATATATTCTTTTGCGTCCTTCTTTCTCACCTCAAAGGTATCAAACTGGCTAGAGAATTCACGAAGTTGATTTTGTTTTTTTTCTGAATTGGGGTTGACTTCAAGATCCTTCTGTAATTTCTCAATCTTTTGAGCTAGTTTTCCTTGGTCTTTTTCAAGATTCGTGTAGTAATGGTGGAAGTTCAGCGTTGCGATCATGAAATCTGCTTTGTCGCCAAAACTGTCATAGAAAGTTTGGTAATAATCCAAGGTCTTATCCTGATAGTCGCGACGGTCACTGGTAGAAGAAGTAATATCCTTAAAGAGTTGCAGTTCATCTCGGTTTAATCGTTTCAGTTCAATACCGAAAGATTTGGCTTTCTTGACAAGTGGCTTTCCTTTTTTACTGAAGCTCTTGAGAAGATTTTTTTCGGTGATGCCCTCCATATCTTTCACATAATGCCAATCACCTTCTCCACCTGGATAACCTGTTGTTAAACCATCATGCTGATAGCCCAAGTTTTTAAGGGTATCCATAAAATGGGTTTGCTCTTCACTGGTTGGATTGCCGTCACTGTCAAAGGTTTGATAGGTATCATAGGGCTTGATAACGAGTTCAATAGCTCCATTCTCTTTCGCATAGTCTTTTAAGGCTGCATAGAAGGGTTCTAGCATAGCCTCCTCTTGGTAAAGGGGGCCAGAATTGATTTCCATATGGAGACCACCTGTCATAGGAAGACTGTACAAGATCGCTGCCACTTGGACTTGATCTTCTTGTTTCCAAGCGATAAATTGGACCGTGTTTCCTCGCTTTTCAAGCAGATCTGCCATTTCAGCAGACTGGATAAAAGAGCGATGGGAGACAGTATTTGCAAATGAGGTAAATTCTTCTTTTGAAATTGTCGTAAGAGTCATGTAACTTTATTTACTCCTTAATTTTTTCCGGATCTTGTAGACTTTGTTTACAAGTGGATAGAGTGGACTGGTTGGGAGGTTGAATTCCCCAACAAATTCTTCAATGACTGGATTAAATTTAGACTTGAAATGATAGAGACCACCATCAAGTGAATTTTCAATGCCCCCCATATTCTGCCAAGAAGCACCACGGTCGAAAGCGTGTTGGGCAGTTTCATACCAGGTGAGGATAGCAGGTTGGTAACGGCGGAATTCTTCATCCATCCCTGCATAAACATTTTCAGACGTCCCACCGAATTCAAGGGTTAAGGTCCCAGATAAAGGAACGACCTGTCTACCTGCTTGGAGATGCTGTTCAAGAAATTGCAGTTCTTCCTCTATCCGCTCTTTTTCTTTTTGGTTATTCTCAACCTTGCCAGGCTTTGTTTTTTCTGTGAATTTTTCAGCCTCTGCCTTATTTTTTTCAAGATCTTTTGTAAGGGAGGTTTTCCGTTTCTCGAGATCTAGCGTAGACAAAGTAATGTAGGATTGTCCTTGGTAGGTTGTGAGTAGTTTTTCGTAGTAGTCTTTTCCACGTAAATGAATGCTTTTACGAGCTTCAGTCTTTTTCATGAGAGAAGCAAAGTCCTCTAACAATTCAGTCCCACCAAATTGGACTTGGATCCCTTTGTTTCGAGCTGTTCGGATGGCTTGTCGAGTAGATTTTGAAAGATCTTGCTCAGTGAAAAACTCTTTGTGGATATTCGCTTGAAAGCGTGGTTGGATATTTTCTGCCATATCACTGGTTCGGCCAGTCCATTCAACTCCTTCTGTTGTTAGGGTATCGATCACCGCTTGCACAGCAGGAGTTTCCGTCTGTTCTTGTCCAATCAAGTGTTTACTCAAAAAAAGACTTGGATCAAATTTCACAAATAAGGCCTTGTATTGTTTGGCTATCTTTTTAAGGGACTGGATCACATATGAAACCAGCTCCTTGTTTTGGTAATCCATGATGGGGCCTCGAGGAATGTAGAGCATGGAAAAGCCAAGTGGCAGGGGTTGAATCAAGATGTTTGCAACAGCGACTAATTGGTCTTCTTGATAAAAACCAACCCGTTCATTTCCCCAATTATCTTTGATTTTTGCCCATGAGCTGCTTTGTAAGAGATTGGTTTGATCACTCTGAATAACAAAGTCATCATGCTCACTAGCAGAAATTCCTAGCTGGTAATGGTACATTTCTTATAATACCCACTTTCTAATGGCATATGCAACGCCAGATTCATCATTTGATTTGGTAATAGTTGTAGCAATTTTTTTAAGAGCTGGATTGCCATTCTCCATAACGACGGCATGTCCCACGACTTCTAGCATGGAACGGTCATTTTCCTCATCTCCGATGGCCATGGTTTCTTCTTGCTGGATTCCAAGTCGTTCAGCTAGATGAAGAACAGCTGATCCCTTATTGGTTGTTTTCCCTAGAATTTCTAAATAAAAAGGGGCTGATTTGACCATAGTGAAGCGGTTTTTGAATTCTTTAGGAATTTTTGCAATCGCAGCATCTAGAATGTCTGGTTCATCGATATACATGGCCTTGACAAATTCTTTCTCACGAACTTCTTCAGGCGTCCGGTAATAAAGGGGCATATTGACCAGTTGAGATTCATGAATGGTGTAGCGTCCGATATCTCGATTGCTGGTATAGATGCCGTCTTTAGTAATAGCATGAGAGTGGATTTGGAGTTTGTTAGCAAGAGACTCGATATCGAGATAGTCCTCATAATCTAAAAGGTCCTTGATGAGTTCTTTTCCAGTAGCGGTTTCTTGCACCAGACCGCCATTAAAGGTAATGACATAATCCTCAGGATCCGTGAGATGAAGTTGTGCTAACAAGTTTGAGACACCTGCGATGGGACGACCAGTTGTGATCACGATTTTCACACCTGCAGCTTTTGCGTCTTGAATGGCTTCAAAAACGGAAGGTGTAATTTCTTTTTTTGAATTAAGTAGCGTACCATCGATATCGATCGCGACTAATTTAATGGACATCCGTCTCTCCTGTAAAATAATCATTGGTGATATAGGAAGTAAATTCCTCCACTTGTTTACTGAAAAGTCCATTAACCTCCAACATTTCTTTTGGAAAATAGAAGCGGTTGTCCCCATAGCGGGTTCCTGCAAGGGCAGCGACAAGTGGAGATAACTGAGACAACTCGGCCAAACTTCCATCTTTTCTTATCATCTCAATCTGAGTCCGCGGTTTTTCAAGCTCTGGTCGATAAATATCGTAGGGCAAATCGAAATTTTGGTGGATGGCTGTGTAATAAGTAGGATTAAACCCAACCTCTTTAATCAGTTTTTCAAGGATTGCTAAGTCTTTTCGCTTATCTTCTGTAAATAGAGTCGATTTAAAGACTTTCCGATTAATATAGCGCTGAGCAAGATCAGACAAGATGGTATCCGGACTATCCATCCAGACTTGGAAATAGGTATTCATCACACCGTCATCTAGATTTAAGTAGTCTTGGATAGTGACTTCTTCTTCAAAAAATGGAATCAAGCGAGGTGAAGTCAGTTGAAAATACTCTTTCTGATCTGGATAAATGGTTCTAGCGCGTTTGAGTAGATTTTGAAGGAGGACTTCCATGGCACGAGTAGCTGGGTGGAAGTAGACCTGCATATACATTTGGTAACGGCTGACCACGTAATCCTCGACAGCATGCATGCCATTTTGTTGGAAGGCAATGCCATTTTCAATCGGTCGAATAACGCGCAAAATACGGGTCAAGTCAAATTTTCCATAGGAAGCACCCGTAAAGTAGGCATCCCGCAGTAAATAATCCATCCGGTCCACATCAATTTGACTAGAAATCAATTGCACCACTTGTTTATTGGGGTAGGTATGATCAATGACGCTGGCTACACGATTTGGGAAATCAGGAGCTACCTGTAAGAGGATCTGATTGACCTCCGTCTCTGGACTGGTGATGATCAGCTGGGTCATTTTTTCATGATCGGTCCCAAACAGTCCTTCAAAGGTATGGGAATAGGCACCATGTCCAATGTCATGAAGAAGGGCGGCTGTCATGGTCAGTAAGTTTTCATCAGAATGCCATTGCTCTGCATACTTTTCCTCAAAAATGGACAGAATGCGTCTTGAAATTTCATAGGCGCCAAGACAGTGAGAAAAACGACTATGCTCCCCACCGTGGAAGGTAAAACCAGATGTCCCCAGTTGTTTGATGCGGCGTAGTCGTTGAAATTCTTTGCTATTAATTAATTGATAAATGATGGGATGATCCACATGAACGTAATCATGCACGGGATCGCGAAAGACTTTTTCATTCATGGGTCTATTATAGCAAAAAAAAGCCTATTTTGCGATCTAGAGGCTAATAGGGGCAGTCAAAATGCGTAAAATTTGATAGAATAGTATGGCAAGAAAAGAAGAGAAGGAGACAAAGATGCAGATTCGCATTCAAAATACCATTCGATTTGGAGAAGAAATGGAAATTGTTGATCAGTACTATCAAGGTGAATGGAAGGAAAAAGCAGGTTTTCAATATCTCTTGTATACCAATGAAGAAGATGAAAAGGTTGCTTTGAAATTTTCCAACGATGAATTGGTCATGACACGATTCTCAAGTCCTAAATCCATCATGCGTTTCTACAAAAATGAAGATGGTGGGGCAATCATCCCAACTCCGATGGGCATTCAGCAGTTTTTGATTACAACAGACCTCTTTCAATTAGAAGCAGGTCATTTGCAAGTCTCTTATCGCTTGTTAACTCTCGATGGCGAACAGGAATTTGCCAATTATCAATTGCTGGTGGAATGGGAAGAATAATCCTCATTAAATTATTCGAGATCCTGCTTGCTTTATTCTATAAAAATGGTATAATAAAACCACTCAAGGGAGTAGCTGGCGGTTTTCCGCGATAGTGTCGTCATTACGAAATTATTTCCGGCACTATATTAAACGGCGAGACTTGTTTTTTCAAACAGGTCTCTTTTTTGTGCAAAAGAGACCTAGTAGAAAGCTATAAGGAGGAAATTATTTTGTCAAAAGAACAAAATAAAGCTTTGTTTTATACACAGAGTAAAGAAGAAGTTCTAAAGGAATTGGACTCTTCAATTGAAGGCTTGTCAACTGTTCAAGCTCAAGAACGTTTAGCGACTTATGGTCATAATGAACTGGACGAAGGTGAAAAACGTAGCCTCTTGTCTAAGTTTATCGATCAGTTTAAAGATTTGATGATCATCATCTTGTTGATCGCTGCAGCTCTCTCTGTGATCACAGAAGGAATGGACGGCCTTACAGATGCCATGATCATCTTAGCCGTTGTTGTTTTGAACGCAGCCTTTGGTGTCTACCAAGAAGGACAAGCCGAAGCAGCTATCGAAGCGCTGAAAAACATGTCTAGTCCATTAGCGCGTGTCCGCCGTGATGGTCACGTGATTGAAATTGATTCTAAAGAATTGGTCCCAGGTGATATCGTTCTTCTGGAAGCTGGAGATGTGGTTCCTGCAGATATGCGTTTGTTTGAAGCAGCTTCTCTTAAAATTGAAGAAGCAGCTCTTACAGGGGAGTCTGTGCCAGTTGAAAAAGATGTGACAGGACTTGTTGAAGCAGATGCTGGTATTGGGGACCGCGTTAATATGGGTTACCAAAACTCAAATGTAACTTATGGTCGTGGTATTGGTGTCGTAACAAACACTGGTATGTATACAGAAGTTGGTAAGATTGCAGATATGTTGGCTAATGCCGATGAGACTGAAACACCATTGAAGCAAAGCTTGGAACAATTATCTAAAGCCTTGACTTACTTAATTGTTGTGATTGCGGTCATTACTTTCTTAGTTGGTGTCTTCGTTCGTGGAGAGCATCCATTAGAAGGCTTGATGGTTGCGGTAGCCCTTGCGGTTGCGGCCATTCCAGAAGGACTTCCTGCCATTGTAACTATCGTTCTATCTTTGGGAACTACAACCCTTGCCAAACGCAATTCGATTGTTCGTAAATTACCAGCGGTTGAAACTCTTGGTTCAACAGAAATCATCGCATCTGATAAAACAGGTACTTTGACTATGAACCAAATGACTGTTGAGAAGGTCTACACCAACGGTCAATTGCAAAGCTCAGCAGCTGAGATTACTGCTAGCAACA
The DNA here is from genome assembly GCF_008727815.1 of Streptococcus sp. LPB0220. NCBI lineage: Bacteria > Bacillati > Bacillota > Bacilli > Lactobacillales > Streptococcaceae > Streptococcus > Streptococcus sp. LPB0220. Next base: position 1,468,603 of record NZ_CP044230.1, on the reverse strand, counting down.
ATACCCTTCGTATCATGAACTTTGCCAATGATACTAAGGTGGACCCATCTGGCAAGTTGATTGGGGACCCAACAGAGACTGCTTTGGTACAGTTTGGTTTGGATCACAATTTTGATGTTCGCGAAATTTTGAAGGATGAACCACGTGTGGCAGAATTGCCATTTGACTCTGACCGTAAGCTTATGTCAACTATCCATAAGGAATCGGACGGTTCTTACTTTATCGCTGTGAAGGGTGCGCCTGACCAATTGCTCAAACGTGTGACGCGTATTGAAGTCAATGGGGAAGTTCGTCCTATCACGGATGAAGATAAGAAAGCTATCCTTGCTACCAACAAAGACTTGGCTAAACAAGCCCTTCGTGTCTTGATGATGGCTTATAAGACAAGCAAGGAAATTCCAACTTTGGAGTCTGAAATTGTTGAGTCTGACCTGATCTTCTCTGGTTTGGTCGGTATGATTGACCCTGAGCGTCCAGAAGCTGCAGAAGCTGTCCGTGTCGCTAAGGAGGCAGGTATCCGTCCGATCATGATCACAGGTGACCACCAAGATACGGCAGAAGCGATTGCCAAACGTTTGGGAATTATCGATCCAAATGATACAGAAGACCATGTCTTTACAGGGGCTGAGTTGAATGAACTCACTGATGAAGAATTCCAAAAAGTCTTCAAGCAATACTCTGTCTATGCGCGTGTATCACCTGAACACAAGGTTCGGATCGTGAAAGCTTGGCAAAATGAAGGAAAAGTTGTTGCCATGACTGGTGACGGGGTCAACGATGCACCATCACTTAAGACGGCTGATATCGGGATCGGTATGGGGATTACAGGTACAGAGGTTTCTAAGGGAGCTTCAGACATGGTCCTTGCAGATGACAACTTTGCAACCATTATCGTAGCGGTAGAAGAAGGACGTAAGGTCTTCTCCAATATCCAAAAATCAATCCAATACCTCTTGTCTGCCAATATGGCTGAAGTCTTCACCATCTTCTTTGCAACCCTCTTTGGTTGGGATGTGTTGCAACCCGTACATCTTCTCTGGATTAACTTGGTAACAGATACTCTTCCAGCCATCGCCCTTGGTGTGGAACCAGCTGAGCCAGGTGTCATGACCCACAAACCTCGTGGACGTAAATCTAACTTCTTTGACGGTGGGGTCTTTGGAGCTATTCTTTATCAAGGTGTCTTCCAAACCATGCTGGTTCTTGGTGTTTATGGCTGGGCCTTGCTCTATCCAGAACATGCAACTCGTGCCGAAATCCATGCAGACGCTTTGACTATGGCATTTGCAACTCTTGGTTTGATCCAATTGCTCCATGCCTTTAACGTTAAATCGGTTTACCAATCCATCTTTAAAGTGGGACTCTTCAAGAACAAGACCTTTAACTGGTCGATTCCAGTTGCCTTTGTTCTCTTGATGGCGACCATCATTGTCCCTGGATTTAACAAACTCTTCCATGTGTCTCATTTAAGCTTGACACAATGGTTAGCTGTTATGATTGGTTCGCTCTTGATTGTTGTTCTTGTTGAGATTGTTAAAGCCGTTCAACGTGCACTTGGAAAAGATAAAAACGCCATTTAAGCATAAAAAAAGTCATCTTCGGATGGCTTTTTTTGCGGGCAAAATAGACTGGGCATATTTCTTGAGGTAGGTGTGGATTTTTGATAAACTAGTCAACAGTTTGAAGAAAGGAAACTTAGTTATGAAAAAGTTTTTTGCTGAAGTAATCGGCACATTTATGCTTGTCTTTATCGGGACTGGCGCAGTTGTTTTTGGAAATGGAACAGAAGGTCTGGGACATTTAGGAATTGCTTTGGCATTCGGTTTATCCATTGTTGCAGCAGCTTACTCAATTGGGACTGTTTCTGGTGCCCACTTGAACCCAGCTGTTTCGATTGCCATGTTTGTGAACAAACGCTTGTCTTCAAAGGACTTGATTAATTATATTGCAGCGCAAGTAGTGGGGGCGGTTCTCGCATCTGCAACAGTACTCTTCCTCTTGTCAAATTCAGGTATGTCAACAGCTAGTCTTGGTGAAAATGCCTTGGCTAAAGGAGTGACTCCATTTGGCGGTTTCTTGTTTGAAGTGATTGCGTCCTTTATCTTTATCTTAGTCATCATGACAGTGACATCAGCTACCAAAGGTAATGGGAAAATCGCTGGTCTTGTGATCGGTTTGAGCTTGACTTTGATTATTCTTGTTGGTTTGAACATTACAGGACTTTCTGTTAACCCAGCTCGTAGCTTGGCACCTGCCCTCTTTGTTGGTGGTGCAGCCCTTCAACAAATTTGGATCTTTATCTTGGCTCCAATTGTCGGTGGTGTTCTAGCTGCAATCGTTGCAAAAAATCTCTTGGATACAGAAGAGTAAAAAAAATTGGTTCCGAAGGAACCAATTTTTTTTTACAGTTCAAGGATCGTCATGGTTTGAGAAAATTCATGAGCGAGCTGTTTTTTCTTGTATGCTTTAAATTCGGGGAGGTCTTTGATTCTGCGATAGCGTTTGTAGGGATCGTATCGTTTTGGAAAATCATATTCAGGAAAAGCATCGAAAAATTGTTTGCAAAGCTCCCATTCTCGGACATAGCCTAAAGGTCTGGCATGATAGGTGATATTGTCGATTTTCCTATCTGAAATTCTGTGGTGGCTGTGTCCAAATATGACATCTTTGACAGGGAATTGCCGAAAAAGCTCATGAAAGGCTTGGCTCCCTAGAAAAGCATTAAAGCGTTCAAAATAAGGGTGGCGCAGGAGAAACTGACTATGAGGAACAAAGTGCATGGCGATGATCAGGGGTTGGTCTACACGCATGAGCTCTTGTTCCAGTTCTTGCAACAGACGTTGGGTAATGGCTGGATCAGATCCCATTCGTTGGAGGCGTCTGTCAAACCAAAACAGATTCTTGGTTTGGAGATGTTTTTGGGGAGAAATAGTAGGAACAAAGCTGTAGTCATACCAGCCCGAAAAGGCAAGAAGCGTATGATTGGAGAATGAGATTTTTTGAAATTCAAAAGGTCTCATGGCTTCTTCTGATAGGCCCAGCATATCATGATTTCCTAGGCTAAAGGTCACTGGAAGGTGACATTGAAGTTGGTCTAAAAATTCCTGTGACGTCTTTTCAAAGCCGTTGGCAATATCTCCTGCAATATGGAGATGTTGAATTTTTTTGTCCTTGAAAAGAGTGATCAGGGTCTCTAATTCTTCTTTGCCGAAGTTGTTTGAATCAATATGTAAATCGGATATAAAAGCTACTGTTGTCATGCTACCAGTCTAGCATAAGAGCATCTTTTTTTCTAACAATTAGGTTACAAATGAATAGAAAAAATGCTGAAAATCAGCTGGATTGGTGGTGGTCAACCAGCAGATCCAATATTGGAAGGTGGGCAAATAGTGAAGGTTATGATATAATAGACTAGATACATAGAAAGAGGTACTTATGGACATTTCAGAAATTCGTCAAAAAATTGACGCAAATCGTGAAAAATTAGCTTCTTTCAGGGGGTCTCTTTGACTTAGAGGCATTGGAAGAAGAAATTGCCATTTTAGAAAATAAAATGACAGAACCTGATTTTTGGGATGATAACATTGCTGCGCAAAAGACATCTCAAGAATTAAATGAACTCAAACAGACCTATGAAAATTTCCATCAAATGGTGGATCTCTTTGATGAGTCAGAAATCTTACTGGACTTTTTGGCAGAAGACGATTCGGTCAAGGAAGAATTGATCGATAAGTTGGAGGAGCTGGATAAACGTATGACCAGCTATGAGATGACCTTGCTATTGTCTGAACCCTATGACAATAATAATGCCATCTTAGAAATCCACCCAGGTTCAGGAGGAACAGAAGCTCAGGACTGGGGCGACATGCTTCTTCGGATGTATACTCGTTTTGGGAATGCCCACGGCTTTAAAGTTGAAGTCTTGGACTATCAGGCTGGAGATGAGGCTGGAATCAAGTCTGTGACCCTATCCTTTGAAGGGCCACATGCATACGGTCTTCTGAAATCTGAAATGGGGGTACACCGTTTGGTTCGGATCTCTCCATTTGACTCCGCTAAACGTCGTCATACCTCCTTTACATCTGTTGAGGTCATGCCCGAATTAGACGATACCATCGAAGTCGAAGTTCGTGATGATGATATCAAGATGGACACCTTCCGCTCTGGTGGAGCTGGTGGACAAAACGTCAACAAGGTTTCTACAGGGGTGCGCTTGACCCACATTCCGACAGGGATTGTAGTGGCGTCCACCGTGGATCGGACCCAATACGGGAACCGTGATCGTGCGATGAAGATGTTGCAAGCTAAACTCTACCAATTAGAGCAAGAGAAAAAAGCAGCAGAAGTGGATTCTCTAAAAGGGGATAAAAAAGAAATCACCTGGGGAAGTCAAATCCGCTCCTATGTTTTTACCCCTTACACGATGGTTAAGGATCACCGGACCAACTACGAAGTAGCGCAGGTGGACAAGGTGATGGATGGAGATATCGATGGCTTTATCGATGCCTACCTTAAATGGCGTCTCCAATAACCTAGAGGGAATCAACCAGAAAAGAATGAAAGGAATTTCATTACATGTCAATGATTGAAATGAAAGATGTTGTCAAAAAGTATGACAACGGGACGACGGCCCTTCGCGGGGTCTCTGTCCAAATTGAACCAGGAGAATTTGCCTACATCGTAGGACCTTCTGGTGCAGGGAAGTCGACCTTTATTCGACTTTTATACCGTGAAGTCAAACACGATAAAGGAAGTTTGAAAGTAGCTGATTTTGATTTGGATAAAATCAAAAAACGCGATATTCCTATGTTGCGACGCAATGTGGGAGTGGTCTTCCAAGATTATAAATTGCTTCCAAAGAAAACCGTTTATGAAAATATTGCCTACGCTATGCAAGTTATCGGTGAGCGCCGTCGCAATATTAAAAAGCGTGTGATGGAAGTTTTGGATCTTGTCGGATTGAAACACAAGGTCCGCTCATTCCCGAATGAATTGTCCGGTGGGGAGCAACAACGGATTGCGATTGCTCGTGCGATCGTCAACAATCCGAAAGTCTTGATTGCGGATGAGCCAACGGGGAACTTGGACCCAGATAATTCATGGGAAATCATGAATCTTTTGGAGCGGATTAATCTGCAAGGGACCACAGTATTGATGGCGACCCACAATAGCCAGATTGTAAATACTTTACGTCACCGTGTCATCGCGATTGAAAATGGTCGTGTAGTGCGTGATGAAGCGGAAGGAGAGTACGGATACGATGATTAGAAGATTTTTCCGACACTTAATCGAATCGCTTAAAAGCTTGAAACGAAATGGTTGGATGACGATTGCAGCGGTCAGCTCGGTTATGATTACCCTTAGTTTGGTTGCTATTTTCGCCTCAGTTATTGCCAATACCATCAAGCTTTCAGATGATATTCAAAACAGTGTGCGGGTTGTAGTATACATGCGCAAGGATATTCAAGATCAGAGCGAGCAGATTGAAAAAGACGGTCAAACCGTGACCAATGAAAACTACCATAAGGTCTACGATGCTCTGACAGCCATGAAGCATGTTGACAAGGTTGATTTTTCTAGCAAGGAAGAGCAGTATGATAAACTGATCAAAACGGCTGGGAACAACTGGAAGATTTTTGATGGAGATGCCAATCCTCTCTATGATGCTTATTATGTAGAGACAACAGCTCCTAAATATGTAAAGCAAGTTTCGGCTGATGCCAAAAAAATTGAAGGGGTCTCTGAAGTTAAAGATGGTGGGGTCGATACCCAACGCTTGTTTGCTCTTGGAACCTTCATCCGAAACTGGGGCTTGATTGGTGTAGCTTTATTGATCTTCATCGCAGTCTTCTTGATTTCAAATACCATTCGGATTACCATCATTTCACGTAGTCGTGAGATTAAGATTATGCGACTGGTAGGAGCAAAAAATGGCTATATTCGTGCACCATTCCTTTTAGAAGGTGCTTGGATCGGTCTTTTGGGAGCCTTGGTTCCTTCAGCTTTAGTCTTCTACGTTTATAATGTTGTCTATACATCTATGAACAATAATTTGGCAGATCAAAACTTGTATCTCTATAGTCCTCATCTCTTGGTACCGATCATGGTCGGTGGCCTCTTTGGATTAGGAATTTTGATTGGAGCGATTGGTTCTTCAATCTCCATGAGACGTTTTCTTAAGATATAATAAAAAAGCAAGTTCGCACTTGCTTTTTTTGTCTACTTTTATGAGGACAGGAAGGATGATAAGGACTCTTTAGGATTGTCTAAAGAAGGGATTGAACATCTTCTCGTGACCAATAGAAGTTTCAGGGCCATGACCGGGATAGACAGTGTAGGAAGATGGAAGGGTAAAGAGCTCTTCTCTGATACTGCTAAGTAACTGTGTCGCGTTCCCTGTCGGAAGATCGGTCCGTCCGATAGTTTCGCGAAAAAGGGCGTCACCGGATAGAACCAGGTGATCCTCAGGAAAGACGATAGAGACTCCTCCTGCAGAGTGGCCTGGTGTCTCCAGAACATAAAAGTGGAAATCGGCTATTTGGTAATCGGAGCGAATGTCATAAAGGAAGTCGGCCTCCTTGCATACCACATCTTCTAAATCCGCATGACGATCCAAACCAGATAAATTATCGACAGGAGAAGACAACCAACTGGCTTCTGCTGAATGGACATAAACAGGTGGGAAATGATAGGTCTGACGAACCTTTTCAAGACTCATAATGTGATCGTAATGCGTATGGGTTAAAAGAATCGCTACAATTGGTTTTCCGATGCGATCTATTTGTTTTTGAATAGTCGCCCAGTCGCTACCTGGATCGACAAGAATGAGGGAGTGGTCATTTTCAAGGTAGTAGGTATTTTCAGAAGCTACAGGATTAACAGTACGATAGATTTTCATAAGGACTCCTTTCTAGAATAGTGTATCAAATTGCAAGGAAAATAACAGGATTGAAGTCAACATGAAAGGAGAAAAAAATCTGCAGAGCTTGCTCAAACGTGATATAATTTTAAGTATTATGACAAGACAGAAACGGAAATATGCCATTGTGGATCTGGAAGCGACCAGTGCTGGAAGCAATGCTAAGATCATTCAGGTTGGGATTGTCATCATCGAAGATGGGAGGATTACGCAATCCTATGAGACGGATGTGAATCCCCATGAACGATTGGATGAGCATATCAAACAATTGACTGGCCTGACAGATGCTCGCTTGAAAAAAGCACCAGAGTTTGCACAAGTGGCAAAAGAAATTTTTGAATTAATAGAAGATGCCGTCTTTGTGGCCCATAATGTCAAATTTGATGCGAATTTATTGGCAGAAGCCCTCTTTTGGGAAGGATTTGAGCTAACGACTCCTCGGATTGATACGGTTGAATTGTCCCAAATTTTCTATCCGACTTTAGAACGCTACAATTTAGGAGCGCTTGCAGCTGAACTGGAAATTGAGTTGCACCATGCTCACTCCGCTTTAGCGGATGCTATGGCAACAGCCCAACTGCTGTTGAAATTGAGAGAGAAAATTGCGAGCTTACCGAGAGGATTGATCGAAAAACTTCTTTCGATGGCAGATTGTTTGATTTATGAATCACGACTCTTAATAGAAGATGCGCTTGAAGACAGTAGCCTTTTTTTACCAGCTCATTTAGTAGAAGTTCATGGTCTCTATCTGCGAAAGCCACAGCAGTTTTTAGAAAGTCGTCATTTGTCTGAACAGTTTGAACTCAATATGCAGCTGTTGGGAATGGAGGCTTATCCGGAGCAGAGAGAATTTGTTGCCTATATCGAGGATAGTTTGCAACAGCCACTTCCGAGTTTTATTGAAGCACCAACGGGTATTGGGAAGACTTACGCTTATCTATTAACGCTTTTGGCGAAAACCTCTAAGCGCATTCTTGTCAGTGTTCCCACTAAAATTCTTCAGGATCAAATTATGAAGAAGGAAGGAAAGACTATCCAAGATCTTTTCCAAATTCCCTTTCATAGCCTAAAAAGTCCCAAGGATTACATCCAACTTGATAAATTTTATGAGGCCTTACAGGGTGAGTCAGATAATGGGATGATTCGACGCTTTAAAATGCAACTCTTGGTTTGGCTGACGATGACAGAAACAGGAGAGTTCAGTGAAATTGGCCAACTCTATCGTCATCTTCATTTTGTTTCTGAGATATGCCACGACGGCCAATTGTCGAAGCGTTCACTTTTTTATCAGGAAGATTTTTGGCGCCTCGGCCAGGAAAAAGTGAAAACCAGCCGAGTAATTCTGACCAATCATGCCTATCTGTTAACTCGTCTAGAAGATGATAAGAGTCTACTTCAAGAATCTGTTCTGGTAGTGGATGAAGCGCAAAAACTCTTCTTTGCTTTAGAGCAGTTTTCACAGAGAGAAGAAAACTTGCAATCTCTTCTTCTAGGCTTGCAACACGCCATCGAAGAGGAAAAAGATCTTCTGCAAAGGCGTTTGCTGGAGAGTATTCAATTTGAGTTAAATGCCTGCTCTAAGGAAGTTGTACAAGGAAAAACAGCGATCTTATCTGATCAAACGGTAGCAAAAATTCGACAGGATGTCTCAGAATTAAAAAACGAATCATTAGAGAATCTAAGGGAATTGTTTGATGAGCGCTACCAAACCTTTTGGATGGACAAGGAAGTGGTCGAAAGCCACCAGATTCTTCGTCTCCATGGAGGAGTTGAGGACTTGCTATCCTTTAAGGAGTTTGTGCCTGAAGAAGTACCCGTGCTCTTTGTATCAGCGACGATCGCGATCAGCAAAAAGGTGCATTTACCTGCTCTTTTAGGATATCAAGAGCAGCAGATCTACCGGGTGCCAATAACAGTCAAACAACACCAGGAATTGCTGGTGCCGATAGATTTTCCAGATGTCGTTTCTCTATCTTCCGTGGAGTATGCAGGAGAGATTTGTCAGCTCATCGATGAACTTTTTCCTCTAAGAAAACCAATTTTTCTCTTGTTTACCTCAAAAGAATTGTTACTGGAGACGTCAAACGCCTTGAAGTTTCCTCATTTGGCCCAGTATCGAAATGGCGATGCAGCTAATATTAAGCGACGATTTGACCGAGGAGAAACCTCTATTTTATTGGGAACAGGAAGCTTTTGGGAGGGAGTCGATTTTTCCCAACAAAAAGAAGTGATTCAAATCATCACGCGCCTTCCTTTTGACAACCCTAAAGATTATATGGTTCAAAAGCTGAATACCCAACTCAGAGAACAGGGGAAAAATCCCTTTTATGACTATAGCCTTCCGGTCGCGATTTTAAGGCTCAAACAGGCTATTGGGAGAACCAGCCGTTTTCAAGACCAGGAATCGTTGGTCCTCTTATTGGATCAGCGGGTGGTGACCAAACGATATGGAAAACAAATTTTAGATGGCTTGCAGCAAGTGTTGCCCCTTCACACAACAGTGAGAGAGCGGCTTGTTGAGCAAGCAGCTGACTTTTTTGAAAGGAATTGAGAGAATGAAAAATAAAGGATTTGGACTTGCAATTGCATTTGTACTGGCTCTTTGTGCCATGTTATTGGGAACTTTCTTTCCCATCATTGGCTCCAGTGTCTTTGCTTTGATTTTAGGAATTGTCCTCAATGAATTAGTAGATTTGCCAGAGAATTCACGACCAGGACTGAACTGGTCCGGTAAGAAATTATTGCAGTATTCGATTATCTTCATGGGATTTAGCTTGCCGATTGCGACGGTTGCCTCTACCGGCTTGTCTTCTTTGAAGATTAGTCTGCCAACGATAACAGTTGCCTTTCTTGCAGCGATGATCTTTGGGAGAGTCTTCCATCTGAAATCTCATCTACGGACCTTAATTGGATTTGGAACGGCTATTTGTGGTGGATCTGCTATCGCAGCAGCTGCTCCGATCATTGAAGCAGACGAAGAGGAAATTGCCTTATCTATGTCAACTATCTTCTTCTTCAACATTCTGGCTGTCTTTATCTTTCCAGTATTAGGGCATTTATGGCATATGTCTAATTTTCAATTTGGCCTCTGGTCAGGAACAGCTATTAACGATACGTCATCAGTTGTAGCAGCAGCATTTTCTTATAGTAAGGCGGCGGGTGAAATGGCGACCATTGTTAAGTTGACACGCGCCCTGATGATTGTACCAGTTTGTTTGGGCTTGATCGGTTTAAAATGGTATCGGAGCAAGCAACAAGGAAGAAACAAAGGAATGTTAAAGAAAATTATTCCTTGGTTCATCATTTGGTTTATTGTGGCTTCTATTCTTTCATCTATCGGCTTGGTACCTAAAGTGGTTCTTCCTTACCTAAAGGACCTTTCTCACCTCTTTATGGCCATGGCCTTGGTTGGAATCGGAAGCAAGGTTTCTTGGAAACAGTTCCGTTCGGCTGGAGCAGCCCCCCTTCTGGTAGGTTTGATTGCTTGGTTCTGTGTGGCAGGATCTAGCTTGATTCTACAGATGTTGTTCTATTAATTAATTTGATGATTCTCACAGAAAGGAACGTGAATGAAGAAACATCATTTTTGGACGATCCACCTGGATTATTCGATCATTGGAATTGTCTTCACCCTACTTATGATTGGGATCTTATCCGTTTATGTGGCAGTTTCTCATGATTATCCCCAAATGGTGTGGCCTTTTTTGGGGCAGCAATTGGCCTGGATTGGTGTGGGATGTATCATTTGCCTGATTGTGACGATTTTTAGTACGAAATTTCTTTGGAAAATCACTCCCTTTCTTTACCTACTAGGCTTGGCCTTGATGGTTCTTCCTCTTGTTTTTTATAATCCCAACTTGGTGGCTTCAACAGGAGCTAAAAACTGGGTGGCTTATGGGAACATCACCTTATTTCAGCCCTCAGAATTTATGAAGATCCCCTTCATCCTGATGCTGTCACGCTCTATTGTCCGATTTTTGCAAAGAAATAAGGGGCGTGAGCGATTATTACGACAAGATTGGTTTTTGATTCTAGAGTTGACCATCTATACGATTCCGGTCTTTGCCTTATTGGCTCTCCAACAGGACTTGGGAACGGCCTTAGTATTCTTGGCCATTTTTGCGGGCTTAGTGCTCGTTTCAGGAGTTTCCTGGAAAATTATCTTGCCGGTCATCTTGCTTCTGGCAGGTGGATTAGCAGGCTTTCTCTTCCTCTTTCTTTCAGAAGGGGGGCGAGCTTTTCTGCACCAGCAAGTAGGGATGCCAACCTACCAAATGAACCGTATTTTAGCCTGGTTAAATCCTTTTGACTATGCACAAACAACCACCTACCAGCAGGCGCAAGGACAGCTAGCCATTGCCAGTGGTGGACTCTTTGGTCAAGGATTTAATGTATCTAATTTATTGGTTCCCGTAAGGGAAAGTGATATGATTTTTACAGTCGTCGCAGAAGACTTTGGCTTTGTTGGAGCTCTGGTGCTGTTGATTTTATATGTGACCCTGATTTACCGTATTTTAAAAATCACCCTCCAGTCCAACAACCAATTTTATACCTATATTTCCATTGGATTTATTATGATGCTGGTCTTTCATATTTTTGAAAATGTCGGAGCGGTAACGGGCCTTCTCCCCTTGACGGGGATTCCTCTCCCCTTTATCTCACAAGGAGGTTCCTCTATTATTAGTAATATGATTGGTATTGGCCTAGTACTCTCAATATATAATCATAGTAGTAAAAAGAAAGGACCAGAAGAAGAGGTTCCAATCCGTAAAAAAGTAGTCCTTAAAAAGGCGCAATAGTTAGAAAGAAGGAATGAAAATGAAAAAAGTAGCAACGATTTTAGCAAACGGTTTTGAAGAAATTGAAGCCTTGACCATTGTCGATGTTTTGAGACGTGCTGGGATTGACTGCGACCTCATTGGCATGGAAGAAACAGTCACAGGTTCTCACCAAATTACAGTGGAAGTAGATCGCCTTTGGAGTGGAGATCTTTCAGATTATGATGGAATCTTCTTACCAGGTGGGATGCCAGGAGCAGCGAATTTGAGGGACAATGCAGAATTGATCACAGCCCTTCAGGAAGAAAGTGGCAAAGGAAAAACCATCTCTGCAATTTGTGCTGCCCCCATTGTTTTGGCGTGTGCAGGTCTCTTAAAAGATAAACACTATACGTGTTACGATGGCTTTGAAGAAGAGATTCAAGATGGCCATTATCAGAAAGAAACAGTGGTGAAAGATGGTAATCTTCTCACCAGTCGTGGTCCTTCAACAGCCCTAGCCTTAGCTTATGCCTTGGTGGATCATTTTGGAGGAGATGCCCAAAGCCTTCGGCAAGGAATGCTCTATCAGGACGTCTTTGGAGGTGCATAAAAGGGCTCTTTTGGACACAACGGTTTCTGGTGATAGATCACTTTTTATAGTGTGAAATGAGTTTTATTTGATTTAAAATGAAATGACCGTAAAAAATGGCTAAAATCCCCCCTAAATGAGGGTTTTAGCTTATTTTTTTTGTCCATTTGTGGTATAATATTGACTATGAATTATCATGATTTTATATGGGATCTTGGTGGGACGCTATTGGATAATTACGAAACGTCCACAAATGCCTTTGTAGCGACATTGAAGGACTTTCACATCAAAGCCGATCATGATTCTGTTTATGCAGCATTAAAAATCTCAACACAGGATGCAATTCAAACCTTTGCACCTCATATTTCCAATTTTCGTACGGAATACAAGAAAAAAGAAGCCTTGGGCTTGCAAGAGCCGGTCTTATTTGAGGGAGCAAAAGAGTTACTAGAAGAGATCCAAGCACATGGAGGACGCCATTTTTTGGTATCTCATCGGGATCGCCAAGTTTTGACCCTTATTGAACAGACAGGCATTGCACCCTACTTTACGGAGATTGTAACGGCAGACGAGGGCTTTCCTCGAAAACCAGACCCAGCCTCTATGCTTTATTTGAAGGAAAAATATGGTATTCAAGACGGTCTGGTCATCGGAGATCGTCCAATCGATATAGAAGCTGGAAAGGCTGCAGGGCTTTCGACCTATTTATTTGATTCCATGCCACACTTACACCAGTTTATATTTGAATAGAAAAGGGAAATTATGACAGAGGATAAACAGCAAGAAATTCAAGCGCAAGAATATGATGCCAGTCAGATTCAGGTCTTGGAAGGACTAGAAGCCGTTCGGATGCGTCCGGGAATGTATATTGGTTCTACCTCAAAAGAAGGTCTTCATCATCTGGTCTGGGAAATCGTAGATAACTCGATTGACGAAGCCTTAGCTGGTTTTGCTAGCCATATTGAAGTTTTCATTGAAGCAGATAATTCGATCACGGTTGTCGATGATGGTCGTGGGATCCCAGTGGATATCCAAGAAAAGACAGGTCGACCTGCCGTCGAAACTGTCTTTACCGTACTTCACGCAGGAGGAAAATTCGGCGGAGGCGGCTACAAGGTTTCTGGTGGTCTTCACGGGGTCGGATCATCCGTCGTCAACGCCCTCTCCACATCCCTCGATGTTCGCGTCTATAAAAATGGCAGTATCCATTACCAAGAGTATCGACGTGGACACGTTGTGGATGATTTGAAAGTCATCGGGGAGACAGATCGGACAGGGACAACTGTTCACTTTATTCCAGACCCAGAAATCTTCACGGAAACCACCGAGTATGATTTTGAAAAATTAAATAAACGAATTCAAGAACTAGCCTTTTTGAATCGTGGCTTGCGTATTTCTTTGACGGATAAGCGAGAAGGCTTAGAGCAAGAAAAGCATTACCACTACGAAGGTGGGATCTCTAGTTACGTTGAATACATCAATGAAAACAAAGATGTCATCTTTGAAAAACCAATCTACACAGATGGTGAAATGGATGATATTACAGTTGAAGTAGCTATGCAATATACCACAGGCTACCATGAGACGGTCATGAGTTTTGCGAATAACATTCATACCCATGAAGGTGGAACGCATGAACAGGGCTTCCGTACAGCTCTCACTCGTGTGATCAATGATTATGCTAAGAAAAATAAACTCTTAAAAGAAAACGAAGACAATCTAACTGGGGAAGATGTTCGAGAAGGCTTAACAGCAGTGATCTCGGTTAAACATCCAAATCCACAGTTTGAAGGACAAACCAAGACCAAACTTGGAAATTCAGAAGTTGTTAAGATTACCAATCGACTCTTTAGTGATGCCTTTTCTGATTTCCTTTTGGAAAATCCGCAAATTGCTAAGAAAATCGTCGAAAAAGGGATTTTAGCAGCGAAAGCTCGCGTGGCTGCTAAGCGAGCGCGTGAGGTAACCCGTAAGAAATCAGGGCTTGAGATTTCCAACCTACCTGGTAAATTGGCAGATTGTTCTTCAAACAATCCACAAGAAACAGAACTCTTTATCGTCGAAGGGGATTCAGCCGGAGGATCTGCAAAATCTGGTCGAAATCGGGAATTCCAAGCGATTCTCCCAATCCGTGGTAAGATCTTGAACGTTGAAAAAGCAAGTATGGACAAAATTCTAGCCAATGAAGAGATCCGTAGTTTATTTACTGCTATGGGAACTGGATTTGGTGCCGAATTTGATGTTACAAAAGCGCGTTATCAAAAATTAGTGATCATGACCGATGCCGATGTCGATGGCGCTCATATCCGAACCCTTCTATTGACCTTGATCTATCGCTATATGAAACCAGTCTTGGAAGCGGGATATGTTTACATCGCGCAACCACCAATCTATGGGGTCAAAGTCGGTAGTGAAATCAAAGAATATATCCAACCTGGTGCCAACCAAGAAGCTGAATTAGCTGCAGCTTTGGAACGTTATTCAGAAGGTCGCTCAAAACCAACCATCCAACGCTATAAAGGTCTTGGAGAAATGGATGATCACCAATTATGGGAAACAACCATGAATCCAGAACACCGCTTGATGGCACGAGTATCAGTAGACGATGCTGCGGAAGCAGATAAGATCTTTGATATGTTGATGGGGGACCGTGTGGAACCACGTCGTGAATTTATCGAAGAAAACGCTGAATATAGTACACTCGATGTATAAAATTCACCGAACGCTTCCCATTAATGGATATTTTATGGTATAATTACTAGGATTACGTTCAAGTAATACGATGAAGGAGTTTTTATATGTCTAGTGGACTAATTGTTCTCATCTTTATTGTCGCCCTTATCTTGATTGTAGGATATGTGGTTGCAGTCATTTTGAGAAAACGAAATGAAGCCTTACTGGCAGCACTGGAAGAACGAAAAGAAAAGTTATACAACCTTCCGGTCAACGATGAAGTAGAGGCCGTAAAAAACATGCATTTGATTGGTCAAAGTCAAGTTGCATTTCGTGAATGGAATCAAAAATGGGTAGATTTATCCTTAAATTCATTTGCTGATATTGAAAACAATCTGTTTGAAGCGGAAGGCTATAATAATTCTTTCCGTTTCATGAAGGCTAAACAAGCCATTGACAATATCGAAAGTCAGATCCAATTGATCGACGAAGATATCAAGGCGATTCGCAAAGCCCTTTCTGATCTGGAAGAGCAGGAACAAAAGAATAGCGGTCGTGTGGTTCATGCCTTGGATATGTTTGAAGAACTTCAAAAAGAAGTCACTTCAGACCCAGATCGTTATGGCAGTGCGCTTCCTGAAATTGAAAAACAAATTGGAAATATTCAATCTGAGTTCTCACAATTTGTAACCTTGAATTCTTCAGGTGACCCTGTTGAAGCGGCTGAAATCCTTGATACAGCTGAAAATCATATTGTAGCCTTAAAACAAATTGTTGAGCGAGTGCCAGAAATTGCCACTGCCCTTCAAGCAAAACTTCCAGACCAATTAGAGGATTTGGAAAGTGGCTACCGCAAGCTTTTGGAATCTGGTTACCACTTCACTGAAACAGATATTGAATCTCGTTTCCAACAGTTGCATGCTTCCTTGAAGAACAATATGGCAAATGTATCTGCCCTTGAATTGGACAATGCCATTTACGAAAATGAACAAATTCAAGAAGAAATCGATGCTTTGTATCACATCTTTACCCGTGAAATTGAATCACAAAAAGTTGTGAAGAAGTTAGTGAAACAACTGCCTGGCTATTTGAAACACGCAAAAGATAACAATAGCAACCTTGCAGCAGAAGTGGAACGCCTTGGTAAAACATTCGTCTTGAATGAAGCTTTCAGCCAACAGTTAAAAGAGTTGGAAGCTGAGCTATCTTCACAAGAAAATGTGGTAGAAGATGCCTTGAAAGATTCATCTGAAACACAAAAGGCCTATTCTATCGTAGAAGAAGAATTAGAAGCCATTGAAGCTCGCTTGAAAGAAATCGAAGATGAGCAAATTGGCTTAAGTGATTCCCTTTCAAAAATTGAAAAAGACGATGCCAATGCTCGCCAAAAAGTTAATATCTATGCCAACCGTTTGCATGCCATTAAACGCTATATGGACAAACGAAACTTGCCAGGAATCCCTCAAGAATTCTTGGAATTATTCTTCACAGCAAGCAACAATACAGAGGCTTTGATGGATGAGTTGGAAGGGGATAAAATCAACATCGAATCAACCAATCGTTTGTTAGATATTTTGACCAATGATATGAATGAATTGGAAGAAGCGACTTATCGAATTGTACAAAATGCTACTTTAACCGAGCAGTTATTGCAATACTCGAACCGTTACCGTTCATTTGATGATCATGTGCAAGCAGCTTTTGATGAATCCCTTTATATTTTCGAAAGAGAATATGACTATGCAGCTTCCTTCAAAGTCATCTCAGATGCTTTGGAGATGGTAGAAGCTGGAGTGACCGATCGCTTTGTAACTTCATATGAAAAAACCCGGGAGCAAATTCGCTTCTAATAATAGAAAAATGACCTTTTAGGAGGTCGTTTTTTTATCTTCAAATCATCATTGAAACTTGAAATTTAAACCCTATTTTTGTATAGTAAGGAAGAAATAAGAAAGGAAAGCGATGAAAGAAGTAACAGGTCTCCTCGTTATGGATGTAGATGGAACTTTGATCCAACAAGAAGGAATTGATTTACTAGCTCAAGAAGCTGGCGTGGGACAAAAAGTAGCAGAGATTACAGCCCAAGCAATGAATGGAGAGCTGGATTTTGCAGCCTCTTTAGAGGCGCGTGTTGCTTTATTGAAGGGATTAGAGGCCTCTATCTTTCCGAAAATTTTGGAGCAGATGGAAGTCACGCCGGGTGCTGAAAGCTTAATCACGGAACTTCATCAAAGAGGTTACAAGGTTGGCCTTGTTTCCGGGGGATTTCATGAAGTTATCGATCCCATCGCGAAGTCTTTAGGAATTGATCTGGTTCGTGCTAATCGTTTGCAGACTTTTGATGGCCGTCTGACAGGGAAAGTGCTCGGAGAGATTGTGACCCCTGAAAGAAAAAAAGACTCTCTCCTGACATGGGCGAGAGAAAATCATATTCCACGAAGTCAGACGATTGCTATGGGAGATGGTGCCAATGATCTTCCCATGATTGAAACAGCCGGAATCGGGATTGCCTTTATGGCAAAGCCGATCGTTGCCGAACGAGCTCCATACCGTATTGAAACGAGGGATCTAAGCCTTGTTCTTGAAATTCTAGACCAGCATAGAAAGGAAACAGCATGCATATCCTACTAGCACCGGATTCATTTAAAGAATCCTTATCCGCCAAACAAGTAGCAGAAGCCTTAAAAAAAGGATTTCAAGAGGCTCTACCAGATGCAACTTTTGACCTCCTTCCCATAGGGGATGGTGGCGAAGGAACCATGGATACACTCGCTGACGTTCTGAATTTAACCAAGAAGCATACTCAGGTAACAGGACCATTTGGGAAGCCTGTTTCAATGGCTTACTACCAAAAAGATGAGATGGCATTTTTTGAGATGGCCTCTCTTGTTGGCTTAGGCTCTATCCCAGCTGAAAAACGCAATCCACTAGAACTAGAGACACGAGGAATTGGTGAACTGATTTTGCAATTGGTTGACCAAGGGGTTAAAACGATCTGTGTGGGAATTGGTGGTTCAGCGACCAATGATGGTGGGATTGGGATGGCAGCCGGACTAGGGGTAGCCTTCTATGATGACCAAGGTCATCTGCTTCGTCCTGTAGGTGCTTCGATCGGTCGTGTGGATAGAATAGATACCAGTGCGGTTCCAAATGCTTTACAAGACATCGAGCTCCTGGTCTTAACGGATGTCACCAATCCTCTCTGTGGCAGTCAAGGAGCAACCTATATCTTTAGCGGGCAAAAGGGTTTGAATCCCCTTCTGTTTCCAGCTGTCGACCAGGCTATGCAGGATTTTTACCAGCTAGCAGATGCACGAATATTGTCCATGGCTGGCGCCGGAGCTGGAGGTGGCATGGCAGCAGGCTTGGTTGCTTTTGCGGGAGGTCAGATTTCCTCAGGAATTGAGAAAAGTTTGGATCTAATCGACTTCGATCGTAAGGTTCAAAAAGCGGATCTGGTCGTCGTGGGAGAAGGTAGGATGGACCTCCAATCTTTGTCTGGAAAAGCTCCTGTCGGGGTAGCCAAACGAACACCAGAGAAGATCCCAGTGCTTGCTATTTGTGGCGGCTTAGCAGAGGATTTGCCAGCTTTCCCAAGTCATCATATTGAGGCTGCCTTCTCTATTGTACCAGGTCCTTGTGAGGTGGCAGATGCACTCACTCATGCTGAAAGGAATCTGATTTCCTGTGCTCGAAATATTGGTAACCTCTTAAAAATGAAAGCAAACTAAAAAACCAATTGAAAAGGAAATTCCTTTTCAATTGGTTCTTTCTTTAGCCAAAGAGGCGTTTCCAAAATGATTTTTTTTCAGGTGCTGTGCTCTCTTCTTTCTTTTCAAACAAATTTGGATACTGGAGGCTGATATCGGTTGGAGAAATTCCAGATGGATGATCAGTATGGATGATGAGACCAAAGGGAGAGTGGCGACAGTCATCTGAAACAATGCTTGCCACAAGACCAAGATCCTTTGTTTTTTTCAAATATTGAAGTTGGCTGCTTTCATCCAAGGCAGGCGAAATCTTGACCAATACAGGTTCAAAGCGTTCTGAAATATTCGTAAGAATTGAAGAATAGTGCTCCAAATAGAGATTGTCCCTTGCCTCCTCCAAGGTGCATGAAGCAATCACCCGCTCCTCATAAGTCTCCAAAAATCGACGCTGCTCATCCGGATTGAATCGAGTAGGACCAGCAGCTTTTTCTAAAATCGTTTTATTAATATCTGTCATAAGTTTAGTATAGCATAAAGCGTAGCAGAAGAGTAGAAGAATGCGAAAAAATTAAATAAGGAGGGGAAATGGCAGAAAATAAGATAGTGGAACCGTTTTCTTGTTAAAAACTTCTCAATTTTCGTAGATTTCCTTGTTTTTTCTTGAAAAAATAGCCTAATTACGATATGATAGAGGAGTAAAAAATATAACTCAATAAGGAGAGTAAGAAATGTCAATTATTACTGATGTTTACGCTCGCGAAGTCCTAGACTCACGCGGTAACCCAACACTTGAAGTAGAAGTATATACTGAATCAGGTGCTCATGGACGTGGTATGGTTCCATCAGGAGCTTCTACTGGTGAACACGAAGCAGTTGAACTTCGTGACGGTGACAAATCTCGTTACGGTGGTCTTGGAACTCAAAAGGCTGTTGACAACGTAAACAACATTATTGCTGAAGCAATCATCGGCTATGATGTACGTGATCAACAAGCTATCGACCGTGCTATGATCGCTCTTGACGGTACTCCTAACAAAGGTAAATTGGGAGCAAACGCAATCCTTGGTGTGTCTATCGCTGTAGCTCGTGCTGCTGCTGACTACCTTGAAATCCCACTTTACAGCTACCTTGGTGGATTCAACACTAAAGTTCTTCCAACTCCAATGATGAACATCATCAATGGTGGATCTCACTCAGATGCTCCAATCGCTTTCCAAGAATTCATGATCGTACCTGCTGGTGCACCTACATTCAAAGAAGCTCTTCGTTGGGGTGCTGAAATCTTCCACGCTCTTAAGAAAATCCTTAAAGGTCGTGGTCTTGAAACAGCCGTTGGTGACGAAGGTGGATTTGCTCCTCGTTTCGACGGAACTGAAGATGGTGTAGAAACTATCATCGCTGCTATCGAAGCTGCTGGTTATGTTCCAGGTAAAGACGTATTTATCGGATTTGACTGTGCATCATCAGAATTCTACGATAAAGAACGCAAAGTTTACGATTACACTAAATTCGAAGGTGAAGGAGCTGCTGTCCGCACTGCTGCTGAACAAATCGACTACCTTGAAGAATTGGTAAACAAATACCCAATCATCACTATCGAAGATGGTATGGACGAAAACGACTGGGACGGTTGGAAAGCTCTTACTGAACGTCTTGGTGGTAAAGTTCAATTGGTTGGTGACGACTTCTTCGTAACAAACACTGACTACCTTTCACGTGGTATCGAAGAAAAATGTGCTAACTCAATCCTTATCAAAGTTAACCAAATCGGTACTCTTACTGAAACATTCGACGCTATCGAAATGGCGAAAGAAGCTGGTTACACTGCCGTTGTATCACACCGTTCAGGTGAAACTGAAGATTCAACAATCGCTGACATCGCAGTTGCAACAAACGCTGGACAAATCAAGACTGGTTCACTTTCACGTACAGACCGTATCGCTAAATACAACCAATTGCTTCGCATCGAAGATCAACTTGGTGAAGTAGCTGAATACCGTGGATTGAAATCATTCTACAACCTTAAGAAATAAGCTAGTTTACTAGACTAAAAAGATCCTTGAGTTTTCTCAAGGATCTTTTTTGCGATCGGCTCAAACAAAAACTCCCCAACACATGGTTGAGGAGCAGTTCTTTTAGAACAAGCCTTTCAGTTTGTCCAAGGCACCGCTGACCATTTCGTTTCCTGAAACAAGTCCTTTTGCTTGTTCAAGATAATCACCGAGGTTGTCTTTGTTGTCTTCGACAAATTTCTTGGCAGCATCGAAATCTTTCTTTTCGATCATCTCTTTCACTTGGTTAAATAAGTCCAATGGATTCATGTTATGGCTCCTAAAATATAAGTTGTGAAGTCAGGCTCACGCCTTTTTCTCATCTATTTAATCATTTTTTAAAAGGTTTGACAACTGAAACGACTTAATGAAAAACGGTACAAACGGCTTCTGGAACGTAAAAGTCATGGGATAGTGAAGACAAACGTCCAGTAGCTGGATCACGTTTGAAGACAGTGGCATTTGGGGAATCTTGATGGGCTGCAATGAGGTAGTGTTGATCGGGACTGAGGGTGAAATCACGAGGATTTAGGCCACCTGTTGGGACGATCTCGATAAGTTTCAAGCTCCCGTCAGCAATCACTTCAAATACAGCAATAGAATTGTGTGCACGGTTAGAGGCATAAAGGAATTTTCCATCAGCTGAGAGCTTGATCGCAGAAGCCCATTTTTGACCATCGTAGTCTGATGGAAGTGTGGAAACAGTTTGGAAGTGTTCGAATTCACCCATACCGTCATAAAAGAGCACATCGATCGTAGCATTTAATTCATTGATGAGATAAGCAGTCTTATAGTGAGGATGAAAGACCAGGTGACGAGGTCCTGCCCCTGGGGCTGTTTGATACTGATTGATCAGGGTTAGATTTCCTTCCTCGCTGACATCATAGACATGCAAACTATCTGTTCCTAGGTCACACGTGATCAGGTACTGATCTGGTGTCAGATCAGCGAAGTGAACATGGGGACTGGCTTGGTTTTCGTGTGGTCCCTTGCCTTCGTGAGTGTCTTGGTCGATGAAGCTCAGCTGGCCGTCGTCTTCTATCTTGTAGACGAGCACTTGCCCTTTGTGATAGTTGGCTCCGTATACGAGTTGGCGCTTGTCATCGACAGAGACATAGCAGAGTGGAGCTCCCTCTTCAACAACGTGATTGAGCGGCTGAAAATCAGCTGTAAAACTTGCGATTCCTCCTTTTCCCTCTTCAGCTCCGACGCTATAGAGGTTGCCTTTTTCAGAAAAGGCGATATAGGTTGGATTGGGCTCAGCTGCCACTAGTTCCAGATGGTTCAATGTCCCTGTTTCAGGGTCAAATTGTGCCTTGTATATTCCTTTGGATTCTTTTTTGGTATAGGTACCGAAATAAATGGTTTGAGACATAGGTCACCTCGTATGATTTGTTAGGTTTATTATATCAAAGGTCCTATTGGAAGGCAATTGCTAGTTGAAAAGGGGAGGGCCTTTCTTTCTTATTTTGCTAGTTTTTTCGTAACTTCAAGCTCAAAAAATGCTAAAATAGAAACAGATTGAAATGAAAAGGAGTTCTCTGTGGATAATAAAGAAAAACAGTTTAGTTTGTCCTGGTTTTTTAGATGGTTTTTAGACAACAAGGCCATTACCGTATTTTTAGTTACCTTGCTGTTGGGCTTGAACCTTTTGGTTTTGAGTAAAATCACCTTTATTTTTATTCCTATTTTTGAGTTTGCAGGAGCCGTCATGCTGCCTGTTATTATCTCTGGTTTGCTCTATTACCTGCTCAACCCTATTGTTGACTTTCTTGAAAGAAAAGGACTCAAGCGGATTTTTGCGATTTCCTTAGTCTTTTTCTTGATTGCAGTGCTTTTAATTTGGGGTCTAGCTGTAGTGATTCCATCCGTCCAACGACAAGTGGTGAGTTTCTTTCATAACCTGCCAACTTATTTGGAAAAGGCCAATGCAACCATCGATGATTTTCTAGATAATCGCGTCTCCTCAGATATCAAACCCCAATTAGATGAAATCACTAAGGAATTGTCTGCAAATATTACTTCTTGGGCCAGTTCGATTTCTGGGCGGGCTGTCAATTGGGTCAGCAACTTGATCGGAGTGGCTTCGCAAGTTATTGTTGCCTTGATCATTATGCCTTTTATTGTCTTTTATCTTCTTCGAGATGGAAAAAATTTAAAGGGCCACATTGTTCGCTTCTTACCAACTAAGATTCGTAAATCGGCTGAACAAGTTCTTTCAGATGTCAATACCCAACTCTCCAACTACGTTCGAGGGCAAATTACGGTAGCCATTGTCGTCGCCATTATGTTCATCATCTTCTTTAAGATCATTGGCTTGCGCTATGCGGTGACACTGGGGATCTCTGCGGGAATCTTGAATTTGATCCCATACTTGGGTAGTTTCTTAGCCATGTTACCTGCCTTAGTATTGGGCTTGGTAGCAGGACCAGAGATGTTTATCAAGGTCTTGATTGTATTTGCAGTGGAGCAAACCATTGAAGGACGTTTTGTATCACCTTTGGTTTTGGGAAGCCAGTTAAATATCCATCCGATTACCATTTTGTTTGTGCTCTTGACGTCAGGATCTATGTTTGGAATCTGGGGAGTTTTCCTTGGAATTCCAGTCTATGCATCTGCTAAGGTGGTGATCGGAGCTATCTTTGAATGGTATAAGGTTGTCAGTGGTTTGTATGAAGAACATAATGAAGTAGAAGAGGAAACACACAGTGAGTCATAGTCAACAAATGGTAGAGGCTCTCGATCGGCAGGAGCTAGAAGAAGCAGAAGTTCAATTTCAACAGGCTTTGTTAGAAGATAGTGAAGCACAATTATTGGATTTAGGTCAATATCTTGAAAGTATCGGTTTTTACCCTCAGGCAAAGGAGATCTATGAACAGATTGCAGAAACCTATCCAGAAGTGTATCTAAGTTTGGCAACCATCCTTGCAGAGGAAGGTCAAATGGAAGAGGCCTTTGCTTATTTAGAAGAAATTGAGCCAGACTCTAACTGGTATGTGGCCAGTCTCTTGGTTAAGGCGGATCTCTATCAGCTAGAAGGCCTAGCAGATGTGGCGCGTGAAAAATTAGTTGAAGCAGCCCGTCTGTCTGATGATCCCATCATTCAATTAGGCCTAGCTGAAATTGATCTGGAATTGGAACGCTACCAAGAGGCTATCCAAGAGTATGCCCAGTTGGACAATCGGGAGATTTTGGAAGCAACAGGAATTTCCACCTATCAACGAATTGGTTTTGCCTATGCCAATCTTGGTAAGTTTGAAGCAGCTGTTCCCTTCTTAGAGAAAGCTCTGGAGATTGAGTTTGATGACCAGATTGCTTACGAATTAGCGACCTTATTGTCTGACCAAGAAGAATTCCAAAAAGCCCTGATCTACTACAAACAAATTGATACCTTGTCGCCTGATTTTGAGGGCTATGAGTATGGTTATGCTTTAGCTTTACAGTCTGAAAATGACCGTGAAAAAGCACTTGAGATTGCTAAACAAGGGATCCAGAAGAATCCCTTTGACGCCCAATTGAAGCTTCTTGCTTCTCAGCTTTCTTATGAACTTCACCAGCCTGAACAGGCAGAAGCTTATCTATTAGAGGCTAAAGAAGTGGCAGATGATCTCGAAGAGATTGCTCTTCGCCTGACCACCCTTTATTTGGAACAGGAACGCTTTGACCAAGTCTTGGCTTGGCAAAATGAAGAAGTCGAAACGGTTGTCACCCGTTGGAACATTGCCCGTGCTTTGGCTGCCTTGGAGAAAACA
This sequence comes from Streptococcus sp. LPB0220, assembly GCF_008727815.1. NCBI lineage: Bacteria > Bacillati > Bacillota > Bacilli > Lactobacillales > Streptococcaceae > Streptococcus > Streptococcus sp. LPB0220. The sequence goes on along the minus strand of NZ_CP044230.1, from coordinate 1,444,149 downwards.
GAAGAGGCCGTCTCAGCCTACCAAGAGCTTTATGAGGATTTAAAGGACAACCCAGAATTCCTCGAAGCCTATGTTTACTTGTTGCGTGAGGCTGGAGATGTGACGAAGGCGCGTGAAGTGGCGAACCAGTATTTGGCGATCGTACCAGACGATGTACAGATGCAAACCCTCTATGATAGCCTCTAATCAAAACCATATCGTGAAGATTCGGAATAGTTTGTGGTATACTGGTAGAAGATAGAATGAGGAGAGAAAAACATGGAACCAGTGAAACTTTTTCAATACAATACCTTAGGTGCCCTAATGGCGGGTCTGTACGGGGGTTCATTTACGATTGGAGAACTCTTGGAACACGGAGATCTAGGAGTTGGGACGCTTGATTCTATTGATGGAGAGTTGATCGTATTAGATGGTAAGGCATATCAGGCCAAGGGATCAGGTGATCATCCTGAAATAGTCGAAGTTTCTCTGGATGCCAAGGTTCCTTATGCAGCAGTCGTCCCTCACCAAGCAGAAGTAATTTTCCGCCAACGCTTTGAAATGACGGACGAGGAATTGGAAGCCCGTATTGAATCTTATTACGATGGGGAAAATCTTTTCCGCTCCATTAAGATTCGTGGTGACTTTGCCAAGATGCATGTCCGTATGATTCCAAAATCAACACCAGAGATGAAGTTTGCAGAGGTTGCAACCCATCAGCCAGAGTATACACGAGAAAATGTCACTGGAACCATCGTCGGTTTTTGGACACCAGAAATTTTCCATGGCGTGAGCGTGGCTGGTTATCATTTGCACTTTATTTCAGATGACCACACCTTTGGTGGCCATGTGATGGATTTTGTCATCTCAGAAGGGATTGTAGAGGTGGGGGCTATCGATCAGCTGGATCAACGTTTCCCAGTCCAAGACCGTCAGTACCTCTTTGCCAAATTCAATGTTGATGAGGTCAAAGAAGACATCAATAAAGCAGAATAAAAAGAGGCTGGGACAAAAGTCCTAGCCTCTCAATTATTTTTGGATTGTCGAGCAAGACGCAGTGGTTGAGTGGGCTCTACTACGCTGATTTCATCAGCTTTTACAGCCCTACTCAACAGTGCGGAGGTGGGACGACGAAATCGAATTCTAACGAATTACCGATTTCTGTCCTACTCTCTTTTATTTTTGAAATCAGTCTGTTAATTTCATGGCTTTGATTTTTTCTTCTTCGGGAGTGACCCGCAGAGTCTTTTGGCCAGTGTAGGTGACAAAACCTGGTTTTCCACCAGTTGGTTTATTGAGTTTCTTGGCTTCGATCATATCTACTTGGACCAGGTTTGAGAGACGGGCCTTGGAATAGTAGGCCGCCAACTCTGCAGCATCGGTTTTCACTTCATCCGATGGATTTAGATTTCCTGTAATGACGACGTGGCTTCCCGGGATATCCTTGGCATGGAACCAGAGTTCATCTTTTTTAGCAATTTTAAAGGTCAGTTCATCGTTTTGCAGATTATTGCGACCCACTAAAATGATGGTTTTTCCATCACTCGCCAGGTATTTTTCTGGTTTTTTCCGTTTATGAATTTTTTCACGGTTGCGCCGTTTGATAAAGCCGGTCTGGATTAGCTCTTCTCGAATTTCTGCCACCTCAGCCAGGCTCGCTTGAGAAAGGGCTGTTTCAACCGTTTCAAGATAAGAAATGGTTTCCTTGGTTTCTTGAATGAGGATGGTCAAATGTTTGACGGCTTCTTTTAACTTCTGGTAGCGTTTGAAGTAGCGTTGGGCATTTTGATTGGGGGTCAGGGCTTTGTTGAGTTGGATGGTAATGGGCTCGTTGGTATAGTAATTATCCAAAACAACCTGGTCTTGGTCGTTTGGTACCTGATGGAGGAAGGTTGTCAGCAATTCTCCTTTTTGGCGGAATTCTTCCGCATTGTCGGTCGCCACCAACTCAGCTTCTTGTTTGGCTAATTTTTTCCGGTTCTTTTCAAGATCGTTTTCAACCTTGCGGATTAATTCACTGGCCTGTTGTTGCACCCGATCGCGCTCAGCCTTGTCTCGATAATAGTCATCCAGCAGATCGGAAAGTGTCTCAAAGGTTTGACCGGTCGCATCTGCAAATGGGATAGCCGAGAAGGATTTGGTTGTTAGGCGTGGCTCAGTTGGGGCTTGGAAAAAGGCCCGGAAGGTCTTTAATTTCTCATCCGTCTCAAGTCGCTTGGCCAATTCTTGAGCCGTATCTCGCCCCAAACCCTGGAAACATTTTTGAAGGTTCTTTGGACTTAATTCTTCTTTGTGAAGAAGGGCAAAAAGGTATTCATCTCCAATTGTAAAAGGATTGACCGCGTCGGTTTTCGGAGGAGCTACATAGGTTGATCCAGGGAGAATGGTCCGGTAGCTATTTTGTGAGAAGCCGACATGTTTAATGGCCTCGATGATTTTATTGCTGGTCCGGTCTAGGAGAATAATATTACTGTGCTTGCCCATGATTTCGATCATTAAGCTGACAGAAATGGCATCTCCAATTTCGTTTTTATTGGAGACACGGATTTCGAGAATCCGGTCGTTCTCCAATTGCTCAATCCCTTCGATGACAGCGCCTTGAAGATACTTGCGCATGACCATAATAAAGGTATTAGGAAAGGCAGGATTTTCAAAGTTGGTATGGGTCCGTTGGATCCGTCCGAAAACAGAATGGGCAGAGAGCAAGAGTTTTTGGTTTTTCCGATTGCCTCGGATTTGGAGTACCAATTCTTGCTCGAAAGGTTGATTAATTTTTTGAATGCGACCACTTAAGAGTTCAGCCTTCAATTCGTGGACCATATGGTGTAAAAAAAATCCATCAAAAGACATGGGATTCCTCATCATTCTAGCGTTTATTCTAGTAAATTATATCAAAAATAGAGCGGAAATCCCAGAAAGAAGCAAGGGGATGTAATATAGAAAATGCGAACGTTTCCAAAAAAATACTGAAAAAGTATTGACATTTTTGAAAGAAAACTTTAAAATGTAAGAAATTAGAAAAGTAGTAAATGAAAGTTTCAAGAGAGCCCACGGTTGCTGAGAGTGGGTAGCGGCAGTTTATGAAATTGGACTAATGATGAGATGAATTTGAAACAATAAAAATTCGGTTGGCACACCTTATCGTGCAACTTGTTGCTAGACAAGACAGAGATATGGGGGGAGACTATCCTTTTCCCATAAGTGAGGTGGCACCGCGATGACACGTCCTCACATAGCTTTTGCTATGTGTGGGCGTGTTTTTTGTTTTAGATGAGAAGGGAGAAAAGATATGAAGAAACGATGGCGTCGCATTCTTTAGAGGATGAAAAATAGAAGAAAATGAAAAAATAGAAGAGGTAGTAAAATGAAAAATAAACGGTTAATGGGAATTATTGGTTTGATTGCAGCAGCAGTCATTGGGACAGCGATCTATTCAGCTACAGCTGGTAAGGACAACAAGGCAGCAACTAGCAATGAAAAGGCAAAAGTTGGGGTCTTGCAGTTGGTCAGCCACCCTTCGCTTGATTTGATCTACAAGGGGATTCAAGATGGTCTAGCTGAAGAAGGCTATGACAAGGACAAAGTGGACATTGATTTCCTCAATGCAGAAGGGGACCAAAACAAGGTTGCAACTATGAGTAAGCAATTGGCAGAAAAAGATAATCAAGTCTTGATTGGGATTGCAACCCCATCTGCTCAAGGTTTGGCTAGTGCAACCAAAGACAAACCAATTGTCATGGGTGCTGTAACCGATCCAGTCGGTGCAAACTTGGTCAAAGATTTGAAAAAACCAGGTGGCAATATCACTGGGGTATCTGACCACAATCCTACTGAGCAACAGTTGAAATTGATCAAAGAGTTGACTCCAAACGTAAAAACAATCGGGGTTCTTTACTCAACCAGTGAAGACAATTCTAAATCTCAAGTAGAAGAATTTACAAAATTGGCTGAAAAAGCAGGCTACAAGGTGGTTCCGTATTCAGTTCCTTCTACAAACGAAATTGCTTCAACAGTATCGGTTATGTCAGGTAAAGTGGATGCTATCTGGGTTCCAATCGACAATACCATCGCATCAGCATTCTCAACTGTTGTTGAAGCCAATAAAGATGCTAAAAAACCAATCTTCCCAAGTGCGACAGCCATGGTAGAAGCTGGTGGCCTTGGTTCAGTCGTTGTCGACCAACACGATCTTGGAGTAGCAACTGGTAAAATGGCTGCGAAGATCTTGAAAGGTCAAAAACCTGCGGATACACCTGTTGAAATCTTTAGCCAAGGAAAATCTGTCATCAATAAAAAAGTCGCAGATGAATTGGGTATTACTATTCCAGAATCTGTCTTGAAAGATGCTGGACAAGTCATTAAATAAAAAGAAAACGAATCACAAGAATGGCGGGGGAATTTGGCTTTGGCAGGTCTTTAAATCGTGACCTTTGAAAATGTCTACCAGTGCCCAGAACCAACTTTTATACTCTTGGTAGAGGAGAAAGAAATGGAAGTCAAGATAACAGATCTTCATCCGACCCAACTTTATTTATCAGAAAAGAAGTTACAAGCTATCCAGATGCTGGATCAGTCGGCAGACATCATCAATGTGGATCCAATTAGTGTTCTTGCATTTGGAAATCGCTTCTTGATTACAGACGGGCATCACAGGGCTTATCAGGCTTTATTGGCAGGTCGGGATACGATTTCTGCTGAGTTTGATAGAGATGGTGGCGATGAATTGTATGCTCTCTATGCGCAAGCTTGCGAGGAAAGAAAGATAGACTCTGTCTTGGATTTAAAAAATCGTATCTTACCTCAAGATGAGTATGAAGCAAAATGGTATAACTGGTGTGATGGTTTTAACCAAGCAGCAACTCTTCTATTGAAAAGGAATGCAGATGAAACCGACCAGGCAAATAGATAATGCATTACGTCCTGTTCCTTCTTCTATTGAAATTAGTCTCATCTAACTTGTTTTTTAACAAAAAATCTGATAAACTAGATAGTAATTGAATAGAAATCTGCAAGACTAGTACCTCAAGGGAAGTGCGACAGGGAGAAGAGCCGTGACTGAAAGCTCTTTGCATGAAAGCTGGGTGAATTCACTTGCGCAAGGATTTAGAAATTAAGGTCTGGTTTACAGATAAAAAACGGATGGTACCGCGTGTCAACGCTCCGATTAGGAGAAGGCACGCGGTTTTTTTCTATGTCTGTAGGTGGACCATGATGGAGGAAATATGTCAACGATTGAAGAACAACTAAAAGCGCTTCGAGAAGAAACGCTGGCAGCCTTGAAGCAGATCTCTGCTGAAAATGAAAAAGAGATGCAAGAACTACGGGTCTCTGTTCTTGGGAAGAAAGGATCTCTGACGGAAATTCTTAAAGGGATGAAGGATGTCTCTGCTAAGATGCGTCCGGTTATTGGAAAACACGTCAATGAAGCCCGTGATGTCTTGACGGCTGCCTTTGAAGAATCAGCCAAACTCTTGGAAGAAAAGAAAGTCCAAGCTAAACTAGCTAGCGAAAGCATCGATGTGACCCTTCCAGGTCGTCCAGTTGCTAGTGGTTACCGTCATATTTTGACCCAAACCAGTGAAGAAATCGAAGATATCTTTATCGGGATGGGGTATCAAGTCGTTGACGGCTTTGAAGTGGAGCAAGACTATTATAACTTTGAACGGATGAATCTGCCTAAAGATCACCCAGCGCGGGATATGCAGGATACCTTCTATATCACAGAAGAAATCTTGCTTCGGACCCATACTTCACCTGTACAGGCGCGGGCTATGGATGCGCATGACTTTAGCAAGGAACCATTGAAGATGATCTCTCCAGGGCGGGTTTTCCGTCGGGATACGGATGATGCGACCCACAGCCACCAATTCCATCAAATCGAAGGCTTGGTCGTTGGGAAAAGCATTTCTATGGCCGACCTTCAAGGAACGCTTCAATTGATCGTGCAAAAGATGTTTGGTGCAGAACGTCAAATCCGTTTGCGTCCTTCTTACTTCCCATTCACTGAGCCATCTGTTGAGGTCGATGTCTCTTGCTTCAAATGTGGTGGAGCGGGATGTAACGTATGTAAGAAAACTGGTTGGATTGAAATCATGGGAGCCGGTATGGTTCACCCACGGGTCCTTGAGATGAGTGGGATTGATCCAACAATCTATTCAGGATTTGCCTTTGGACTTGGTCAAGAGCGTGTGGCCATGCTTCGTTACGGAATCAATGATATCCGTGGCTTCTATCAAGGAGATGTTCGCTTCTCAGAACAGTTTAAATAATCATGTTAGTTAGAGTAAAAATCGATCAATTAGAGACCTTACGTGACCTAGAAGTGGAAACCTATGGGGATACCTTTGGTCCCTATATTGTTGAGGAAGATTTGGAAGATTACTTCTCTACTGTGCTCTCTTTGGAGCAAATCGAGAAGGATCTGCTAGATCCAGAATCTGAAACCTATTTTGTCCTCAATGAAGATCAAGAAATCTGTGGTTTTCTCAAGATCAACTGGGGTCAGGCGCAGACCGAGCCAGTAGAGATGGATAAGTCCTTTGAGATCCAACGGATCTATGTCAAGAAGGAATGTCAAGGGGCTGGTTTCGGCAAGGAAATGTTTACCTTTGCGCTGGATCAAGCCAAGAGTCGTGGCTTTGAGTGGGCTTGGCTAGGTGTATGGGAACGCAACTTTAAGGCGCAAGATTTTTACTACCGCTTTGGATTTGAACGATTTAGTGAACACCAGTATATCACCGGAGATACCGTGGATACAGACTGGTTGTTGCGCAAGCATTTGAAGGATAATCCGTAAGCTTAATTGTGGGTTCAAATTGAGAGAAAGGAATTGAGAAGATCTCACCTAGTGGGATCTTATGATCGGAATTATGTTAGTATCATATAAATGGTTAAAACAATTGGTGGACATTGATGTGCCATCAGAAGAGTTGGCTGAAAAAATGTCAACCACAGGGATCGAAGTAGAAGGTGTGGAATCGCCAGCTGCTGGTCTCTCAAAAATTGTCGTCGGAGAAGTCTTGTCTTGTGAAGATGTGCCAGAGACACACCTTCATGTCTGCCAAGTCAATGTGGGTGAAGAAGAAGCCCGTCAAATCGTCTGTGGAGCACCAAATGTGCGTGCAGGCATCAAGGTCATGGTGGCTCTTCCAGGTGCTCGCATCGCGGACAACTACAAGATTAAAAAAGGGAAAATCCGTGGCTTGGAATCCCTTGGGATGATCTGTTCACTTGGTGAATTAGGGATTTCTGACTCTGTTGTACCAAAAGAATTCGCAGATGGCATCCAAATATTGCCTCAAGATGCTGTTCCAGGAGAAGAAGTCTTCTCTTACCTCGACTTGGATGATGAAATCATCGAACTTTCCATCACTCCAAACCGTGCAGACGCTCTTTCTATGCGTGGGGTGGCGCACGAAGTAGCAGCGATCTATGACAAGGCAGTCAATTTCAAAGACTTTACGTTGACTGAAACAGACCAAGCTGCAGCAGATGCTCTTTCTGTCAGCATTGACACTGATAAGGCACCTTACTATGCAGCCCGTATCTTGGACAATGTGACCATCGCCCCAAGTCCACAATGGTTGCAAAACCTCCTCATGAACGAAGGTATCCGTCCGATCAACAATGTGGTCGACGTGACCAACTATATCCTGCTCTACTTTGGTCAACCTATGCATGCCTTTGACTTGGATACCTTTGAAGGAACTGATATCCGTGTGCGTGAAGCGCGTGCTGGTGAAAAATTGGTAACCTTGGATGGGGAAGAGCGTGAGTTAGAAGCAAGTGACCTCGTGATTACGGTTGCGGACAAACCAGTAGCTCTTGCAGGTGTCATGGGTGGAGAAGCTACAGAAATCTCTGAAAAATCTACTCGTGTTGTTCTTGAAGCGGCTGTCTTCAATGGCAAATCGATCCGTAAGACTAGTGGTCGCCTCAACCTTCGTTCTGAATCATCTTCACGTTTTGAAAAAGGGATCAATGTGGCAACTGTCAATGAAGCCCTTGATGCGGCAGCGAGCATGATTGCAGAGCTTGCAGGTGCCACTGTTCGTAAGGGAATCGTTTCAGCAGGCCAGCTCGATACTTCTGATGTAGAAGTTTCTTCCACTCTTGCAGATGTTAACCGTGTCCTTGGCACTGATCTTACTTATGCCGATGTCGAAGATGTCTTCCGTCGCCTTGGATTTGGACTTTCTGGAAACGCTGAAGCCTTTACTGTTAGCGTACCACGTCGCCGTTGGGACATCACTATCGAAGCGGATCTTTTTGAAGAAATCGCTCGGATTTATGGTTATGATAAATTACCAGCAACCCTTCCAAAAGACGATGGGACAGCCGGTGAATTGACTGTTACTCAAAAATTGCGTCGTAAAGTTCGTACCATTGCTGAAGGGGCAGGACTGACTGAAATCATCACCTATGCTTTGACAACTCCTGAAAAAGCGATTGAATTTACGCCTACACCAAGCAACTTAACTGAGCTCATGTGGCCAATGACTGTGGATCGTTCAGTCCTCCGTCAAAATATGGTTTCAGGTATTTTAGATACAGTTGCCTACAACGTAGCGCGTAAGAACAAAGACTTGGCCCTCTACGAGATCGGAAAGGTCTTCGAGCAAACAGGAAATCCAAAAGAAGACTTGCCAAATGAAATCAACAGCTTTGCCTTTGCTTTGACTGGCTTAGTCGCTGAAAAAGACTTCCAAACACCAGCAGTCCCTGTTGACTTCTTCTATGCCAAGGGAATCTTGGAAGCCCTCTTTGCTCGCTTGGGTCTTAAAGCGACCTATACCGCAACGCAAGAGATCAAGAGTCTTCACCCAGGACGTACAGCTTTGATCTCACTCGGTGATCAAGTTATTGGTTTCCTCGGTCAAGTGCACCCGGTTACGGCTAAGGCTTATGATATTCCAGAGACTTATGTAGCTGAGCTCAACCTTTCAGCTATCGAAGCAGCCCTTCAACCAGCTGCTCCATTTGTGGAAATTACTAAGTTCCCAGCAGTGAGCCGTGATATCGCCCTTCTCCTCAAAGCAGAAGTGACTCACCAAGAGGTAGTCGATGCCATAAGAGCTGCGGGCGTGAAACGCTTGACAGACATCAAGCTATTTGACGTCTTCTCAGGCGAAAAACTGGGTGTCGGAATGAAGTCCATGGCTTATAGCTTGACCTTCCAAAATCCAGAAGATAGCTTGACAGACGAAGAAGTCGCACGCTACATGGAAAAAATTCAAGCTTCCCTTGAAGATAAAGTAGACGCAGAAGTGCGGTAAATCGTAAAAACAAGAAACAGTTGAGAATTTCTCAACTGTTTTTTTAAATCATATAATTATAATGACTATCTATTCTGAGTTTATTATTCTTTAATATATTGACTAAATAATTATTTTATTAGATAATTAGTTTATTAATAATTAGTGTTTCATAATTGATCACTACTATGAATGGAGTTTATTATGGATTTATTTAATCAAATTGGAAAGATGACATCTGATTTAGCTAATGGCATTGTTAAAGAAACAGGAAAAGTATTAAATGATGCAGGGAAAATTGCAGGTGATGTTACGAATAATGTTGCAGAAGTAACGAGTGATGTTGCTCGAAATACAGGGAAATTTGTTGGAGAAGTTTCTAATAATGTTATAAAAACATCTAGTGATGTAGTACAAAATACAGGAAAATTTGTAGGCGAGGTGACCGATAACGTGGTGAAAGTCACAGGTGATGTCGTCACTGAAACAGGAAAGATTGCAGGAAATGTAGTAAATCAAGTCGGAAAATCTGCAAATAATATAAAGGAGCAAGTTAACTCTGTTGATTTATTTAATGATAAATTACGAAGGAAAGCGGTAGATGAGTTTAATCAATCGGTTTCAAAATATGAATCAAGCTCAAAAGAGCTAATAAATTCATCGAATGAATTGTATAATGTTAGAGAAGAAGCTGTGGAAGTCGTTGGAATTCTTGAGAAGAGAATTAGTGAATTAGCTAACTCTCCGAAAGAATTTAAAACAAATTTACAAATGATAAAACATGAAATCCATAACTTTCAAGATAAGAAGGATCAGATAAAGAAAGCGGAGTTTGATGCTAAAGCTGCTGGCGGTAGTAGTGCTGCAACTGCGTCTTTAAGTGCGTTGGGAGTAGCTGTTGCAACATTAGGGCCAACTGCAGCAATGGGTATTGCAACTACTTTTGGAGTAGCTTCAACTGGTACAGCAATTTCTAGTTTATCAGGAGCGGCAGCAAGCAATGCAGCTTTAGCATGGCTAGGGGGAGGAGCATTAGCAGCTGGTGGAGGTGGAATGTCAGCAGGTAATGGTTTGCTTGCTCTAGCAGGACCAGTTGGATGGACAATTGCTGGACTAATGTTAACTGCGTCAATTGGAGCAGGTGTGTATGCAAATTTTAAAAATGATGAAGCGATTAAAGAGGCAACTGAACAAAGGAAGAAGGTTGAATTTTTAATTAAAAGCACTCAAAAATCTAATGAAGAAATAAAGAAAATGATAGAATTCACGAAAAAACAGATTTTAGAGTTAAGTGAATTAAATAAAAATTTTACTGGAAATGATTATAGTTTATTTACTGATAATGAAAAATATTTGGCAGGAATTCTAGTAAATTCAACACTTTCACTAGCCCAGTTAGTTAATAAGGAAATCGTTGTAGATGAAAATAAATAATGAATATATCCTGAATGAAGGGATAGCATATTATATTGATTTTTTAAATCATTTAAGATTAGAAGAATTATCGACATCTTTAGAAAAAATAATACAAGCCAATAAAGATGAATTATTAGAATTAGCAAAACATAATTTAAAAGCTAAAATTAGTCTAGATAAAGCTGAAGAAGAGATAAATAAGTTAATCCTCAATAATCGGGGAGGTAGTCGAGGATTACATGGATTCATTGCTGAGTTTGCGGAAGAAGGGGTCACAAATGCTTATAGAGCTTTTGAAGGAATGAGTAAATTAGCAAAAGTTTTAAATGATAATGGTCCAGCAGATTTAAATTTCGGAAAAAATCAAGTACAGATGAAATTCTACGATAATATTTGTAAAGAATTGAAACAGGCTGCAAATTATCGAAATATGAAAATGATGATTCCGAAAGATCATGTTGAATTGATAAATAAAATTATGAATGGTGATGAATATATTACTTTCAATGGTAACCGACTGACAAAAAACACTATTGATAGAATTAAACTCTTAATAAGTGAAGAAAATAAAGCTAGACATGTAACATCTCATACTAAATGGTTAAATGCATCAAAATTGGATTATAAGGAAGTGCAAACTAAAAGTATTCGAAAAACACTATCTGGAATTAGAAGAGACATTTCAAAAAAATCTGCCGAAAGAAGAGAATTAATTAATAACAATACCAATATAGGGAGAAAAAATGCCTATATAAAATCGTTGCCTAGTTTAAAAGAGGCAAATCGTGCCGCTACAATTTCTTCAATAGTACAGGGAGGATTTAGTCTAAGTTCTAAATTGATACAGAAGTATCAAGAAGGCAAAGATATTTTGACATTCACTGATGAAGATTGGATAGATTGTGGAATGAGTGCAGGGGATGGTATTATAAAAGGTGGCATCTCAGCTTATTCTATTTATGGATTAACAAATGTTTGTCGAATGTCGGCTTCTAGTGCAGGTGCTATTTCGGCTGGAACATTTGGAATCATTCGACTTATACTTGATTATAGGATAGGAAAGATTGATGATGATGACTTTATTAATTTAGCATTATTTAATGCGATTGATGCAACAGGAGCTGCTTTAGGAGCATGTTTAGGTCAAGCGATAATTCCGATTCCTGTGGTAGGACCTGTAATTGGATCTATTGCAACAAGCATTTTATTAGATATAGGTAAAAAATTTTTGAGTAATCGTGAACGTAAGATGATTGAAGAATATAACTCAAAAATGCAACTTTATCTAAATCAACTAGATTTAAAATATCAAGAAATTTTTAATGAGATAGTTGAAAAGTATAAAAAACTAGGTGAGTTACAGAACTATGCTTTCGATGTTCAATTAAATGCTTCCTTAAGACTTGAATATTCAGTTCAATTAGCGAGAGAATTGGATGTTGATGATAGTAATCTTTTACATAATATAAGTGAAATTGATGATTAGTTTTTGAGTTAGATTGTTTAATCTAATCATAAAATAGTAAGATTAACAAAGAAATTGTTTGTTTATGTTTGAAAGGTTAGTCAATGATAACTTCCATCAAGTTTTTTGAGGTTTCATACCCTGGCTTTGACAGTAGTGTAAGGCTCTCCTTTATAGTCATTCCAGAAATGGAGTATTAGGTTGTAGCAACCGATTTTCTTGGCATAGTTGACAGTGAATGAATACAATTGATTGCCAATCTTTTGCCTCGAGCTACTTGATCTACACAAAAGAGGTTTTAATCAGACGAAGAAGTCGCACGCTACATGGAGAAAATCCAAGCGTCTCTCGAAGAAAAAGTGAATGCAGAAGTGCGTTAAATCGTAAAAAGATGAAACAGTTGAGAATTTCTCAACTGTTTTTTTCTTATAGGATTTGCAAGTTATAGGGCTTGAAACCCTATTAAAATAGAGAAATTCCTTTAAGTACTCAAAATATCTATGTCAAGCATTCTTCTATTTTTGACAAATATTTTTATTTTTTTGACAAATATACTTGTCAAAAAGAAAAAGAAGTGTTACAATGATTTTAGTTGAAAGAAGAGGAGGTATTCTTATGGGAGCTATATGGATTCTATTTATCCCTTTTCTGCTTATCATTTATGGAAGCTCAGAAAAGAAGATAAAAAAGTTGAACAAACGCATTAGACGATTAGAAAAACAAGTGAAAGGAAATCAAGAAATGTCTAGACTTTTAGAAGAATTGAAGGGCCAAACGGTCACGGTCACAGTAAATGGATTTGGAACCGAGTATGAAATTATAGATATCGATGAAGATTGGGTCAAATTGAGTCGTGAGACCAATAAACAACAAAGAGAAACCAAATTAGTCCGTATCGAAGATATTCAAGATATTCAACTATAAGGGGGCGAAAGCCATGATCTTAAAAAATCGACTGAAAGAGCTGAGGGCGCGTGATGGTCTCAACCAATCTGAGCTAGCCAAGCTAGCTGGAGTCTCGCGCCAGTCTATCAGTCTCTTGGAGCGGGGTGAATACACCCCTTCGGTTATCATTGCCATCACCATCGCCCAGATTTTCAAGGAACCGGTGGAAAATGTTTTTAGTCTAGTAGAGGAAGAGGAATAACAATGAAAAAGCAACAAAAAGAACGAACCCCGCGTTACCGTTTTTGGAGAAATGTAGGGATCATTACCGTTTCTGGTTTGATCGGAGGAGTTATCGGATTTTTGACAGAAATGTTTGGATACGAAAAGCCCCTAGAAATCCAATCCTTCTTTAGTAAAGAAGTACTCCTTTTGGGCTCAGCAGTTTTATTCTTAGTCGCATTTATACTCACGATGGTCTTACTGATGTGCGCGAGAAAAGTCCATCAAAAGATGCTCCAAATAGAAGACGATGATGAAGCCTATCACTATGACATTCAAAAGAAAAAACTATATGGCTTAGCGACCATTTTTAAAGGCATCATGATCTTGCCCTACTTTTTAGTCGTCATTTTTTATAGTCAATTGGTCGACTTAGATAGACCTGGCGCTGGGGACATGGCTTTTATCTTTGGAGACTTTACCATGCTCTATCTCTTTCTTGTCTTGTTTGCCCTATTTTTCCTATCGGATATCTTCTTTCGCAATACTTTCCATCTGATTTATGGAAAACCAATTCCCCGCAATGCTAATGCCAAGGAAGTGCGTGAATTTATGATGAGTATGATGGATGAAGCAGAAAAGCAGATTAGCTACGAGGAAAACTATGAAATTATCATTAAGTTAAACAATTATATCTTGCCTTTTGCTTTAATTGGAATTTTCTTGATTGGTACCTTTTTCCATACCGATATCTTATTAGCCTTAGTAGTTGTATCACTGATTTATCTCTATATCTTGGTCTCACAATACAAGATTACCAAACGTTATTATAAAGAGTAAAGGAGTCATCCATGTTAGAAATTAGAAATTTAGAAAAAAGCTTTGGGAATAAGCAGGTTCTCTTCGGAGTAGATCTGACAGCACAACAAGGTCATATCCTTGGCTTAGTTGGGAAAAATGGTGCCGGGAAAACAACTATTTTCCACAGTATCTTGCGCTTTTTGGACTACAGTGGTGAGATTCGCCTAGGTGGCAAAGCGATTACCCAAGAAACCTACAAGGAAATTGGCTATTTGCCAGAAGAACGTAGTCTCATGCCTAAACTCACGATTTTTGAGCAGGTTCGTTATTTGGCTGCATTAAAAGGAATGAGCACTGCTGAGGTCAAGGAAAAATTACCGACCTGGATGGAAAAACTCCAAGTAAAAGGGAAATTGACCGATAAAATCAAGAGTCTCTCAAAAGGGAACCAACAGAAGGTGCAACTGATCATCACTTTGATCCATGAGCCTAAATTGATCATATTAGATGAACCCTTTAGTGGCTTGGATCCGGTCAATACAGAAGTGCTCAAGCAGGTCATCTTTGAAGAAAAAGAGCGTGGGGCAACTATTATCTTTTCTGACCACGTCATGACCAATGTCGAAGAGTTGTGTGATGATATCCTAATGATCCGTGATGGTTCAGTTGTCCTTTCAGGGCCTGTCCAAGAGGTCCGGAATAGCTATGGCAAGACTCGCCTCTTTGTCTCAAACGACTTTAGCAAAGAAGAGCTAGAAGCTCTGCCACACGTGACCAAGGTCAGCATGACCAAGCAAGGGACGTGGAAGTTGATCTTGGATGATGCATCAGCTGGTCCAGAATTATTTGACCGCTTGACCAATGGCCACTACCTAGCAACCTTTGACCACCAAGCCCCAACTATTGATGAGATCTTTAAACTTGAATCAGGAGTAGAAGTATGAAACAGATGTTTGTCGTAATGAAAGAAACCTATATCAGACAAGTGAAATCATGGAGTTTCCTCTTCATGGTCTTTGGCCCCTTCCTCTTTTTGGGATTGAGCATTGGAATCGGTTATCTGACAGGTTCTTCTACAGATGCCAAAAACCAAGTGGCCTTGGTGACAGAAGTGCCAGCTGTCAAAGAAAGCCTCAAAGGAACCGATGGCTTGACCTTGGACTACAAGGATGAAGCTGCAGCTAAAAAAGCCATCAAGGACGAGAAAGCAGCTGCTTACCTAATGGTCGATGAAAAAGATGGCCAGCTAGAAGCGACTTATGTGGGCGATCAAGCCATGAAAACAGATTTAAAATCGCTTGTCGCTGCGAAATTAAGCCAAGTCCAACAAGGGATCAATATGGCCCGTGCTAATCTAAGCAAAGAGCAACTGACAGCCTTGTCTCAACAGGTTTCTCTCAAAGAAAAAATTGACGAGAAAAAAGAAGGCTTGAAAATGGTGCAAACCATGGTTGCAGGTGGTCTGGGAATGCTGCTTTATATGATTTTGATCTTCTACTCTAGTATCACAGCCCAAGAAGTGGCCAGTGAAAAGGGAACTAAGATCATGGAAGTGGTCTTCTCTAGTATCAAAGCAACCGACTATTTCTTCGCACGCATGCTCGGACTCTTCGGAGTGATCTTTACCCATATTTTTGTCTATGTTGTTGGTCTAGTAGCGGTTTGGATCTTTAGAGCAGATATCCCAGTTGTCAAGGATTTTCTCGCTCCAAACTCTCCTATAACCCAACACCTAGCAGAAGCGATCTCGCTTAATACCGTCTTCTTCATTATCCTTGGGATCTTTATGTATGTGGTGCTCTCTGCCTTCTTAGGCTCTACAGTTGCACGACCAGAAGATTCAGGAAAAGCGATTTCACCACTGATGATGTTAGTTATCTTTAGCTTCCTTGGGGTAACCACCTTGGGAAGTGCCGGTGACGTCTTCTTATTGAAGATCGGTTCATATATTCCTTTCTTCTCAACCTTCTTCATGCCTTTCCGTACCATCAATGGCTATGCGACTGGTCTTGAATCTTGGGCTTCATTGGGAATTGCGGTTCTCTTTACCATTGTGGGAACAGTGCTCATTGCCCGTATCTATGCGAGCCTGATCCTTCAGACCGATGACCTCGGACCATGGAAGACCATCAAACGTGCTCTTAGCTATCGCTAATTAGATAGGCTCTCAGTTATCGCTGAGGGCTTTTTGATTGTAAATTGACTTTTGCAAGCCTTTTCAATACAATAGAACTACAGAAAAGGAGGCGGACATGAACTATATTGAGTTTGCTGAAAATGAGCGTCTGTCCACGATTGTCCTTGGGATGATGCGGATCAGTCAGATGAGTGAAGATGAGGTGGAGGCCTTGGTGGAGGCGGCCTTGTCGATTGGGATCAACACTTTTGATCTAGCAGATATCTATGGCGATGGCCAGTGTGAGGTCCTCCTGGGTAAGGTTCTCAAGCGTCGTCCGGATCTTCGGGACCAGATGTGGATCCAGTCCAAGTGCGGGATTCGCAAAGACGGCTTTACCTATTTTGACTTTTCTAAGGACTATATTTTGGACTCCGTCGACGGCATCCTCGAGCGTCTGCAGATCGAGC
Organism: Streptococcus sp. LPB0220; assembly: GCF_008727815.1. Lineage (NCBI taxonomy): Bacteria > Bacillati > Bacillota > Bacilli > Lactobacillales > Streptococcaceae > Streptococcus > Streptococcus sp. LPB0220. The sequence continues at coordinate 1,427,541 of NZ_CP044230.1, read as the reverse complement.
GCTTGGATAGTCTTCTCCTTCACCGACCGGATGCCCTCATGGAGCCTGAAGAAGTGGCGGCAGCTTTTGATCACTTGGAGCAAGCTGGCAAGGTCCGTCATTTTGGGGTGTCCAATCAAAATCCCATGATGATGGAATTGCTTAAGACGGCTGTCAAACAACCTCTCAAGGTCAACCAGTTGCAGTTGAGTGCAGCCTTTACACCGAGCTTTGAAGCTGGTTTTCATGTCAACATGGAAGGCCCTAAAGCAGCCGTGCGAGATGGCAGTGTCTTTGAGTATTGTCGCTTAACTGATACGGTGATTCAAGCTTGGTCTGTCCTCCAGCATGGCTATTTCAAGGGGAATTTTGTCGGCAAAGAAGAGTTTGCGGCTCTCAATCATGTCCTTACTGACTTGGCGAAGAAATATCAAGTTACACCGACAGCTATCGCCCTTGCTTGGGTCCTTCGCTATCCGGGTAAGATGCAGGCTGTCATCGGAACGACCAAGCCCCAGCATGTCCTTGAAGCAGGGAAAGCAGCAGAGGTGAATTTGACGCGCAAGGAATGGTACCAAATCTACTTAGCGGCGGGAAATGATTTGCCTTAGAATCTTGTTAGTAAACCAGATTCCACTCTTATCGGTGGACTGGTTTTTTGTTTTGTAGTATTCAGATTTATCTTGACAAGTCTTTCTATTTTATGGTATCCTTATATGCAACAAGTGTTGCGCAACGAATGTTGCGCGAAAGGAGTCTTATGCCACCAAAGGTTAAATTCAGTAAAGAGGCTATCATTGGGACAGCTTTACAATTGGTGAGAGAAGAGGGCATGGCTAGCTTGACAGCTCGAGCATTAGCGGAGAAGCTGGGAGCCACACCGAGAGTCATTTTTGGGCAATTTGCCAATATGGCTGAGTTACAAGCAGAGGTTATTGCTGCGGCGGAGATGGTCGTGGTGGAGTATATTCGCAAGGCCTTAGAAGATGAAAAGCCTTTTCGATCTGTCGGGGTTGCTTATATCCTTTTCGCCTCAAAAGAGCCCCAACTCTTTCAATTGCTTTTCCAAAATCCTAGCAAAGATCCGATTCGTCGCTTTCAAGATTTTCTTCCCATGAAGGATCATAGTTACCAATTGGTTCTGGATTCGATTGTTGCAGACTATCCTTTGACTGTAGAAGAGGCTAGTCGCTTGTACCAGCATCTATTTATCTACTCACACGGGATGGCCTCAATGGTTGCTTCTGGTATTTACCAGTTCAGCATGGAAGAAGTGATTGGATTACTGACAGAGGTTTGTCAATCTCTCATCAAAGAAATGGTAGGAAAGAAATGATTCAACTAGAAAATGTTCACAAAAGTTACGGCCAAACCAAGGTTTTAAAGGGGATTGATTTGCAGATTCAAGATCAGGATGATGTGGTTATCCTCGGTCCTTCTGGATCGGGGAAATCAACTCTCTTAAATGTGTTATCAGGCTTAGAAAAGGTAGACGAAGGGCATATTCTCATTCAAGGACAAGATTTATCACAACTCACGGATGCTCAATTGACAACTTTTAGACGGGAGAAGATTGCCTTTATTTTCCAGCAGTATTATCTATTGCCGAATCTAACGGTTAGACAAAATGTAAAGATGGGGGCAGACCTAGCAAACAATCATGATTTTTTGCAGATCATCGAGGATTTGGGGCTTGGCGATAAGCTGGACAAGTATCCGAGTGAATTGTCTGGTGGGGAACAGCAGAGAGTCTCCATTGCTCGGGCCTTGGCCAAAAAGCCAGAGATTCTTTTCTTAGATGAGCCGACGGGAGCCCTGGATGAAGAAACAGGGCGCAAGATTCTCGACTATATCTGGAAATTGAAGGAAAAGCTGGGCTTTACCCTCATCATGGTGACACACAACCAAAATATTGCGGATATGGCAAGAACCATCATTCGTGTCAATAGTGGCAAGATTATCGAAGTTGTGACCAATGATCAGCCTCAGACTGCCTATGAGATTGGATGGTAAGCTATGTTTTCAGTAAAAGATATTCGAAAATTAGTTGTCGTTAGTATCATTGGAGTCTGTGCGGTCTTTGTGGCCAATCTCTTCTTGAATTTTTACTTGGACATCGAGCAATTAGAGATTTCGAAAACCAATCCCATGATTCAGACCTACTATGATGCCCAGGTTTCGCTTTCTTGGATGGTGGCCATGGTCAGTGGGGTCGTCTTGTCCTTGACGTCGGTCCTTCTCATGTGTTTTTATATCAAACAATTTGTCGATGACCATAAGGAACAATTAGGAATTTTAAAGGCCTTGGGCTACAGCAATGGCCAGTTGGCGAAACGATTTTGGGCTTTTGGACTCAGTTTTGGGGCTGGAGCCCTTCTTGGCTATTTCGCTTCTTTTCTTATGATGGGACATTTTTACGACTTCCGTAATGAGAAGGGGATCCTGCCAGAAATCACCATTCATTTTCATTGGCAGCTCTTGCTTGCTTTGGTGATCCTGCCAACGACCTTCTTTATGCTTCTCGCGATTGGATATGCTAGAAGACAACTACAAACGCCTGCGCTTCGCTTATTGAAAAAGTCTCCAAGTCCGATCAAGGTCCAAAGGAGAAAGCGAGCTCCTAAGAAAGAGAAAGACTTCCTAAAAGAGCTATCCTCGTCACTGATATGGGGGAGAAAATCGATCTTGTTTTTTGTGGTCTTTGGCTCCATGTGTTTTGCGGCCATGGTTCAATTGTCCTTTGGCTTAAGAGATTACACAGATGACATCATCCAAACCATGATGATCATGATCGGCTTGATCCTTTCTTTCTCGATACTCTTTTTGTCATTGGGGATTGTTGTCTCAGAAAGTCGCGAAACTTTAGCTTTTATGAAGGCATTTGGCTACACCGATCGTGAATGTCAAGGTCATATTCTCGCTCCCTATCGTTTTTGGGCTTATTTAGGATTTGTTCTTGGGACGGCTTATCAATATGGTATCATGGAAATCTTGATCGGTGTGATCAAAGATACGGTTCCTGAAAAGATTGAGCATCACTTTGATGGGAATGTGTGCTTCTGGACCTTGATTGGCTTTGCTGTGGTTTACGAAAGCCTCTTTTATCTATCCAACAGAAAACTCCAAAAACAAACCATCAAAGAAGTGCTCTTAGCTGAATAAATAGAAAAGAGAGTGGGACAGAAATTGGTAATTCGTTAGAATTCGATTTCGTCGTCCCACCTCCGCACAGTTGAGTAGGGCTGTAAAAGCTGATAAAATCAGCGTAGTAGAGCCCACTCAGCCACTGCGTCTTGCTCGACAATTCAAAAACAATTGAGAGGCTAGGACTTTTGTCCCAGCCTCTTTTGCACTAGATCAACAGAAAAACGGATGCTGTCTAAAAATCTTGCATTTTTTTGTAATTTAGGTTACAATGAAGACTATAAAAAACGCGTAATCCCTAGGGTCTTTCCCTCAGGGAATTTTGTGTGTTTTGACCTATTTTTCAGTGGAAAAAAGCTTTGCTTCTACCGCAGAAAAAAGTATGAAAAACTATGGAGGTAATAATGATTCGATCCTTAATTTCCGAGATCAAAGAATTCAAGAAGCCATCGATTTTGGCTTCCTTGTTCATGGTCTTTGAAGTCATGTTTGAGATTTCGATTCCCTTTGTCATGGCGAGTCTTTTGGACCAAGGTGTTCAACAAAGAAACATGAACAATATTTTGTTTTACGGTGGGCTCATGCTGGTCTGTGCCTTTTGCTCCCTCTTTTGTGGGATGCAGTCTGCCCGTTATGGCGCCTATGCATCGGCTGGTTTTGCTAAAAACCTTCGTCGGGCCATTTTCAAAAAGGTTCAAACCTTCTCATTTGAGAATATTGATCAGTTCTCATCAGGTGGGTTAGTCACTCGGATGATGACGGACGTAACCAATGTGCAAAATGCCTATCAAATGGTCATTCGGATCTGTGTACGGGCACCGCTCAATTTGATCTTTGCCATTGTGGCTTGTTTCTTGATCAATCCAGAAATGGCCATGATCTTTGTCTATGTGACCATCTTTTTGGCAGCTGTCTTAAGCATCATCATGAAGATTGTGTATCCGCTCTTCACAGAAGTATTTGAAGCTTATGACAATCTCAACAACAGTATCCAAGAAAACATCACCAATATGCGGGTGGTCAAGTCTTACGTTAAGGAAGCAGATGAAACCGTTAAATTCAAGAAGGCTTCACGTTTGATTTATAACATGTTTATGAAGGCTATCCGTGTCGTTGTCTTGAGTAGCCCAGCTATGATGCTTTCCATGTATGCTTCTTTCCTTTTGATCTCTTGGATTGGGGCACATCTGATCGTTGGTGGCCAACTCTCTACTGGGAATTTGACCTCTATGTTTAGCTACACCATGACCATTCTCATGTCGCTCATGATGTTTATGATGATCTTTGTCATGCTGTCGATTTCTATGGCCTCTGTCGAGCGGATCAATGAAGTCTTAACGACCAAAACGACGATTGACTCTCCAGAAAATGGGATCAAAGAAGTCGCTGATGGATCCATCAACTTTGAGGATGTGACCTTTGCTTATACCGATGAAAATGGCGACAAGACCCATGTCTTACAAGGGATTAATCTTTCCATTCGTTCAGGGGAAGTGATTGGTATCTTGGGTGGAACAGGATCAGGGAAATCAAGCTTGGTTCAGTTGATTCCTCGTCTCTATGATGTTGAGTCTGGTCGAGTGACAGTAGCAGGCCACGATGTCAAAGAATACGATCTTGATTCCCTTCGTAAGCAAGTAGCCATGGTTCTTCAGACCAATGTCCTTTTCTCTGGTACGATTAAAGAAAATATGCGCTGGGGAAATAAAGATGCGACGGATGAAGAGATCATCGCAGCTTGTAAGATTGCCCAAGCCGATGAATTTATTCAAGATTTCAAAGAGGGTTATGACACTATGATTGAGCGTGGGGGATCCAATGTCTCTGGTGGTCAACGCCAGCGTCTCTGTATCGCGCGTGCCCTTCTCATGAATCCGAAGATCTTGATCTTGGATGATTCGACTTCGGCAGTCGATACCAAGACAGATAGTTTGATCCGTCAAGGATTGGCAACTAGCTTGAAAGACACTACCAAAATCATCATTGGTCAACGGATTTCCTCTATTCAAGATGCAGATCGCATCATTGTAATGAATGATGGCCAAATCGATGCGATCGGTCGTCACGAGGAATTGCTTGCGACCAATGCCATCTACCAAGAAGTATACGAAATGCAAACACAAGGGAAAGGAGAAGCAGATGAAAACTAAGAAAAAAGCAAATCTAGGCTCTATCCTTCGCCTGCTCGACTTCCTTTGGAAAAACTACAAGGTGTCCTTGATTGTTTCCTCTATCTTAATCATTCTATCGTCTCTTGCGACGGTCAATGTGACAGCTTCGATTCAGTCCCTGGTCGATGTCTATGTGGAGCCTATGCTAACGTCAAACAGCCATGATTTTGGACCGCTCTTGTCCTTCTTGACACGGGTTGGTTTGATCTGTTTGATCGGGGTACTTGCTAATTATGGCTTTACCTTGATTATGGCGACTGTTTCACAAGACTCACTTAGAAGTCTTCGAAATCAGTTGTTTGCTCGCATGCAAAAACTGCCGGTACGTTACTTTGACACCCACCAACATGGGGACATCATGTCTATCTATACCAATGATATTGATGCCCTTCGCCAAGCGATTGAACAATCCATTCCTCAACTTCTATCCTCAGCGATTACCATCCTTGGGGTAACGATTACCATGCTGACGGTTAGTCCGCTCTTGTTCTTGATTGTTCTTTTCATGGTCATCGTCATGGTCTTTATCATCAGGGATGTCTCTGGCAAGTCAGGTCGTTACTTCGGGGCCCAACAAAAGAACTTGGGGATTGAGAACGGCTTTATTGAAGAAATGATGTCTGGTCAAAAAGTGGTCAAGGCCTTTGTGCATGAAAGAGAAAGCATTGAGGATTTTGATCGGATCAATGACCAACTCTTTGAATCCTCTTACCAAGCCAACCGCTATGCCAATGTCCTCATGCCAATTCTTGGGAACTTGGGAAATGTTTCCTTTGTTCTAACAGCCTTGATCGGGGGACTCTTTGCGCTAAACGGCGTCGGTGGTTTAACCATTGGTGGTCTTATGGCCTTTCTGCAATTGAACCGTTCCTTCACAGGTCCGATTGCCCAGGTCTCTCAACAATTGAACTTTGTCCTTATGGCCTTGGCTGGTGGAGATCGTGTCTTTGATCTTTTGGATGAAGAAGAAGAAGTTGACCAAGGAAAAGTGACGTTGGTCAATTATGAACTGGTCGATGGAGAAATGGTCGAAACCGATCAGAAAACCAACAAATGGGCTTGGAAACACCCTCGTCCAAATGGGGATTACCAGCTTGTCAAGATGGTCGGAAATGTGGTCTTTGATGATGTTGATTTCTCTTATGATGGAAAAAAACAAATCCTTCATGGCATCAACTTGTATGCGGATAAGGGCCAAAAAGTGGCCTTTGTCGGAGCGACTGGTGCAGGAAAGACAACCATCACCAACTTGATCAACCGCTTCTATGACATCCAATCCGGAATGATTACTTATGATGGGATCGATATTAAATTGATTGAGAAAGATTCTCTGCGTCGTTCCCTCGGAATCGTTCTTCAAGATACCCACTTATTCACTGGTACGATTGCGGAAAACATCGCTTACGGCCGTGCTGATGCAACACGGGAAGAAATCCTTGAAGCGGCTCGGATTGCCAATGTGGATTCCTTTGTCAAGCACTTGGATCAGGGCTATGAGACAGTCTTGACAGATGATGGGGCTGGCCTATCAAATGGTCAACGACAATTGATCGCCATTGCCCGTGCAGCCCTTGCCAATGCGCCTGTCTTGATTCTGGACGAAGCGACATCTTCGATTGACTCACGGACAGAGAAGATGGTGCAAGAAGGGATGGACCGCTTGATGGAAGGTCGGACAGTCTTTGTTATCGCCCACCGTCTATCGACGATTGTCAATTCCGATGTCATCATGGTGATGGACCACGGACGTATCATCGAACGAGGCAACCATGCTTCCTTGATGGCAGAACGTGGCACCTATTACCGCTTGTACACCGGTGGACTTGAAATTGATTAATAATAAAAAAGCTTGAGCGTTGGCTCAGGCTTTTTTGGCTTATGGATAATGACTTCTTAGAAACTTTCCTTAGGTGAGTACGGACGTCAGCGAACTTCGAAGAAGTTCCATGACTAATTATTGAGCCCCTTCGCTCTTTAATTTCTGGGCTCAGGCTAAAACAGTTTCCCAAACTGTTTTACTCTCAAAATTCCTGAGTGCCTGAAACGTTATTGTTTCAGGCACTTTTCTCACAGCGGAAAGTCTCGAAAATAAATATTCATTCATCAGAAAGCTTGAGTTCACGCTCAGGCTTTTGCTTATTTCTCAAGTAATTCTTGGATCAAGTCTTCCATGGCAGCTGGTTCTGTTTTGGAGGAGAAGCGTTGGGCGACTTGGCCTTGTCGATCGATGACAAATTTTGCGAAGTTCCATTCGATGCGTTTGCCCAGTGGCCCAGCTGCTTGGCTTTTGAGCCAGTCATAAAGAGGAAGGGCTTCTTTACCATTGACCTTGGCTTTGGCGAATCGTGGGAAGGTGGTCTGGTAGTTGAGGCTGCAGAAGCTATTGATTTCTTCAGCAGTTCCTGGCGCCTGCCCCATGAATTGGTTGCAGGGGATGTCCAGGATTTCAAGCCCTTTTTCCTGGTAGCGCTGGTAGAGATCTTGCAGTCCTTGGTATTGCGGGGTCAAGCCACAGCCTGTTGCTGTATTGACTACGATGAGGACCTTACCTTGGTAGTGAGAAAGGGGAATCTCCTCCCCTTGCTGGTTTTCTAAAGAAAAATCATAAATGCTGGTCATAGGTGGTATCCTTTCTGTCTCTTCAGCTTTTATTGTAGCACAAATCTCCTAATATTGGGCCTAGAGGAGCATGACTTCTTGCTTTAGTCCCTCCTGTGAAAATGATATAATAAGAAGATAACAAGCTCTCAAGAAAATGCCAAAAGGAGAACGGATCGGATGAAATTACTCTATACGGATGTTCGGACCCCCTTGACCCAGGTCCTGACACAAGAAGCCGTAGGGTTAGTAGAACAGGGCAAGCGTGTGTTTTACATTGCGCCCAACTCTCTTTCCTTTGAAAAAGAAGCCAAGGTCTTGTCCTATTTAGAAGGTCAGGCTTCTTTTGCCATTACCGTCACGCGCTTTGCGCAAATGGCCCGTTATTTCATCCTGAATCAGGTTTTTGAGGAGCAACCCTTGGATGATATCGGTCTCGGCATGCTATTTTTTAAAGCTCTGTCCCAGATGAAGGAGCAGGATCTTAAAGTTTACGGGGCTCTGCGCAAGGATCCTCAGTTTATCCAGCAATTGGTCCAGCTCTATCATGAATTGCAGACAGCCCAGATGGATTTTACAGATTTGGAGTTGCTCGAGGAAGCTGAAAAAAGAGAGGACCTCTTGGCGATTTTTGAAGCGGTCTCTGAGATGCTGATCAAGCATCAGTATGAATCCCAGTCCAAGATGGCCTTTTTCCTCAATCAGGTCGAAGCAGGGCACTTAGAGGAGCAATTACAGGATGTAGCGATCGTCGTCGATGGCTTCACGCGTTTTTCTGCGGAAGAAGAGGCCTTGATTGGTCTCCTTCACCGAAAAGGAGTAGAGATTGTCATCGGGGTCTATGCCAGTGAAAAAGCTTATCGGGCAAGTTTTAGAGAGGGCAATCTTTACCAGGCCAGTGTTGACTTTCTCCTCCAGCTAGCAAAGACTTTTGAGGTACAGCCACAGTATTGTGGGCAAGCGATCGAAGACTCTTTTAGTCGTATTACCCGCATGTTAGAAGCGCGATACGATTTTTCACAAGTGGAAAATGAGCTGGAGGACCAAGATCGAACAGCTATCCAACTCTGGCAAACCAATACGCAAAAAGAAGAGTTGGAATTTGTTGCCAAATCCATCCGTCAGCGTCTTCATGATGGGGCACGCTATCGGGATATTCGGGTCTTGCTAGGCGATGTAGAAGCTTATCAACTGCAACTCAAGACCATTTTTGACCAGTATCAGATCCCCTTTTATTTGGGACGAAGTGAAGCTATGATTCACCATCCCTTGATTCAGGTCATTGAATCGCTAGGGCGGATCAAGCAGATCAATTACCAGACAGAAGACGTCATCAACTTGTTAAAAACGGGTCTGTATAGTGATCTGACGCAAGAAGAAGTCGATGCTTTTGAGCAATACCTTCGCTTTTCGGAAATTAAAGGTGCTACAAAATTTCATAAGCCTTTTACCAGCAATCGTCAGGGTAAGTTCAATCTGGAAGAGCTCAATACTCTCCGGGAACGCGTCGTCGAACCTCTAGTCCCTTTCTTTTCACAGCGCAAACAAAAGGTGACCCATCTCTTAACCGCCTTTACAGAATTTCTGCAAGGGGCTCAACTTTCTCAGAATCTACAAGCTTTTATCAAGGATCTAGCCTTGGAGGAGCAGGAGCGCTATGACCAGGTCTGGAAGGCCTTTCTCCATGTCTTAGAGGAGTTGAATCTGGTCTTTGAGGACCAAGAGGTGACCGTAGATGACTTTTTGGCCCTCCTCTTATCGGGGATGCAATTATCTCAATACCGGACAGTTCCTGCTACTGTCGATGCGGTGACGGTTCAGTCCTATGACTTGATTGAACCCTTGACAGCGCCTTATGTCTACGCGATCGGGCTGACCCAGGAGCGTTTTCCAAAAATTGCTCAGAACACCTCTCTGCTCAGTGAAGAAGAGCGCCAGCAGCTCAATGAGGCCACCCAAGAAGGAGCAGAACTCCAGGTGGTGACCAGCGAAAATCTCAAGAAAAATCGCTTTGTGGCAGTTTCGCTCCTCAATGCGGCGACCAACCAACTGGTCCTATCGGCCCCTAGTTTGGTCAATGAAATGGAAGATAGTGTCTCTCCTTACCTTGTCGAATTGACCAAGAAACCTATTGCCATCGAGTGGACGACCAAACAAGCCCAAGCCTCGAGTGATGATATCGGGACCTACCGAGCCCTTTTAGCGCGCGTAATCGAACTCCATCAAGAGGAGATCACGAGTGAGCTGTCTCCTGAAGAAGCCAGCTTTTGGGGTGTGGCCGTACGGGTCTTGCGCAAAAAATTAGCCGCTGAAGGCATTCAGATTCCTCAGATTTCAACGGAATTAAAGAGTCGTCAGCTTCAGTCGGATACGCTTCAAGCGCTCTATCCAGAGGGCAAAGCCTTGACCTTATCCGCTTCTGCCTTGAATGAATACTACAAGCACCAGTATGCCTTTTATCTGCGCTATGTCTTGGGCTTACAAGAGGATGAAACCATCCGGCCAGATGCTCGCAGTCATGGGAATTTCTTGCACCGGATCTTTGAAAGAGTTTTAAAAGACAGCTCCGATCAAGCGTTTGATCGGCGTTTAAACGAGGCGATTCGAGAAACCAGCCGAGAAGCAGAGTTCCAGCAATTGTATGGAGAAAGTGGAGAGACCGAGTTTATTCGTCAGTTGCTTCTTGATACCGCGAAAAAGACAGGGCGTGTCCTCGCCCAGCAAAATGGGATCGAGACCATCGGTGAGGAGACCCTCTTTGGCGGAAGCGCCCATACCTCTTATCCATTGTCCGATGGCCGTCTCCTGCAGCTACGTGGCAAGGTGGACCGGATTGATCAATTGAGGGATCGGGGAGCCCTCGGAGTCGTGGACTACAAGTCCAGTCTGACGCAGTTCCACTATGACAAGTTCTTTAATGGCCTGAATTCTCAATTGCCGACCTATCTCTCTGCGATTCAGGATTTGGAGGAATACCAAGAGGAGCAGGGGATTTTCGGGGCCATGTATTTGGAAATGGGAGATCCTGTAGTGGATCTGAAAAAGACCAAGACAGTAGAGGATGCCATTAACCAAACCATGAAAAGTCAACAGTACAAGGGACTCTTTATGGCAGATCAGGCGCCTTATCTGGGCGAGGCCTATGATAAAAACAAGGCCATGATGCTGAGTAAGGAAGAACTGGACTTGCTCCTCTTGTACAACGCTTATCTCTATAAAACAGCAGCAGAAGGGATTCTCAAGGGACAATTTGCCATCAATCCCTATAGTGAAAATGGGCGCAATATCGCACCATTCGTGGAGCAGTTTAAATCTATCACAGGATTTGAAGCCGATCGTCACCTAGGTCAGGCACGGTTCTTGACCAAACTAGACCAAAAAGGCATACGCGGTGAAAAAGTGAAAGCCGCTTGGATCGAGAAGATGAAGGAGGTCTTGAACAAATGATCAAACAAGCATTTTTGACAAGAGAAGAAATCAAGGCCCTTCAGGCCCAAGAGGCAGCTTCTACCAAAGAGCAAAAGCGAACACGAGAACAGATCGATGCCATCTATAGTTCGGGGACCAATATCCTGGTGTCAGCCTCTGCTGGATCAGGAAAGACCTTTGTCATGGTGCAAAGGATTTTGGATCAGATGCAGCGTGGCATTTCGATTAAGGAGCTCTTTATCTCGACCTTTACGGTCAAGGCAGCAGGGGAGCTCAAGGAGCGTTTGGAAAGTGAACTTGGAAAAGCCCTGCAAGCGAGTGATGATCCAGAGCTCAAGCAACACCTGGCCCGTCAAATCGCAGATGTCGCCACCAGCGATATCGGAACCATGGATTCCTTTACCCAAAAGGTCCTAACGCGCTATGGCTATTTGCTTGGGTTGGCGCCTCAGTTTCGCATTTTACAAAATGCTAGTGAGCAGCGCCTCTTACAAAATGAAGTCTTTCAAGCTGTTTTTGACCGCTATTACCAGGGGGAAAATCAAGAGGCCTTTGTCCAGATGGTCAAGAATTTCACGGGACAGCGCAAAAATTTATCCTTGTTTAAAGAACAGATCTACCAGATCTATGACTTTCTTCAGTCGACCAGTGATCCGGAGAAATGGCTGGAAGAGCATTTCCTAAAAGGTTATGAAGAGACCGATTTTGACCAGGTGGAAGCTACTCTGATGGAGAGCATCCAGCAGGCCCTTTATGAGGCAGAGAGCTTTTTTGCCTTTCATTTGTCCAATGAAGGTCAAGCATTTGGCAAGGCCAAATATTTGGAAGCTGTCGAAGAGGTGCTCGATCAGATTGGAAGCCTGACAGGTCGCACCAATAAAGAGCAATTGACCTCTGTCCTAAAGGCGGTCGTGGCGATTAGTCGGGCTTCAAATGGGGGAGCCTTGACCAACAGAGCCCGAAAAGAAGAGTTGAAAGAGTTAGTCACGGCTTATAACCAGGATAAAACCATACATATCAACCGCCTCAGAGACTTGGAAAATCAGCTCTATCAGCTGGAATTTCAACAAGCCTACCACCAAGAAGAAGGCCCCATGCTCTCCTTGCTCCGGGACTTTATCAGAGACTTTTCTCACGCTTATCTGGAACGAAAAATCCAAGAAAAAGCTTATGAATTTGGGGATATCAGTCATTTTGCGATTCAAATTTTAGAGCAATTTCCAGAGGTGAGACAAGCCTATCAAGAGCGCTATCATGAGGTCATGGTCGATGAGTACCAGGATACCAACCACACCCAAGAGCGGATGTTGGATTTGCTGTCAAATGGCCACAATCGCTTCATGGTGGGAGATATCAAGCAATCCATTTATCGCTTCCGTCAGGCAGATCCACAGATTTTCAATGATAAATTTAAAGCCTACCAAGAAGAAGGGGCGAAAGGGCGGTTGATCCTCCTCAAGGAAAATTTCCGGAGTCATGTGGAGGTATTGGACGCGACCAATGATGTCTTTCGCCATTTGATGGACGAAGAGGTAGGAGAGATTGACTACAATCAAACCCACTATCTGGTCGCAGGAAGCGACAAGCAACGGATGGCCTTGCCACAACATCGGGCAGAATTTTTGCTCTATGATGGCTCCCAAGATCAGGAAGAAAAGACCGAAGACGAGGAAGCTCCCCTTGGAGTCGAGACGATTTCCAAGGGAGAAATTCTCCTAGTCATCAAAGAAATTTTACGTCTCCATCGGGTGGAAAAAGTGCCCTTTAAAGAGATCACGCTCTTGACTGCGTCTCGAACGCGAAATGATGCGATACTGGAAGCCTTTGACCTGTACCATATTCCGATTGTGGCAGATAGCGGACAGGCGCATTATCTTGAGTCACTGGAAGTGATGGTCATGCTGGATACCTTGCGGACCATTAACAATCCCTTGCATGATTATCCCTTGGTTGCTCTCATGAAATCACCCATGTTTGACTTTGATGAAGATGAGTTAGCACGGATTTCCTTGCAGACCCTTCCAGAACAAAAGCAAATGGCCTTCTACCACAAGGTCCAGTTAGCCCTTGAAAAGACTGCAGAGCATGCAAATTTGATTGATGCCAAGCTCCTAGCTAAAATCGAGAACTTCCTCAAGGTTTTATCTACTTGGCGGGCTGCTGCCAAGACCTCTTCGCTCTATGATTTGCTGTGGAAAATCTATGAGGATCGCTATTACTATGACTATGTCGGCGCTCTTCCAAATGGGGCCCAGCGCCAGGCCAACCTCTACGCTTTGACGCTTCGGGCCAATGATTATGAGAAGGCCAGCTTCAAGGGCTTGTCGCGCTTCATTGCTATGATCGACAAGGTGATCGAAAATGAACACGATTTGGCTAGCGTCCCTCTTGTAGCACCAAAAGATGCCGTCCAGCTCATGACCGTCCATAAGAGTAAGGGGCTGGAATTCAAGTATGTCTTTATTCTCAATATGGACAAGGCCTTTAACCGTAAGGATCAATCGGGGCTGATTATCCTCAGTCGCCAAAAAGGGATTGGCTTTAAATATGTTGCGAGTCTTCCGGTTGAGACAGAGAATCCAGCTACTCCAGAAACCATTCGCCTGCAGATCGAAACGCCTTGCTACCAACGCAATGTGGAAGAAACAAAATTGGCTACAATCTCTGAGCAGATGCGTCTTCTTTATGTCGCCATGACACGGGCTGAGCTCAAGCTCTATCTGGTCGGAAAAGGCCGAGAGGACAAACTGCGTGATACCGATTGGGGGACCAGTCGCAATGGCAAGCTAGATCCAGAGAAGCGAAAAGAATGGACCTCTTATCAGGACTGGCTCTTTGCCATTCAAGATGTGTTTACCAAGAATACTCTGGCCTATGACACGCGTTTTGTGACAGACGAAGACCTGACACCAGACCAGCTGGAACCGCTAGAGAAGGAGAAGGATTCCCGCCTGGATCAGCTCAAGGATGTCCGTCAGTCCGAGGATATTCGTCGGGCCTTGGATATCTTGGAAAATGTTGATCGGATCAATCAGTTCTATGCTCCGGCCATTCATTTGCCAAGTGTCCGTACCCCTAGTCAGATCAAGAAATTCTACGAGCCAGTCATGGATGCCAATGGCGTCCAGATTATGGATGCAAAGACTGTGACGCCTGACTTTGAGCTTCCAACTTTTGGTCAAGAAAAAGCCGTGACAGGAGCCCAAGTCGGTAGTGCTGTCCATGAACTCATGCAGCGCATGCCGCTTGAAGAAGAAATCACGTTGGATACACTGCGTCAAGCCTTGGAGCAAGTTCAAGCAGAGCCAGCGGTCAAAGCCCGCATCAAGCTAGAGGCCATCCTTGCTTTCTATGAGACACCTTTGGGTACCTTGCTTCAAAAAGAAGCCCCACGAGTCCGTCGCGAAGCTCCCTTTGCCATGCTGAAGAAAGATCCAGCCAGTGGAGAGGACTTCGTCGTGCGGGGGATCTTGGATGGTTACTTGGTGCTAGAAGATCGGATCCTGCTCTTTGACTACAAGACAGATCACTACAAGGTTCCTAGCCAATTGGTCGTACGCTACCGGGATCAGCTCGATCTCTATGCAGAAGCTCTTCGTCGTTCTTATGGCAAAGAGCAAGTAGAAAAATACCTCGTGCTTCTAGGTGGCCCCCATCTAGAAGTGGTGAAAGTGGAGTAAATCATGGCAATTGCACAGGAAAACATCGAACGGATCCAAAGAATGGAAGGTTATTTGAATGACTATGCCAAAACTTTGGAAGAAACCAAAAAAGCAGTGGATCAGCTAAGAGAGCATCAAGAAAGCTATATCCAACTGCGCGATTATTATAGTAGTCAGGCCTATTTTGATGATTTAGACTTGTCCAATCAGGCTGACTTTCCAGAAGATCTTCCTTGTGGTGTCTTGTCCGAAGATGCCGTCTATGATTTGTTAGACGAGCATTTTCAGATGGGAGTGGAACTCTTGGAGATCGCAACGAAGATGATCAAAGAACGGTGAATTCATTCTTTATATTTTATCTTTCCTTAGGTGACGGCGGACGCTAGCGAACTTCTACGAAGTTCCATAGCTAATTATCGAGCCTAGGGTCTCAATAATTCCGAGTACCTGAAACAGCTCCTGTTTCAGGTACTTTTGTCACTGCGGAAAGAAAAATATATAAATGATGACATAGTGAATTGTAGGATTACTTGACTAATTCATTGGATATTTCGACTGACTTATTAAAATGTAAAAGCAACTAACAACCACACAAAAAAAGCTCCGGTTTCCCGGAGCTTTTTGAATGATTAGTGTGAGACACGGCGACGTGCTGCTTTTTTGCGGTTTTCTTCGATGAAAGCTGCTTTTTGTTCTTCTGGTTCGATTACTTTCTTCTTGAATGTGTAAACTGCACCTGCGACAGCAGCAACTGTACCAGCAACACCAGTAACAAAACCTTTACCAAATCCTTTAGCCATGAGAATTTCTCCTTTTCTGAACTTTAAATATTTATGTTATAATATATGGTAACGAAAAAACGTGAATTTTGCAAGGAAAAACGATGAAAACCAAGATAATTGTGATTGTGGGACCGACCGCGGTTGGAAAGACAGCTCTTGCGATCGATTTGGCGCAAGCCTTCAATGGTGAAATTATCAGTGGCGATAGTCAACAAGTCTATCGCAAGCTGGATATTGGAACAGCCAAGGCGACACCAGAAGAGCAAGCAGCAGCTCCCCATCATTTGATCGATGTGCGGGAGGTGACCGAGTCTTACTCGGCTTTTGATTTTGTAAGAGAAGCCAAGACTGCGATTGAAGAGATCACAGCCCGAGGCAAGCTTCCTATCATTGCAGGTGGGACAGGCCTTTACATCCAAAGTCTGCTCGAAGGTTATCATCTAGGTGGTGAAGTTCCTCATGAAGAGATTCTGGCCTATCGTGCTCAATTGGACGTGCTGTCGGACGAAGACTTGTACCAAAGGGTAGCGGAGCAAGGACTTGTGATTCCTCAGATCAATCGCCGTCGGTCCATGCGAGCTCTTGAAATTGCGCATTTTGGGCAGGACCTCGCAAACGAAGAAACCGATTATGAACCCTATCTCATCTGTCTAGATGATGACCGGTCCTTGATCTATGATCGCATCAATCGCCGAGTAGATCGCATGCTAGAGGATGGCTTGCTGAATGAAGCCCGGTGGCTCTATGATGACCATCCGGAGGTTCAGGCAGCTAAAGGCATTGGTTACAAGGAACTCTTTCCTTACTTTAAGGGAGAGCAGAGCCTTGAGGAATCCAGTGAGATCCTCAAGCGCAATACGCGGCGCTTTGCTAAACGGCAGCTGACCTGGTTTCGAAATCGAATGGAAGTGACCTTTTACGCCATTTCTGCCCCCCACTTCAAGAAGCAGGTTCTTGCAGATGTTAAGGAGTTTTTACAGCATGATTGAAACAGAAAAGAAACAAGAACGCATCCTTTTGGTCGGTGTGGAACTTCAAGGCATGGACAATTTTGACATGTCAATGGAGGAGTTGGCGAGCCTGGCTAAAACAGCTGGTGGAGATGTCCGGGGCTCCTATACACAAAAGCGGGAGAAATACGACACCAAGACCTTTGTCGGCTCAGGAAAACTAGAAGAAATCGCTCAAATGGTCGAAGCAGATGAGATTACGACCGTGGTGGTCAATAACCGCCTAACCCCCCGTCAAAATGTCAACTTAGAAGAAATCCTTGGGGTTAAGGTCATTGACCGGATGCAGTTGATTTTAGATATCTTTGCCATGCGGGCTAGGAGTCATGAAGGGAAGTTGCAGGTGCACTTGGCCCAACTCAAATACCTTTTGCCACGTCTTGTCGGTCAAGGGATCATGCTCAGCCGTCAAGCTGGGGGAATTGGTTCTCGTGGTCCAGGGGAAAGTCAGTTGGAGTTGAACCGCCGGAGCGTTCGTAATCAAATCACCGATATCGAGCGTCAGCTCAAGGCAGTTGAAAAGAACCGGGAAACCCTTCGTGAAAAACGCTTGGAATCACCTGTCTTCAAGATTGGTCTGATCGGCTATACCAATGCAGGAAAGTCGACTATTATGAATCAGTTGACCAGTAAGAGCCAGTATGAAGCCGATGAACTCTTTGCGACCTTGGACGCCACAACCAAGAGCATCCACCTAACAGGCAATCTGCAAGTGACGCTGACCGATACGGTTGGCTTTATCCAAGATCTACCAACAGAGCTGGTATCGAGCTTTAAGTCGACCTTGGAAGAAAGTAAGAATGTAGACCTTCTGGTCCATGTCATCGATGCGTCTGATCCCAATCATGAAGAACATGAAAAGACCGTGCTTTCGATCATGAAGGACCTGGATATGTTGGAGATCCCTCGCTTGACGCTTTACAACAAAGCAGATAAAGTAGCAGACTTTACTCCAACCCAGACACCGTTTAGCTTGATTTCAGCGCGCTCTGAGACAGCCCGTGAAGATCTCCAGGCGTTGCTTCTAGAAAAACTGAGAGAGCTCTTTGTTCCCTTTACCATTCGCGTTCCCTTTTCAAAATCTTATCGAACACATGATCTAGAAACAGTTGCGATCATTGACCAGCGCGAATTTGAAGAAGACATCGAGGCCATTCAAGGCTATATCGCAGAGAAAAATAAGTGGAAGTTGGAAGAATTTTATGACGGATTACGTTGATTTAGCAATAAAATATGGAGGCTATACCAGTCTCGATCAGGTCTATCTGACCAATCTTTTAAGCACGATCCCTGAGGAATTGCGTCTCCGTGTGATTACGCCTCCCCCAAGTGTGATCAACGCCTATTTCGCTGAGCTCTACCAAAAGAAGAGCCCAAAGGAGGCCATGGATTATTTCTTGGACTTGAGTCGGGCATTTGACTTATTCACAGTTCAGCAAACCTTTGATGAACGAAAGCCCTTTATCCGCCTCAACTTATCAGGTAAGTCTTATGGATTGGCTTACGTAAATGAAGAGCTAGCCTGTGTCTTTGCTGAACATCCAGCAGAGGATATCACTCCTGCCATTTTATTTGAAGTCGCAGAGATCTTTCCGCATTGTTTGGTCTTTGAAAAAGATGGCAAGATCTGTCTGCAAGAGGCCGGCCCTGAAGTGGTCACTAAAACAGAAGCCCTCTCCGCTCTGACTGACTTGATGACTTTGGAAGATGGACGCTTAAAACTGTCAGGCTATAACCAAGAAGAGCTCCTCGAGTTAGCGCAAGCCTACCCAGGCAACCTTTCTTTCCGTTCAGAGAACCGGACGGCCATGATTTATATAGATAGAAAGTAGACAATGGACATTCAATTTTTAGGAACGGGAGCTGGGCAACCCTCAAAAGCCCGTAATGTATCGAGCCTAGCGCTCAAATTGCTGGACGAGATTAATGAAGTCTGGCTCTTTGATTGTGGCGAAGCGACACAGAATCAAATTTTAGAAACGACCATTCGTCCGCGAAAGGTTAGCAAGATCTTTATCACTCACCTACACGGAGACCATATTTTTGGTTTGCCAGGTTTCCTCTCTAGTCGGGCCTTTCAGGCCAATGAAGAGCAGACGGATCTGGATATCTATGGACCAGTAGGGATCAAATCCTTTGTGATGACTAGTCTTCGCGTATCAGGCTCTCGCCTGCCTTACCGCATTCATTTTCATGAATTCGATGAGCATTCTCTGGGCAAGATTTTAGAAACTGATAAATTCACAGTTTATGCGGAAGCTTTGGACCACACCATTTTCTGCGTCGGTTACCGGATCATGCAGAAGGAACTCGAAGGAACGCTGGATGCGGACAAGCTCAAGGCAGCGGGTGTTCCCTTTGGACCGCTCTTTGGCCAGGTCAAAAATGGACAAGATGTCACCCTGGAGGATGGCACTAAGATCATTGCTGCGGATTATATTTCAGCCCCTCGGCCTGGTAAGATTATCACGATCCTTGGAGATACCAGAAAGACGGATGCCAGCGTCCGCCTTGGAGTCAATGCGGATGTCTTGGTCCATGAGTCCACCTATGGCAAGGGTGATGAGAATATTGCTCGTAAACACGGCCACTCGACCAATATGCAGGCAGCAGAAGTGGCGCGTGAAGCTGGAGCCAAGCGCCTTCTTTTGAACCATATTAGTGCTCGCTTCTTATCAAAAGACATCAGCCAATTGCGCAAGGATGCATCCAGCATTTTTGAAAATGTCTATGTCGTCAAAGATTTGGAAGAAGTGGAGATCTAAGATGCGAACCATTCTCATAACAGGAGCAAGTGGAGGCTTGGCCCAAGAAATGGTCAAGCTCCTCCCTGAAGATCGGCTGATTCTCCTTGGTAGAAATCAAGAAAAACTGGAAAAGCTCTATGCCAGTCATCCTCAAGCTGAATGCATCGGGATCAATATCACTGATTCCTCAGCCGTCCAAGATTTGGTAGAAGAGCTCTATCAGCGCTATGGACAGATTGATATCTTGGTCAACAACGCAGGCTATGGGATTTTTGAAGAGTTTGACCAGATTACCAATGAGCAGATTCATGCCATGTTTGAGGTCAATACCTTTGCCCTCATGCAGCTTTCACGCTTGATGGGTACTCACATGAAGGAAGCAGGCAAGGGACACATCGTCAACATCGTCAGCATGGCGGGGCTCGTTGCAACTGCCAAATCCAGCCTTTATTCAGCTACTAAGTTTGCAGCCATCGGCTTCTCCAATGCCCTGCGGTTAGAACTGATGCCCTTTGGTGTCCATGTGACGACGGTCAATCCAGGCCCCATTCGGACTACTTTCTTTGACCAGGAAGACCCCGATGGAAGCTATATCAAGGCTGTGGAACGCTACATTTTGGAACCCGACTTTGTAGCCAAGAAGATCGTGAAGAACTTTGGAAAAGCAAAACGCGAACTCAATCTGCCTTGGCTTTTGAACCTGACCCACAAGCTCTATACCCTTTTCCCACGCATCTCAGACAAGCTAGCCAGCAAGATGTTTAATTACAAATAGGAGGAGATCGATAGCCGCGAATATTCAAGCTTATTTAGAAAACCTCCGGCAACCCTGGGGACAGATCTATTATGATATCCTTTTTGATCAATTAAAAGACATAAAAGGTAAACGGGTGCTTGATTTCGGCAGTGGCTTCGGTCTCGTGGCCAACCACCTGGCACAAGACAATGAAGTCCTTGCTGTGGAGCCCAATGAGGAAATGGTGGCCTTGCGGGTCCAGGATCATCCTTACCAGCAACTCGTTGGGAGTCTGGACCAAATAGAGAGCTTTGAAGATGCCAGTTTTGATGTCATCCTCTGCCACAATGTCTTGGAGTATGTAGAGGATCGCAAGGTGGTTCTCAAGGCATTCACCCGTCTCTTGAAACCAGGAGGCCTGCTCTCTATCGTCAAGCACAATGAGGTTGGCCGCGTCCTGCAGACCGTCGTCTTTGAAAATGATACTCAGAAGGCGCTTGATCTCTTAGCCGGTCAAGACCTGGAAACCCACTCCATGGGCTTGGCACAGGCCTATGATCTAGATAGAGCAGTAGACGATCTAGCCCTCGAAGTTCAGGACTACCAAGGGATCCGTGTCTTTTATGCCTTGCAGGATAATCGCTTCAAGGGCCAAGAAGGCTGGCGAGAGTCTATGCTCAAAATGGAGCTGGCCGTTTGCCAAGAGTCCCCTTATCGGGATATCGCCTTCTTCCAGCACTATAGCTTAAAAAGGAGTTAAGATGTTAGATTATAAAAAAGAAATTCCAGCGATGACAGACCTACTCGCATTATACAGTTCGGTCGGCTGGACCAATTATACCAACAACCCAACCATGCTAGAAGAAGCTGTCAAAGCCAGTCTCTGGCAGTTAGCCGTCTATGATGAGGACGAGCTCGTCGCCTACATTCGCTTGGTAGGTGATGGCCACTCTGTCATTTTTGTGCAGGACCTTTTGGTACGACCAGATCACCAGCGTCAAGGTATCGGAAGGAAACTCTTAACAGAGGCTTTAGCGACCTTCCCAAATGTCTACCAACGGCTTCTTGCCACTGAACGTAGCGAGAAAAATTTAGCCTTTTACCAGTCCCTCGGCTTTGTCGAACTTTCAGAGCAAGCATGTACAGGGATGATTTATATGAAATAAAGAGAGTGGGACAGAAATTGGTAATTCGTTAGAATTCGATTTCGTCGTCCCACCTCCGCACAGTTGAGTAGGGCTGTAAAAGCTGATGAAATCAGCGTAGTAGAGCCCACTCAACCACTGCGTCTTGCTCGACAATCCAAAAATAATTGAGAGGCTAGGACTTTTGTCCCAGCCTCTTATCTATTTGACTGACAAAAGGGGGGATTGATGGTAAAATGAGGATGAGATTAGGAGGAGATGGAATGAAGAAGAAAATAAAATGGGGCCTTGTCTTATGTTCGGTACTTATACCAGTATGTTTGAGTGCCTGCAAACAAGGAACTGTAGAAAAACAAGGTTCTTCGAATAAAGAAGTACAGAAGAAAATCGATCGAAAAAACATTCATTTTGACAAGACAGGACCAGGTGCATCATTTGATTGGGATGCAAAGAACAGTATCAGATACATAACGTTTGAAAAACTTCCACAATATATGAGGTCAGATGATAGCGATGGTATTTCAATATATGGACAGCAACCGAATGAAGTCTCTCTATCTGAGGAAGGAAGAGTTCAAAAAGCTTTGCAGGTCGTTGAAGGAGTCTATGTAGATCAAAGTAGAATAGACACAGTAATCAAGGCCAATGGGGCAAAAAATCAAGAGGATATGTATACTCGACTCTGGAACGATTATATTATCCCTAAAATTGAAAAAAACAGTAGTACTTTTGATCCAAATACTTATGTGGAATATCTTGGTGAGAAGTACCCCCTCAAAATATATGGTCCCATGTATTTGAAGCTCATGACGAATGCATTGAGCTTTGGAAAAAAATATGAATTAAAGGGCTATGCAGTTAAGGGAAACAAAGTATTTATTCGCATTCAGGTACCAACGTACTTCCCAGAGCTTTTACCGAGAGGGAATAAATATTATAAAAATCCTAATGAGTCAGATTTCAATCAAGCCTTCTATGATTGGCTCGATGAATTCCATCAAAGGTATGCTGAAAAAGAAATAAATCGAGATGATCATATTTCCTATATCATGCTTTCAACAGTTTTACAACAGTTAGTTAACAAAAATTTCGAGGCAACCTCATTATCCGGTTATGCTTATAGTAAAACTTCGCCTACGGAATTCACGGTTGAAATGGAAGTGACAAATCAAGGTGATGTTCGAATTGATTTAAAAAACTTGGCTATTCTCTTACAAATCCCTCAACAAATGAAGGGGGATAATCAGTATGGTAAGCAAGATGAGAATAATATCTTTTGGACCATCCCATCTGGAAATAATAGTGATGGACAAAAGGTAAAAGAAAAATTAAAGAATTTTAACCCCAAAAATCCTGTTAAAAGCTATGCGATTGGAGAGCCAGTTCTATTTGCTAATGGCTTAGAAGTTACACTGAATAGTGTAACAGACGATCCAAATTTGGATGTTCAGGATGATCAAGACCGTATCGATACAAAGAAAAAACAACATCGATTGATCGTCGAATTCACCCTATTAAATACAACACCTCTCAGTATTGAAAATACTCCAGATTATACAAATGTAGATCTCTATGATGGCCATGGCAAATCTGCTTATATGCTGAATAATACTTTAAATTACAAACAGCCAACAGTCCTTGAAGCAGGAGAATCTGGTATATATAAAATTAACTATTTAACAGATGGGGATGGACCATTTACGGTTGTTTATGGTGATGCAAAATGGGTCGTTCAAAAATAGTCATGTCATATAATAGGAACTTCTCAATTATCATTAGAATTTTCAATCGGTTCATAGGTTGTTCAGATATGACTGCTGTAAAAAATTAATCGATTAGGTCGAATTTAGCAAGGAGGTCAGGCTATGAAGCCCAACTATTTCAAACTATTCGCAGGAATTCCACTTATTCTATGTTGCCTGTTTCTTTCCAGTTGTAAGATCATGAAACCGAGTGATTATAAAAAGGCGAAGGAAGTTGTCAGCAGTGAGCTTGCTAAGGTTGGTCTGCATGGGGATGTGACCATAAACAAACTGGATTGGACTGCTTTGGAAATCCCAACTTATCATGTGTCTTATACCTACTCTGAGAAAACCTATGATGGACAAACAGTGACATTAGAAACGGATACGGTGTTTCATAATGATTGGACAGATACAACTAGTGACCATCTTCCAGAGTATAAGGAAGCGTACTTGAAGCAGCAATCTGTCCAAAAGAAGGAGAAGGAAATTGAGGGACAATTAAAGAAGCAATCTCTAGGTCTTCCTATTAGTTTCTTTGGTTTTTTATCTAACTCTAACCGTGATGAGAAGGAGCAAATTCTAGATAGTATCGCAAGTCAAAATCTCAAAGAAGGGAAAAAGGACTTTGCCGGTTACTATCAAATCCCTTTTCAGACCTTAATCGATCAAGAGTTAATCCGTATGACTATTTATATAGAGGATGGTGTATCCGTTAAGGAAAAAGACTTAAAAGCAGCAGCCAAAAAATTAGACGCTAGCAAACTGCCGGATGGTGCCTATGATTTCTATTATTCCAAAGGTAGTTACGCCGATTCTATCAGTTACTCATTTAAAGTTAAAGATGGGAAAGTTGTTTTTTATGAAGATCAAAATATTCAGAATTGAGTAACCGAATACAAGAAAAAGATCTAGTCGTGTTTGACTAGATCTTTCATGTTTCTTAGAAGTCTTCCTTCTTCTTAAGTTTCAGAGAAGCAATAGCTGTAGCGACGAATGTCATACCAGTTACAAGAAGTCCTAAATGATCTTCCGTTCCTGTTGAAGGAAGAGATCGTTTACCTTCTTTAGGCTTGTCACTAGATTTAGGAGTTTCACTAGATTTTGGCTTGTCACCAGGCTTCGGCTTATCTCCGTTGGATGATGGAGTTTTTGGTTTGCTTGTGCTTGTTGTTGGAATATATGGTTTATCTGTTGATGGTGGAGGTGGAAGAAGTTTATTCACCACGTTTCCTTTATCAACGACAAGGTTTGTTGCAGAAGCAAAGTCGCTTGCAGAGACCTTGATGGTTGTATCTGAAAGTTGGTAACCACTTGGAGCTGAGAGCTCTTTGATGACATACTCTTTAGCTTCAAATCCAACGAAGCTTGCAAGTCCGTCTTGACCAGAAATCGCTTGTGCTTGGCCTTGACCATAAGGATTTGCAACAGGTGTCACACCATCCGCTTCAAAGAGTCCAAATACCGCACCGGCAAGGTAATCACCCTTTTCATCTACCTTACGAACTCTAAGGGTGTAAAGTTTCAATTCAGGATTATTCACTGTTGGTGGAGTTGGTGGGATGACCTTATTGATAAAGGTTTTCTTCGCACCGTATGAAACAACTGCTTGGATAGCGTTTGATGCTTCATCTTTTGTGACGGTCACTGTGACATCCACTTGACCTTCGTCATATTGGATATTTGCCTGATCAGCTGGTAGGACTTCTTTAATGGTATATTTATGAGTACCAATCATCGCTTCCGTGTAGGCGATCGCATCAAATGTCACTGTACCATCTGCAGCATTTTGTTTTGTCTGAAGAACAGTTCCATTTTCATCCAAAAGGTTAAAGCTAAATTCGCCACCTTGAAGGTCACGACCTTCTAAAATCTTACTTGTGGTAATTTGTTTTTCACTTGGAGTTGGAGGTGTCGGAGGTGTATACGTGTTGGTAAAAGTAGGGATATTCTTTTTACCGTCGTATTGCACATCCGCATTCAATTGTCCATTTGCATCCTTAGTGACAGTCACTGTTACAGTATGAACAGATTCATCATAAGTGATTGCTGATTCTGGTGTAGCTGGTTTTTGTTCAGTAATTGTGTAGGTGAACGTACCAGCTTCATTAAAGCTTACTGGACTGAAGAGAATATCCCCATTCTCACCATTTGTCTTGGTATCAACGAGCGTACCAGCTTGATCCTTGAGAAGGAAAGTAAACTCATTTGCTTTCAATGTACGATCGCTCGAACCATTGATCGCCAATACTTTTTTAGCCTTGAATTGAGCTGTCGTTGGTTTCACTGTTGGAGGAACAGGAGTTGGAGGTGTATACGTGTTAGTAAAAGTAGGAGTATCCTTTTTACCGTCGTATTGCACATCCGCATTCAATTGTCCATTTTCGTCTTTTGTAACAGTCACTGTTACAAAATGAACAGATTCATCATAAGTAATTGCTGATTCCGGTGTAGCTGGTTTTTGTTCAACAATTGTGTAGGTGAACGTACCAGCTTCATTAAAGGTTACTGGATTGAAGAGAATATCACCATTCTCACCATTTGTCTTAGTATCAACGAGCGTACCAGCTTGATCCTTGAGAAGGAAAGTAAACTCATTTGCTTTCAATGTACGATCACTCGAACCATTGATCGCCAATACTTTTTTAGCCTTGAATTGAGCTGTCGTTGGTTTCACTGTTGGAGGAACAGGCGCTGGAGGTGTTTTCGTATTTGTAAACGTATCTCCTTTTTCAGTATCCCCACCTGAGTAAGTCACAGTAGCGACGAGTTTGTCGTTTACTTTCTTCACTTCAACGGTAGCAGTGATGGTTTGTGTGCTATAGTTGATAGAAGCATCCGTACCTTTATTTTCGGTAATGGTATAAGTATGTGTTCCTTCTGCAGTATAAGAAAGTTCCTTAAAGGTTACAGTACCATTTGCTTTGTTTTTAGCAGTTTCAAGGGTATTGTCTCCTTCTTTCAAGACAAATTCAAATTGATCATCTGTCAACGGTAAGTTTGTTTCACCTTCTTTAAGAAGCTTTTTAACTTGAAGGCTAGCTGTTACACTTTCTGTTTTAGGAGCTTCTTTTTTGTTCGTGAACGTATCTGTGGCATTTTCACCATCAGAGTAAGTGACTTGTTCTACAACCAAAGCGTTGTCTTTTTCAACCACTACAACAGTAGCTGTGATGGTTTTATCACTGTAAGTAATGGTCTTGTCACTACCTTTTGTTTCAGTGATGGTATATTTGAATGTACCAGCATGGTCTACAGTGATGTTATCAAAAGTAATTGAACCATCTTTTTTGTTCTTGGTTGTGCCAACAACTTTATCGTTTGAATCTTTTGCAACAAACTCAAAGTCATCACCCTTAAGTTCGCCACCTTCAAATGCTTTTTTAAGGTTTAAGGTCACTTTAGCATTTGAAACTTTTGGTTTGTTTTGAGTATTGGTGATCGTATTTTTTTGTTCACCATCTCCACCTGAGTAAGTGACAGTAGCGACGAGTTTGTCGTTTTCTTTTTTCACATCGACAGTAGCCGTGATGCTTTGTGTACTATAGTTGATAGTAGCATCCGTACCCTTGTTTTCAGTGATAGTGTATGTATAGCTACCTTCCTTATTGAAGGTTAGAGACTTGAAGTTGACAGTGCCATCTGCTTTATTTTTAGCAGTTTCAACTACCGTATTATTTTCATCTTTCAAGACAAACTCAAATTGACCTTCTGTGATTGGAACTTGTTTATGTTCTTGATCACCGGCTACTTCGAAAGCTTTTTTAACAACAAGATTTGCAGTAGTTTCAGTTACTTTTGGTTTGTTTGAAGTGTTTACAACTTTAATAACATTCGACTCATTGATTGGTTCAACTTTTGAAGTATAACCATCAGGTGTATTCGTTTCTTCTACTGAATAAACAATCGGTTGTCCATCTTTAATCCCTGGTAATTTAGAAAATTCTGCAGTCCAACCTGAAGCCTTTGTCAAGGTCTTAGTCATACCGTCTAATTTTTTACCATCAGCTAATAATTGAACTGTGATATCTTTACGGTCAGCTTCTTCATCACCAACCCATTCTTTTTGAACAGTTATAGTTTTATCACCGGATACCCAGAAGTTTAATTCTGTGTTATTCCAGAATGCTGGGTCTTTTAATGGTGTTTTGATTTCATCAGCTGTTAACGTAGCATTGTTGTCAACGCGAACGGTTGTCTTAGGAATTAATGTTTGGTATTCAACGATCAATTCATCGCTTGATGCTGTTTTAAAGACATCACTGACATCTGATAAATTCACGGTAAATCCATTGCCGTCCGCATCGAATTTCACATGTTTCCAGAAGTCCCAACCAGAAGCTACCACTTGTCCACCTTTTCTCAAAGTGAAGGATGGTTTCAAGTAAGTTCCTACAAAGAATTCACTTGCAGCGTGGTTTGCAGCAGGAGCAAAAGTGATTTTTGAGTAATCTACAGCTGGAGCTTGGATTTTATCTGACACAACAGGGTTTGTGATGGCTTGTTTCTTACCATCTCCGTTGATACGAATGAACCAAGTAGTGAGATAATAGTCATCTCCAACATTCATCCATGCATAGTTTTCAGATGCGTCTAATTTGAATTGTTTAGAAACATAATCACCTGTACGATTATATTTATTTAAGATTGCTTCGAAAACTCCTGGCCCATCAGGACGTGTGATGACGACTGATTCTGAACCAACTTTTGAGGTAGCCGTTTTATTTCCAGGATTTCCCGGAGTGTTATCCCATTCTGCTTTGTATGAGAAACCACCCTTAACGTTTTGGTTCATGGATTCGATGGCTTTTTTAAAAGTAAAAGTAATCTTTTTGTTTGTCATCGAAATGGTTGCGACTTCAGCTCCATTTGCTTGGAGTGATTGAGTTGCAACTTCAGTGATATTGACACCTTCTGGAGCATCAATGGTAAACGTATCACCTTCTTTAACTGATTTACCAGTTAAATCCCAGTCAAATGAAAAGATAACTTTTTGTCCACTTGCCTGAGCCTTTAAATTGGTGACGGTTGGTGAAACAGTAGCCGCGCTAACAGGTTTGATCACAGACAAGCCTAAGGCTACCACGGCGATGATAGCTACAAATGCAACTATCTTTTTATATAGAAATTTCAATTGGCCTCATTTCCTTTCTTTTGCATAAATTTCGTAAAGTTTTTCTATATAGTGATATCTCCTAAAACTGAAAAACTCCTGATCTTTGCTCCATACAATCAGTTGCTTTATTTGAACATGTATTTAGAGAAGAAGGACCTTACCTCTATTGAGAAAATATGGGGGCATACCTCAATATCCTATCTTTAGTCTGTCCATACTAGAGGATTGGTTGGACCTGAAACAAACTTTCTAAAAACAATGATTCGATAGAAAAACGGAAGAAATTTACGCTTCATAATATAAAAT
Organism: Streptococcus sp. LPB0220; assembly: GCF_008727815.1. Taxonomy (NCBI): domain Bacteria; kingdom Bacillati; phylum Bacillota; class Bacilli; order Lactobacillales; family Streptococcaceae; genus Streptococcus; species Streptococcus sp. LPB0220. The sequence goes on along the minus strand of NZ_CP044230.1, from coordinate 1,398,974 downwards.
GATAATAAGCAGTGCAAACTTAACAGAATAATCATCCCATTGCATATTTAAAAGATTATTATCAACATTATTATATTCTTTTAGTGTGATAAGTCAAGTTAAATGCAACAAAAATAACGAAAAATGTTGATTTTGGTTTTTGTATAAGTCGACCTTTTATATCCCGCCATTTTTGGCTTTCATGTTATAATATTCAGATATATTTTAAAGATACGTCAAAGCCCTGATACATAAGGGATTAACGTATCTTTAAGTGAAAAATGTTCTCCTTTTTAGGAACTTTTGATATTATTTAGTGCCGTTTCGAAGATTGAAACGGCTTTTTTTGCACTCTCTTTTGAGAGGTGACTATATATGTCCATTGTCATGGATAAGGTGGAGTGTCCTAGTCGGTGCTGGAGTTCCTTGTATGGTATTCCAGCATTTAATAACAAACTAGCGTGAGTGTGTCGAAAACCGTGAAAACCAATGTCAGGAACTTGCGCCCGATTAAAATGTATTTTTAATCTTGCTTGAAGAGTGCGGTTGTTTGGGTATTCATGGATAAAATCTGAAAAGACCACTTTTTCAGTTCTTCCAAGTATCCAAGCCTCTTTAGTTTGTCTATGTTTATATTGTTTCATCATAGAAACAGTTTTGGGGTCAATATCAATATCACGGTAGCTAGATTTTGATTTAGGACTATTAATTTCAAGTCTATAATTAAGTGTCTTTGTAATGTGAACAACAGCATTATCAAGATCAATATCAGCCCATTCCAGCGCCAAAGCTTCATTAATACGGCAACCAGTAGCAAGCAGGAACTTGTAAAGAGTGACACAGAAGAGATTTTTAAATCTTTTTTGATCCAAGCTATCCAAGTATTCGAAGAATTGTTTTAACTCAGAATCTGTAAAATGCTTGATCTTTGCTTTATCTGTCTTGACTTTGGGAACTAGTACATTCTTTGCAGGATTGGACTTTAACGCTTGTAATGAAACTCCATACTGTAATATGCGCTTATTGTAGGAATGGAGTTGCCCATATCGTTTAAAGCCCCCATCATTTTGGTTATAATCTCTAGCCCATCTATTCACTTGTTGCTGAATGATGGCAGGGGTCAATTTATCTAGTTTGTACGATCCAAAAGCAGGGCGTAAATAGTTTTCTATCTGTGACTTGATAGCGATTTGAGAGTTTGTTTTGATAGTGGGTGCGTAAGTTTCCCACCAACTATCTAGTAATTCGCTGTATGTTTCAAATTGAGTAAAAGCGGTACGAGTTGCACCATTCTTTTCAAATTCAACTTTTGCTTGTAAAGCCTTGTTCTTAATTTCTTTCTTGGTACGAGCTGAAATGGTTGTTTTAATCTTCTTACCCGTGATTGAATCAATACCAAGATATAAGCTGGTGCGGTACACTATTGTACCGTCTTTCTTTTTGTATTCTGTAATATTCATGATCTAAACCTTTCTAATTCATCAGCAGGCAAGCCGTAAAGGTTTTAGTTTGTGGTTTATATCATGCTAGGGCTTCACAGTTTGCCCTGTATTCGATTTTAAGGAGTTAGACGGTAAATTGTACCAGAATAAAAACAAGACGGATATGGGGCATATATGGGGTTTGAAAAGACACCAATATTTCAAGAGTTTTATTTATAAAATAAAAAGGAAGTAACAATTAAGCTACTTCCCTGGAGCGCTGAGGCTCAAAGTTTAAAAAATATGAGGGTAAACCTCAAAGTAACTTAATTATAGATTAAATTTAAATAACTGTCAATCTTTTAGGTAAAGTTCTTTTAATTTTGTATCAATTCTATCTAGGGTGTCATTATTGACCTTCAATTTTCCGCAAGGATCCAATTCGTTTATGTAAATGATTCTGTCTTTACTAATTGTTTTTATCTGGTCACATTTTGCGTAGGAAATTTTATTAAATCGTTGATAATGGTTAACAAGATTTTTTAATTTTTTAGTAGTGTTTTCCACTTTTTCCATCCCTGCACCGTTACCATAGATTTTTTTAGCTGATTCTGAATTGTAAACATCTCCGTATTGAATCAAAAATTCCTGATAGATTTCTTTTGCACTCCCTAAATCAAAAGGAGTAATTTCTGTAAGTGCATAATGAATAATTGAAAAATAATCAAAACCAACTTTGTCAAGAATAGGTAATAAGAATCTTTTAGATTTTTGTTGTATAACTTCGTCAATCATAACAGAAAACTTTTTTTCTTTTGAACTAATTGGAAGTACAGTCAGATTTCTTGATTTCGGAGAATCATTTTTATTTAGGACAACGGCCCAGTGTCTATTTGATAATTCAGAACCAATATTAATTCCAAAATCTACAAAAATTAAGGCACCCCGTTTGAAACTGTAATAGGATTTTTTACAATGATTTACCTCTTCTAAAAATAAATTTGATTCTTTATCTAGCCAATTTGGTAAAAAATTAAACTTATTGCTTCGTCTATTTGATTGTGATATTGAGTAGATTTGTTCAAAATTTTTAGCTGATTTTAGTATTTTTTTATTTTTGATATCCATTGTTCCTCACCTTTAAAATATCTCTTCTGTATTGTTCCATAGTCTATGGTTGCTCCTTTCTATTTGTCAATTTCGCCCAATTATTGCGCTTTAGTTTGTAAAATCAGCTTTCTATTCTTCAATTTCCCCTGTTTTTGCACAATAGGCCTATGAAAAGATGGTTGCTATTGGCGAATATGGGGCTAATATTGCCCGCTATTCCATATCATCAAAGAGCGAACAAAGAGAAAACACGTCTTTTTTGTTTAAATCGGAGTTTTCGGAGGCCTTAAAGCATAGAAGTGCTAAGGTTTGCTAAGGTTTGATATATAATCCTTGAAATTAGAATAGGCGATAATATTTATTTTATAAGAATTATTTTAGTTCAATTAGTTTATTGTAAATTTTTTCAGTTAAGGCTTTTTGTTGGCTAGCAGTGAGGTGGTATGAGGTACGAATTACGATAGTACCATACACGTAATGGGATCCAGGGTCTAATACTCCACCGTCAAATGCTGATAGGTAGGTATTTCTCTTTTCAGCTTCTTCTTTGGTCTTGTATACTTCAATAGCACCTCCTGCTTCAGTTCCCTTATCTACTAGATTAGCACCCTCAACAGGTTCAGTTACTTGGTTATCTACAAAATAGATAGAAGCAGTATAGCCTCCTTGTTTGTTTAATAAGCCGTTTGGGTCATTTTCTTCTGTAGCGTGTTGCACTTCTTGGATTGTATCGACTTCTTTCAATCGTTCCTCAATAAAAGAATCTTTGGGATTTGTAATCTGTGCTAGTTGCTTAACGCTGTTTTGGTAAGCTGTTAGTTTCTCATTGATGTTTTTTTGAGTTTCAGAATAATCGACAGGTTTTGCAATTTCTTTCGCTTGATCTTCAATTTTTTGTGTATCGCTTTCCATTTTTGGAGCTTTACGAATAGAATTTTTTGCTTCTTTGACAGCAGTTTTTAAATCTTCTAAAGTCTTTGCTCTTAATGGTTCAGCTTTTTCCTTTATGATTTTTTCAGTATCAGCAATTTGTTTTTCAATTGCTTTATTATTCTCATTAAGTGTATCAACAGACTTTTCAAAGTGACTAATTGCAGTTTGGTGAGGGGCATAAGATAAGAAATAGTAGCCCGCTCCACCAGTAGCAAGAGCTAAAACAACAGCAGTAGTAATAATTTTCTTTTTCATAATTTTTTCTCCTAAAAGTTTTAAATAATATCCTAATCTTTTATTTTTCTAGTTTCATTTTGCCATTTTTATTACCTCGTTTCTACTTTTTGCGATTATCAATATAAACCATTAGCGCGTGGGTTCATTTATTCATCTACCATGGTTTGAACTAGCTCTAGTAATAAATCCTGTTTTTGATCACTTAACAACGCAAACAAAGTTAACATTTTGCTTTCTTTATCTGGTAATGACCCTATAGCACTTAGAAGCATTGTGTAACTTTCCCAATCTGATTCAGGTCCATCCATTTTGATATATTTGTCTTTAATTTTCTCTAAATCTGTTTTAGTTACTAAGGATAAAATTTTAGATTTTGCTATATTGGCCCAATCATCCTTATTTTGCTTTCTCAATTCAGAAAATGCAAAAAATTCATCAGGATATTCACTATATCCCAATAGATAGCTAATCGGAACATCAAAAAAACTTGATAGTTGTTCAGCGTTCAATGTACTGATTGAGTGTTTTTCATTTTCCCAGTTTGAAATGTTCATTTTTGAATAAGATTTTGTGTTCTTATAAATGCTATTTAATTCGTCAGCTAGTTGTTGTTGGGTCAATCCATTTTCTTTTCGTAATTTTTTTAAATTATTCATACTTCTTTCCTCAGTATCATTATAATTATTTTTTTAGCGAAAGTAAAGTTTTTTTTTATTAACTCTTGATAAGTAAAGAAAAACTTTATAAAATAAACTTGTAAAATAAAACTTTACAGAAAGGAGGACTTATTTTGAAAGTAAGTAATTTAGAATCAAGAGCATTGAGGAGAAAACAAGCTGACAAGTTACTGACATCATTAGAAGCAAGTAAAGAGATTGGGGTAAATCCTGTAACGTATAAAAAATTAATCACTTGTGGTGAAGTGAGAACATCAATTTATAGAAAAGCCATGGAATGGCTTGCAAAAGATTATTGAAGCAACAAAAAAAAGGCCTGTAGCAACCAACTAACAAGCCTTAAATGGAATTAACTAAAACACAGGACAGCAGGCAAGCCGTAGGGGTTTTAGGAAATATTTTTATGGTTAAATTATACCATTCTTTGGTGTTTATTAAAAGTCGAATAAGACTTAGTACTGAATTATTTAAAGAACGATTGGAGAACAACATGAACAAAACAGAATTGATTAACAAGATTGATAAGGCAATGAATCGACTAGATTTCTTAGCTGAAATTATGGAGGGTGAAAAAACTCTAACCGCTGGTTTAAATAACATTTCTGACATTCTTTTTGAAATTCGTGGAGAGATTTCGCTTAACGGAATCAAGGGGGATGAAAATGTTTAGTTTGAGTAAAGAAAGTGAATTTGAATTATCACACGCACTTTTAGACCTGGTAGATAATTTTTTAAAATCTAAAAGCCAACCAGAACAAAGACTATTAGGCCTTATGACAGCAAAGCAGTTAAAAGATGAACTTAACGTAACAGACAACACACTGAAACGCTGGGAAGAAAAAGGCTTGAAACGTTACCAACCACCCTTGGAAGATACGCGCAAAGCGTACTATAAAGTGAGTGATATCTTGATCTTTTTGGGGGTGGAAAATGGGTAGATACAACGTACACCCAGCGCAAGGCAGGGGGCATTATCACGATAAAAAGAATTATAAGGATCACTCGCCAACCTTAGACCAACTGAAGGAACAAAAAAGGCTTAAAAAACTGAAGAAGAAAATGCAAAAGTACAAAGAAGGGAGGGGCGCGTGATTTGAATATAATTGATCTGTTGAAAGAAGTCGTTTCCTTGAATTGGACTGATGAAGATTATGGCCAGTCAAAGCATAAGGCTGATTATAAAAAGCAACTTTCTAATATATATCAATTAGATAGTTTTAATTATATTGAACATAATAAAACAAAGATATTAATACCTGAAAGTGAAGTGATGTATATTGCTGACAGGAATGGAGAACAGAAAAAATTTATCTCTTGTAGCAGTGTAAAAATAAAAACTAATGGCGAACTTAAAGTAACATATAAGACCACGTTCCCCACCTTTGCCAAGATGGTAATTGATTATTTATTGGGTAGGTATGTGATATTTGATAATCGTATTTACGATATAAACAACCAGCAAGCAGAACTAATAGATGAAATAACCCTTGCAAGGTTTTACGGGTTTAAAAATGATATTGGTTACGTGGTGGATATTCTAAAAGGAATTGACAAACATTTTCATGTTGAACCAGTGAGGAAGTTAGAACTTTATAAAATCGCTGGTAAAGACTTTATAATTGATTTGGAAGCCCACACCGTCACGCGCACTACAATAGATAACCAACGATCATTTTTCAAATACTATCCTGTAGAATATGAACAAGCTATAGAAAGCAAAGAAGTAGCAATGGAGTTTCTAACCTATGTTATTGATGATCCTGATAGCCTGCACAATGCACTGTTACAGACCTATTATATGGTACAGGTTGCTAGTGGTTTAAAGAGTAAGACCAATTTCTTTCTTGCAAAATCCGGAGTTAGGACAGGAAAAGGCTTGCGTCATATCGCTTTATCCGGTCTGTTTAATAAAATTGATGTAGAACTAGATAGCCTTACCGCTGGGGGATTTGAAGCCAGCAACGCCTGGGCTACGTTTTCTGGTGGAGAGATGGCCTTAGCAACTGAACAGGGCGATATTATAGGGGATAAAATAGAGCGCGTGCTAAAGATCATAGCAACCGAGAAAACCCATCTAGGGCGTAACGTGGGAGGTAACCAAGGCTTGGTATATCTAACTAGTGTTCTATGTATTGATACTAATAGGAATGTATCTCTATCTGATGAAATGAATGGGCGTAAAGTACTTATTCAATACAAGGATAGACCGAAAGGGGAGACTGATTTGGAACGTGAACAGGCCTTTGAAAAATATTGGGAAGCATTTACTAACCAAGATAAAACTCCCAAAATAGAGGGCTGTATAGGATTTTTATTGGCTAGCCTAGATTATTTCAAAGAGCAAGGGGAAAAGTTCATTTGGAAAGACGTAGAAGTATATAACGGTAATGAAACCTTAGATGACTTTCAGATGTATTTGATAAATGAATTGCAGAGTTCTGATTATGTGGTAAGGTCAAACGGAACTGATCTTATAGCCATTTGTGAAAAAACTTATGGGAAGAATAACGTCAAAATGGGCAAGGCTTTGCAAACCATAGGGGTTGAATCAGCTAAGAAGAAAATTAATGGGGAAGTAATGGCAGTTTACCGAGTTGCAAACCCAAAACGATTTAATAGTTTTATTCCACATGAGGAAGTGGAAGACAAGAAATTAAGTCTATTTGAAGATGATCCCTTTCTTTAAAAAAGGTAACGTGGTAACTAGGGGGTAACATACTACCAAGTTACCGGTTAAACCCTACTCCCCCAAGGTTTTACCCTATACGGTAACGTAGGTAACGTGGTTTAAGGGAGGTAGAATAAAATAATAAATAAAGTAAAAAAATAGTATTAGGGGTATAGGAAAACCTCGTTACCCGAGTAACCTAGTTACCAATCCAGTAATATCAAGGGTTTTGGCGGTAACGTGGTTAGAATCAACCAGGTTACCACCAAGTTACCTTTAGAAATAAGTCTAAAATTTAAAACAAAAGGAGAAAAACAAATGAAAACAAAATTATTTATCCGCCGTGGCTGTAAACAATCATTAGAAGAATTTGAGCAAGAAGTAAATGACTTTATGGCCACTGTTCAAGTGGTGGATGTGAAGATCTCAGAAGCAACGTTTGGCAGTAGTGAAGATATGGCAGTACAGACTACCTTATTAGTGATTTATCAATAAGGATAAAAAGTACTCAGAAGACAGGGGCATAAATGGAATTAGAGCAATTAATTGAAAAGCTAGAAAATATAAAATGGCTAGATAAAGAAATAAAGGAGCTTAAACTAGAAATAGAATCACTTGACAGTGGGGTATATAAGCGTAGTTATCTTTCCGCTTCACCACTTCAAAAAAGTTCTAATAATAATGCTGAAAACAAAATAGTTTCTACAATTAAGTTGAAAGAAGACTTGGAAGAACGACTAGAAAAGGTTATCAATGAACGTCTGGAAAGCGTTAGAATGATCGATAAAAACCCGTACGCGTTAGAACGTACAGTATTACACTTATACTATGTCAGAGCCTTGCCGAACTGGGATGTGGCGGAAAAAATAGATACTTCAGTACCAACAATGTACCGGATCCTAAGAAAAGGAAAAGAACGATTAGCGAAGATTTTATAGAAAAGATAATTAGTGCGCGTGATTGGCCCACTGAAAAAACAAAAAAATGCTAACATTTGCTATGGTTTTAAACACAATAGGGAAAAATGTTACTCAAAAAACTTGTTATCATTTTTAATTTTCTCTATCTTGTCAGTTTTTTCAGCTATTCGGTTTTTTTTTCTTTTAGGGCGTCCGAAAACTCCGAATACTCCCTATACTCCAATAAGATTCGGACTGTTTATAATAAAATATGCTATAATTGAATATGTGGTAGGTTTTCGAGTACCCATTGGTACGCGGACGCCTACCATTTTTGAAGATAAAAAAAGCACCCTTTGAGGGGTGCTAGATCTTGCTTGCTGAACTCGTAAAATAGTAGAGCTGAAAAGCTCTATTTTTGCTTAGATATCAAGAAAATCTAAGAGAATAGAAGAAAAAATAATTATCATAGAATCATGGATTAATGCCTTGTAAAGAACTCTTATGCCATCAAATTTTTACAATACCGGAGAATCACTTGACTTCATAATGTTTCAATGAAAATTCGTATGTTCCTTCTTTGTCATCAGTATCAAGAAACTCTAGTTTAGCCTTTGTACCTTTTTTCCAATTGTTTACATTTATATAAGTTGTATTGTATAAGACATCATTTTCATCAAACAAACTCACTTCAACAGTTAAAGCCTCTATATCATATCCAGTTGTATTTTCAACAACTGCTGAGTATTTTGGTAAATACGAATTACTATCATCTTGTTTAAAATCTGCAGAATTGATGATATTTTCTAAATCTTTACGAACTTCATTATCACGTTTTACTTCTTTTCCGCCTGCCAGTATTTCACCTAATCCATCTTTATCTTGTACAGGAATTTCAGAAATACTATTGATCTCAACCAATAATTCATAACGTTTATTTTGATGTTCACTCCACTGATCTTCAAAAGAATCTGCTCCAAAATTAGAAGCTATTTCCTTGCCCTCTTTAAGAACATTGATATATCTGATAGCTAATTCTTTCAGTTTATCATTCTTGAATTTTTTATCACCATAATCTTTAACTTCATTTAATTCATCGTTTATATATAATTTATAATTTTTTGCTGATTCATCTGGATATTTATCAGTATCCTTCCATCTTTTATCTAACCCTTTTGATAAAGAGGTAAGGAATTCACTATCATAATTTGTGTTTTTTGAGTTTGAAGAACATCCCACCAATAGAATTGTCGAAAGAACTATACATATTACCTTTTTAAACATAATTTCTCCTTAATTTCACCATTTAGTATTATTATACCAGTTAGTGAGTATTTAAAGCAAGAAATATTGTACTTTATAAAATACCTAAAATAACTTTCTAAAAACACTTATTTTCTCGAAACTTCATTTTCGATTATAATATAGTTTTAGATTATTTTTTAAAAATCAAAACATTTAAGAAAATCAAAGTATTTAAGAAAATTCACTTCTACTTTTCCGAATAGATAATTTTTTTACAGAATAGATTATTTCCAAAATCCATTCCTGATATTTTTAACAAAATAGTTTATATTTCCTACCAAATAGCTCAATCAAGACAATGAAATTATAAATTACTGTACAATTAACCTATGATTAATTTAAAAGAAGAAAAAATTAGAAAAACCATTTGGCATTTAAAACGCTATTGTGAAGAAATACTAAACTCTCAATCCAGAGAATTTATAGGAATTGAATTGTTTCACTTACAATCCTGTATTGAATGTTTAGATTTTATAATAAACAATGAAAAAATCTATCCAAATATGGATAGAGAAGACGTAAATTGAAATAAATTACCTATGTGAGAAAAAACTTATAGATTAGTCATTTATTATATTTATAATTACTAATCTTGACATGCTGAGATGATTTCAATTTCTCATAAAAAAGAGCACTTAAGCCTTTAAAGCAAAATATGGGTATAAATTTTTAATATTTTCTATTTCAAGCAGTAACTATCACAGGCGCAAGGAAAGAGCTTTACTTGAGTTTATAGATCATTGGCAATAATATAAACCCTGTTTTACATGAAAAAACGGTCAAGATATGCTATAATTTAACTATGTGGTAGGCGGTCGAGCACCCATTGGTGCGCGGTTGTCTACCATTTTTGAAAATTAAAAAAGCACCGTGTGAGGGTGCCGGATCTTGCCTTGTATCTGATTATTAAACATTTTTTTATTGGCAACTATAATAATTAAGAAATTATTATAAAAATCAAAATTGTAAAAGAAAAAACATGTGTAGTGTGTGAACTGCACCCCAAAAGTTAGACAGAAAAAAATCTAACTTTTGGGGTGTTTTTATTATGAAATTAACTTATGAAGATAAAGTTCAGATCTATGAACATAAAAAACAAGGGCGAAGCTTCAAAGAGCTTTCAAATCAATTTGGGATAAACATTTCTAATCTTAAGTACATGATTAAATTGATTGATCGTTATGGAATAGAAATCGTCAAAAAAGGAAAGAATTGTTACTATTCTCCCGAACTAAAACAAGAAATCATTGATAAAGTTCTGCTTGAAAGTCGTTCACAAATAAAGGTATCTCTAGATTATGCTCTTCCAAGTGTTGGAATGTTGCATAATTGGATAGCACAATATAAGAAAAACGGGTATACTATTGTTGAGAAAACAAGAGGAAGGATACCTAAAATGGGACGTAAGCCAAAGAAGAAACCCGAAGAGATGACAGAACTAGAACGTCTTCAAGCAGAAAATGAGTACTTGAGAGCGGAGAATGCGGTTCTAAAAAAGTTGAGAGAACTCCGATTGAGGGACGAAAAAGAGCAAGAAGAAAAACGGAAATTGTCCGAGGATTGGTAACAGAGTTTGCTTTAGAGATTCTTCTAAAGATTATTAAGCTTGCCCGTTCAACTTATTATTATCATTTAAAACAGCTCGATCAAAGCGATAAGGATTATGATGTTAAAGTTGAAATTCAATCTATTTTTACTGAGCATAAAGGGAATTACGGCTATCGTCGAATGACTCTTGAATTGAGGAATCGTGGTTTTGTAGTGAATCATAAGAAGGTCCAACGTCTGATGAAGGTCCTTGGTTTAAGTGCTCGTATTCGTCGTAAACGGAAGTATTCTTCATACCAAGGAGAGATTGGTAAGAAAGCAGATAATCTTATTCAACGCCAATTTGAAGCAACCAAGCCAATGGAAAAGTGCTACACAGATGTGACCGAGTTTGCCATTCCAGCAAGCAATCAAAAACTTTATTTATCGCCAGTTTTAGATGGTTTTAATAGCGAAATTATCGCCTATAATCTTTCGACTTCACCGAATTTAGAACAAGTGAAAGCTATGTTAGACCAGGCCTTTACTGAGAATCATTACACAAATACAATTCTTCATAGTGATCAAGGATGGCAGTATCAACACCAGTATTATCATCGTTTTTTAGAGGATAAAGGAATTCAACCGTCCATGTCACGTAAAGGAAACAGCCCAGACAACGGCATGATGGAATCCTTCTTTGGCATTTTGAAATCGGAAATGTTTTATGGTTACGAGAATACATTTAAGTCACTTAACCAATTGGAACAAGCTATTGTAAACTATATTGACTATTACAACAACAAACGAATTAAGGTAAAACTAAAAGGACTTAGTCCTGTGCAATACAGGACTAAATCCTTAACTTAAATTATTTGTCTAACTTTTTGGGGTCAGTACAGTGATATAATTACAGTGAGGGTATTTTAATTTTTTAATGTACTCATTTAACAAAAAAATGATTATAGTGAACATCGATCTCTTTGTTGAGTATTTTGATGTAATCAAAGGAGGAGGTATAAAATGATTTCAGCTTTAGATGTAGCAAATACGTTTCTTGACAGAGCAAAGTCAGAAGATATTGATATTACGCCGATGAAGTTACAGAAATTGATCTATATTTTCTACAAAGATTATTTAAAAGAGACGCAAGAAAAACTTTTTGACGAACGTTTTGAGACTTGGCAGTATGGCCCTGTTCTTAGAAGTGTTTATAACGTATTTAAAAAATATCGTGCAAATCATATCAAAGAATTTTACTATTTTGAAAATAACAAGTATAGTACTATTGCTCTCCCCGCAGGTTCAGTAGTGAAAAAGATTTTTGATAATGTTTGGAAAACTTATGGAATGATTGATGGTATAAGATTATCTGAAATGACACATCAACCAGGTACTGCGTGGTACAAAGCTAATATAAATGATGAACCATATTTAGAGGACAGTAACATATTCCAAGAGGAGCCTTATATTGCCTAACGAAGTAAATAAATTAACAACAGAAATTGATGTTCCTAATACTAAGTTTTCACAACAACAAAAAAAAGAAGCAAATGATAATTTTGCAACAAGTATACTTGAAAGAAAAATTAATAAGGAAACCTATAATACAATTAAAGGACACTGGCTACTTATTATTTGTCTTGGATTGATAATGGCAATTTATTTATTGGAAACTTTTTGTCATGGTGGAAAAATATCTGATATAGCAAGTAATGCTATAGAAGTTATTAAAGTATTAATTTTTTCATTGACAGGTTATCTTTTTGGAAAAAATGCTAACGAATCAGACAAGTAGGATAATCTTATCCTTATTTTAAAAAGAAATAGTGAGGTGAAATCACTGTTTGTTTATTGCTAATGAATTAAGTGAGCCAATAAAGCGTTTTATTATATTTTACAAATATTGAACAAACTACACTGAGAATAGGCATATGCTGGCTATGATACTTGATAAAAAAAAGCACCGTGTGAGGGTGCTAAATCTTGCCTACTGAACTCATTATTTAATAGATACCCTACGGGGTATTTTTTTGTGAACTTTTTAGGAACTTTGTGAACTGTTTAAGTCGGTATAATTGAATAGTAGATAGCCCGAAAATGCTTATTTTATGGGGTTTTTACGAATTAATTTCAACTATATTATGCAATGTGATATAATATTCAGATAAGAAAAAGAGGAGACCAAAAGCTAGATGATCACTTCAAAATACGATTGGCAGTTAGCTTCGCCAAGTGCAGATGAGGCCTTTTTAGCCCTTGCTAAAAAAGCAGGCCTAGAAGCGTCCGTAGCAACCTTACTGTATGAGCGTAGCATTCAGACCAAAGAGGATTTAGAAGACTTTTTAGAACCCAAGCTGGAAAAGCTACACGACCCTTATTTGCTCCATGATATGGACAAGGCAGTGGAGCGCATCCGACGGGCCATCGAAGATTATGAGCAGATCCTCATCTACGGAGACTATGATGCGGATGGGATGACCTCGGCCTCCATTATGAAGGAAACCTTGGAGCAGACGGGTGCAGAGGTGCAAGTCTACCTACCCAACCGCTTCACAGACGGCTACGGTCCCAATGAGAGTGTCTACAAATACTTTATCGAGCAGCAAGGTATTTCCCTGATTGTCACGGTGGACAATGGGGTCGCGGGCAATCAAGCAATTGCCATGGCCCAAGCGATGGGAGTTGATGTTATCGTGACCGACCACCACTCTATGCCAGAGGTTTTACCGGATGCTTATGCGATCATCCATCCGGAGCATCCTGATGCGGATTATCCCTTCCATTATCTAGCAGGATGTGGTGTGGCCTTTAAGTTGGCCTGTGCCCTCCTAGAGGAAGTACCAGTCGATCTCTTAGACCTGGTAGCAATTGGGACCATTGCTGACATGGTGAGCCTGACAGATGAGAATCGGATTCTGGTCAAATACGGTCTGGGTGTTCTCCAACATACCCAGCGCATGGGCTTGCAGGAGCTCTTGGAGATCGCAGGGATTCGTCCGGAGGATGTCAATGAAGAAACAGTTGGTTTTCAGATTGCTCCTCGTCTCAATGCCCTTGGACGCCTCGATGACCCTAATCCAGCTATCGAACTACTGACTGGTTTTGACGATGAAGAGGCACACGAGATTGCCCTCATGATTCATCAAAAGAATGAAGAACGAAAAGAGATCGTCCAAGCTATCTATGACGAAGCCAAAACCATGGTCGATCCAAGCTTATCCGCCCAGGTCTTAGCCAAGGAAGGCTGGAATCCAGGGGTCCTTGGTATTGTCGCCGGCCGTCTATTAGAAGAGCTTCATCAGCCAGTTGTTGTTTTAAGTATTGAAGATAGGCGGGCTAAAGGAAGCGCTCGGAGTCCTGAGTCGGTCAATATCTTTGAGGCCCTCGATCCTCACCGGTCGCTCTTTGTCGCCTTTGGAGGACATGCCGGTGCAGCAGGAATGACGCTGGAGGTGGACCAACTTCCTGCCCTGTCTCAGGCTCTTACGGATTACATTGCAGAGCAAGAGATTGATCTCAGCAGCAAGTCCACCCTAGCCATCGACGAGGAACTGCATCTAACAGAACTAACGCTTGAGACCTTGAAAAGCTTTGATCGCTTGAGTCCATTTGGCATGGACAATAAAAAGCCCGTCTTTCTAGTCCGTAATTTCAAGGTAGAAGGGGCACGCTCGATGGGAGCTGGCAATACCCACTTGAAACTCAAAATTTCTCAAGAAGATGCGACCTTTGAGGTGGTTGCCTTTGGCTTGGGAAGCTTAGAGTCAGAGTTTGCGCAAGCGCAAGACCTAGAGCTAGCTGTGCAGTTGTCGGTCAACCAATGGAATGGTCAAACGACCCTCCAGCTCATGCTGGTTGATGCGCGTGTGGATGGTGTGCAGCTCTTTAATATCCGCTCTAAAAATGCCAGCCTCCCCGCAGGTGTTCCCATTCTTGATTTTACTAAAGAACTGCCAGATTTGACAGGGACATCCGCGGTTGTAGTTGGAAATATCCCTGAGGATTTAGAACAACTACGGCAAATCTTCCAAGAGCATGATTTCCAGGCTGTCTATTTCAAAAATGAGATCGCCAAAGCCTACTATCTGACAGGCTACGGTAGCAGGGACCAGTATGCCAAACTCTATAAAACCATTTATCAATACCCAGAGTTCGATGTTCGTTACAAACTCAAAGAACTAGCAACCTATCTCAAGATCCAGCAGATCCTATTGGTCAAAATGATCCAGATCTTCCAAGAGTTGGGCTTTGTGACCATTGAAAATGGCATTATGAAGGTCAATAAAACAGCAGAAAAACGAGAAATCGCTGAAAGCACCATCTACCAAAATCTCAAACAAACGGTGAAAGAGCAGGAATTGATGGCTCTTGGGACAGTTCGTGAAATCTATGATTATCTGACAGGACAGGCCTCATGAAAAAACACCTAAAACACTTCCTCTGGCTTACTCCTATCCTACTTTTAGCTCTTTATTGGCTAGCAATCTACCTGAGTCTCAAGAACCCCATGGAGGAGATTGTTTACTCTGAAAATGGTGGGATGATGCGAAATATGATTGTCAAGTCCTACACTCAAACAATCGAAAGTGAAGCTCCTTGGAAGGAAGATGAAGGATTTCAGACTTTTCCCTATTCTGATAAAATCGTTGGTGGTCAGGAAGACCTATCCGTCATGATGTTTAGGGACAGTTCGGAATGGGTTTATAGGTATAAATATCAGTTAAAAGAAAATGTATCGGTTCGTATGATGTTCAAATACAATTCTAAAAAAAGAGCATTGATTCAAGAAGAAGTCTATCTTTATGCGGATGATCAAGAAGTAGAGGGTAGTGATTTTCTAAAGAAACTTGCCGCCTATGGCAAAGACCGTACTTGGTTGAAAAACCAAAGCAAGAAGGTCGCCGAACAATACATCCTGGGTACTTGGTTTAAAAACGGAAGCTCCCGTTATTCCCTGAAAAACTTGGGGGATATGAAAATTGAGTACAACAAATTAATAGAAGGACAGTAAAAGGCTATTCTAACAATTATTATCCCGCATCTTTTTCAGATGTGGGATTTTTTTAGTGTATATAAATATAATAGGAGATCAGTTACAATGAGGCTTAGATACTACTAACTAAGCTTTTTTTAATTATAAAAGCATGTTATAATACTTCTAACTCAAAGGAAAACTAAGAGTGATCTCTTAGTAAAAAATTATTTGGAGGAATTAAATGGCCTTAATACAATCAAATGCTATTTCAGCTGCAGATGCAATTAGTGAGCTGGTTTCAGTTGATACCAGTAATGTGCAAAATCAGCAAGTTTCATTTTCTTACACCCAAGAAATTACAGGAATGGAAAATGGAAAGGAGGTAACAAATTCAGTTCTTCAGGCTATTAGCGAATTTAGTCAAGCAGTTCTAATTCAAGCCAACAAGTTCCCTCAAATTGCTGCTGTAATTGAAAAGAGAGATATAGAGGAATCTCAAAGATGGAATCATTAAATAAAAAAATAGATAAGAGCGAAAAAGAGCGCTCTACTTTGACTCGAAAAATTATAGAACTTGAAGAAAAGGAAGATGATTTTAAATTATTACAGAAGCGCCATGAAAACAGAGTTCTTTATTTAGCTGAGCAATTTGAACAGCTGTCTTCTGGCGTGGACTCATTACTAACAGAATCGGATATGTCAACACAATTTAGAATTCAGGAGTTAGAAAATAATCAAGAACTGCGTCGTCAAATGTCCGAATATGTGCAAACCCATTTTGATGACATAGAAAAATGGAGTCAATCGATCCGTCGAAATACGGATGAACAAAGAGATAAATTAATATCAGAAAGGAATCGATTGCCTTGGGAGTGAAATATAGTTCTGCAGAATCTAGTGCATTAATTGATGCACTATCAAACAATATAGAAATTGCAAATGAAATTACAGAAAGATTATCAAATGGTTGCGCTTATTTGGTAAGTTCTTTGGATTCAGGTAAATTGCAGGGAGCTGCATATACTGCGGGTAAAGGACTTTTTACCGATATTATTATCCCTGCAATTACGAAAATCAAGGAAGCAGTGGATGATATTCAGATCGAGTTGAATTCATATAAAACAGCAAATGAACCTGTATCTCAATATGGAAATCTTGATTTAGAAGAATTAAAAGCTCTCAAAAAAAGTAAAGAAGACATGTTAACAGTTGTTAATGAACAGATTGCTGAGCATGAGAGCTTTTTTAATAAATTAACTTTTAATTCCGATGCCCATCGTGAGACTTCTCGTCAATTGACTGACTCAAAAAATAATCTAGAGTCAGAAATTCAGAGTGTGACAAAGAAAATTAATGAGTTGGAAATGTTTGTATCACAGGTAGCATCATTTTTCTCAGATAGTTTAACTGTTCTTCAACTTGCTATTCAAGGAGCAAGTCAGTTAAGTCAAGTGGTTGTTGATGCTAATGGTAATTACTATACAGATGGGCTAGATATGTCTTGGGTTGATGAATTAAAGGCTCAAAAAATAGTAAGCGAATCCCCAAGTTTACAAGATCTGTCCCCAGAAGATGCAATGTTTGCTCAGAACCTGATGGTGCAGTATGGATTTAACGAGCAGACGGCAAGGGAAATCATAAAAGTCAGAGATGGCATTGATAAAAAATTCCCAGATAAGTCTCAAGAGGAAAAAGATTACATACTTCTTAGGATTATTGGAAGCGCCTCATATACGGGATTTAAGTGGGATGAAACTGCGGGTTCTTTAGTTGATTATTTTTACTATGAAGAGTTAACAACTTATGGTGTTATGCATTTCGAGAAGAGCTTTGATGAAATTATGGATGAACTAGGATTAAGTAAAGAGGAGTCAAAACATCTTTACTATATATTAAATGTACAACATATAGTATCAGGGACAGATGAACATATTGGAAGGTATGAAGAAGATGACTTAAAGGAATACAGTAAAAGGGTTGCGGAAAAATATACAAATAATAAAATATCGTCTGAAGAAGTTTATGATGTTGCAAAAAGTATGTATCAAAAAGCTGACTTTACTCATCAGTCTATCACAATGGCCACACATCTAAATCCTAGATGGTTTGTTTTAGCTGATATTTATGGTGGAAGAAAAAATGTTAAAGACTTATCAGGCTGGGAAGGTGATACTACTAGAAATGCGACCGATAAGGAGCCAATTATTGGAATTGATGATTATCTTGCGGACTTAGATTCTGTTAATATTGTAAAACGTATGACTTCGAATACTCAATCTTATACGCAAGCGATGAATAATTACATGAGTGATCTGCAAAGCTCTCCAAATTTAAGAGAGAAAGAATTTAAACAAAATGTTGACTTGGAGGAAGTTAAATCAACTATTTTTACTAGTTTAGTACCAGATGAGATCTCTGGAAAAATAATTGCAGAAACAAGTGATGCAGTTCTTTATGAAACACCATCGGAAGAACAATCAATGGAATATCTGAAGGAACATGAAAAGTATAATTCATCCTACCTATTCATTGAAAGTTTGGAAAAAGAAGAAATGCAATATAAGAAAGATGAATAATGAAGCAAAATTTTAAATTATTTGTTTGGTTGATTCCCATCTTACTTTTTTGCCTTTATTGGCTGGGAATCTACCTGAGCCTCAAAAATCCTATGGAAGAGATCGTATACTCTGAAAATGGTGGGATGATGCGCTATGTGATGTTTAAGCCTTATACAGAAACGATTGGAAGTGATCGCATCTGGAAGGACGACGAGGGATTTCAAACTTATCCTTATTCAGATGAAACCGTTGGGGGAAAGGAGCATCTAGCTGTTACTATGTTTAGGGGCAATAAGGATTGGTTCTATATGTACAAATACAAATTAGATGAAAATACATCAGTTAATTTGATATTTGAATATAACGCCTCTAAAAAGATTTTTTACCAAAGCGACCTCTATTTGACAATTAATGAGACAAGCTACGAGGGCCAGCAACTTCTTGATCACCTTGCCACCTACGGCAAAGACCGTACTTGGTTGAAAAAGCAAAGTAAGAAGGTAGCTGAACAATACATTCTTGGCACCTGGTTCAAAAGGGGAAGCTCTCGATATTCTTTAAAAAACCTAGGTGATTTGAAAATCGAGTACGATAAATTGATAGAAGAATAGTAAGCATGTTTCCAATTCCAATCCCACATCATTTTTCGGATGTGGGATTTTTGCTTTTGACGCAGGAGCTTGGGAAAATGATTTGGCAAAAAATGATGCAAGTTAGTGGAATTCATGATATAATGGAATGTAAAAAATTTTTTATGAAAGAAAGTTAACCATGAATTTAAAAGATTACATTGCAAGTATTGAAAACTATCCACAAGAAGGAATTACCTTCCGTGATATCAGCCCTTTGATGGCAGATGGCAATGCTTATAGTTATGCGATTCGTGAAATCGTTCAATACGCAACGGATAAGAAGATCGATATGATCGTTGGTCCTGAAGCGCGTGGGTTCATCGTTGGATGTCCGGTAGCTTTTGAGTTGGGAATTGGATTTGCGCCTGTTCGTAAGCCTGGTAAATTGCCACGTGAAGTTATTTCTGCTGACTACGAAAAAGAATACGGTGTGGATACCCTCTGCATGCACGCAGATGCCATCAAACCAGGTCAACGTGTCCTCATCGTTGATGACCTCTTAGCGACTGGTGGTACGGTGAAAGCAACCATCGAAATGATCGAAAAACTCGGTGGGGTCGTTGCAGGTTGTGCCTTCTTGATCGAGTTGGATGAATTGAAAGGTCGCGAAGCGATCGGCGATTACGACTACAAAGTCTTGATGCATTACTAATATAGTCTAATGCTATAACTGGCTACAGAAAAACCATAATTGAAAACTATAAGCTCCTATCATATAATGTTAGTTAAGAACTTGCACGATGGGAGCTTTTTATGCCAATTACACTAGATAAAAAATTACCTGCAGTAGATATTCTTCGTTCAGAAAATATTTTTGTCATGGATGATGTTCGAGCAACTCACCAGGATATTCGGCCAATGAATGTTCTCATTCTTAATCTGATGCCGACCAAGGTTGCGACAGAAACCCAGCTCTTACGGCTCCTTGCCAATACTCCCTTGCAGATCAATGTAGATTTCCTCTACATGGCGAGCCATGAATCCAAGAATACAGCGGCTGAGCATTTGGAGAGCTTCTATAAGACTTTTGAGGATATCAAGGATAATTACTATGACGGCTTGATTGTGACAGGAGCACCTGTCGAAAAGATGGACTTTGAAGAAGTGGACTACTGGGAAGAATTGACTCAGGTCTTTGAATGGTCCAAGCGGCATGTCTTTTCTACTTTGCACCTTTGTTGGGGAGCCCAGGCTGGACTGTACCACCGTTACGGGATTCAAAAAGTAGAACTCTGTGACAAGCTATCGGGTATCTATGACCAAGCAGTGGTGCGTCCCGAAAGTCTGCTCATGAGAGGCTTTGACGATCGCTTCCTTGCCCCTCATTCTCGCTATACAGATATTCCTTTGAAGGAAGTCCTTGAAAAGAGCAATCTTCAAGTGATCGCTCAAGGAAATGAAGTTGGGCTTTCTATCATTGCCAGTCCAGACATGCGTGAGGTGTATAGCTTTGGCCATCTGGAGTATGATCGCGATACGCTGGCAAAAGAATACCACCGAGATGTCAAGGCGGGCTTGGATCCGGACGTTCCCAAGAATTATTTTGATGGGGATGACGCTAATACAGAGCCTCGCATTCGTTGGAATCTAGCTGCGACGACCTTCTTTAGTAATTGGATCAACTATGCGGTTTATCAAGAAACACCTTACCGCTTGGAAGAATTGGAAAAAGATATTTCATTTTATGGTTACCTATAAAGGGGAATTATGACATATTCACAAGCATTTAAGTATGGCAACTTGGTTCTTCCAAGTGCCTTGCTTTTTCATTATCATGAGTTGTTTGACCAAGCAGATGACTACTTGGTTTGGCAGTTTTTCTTCCTTCAAAATACGACTGGTCAAGAGGCCTTGACTCCTAATCAGATTGCTAATCATCTAGGAAAAACGGTGACAGAGGTCAATCGGATTATGTCCAATTTGACCACCAAGGGACTCCTTCAATACCGGACGATTGAGCTCAATGGCGAGATTGAAGCCATCTTTGATGCGACCATTGCTCTGGAGCGCTTGGATGAGATTTTAGAAGCCCAATCACAAGGGAAGGCACAAAGTGCGTCAGCTAAGGGAAATGTCATTAAGGACTTGGTGGAAACCTTCCAACAAGAACTTGGGCGACTCTTGACACCTTTTGAGATTGAAGACCTGACCAAGACTGTCCGCGAAGATCAGACAGATCCAGATGTGATCAAGGCAGCATTACGAGAAGCTGTCTTTAACGGCAAGCCTCACTGGAAATATATCCAAGCCATTTTACGCAACTGGCGCAGTGAAGGCATCAACAGTCTAGCCCAAGTAGAGGCGAAACTACAAGAACGCGAACAAGCCAACCCACGCAATGTGACCGTTTCAGACGATTTCTTGAAGGCCATGGATTTGTGGAAGGATTAAAAAAACTAGCACTTATTTGAGTGCTAGCTGCAGATGGAAGGTTAAGTCTTCCTAGAAACTTTCCTTATGTGAGTACGGACGTCAGCGAACTTCGAAGAAGTTCCATGACTTAGTTTTGAACCTAAGGTTTCAAAACTCCCGAGTGCCTGAAACAATAGTGTTTCAGGCACTTTTCTCACGGCGGAAAGTTTTTAGTTTATACTTGAATAGTTTTAAAAATAAGACATTATTTTTACTGAAAAAAATAGGTTCTTAATTGAAAAAATAATTTTTAACCATTCAAAAAACTAGTACTCATAAAGTGCTAGTTTTTTCCTTTATAAATAGTCCGCATAGGCTTTTTCTAGTTTGCTAAGGAGTTCTTGTTTTTCATCCTCACTAGCAAAGGAAGCCTGAATGGCATCGACATTGTGTTGGTAAAAGTCAGTTTCCTTGGTTTGGAAGTGCTGATGGTAGAGGGCATATTCCTTGGTAAGATCGGTATCAGATACAGTCCGGTTATCGGTATTGATACTGATCCGAGCACCGGCTGCTTTCATCTTCAGATAAGGGAAATCTTCTATAGTCGGCGCTGCTTTTGTCTGTAAGTTGCTGGTCAAGCAGAGTTCACCAGTGACCCCATTTTCAATAAAGGATTGGAGTAAGGCTGGTTCATGAGATAGAGCCGTCACGTGCCCATTGCGTTTGATGCCAAATGCAATCGATTGGGCAACAAAGTGTGGGCAATGACACTCACCTGCATGAAGCGTCATGGGCCGATGGTAACTCTTGACTTGCTCAATTAGGGGTCGAATATCTTCTGGAGAGTAGTTGTGCTCATCCCCGGCAAAGTCAAAACCAACAAAATCTTGATCGATAACTTGGTTGGCTTCTGCAAGAATGCGAGAGGTGACTTCTTGGTCTGACTGGCGCATGCCACAGACTAAGGCTTTTGCAACAATGCCAAATTCCTCCTGGGCTTGGCGTAGACCATCGCAGACTGCATCGATAGTTTCTGGGACGGTGAGGCCTTGGTCCATGGACAATTCTGGTGCAAAACGAACTTCGATGTAGACGACATTTTCCAGAGCAGCTTGCTTGGCCACATCGTAAGCAGCAAGCGTCAAGGCTTCCTTAGTTTGAAGGAGGGGCCGAATGTAGTCAAATGCCTCCAAATAGTCCAAAAGATTCTCACAGTGGGCAGGCGCAGTGACATGGTGCTTGAGCTCCTCATCGCTAGCAGGTAGGTCAATATTGGCCATAGCTGCCAATTGGCGAATGATTGGAAGCGATAAGGAACCGTCTAAGTGACAGTGAAGTTCTGTCTTTGCCAAACTATGAAAATCGATCGTGGACATGGTTTTCTCCTTAAAATTGTATTTTTTCTATACTATCATTTTGGCAAAAAAAGTCAAGTAGCCTTCGCGTAGCAGATCTTTGAAAGGGAGGCCGATATTTGATATGCTAAGAGTAGCGAAATAAAGGAGAAGAAAGATGTCAGACTATCAATTACCAGAAGTATGGAAAGCACCGAGCCAAATGGGAGGAGCCTGGGGTGGCTTGAACCAACCAACAGCAGGTGCCCGCTTTGAACAAACCCTTCCAAAAGGCGACCAGCCTTTCCAACTCTATACCCTTCCAACACCCAATGGGATCAAGGCCACCATTATGCTGGAGGAATTGAAAGAGCTGGGAGTGGATGCAGGCTATGACGCTTATCGGATCAAGATTGGTGAGGGAGATCAGTTTGGTAGTGACTTTGTAGCCATCAATCCAAACTCGAAAATTCCAGCCATGTTGGATCAATCAGGCGATCAAGCTATTCGTGTCTTTGAATCAGCTAATATTCTCTTGTATCTAGCTGAGAAATTTGGAAAATTGATCCCGACAGATCCTGCTAAACGGACAGAGGTGCTCAACTGGCTCTTCTGGCAGACAGGGGCTGCGCCATTTTTAGGTGGAGGCTTTGGGCATTTCTTCCACTATGCTCCTGAAAAAATCGAGTATGCCATCAATCGCTTTGCCATGGAAGCCAAACGCCAATTGGACCTACTGGACAAAGAATTGGCCACTAAACCTTATATCGCAGGGGATGACTATACCATTGCAGATATTGCCATCTGGTCTTGGTATGGCCGTCTCGCCCAAGACAAGGTCTGGGACCGAGCAGGAATTTTCCTAAATGTAAAGGAATACAAGCATTTGCAAGCTTGGACAGAGAAAATTGCCAATCGCCCAGCCGTGCAACGTGGCTTGGAAGTAGAATATAAGGAAATTGACTAAAGTCTAATATCGGCTTGTTGAGGATGATAGCGAGAGTTTCCGCCGTGAGTATAGCACATGAAACGTATAAGTTTCATGTGCCCGGAAGTTTTGAGACATTAGACTCAAAACTTAGTCATGGAACTTTGAAGAAGTTCGCTGACGTCCGGACTCACCTAAGGAAAGTCTAAAGTAATACCTTTCCATAATAGACAAGGCGCCGTTGCGCCTTTTTTTAATGGTGCAAACATGGTATACTATAGGATGGAATAAAAGTATAGAAAGAAGCACATGGAATTTACAAAATTATCAAATCGCTTGGACTTGGTGGCTAGCTTCGTCCCAGCTGGAGCGCGTCTGTTGGACGTGGGGAGTGACCATGCCTATCTCCCAATCGCCCTTTTACAGGAAGGTAAGATTGAGGCTGCCATTGCAGGGGAAGTGGTAGAGGGGCCCTATCAGTCTGCCCTGCAAAATGTCGCCGATAATGGTTTAGAGGACAAGATCGAGGTCCGTCTGGCCAATGGCTTGGCTGCCTTTGAACCAGCAGACGGCATTTCCTGTATCACCATTGCTGGCATGGGCGGACGCTTGATTGCAGATATCTTAGCGGCAGGTCTTGAGAAATTAGCCAATGTCTCTCGCTTGGTTCTGCAGCCCAATAATCGAGAGGATGAACTGCGGGCTTGGTTAGTCGACCATGATTTCCACATTGTTGATGAATCTATCTTGGAAGAAAATGAGAAGTTTTATGAGATCCTTGTGGTGGAACACGGTTCTCAAGAGTTGACAGCCAAGGAACTACGCTTTGGTCCCCATTTGATGCGGGAACAAGCTCCAGCCTTTGTCCAAAAGTGGTCCAAGGAAGTGGAGAAATTAGCCTTCGCCTTGGAGCAGGTCCCAGTTGAGAATCAATCTGCCAGAGCATCGTTAGAAGAGCGCATCGCTCACATCAAGGAGGTTCTACATGTTAGCAAGTGAAGTCATCAAACGCTATGAATCCTATTGTCCTCAGGAATTGTCTATGGAGGGAGATGTCCGTGGCCTACAAGTCGGCACGCTACAAAAAGACATCAAGAAGGTCATGGTAGCCCTAGATATTCGGGAGCAGACGGTGGCAGAAGCAATCGCTCATGGGGTGGACTTGATCATCGTCAAGCACGCGCCTATTTTCCGTCCCATCAAGGATTTGGTAGCTGATCGGGCCCAAAATCAGATCTATATCGATTTGATCAAGCATGATATCGCAGTCTACGTCAGCCATACTAATATTGACATTGTCCCAGATGGTCTCAACGATTGGTTTTGCCAGCTCTTGGAAATTGAAGATACAGAGCCCCTCAGTATGACAGGGGAAGGACTTGGAATCGGCCGGATCGGTCGGGTAGCTACACAAACCTTTGGACAGTTGACTAGCAAGGTTAAAGAAACCTTTGGCTTAGATGCTTTGCGCATAGTCAGTTATGATCAGGCGGATTTGGATCGGGTTATCAAGCATGTCGCAATCTGTGGAGGAAGTGGCCAGTCCTTTTACAAGGATGCTCTCGCCAAGGGAGCAGATGTTTATATCACAGGAGATATCTACTACCACACGGCTCAGGACATGCTGAGCGATGGCCTCTTGGCCTTAGATCCCGGGCACCATATCGAGGTTCTCTTTGTGTCAAAACTAGTAGAAAAGCTCAATCAGTGGAAGGCTGAGGAAGCCTGGGAGATTGAAGTGATTGGCAGTCAAGCCAGCACCAATCCTTTTTACCATATCTAAGGGGTCATGATGAAAGTTGCGATTATTGGTGCAGGGATCGTGGGATCCACTGCAGCCTATTATTTATCCAAAGAAGCACAAGTGGATGTGACTGTCTATGACCATGGAGTCGGCCAAGCAACCAAGGCGGCGGCAGGCATTATTAGCCCTTGGTTTTCTAAACGGCGTAATAAGGCTTGGTATCGCCTGGCTCGTCTGGGGGCTGATTTCTACCAAGAATTGGTAGAAGACCTGGCCAAGGACGGAATTAATACAGATTTTTACCAGCAGACCGGCGTCTATCTCCTCAAGAAAAAGGAAGAAAAATTAGACGAACTCTATCAGTTGGCGCTGAGTCGTCGGGAAGAATCTCCCTTGATCGGAGACTTAGCGATTTTAAACAAAGAAGAAGTGTGCCAACAATTCCCAGGTCTACAAGGCTTTGAACAGCTCCTTTATGCCTCAGGTGGGGCCCATGTAGAGGGAGCCCTTCTAACGGAAACTCTCCTTGAAGCCAGTGGCGCAAGACTGATTAAGGAAGAGGTTGCTTTGGCTATTACAGAGGATGGTTTTCAGATAGCAGGAGAAAGCTATGACAAAGTCATCTTGGCAACAGGAGCCTGGTTGGGTCAAATGCTCGAGCCACTTGGCTACCAAGTTGATGTCCGGCCTCAAAAAGGACAGTTGAGGGATTATCAGCTAGACCGAGATATTGCTGATTATCCAGTGGTCATGCCGGAAGGAGAGCTGGATATCATTCCCTTTCAGAAGGGCAAGATCAGTATGGGAGCCACTCATGAGAATGAGATGGGCTTTGACCTGACGGTGGATCAGGCTTTGCTGAATCAGATGGAAACAGAAGCCTTGGCCTACTATCCAGAACTCGCTCAAGCAGAAGTTATCGGGGAGCGCGTGGGAACCCGTGCCTACACCAGTGACTTTTCACCATTTTGGGGAGCTGTTCCTGATCAAGTAGGCCTCTATGTCGCCAGTGGACTTGGTTCGTCTGGCCTCACAACTGGTCCCCTCATTGGGTGGCACCTATCCCAACTCGTGGTAGGAGGAAACCTGCGCTTAGATCCAGCAGATTATCCAGTTGAACAATATGTGAAGAAGTAGGCTGGGACAAAAGTCCTAGCCTCTCAATTGTATTTGGATTGTCGAGCAAGACGCAGTGGTTGAGTGGGCTCTACTACGCTGATTTCATCAGCTTTTACAGCCCTACTCAACTTTGCGGAGGTGGGACGACGAAATCGAATTCTAACGAATTACCGATTTCTGTCCCACTCTCTTTTTTTCGAAAGACCTTCCGTAATTTGGCTAAAAATAGTAGAATAGAAGAAGTGAATCATCGAGAAAATGGGAGTTGTTATGAATTGGTTTCAATCGCAATCCGTGGTCTTACAGGCCTTTCTCGCAGGATTGTTTACATGGGGCTGTACCATTGTCGGGTCAGCCATCGTTTTTTTCTTTAAGCATATCAGTCGTAAGTTACTGGACATCATGATGGGCTTTGCGGCAGGGGTCATGATTGCGGCGTCACTTTGGTCCCTCTTGCAACCGTCGATTTAGTATGTGGAAAACTCTCCTATGGGAGCTTGGCTTGGTTGCCAGCGGCTATCGGTTTTTTAGCTGGAGGTTTTTTCCTCCGTTTGATCGACGCCATCGTCCCTCTCCTTCATATGACGAAGGAGATTGATGAGGCTGAGAGTATCCATACGCCGCGGGAGAAGAAGTTGTCTAAAACAATCCTCCTTTTTCTCGCCATTACCATCCACAATTTCCCAGAAGGCTTAGCGGTTGGGGTGGCCTTTGGAGCTCTGGCTAGCAATCCAAGTCCAGAAGCCTTTATCGGGGCGGTTGGCCTGGCCATTGGGATTGGCTTGCAAAATATCCCAGAAGGGGCTGCTCTTTCAATCCCAATCCGGACGGATGGAAAATCCCGTCTCAATGCCTTTTATTGGGGATCTATGTCAGCCATCGTCGAGCCCATCGGAGCCCTTCTAGGAGCAGTGGCCGTCTTATCCATGACGGCTATCTTGCCTTATGCTCTCTCTTTTGCGGCAGGCGCTATGATCTTCGTGGTGGTTGAAGAGTTGATCCCAGATTCCCAGACTAACGGCAACACAGATGTTGCGACCCTGGGTCTCATGGTTGGCTTTGTCATTATGATGATCCTAGACGTCGCTTTGGGATAAGGAACTGAAAAGGAGAGCATCAGGACAAGCTCTCTTTTTGATTGCTGTTATTGTCTTTGAGAAAAAAGATAGTCAGATACAGCTCAAAGGGTTCTTCATTAGTCAGGAGTATTATCTTATGGTAAAAATCAAGTTTATAAAGAAAAGCAAAAGGATGATGAGTGTCATCGCTTTGGCTCTCCTTATGGTAGTTGGGATCTTTTTGTTTCATATGAACAAAAAAATGGAAGAGAAGCGACGCAATAGAGAGTATGAAGTCAGCTTTGTAAAGACCTTGAAGCATTCTTACAAGGGAATTGAGGAAATTGAGATTAAAAACCCATCCTATAGCTCCATTACTTCAGACGCATGGGGAGCTGATGTCAAAATTACATTTGTTGATGGGACTACAAAGCAACACGAATTAGCCTATGATAAAGATGTTCATAAAATGAAGATAGGGGTCTATCATAATGAAGATGAGGAATTTCAGAGCTTTATGGATTCTAGGAAAGGCACGACCAAATCTGAAGTAAAGGTAAGGTTTTCAGACGGCTCAGTCAAGGAGCAGTAATCTATTTGAATCATGAGTAAGACCAATGCTAACAATTCTACAACACTCATCTCCTGTCATCACCTTGTAACACAAATGCAAGGTGACTTTTTTATATAAACATGATAAAATAAGGGTAATGACTACGTAGAAAGGCCTAACATTATGAAAGGTATTATTTTAGCAGGGGGCTCAGGAACTCGTTTGTATCCATTGACACGTGCGGCTTCTAAACAATTGATGCCCATTTATGACAAACCAATGATCTACTATCCGCTGTCAACGCTTATGTTGGCTGGGATCAAAGATATCCTGATCATCTCGACGCCTCAAGACCTACCTCGTTTTGAAGAGCTTCTTGGAGATGGTTCTGAACTTGGTATTTCCCTCTCTTATGCAGAGCAGCCAAGTCCAGATGGCTTGGCGCAAGCCTTCATCATAGGAGAAGACTTTATCGGTGACGATCATGTTGCCCTCATCCTTGGGGACAATATCTTCCACGGAAACGGCTTAACCAAGATGTTGCAACGGGCAGAAGCGAAGGAAAAAGGAGCGACTGTCTTTGGTTACCAAGTCAAAGATCCGGAACGCTTTGGTGTGGTAGAGTTTGACGCGGATATGAATGCCATCTCTATCGAAGAAAAACCAGAACATCCAAAATCCAACTTTGCAGTGACTGGACTTTACTTCTATGACAATGATGTGGTAGAGATTGCCAAAAACATCAAACCAAGTCCTCGTGGCGAGCTTGAAATCACAGATGTCAACAAGGCTTATTTGGAGCGTGGAGATCTCTCTGTTGAGCTCATGGGCCGTGGTTTTGCCTGGTTGGATACAGGAACTCACGAAAGTCTCTTGCAAGCATCTCAATATATCGAAACTGTTCAACGCTTGCAAAATGTCCAAGTGGCTAACCTTGAGGAAATTGCCTATCGCATGGGTTATATCACCAAAGAACAAGTCCATGAATTAGCGCAATCACTGAAGAAAAACGAATACGGACAATATTTGCTCCGTTTGATTGGAGAAGCTTAATGACGGAACAATTTTTTGATAAAGAATTAGCAGCACGCAAAATTGAAGCCATCCCAGGCTTGATGGAGTTTGATATTCCTGTGCGTGGGGACAACCGTGGTTGGTTTAAAGAAAACTTCCAAAAAGAAAAAATGCTTCCTCTTGGCTTCCCTGAAAGCTTCTTTGCGGAAGGCAAGTTGCAAAACAATATTTCATTCTCTCGTAAAAATGTTTTGCGTGGCTTGCATGCAGAGCCTTGGGACAAGTACATCTCTGTAGCAGATGAAGGCAAGGTTCTTGGAACTTGGGTAGACCTTCGTGAAGGCGATAGCTTTGGGAACACCTACCAAACTGTGATCGATGCTTCAAAAGGCATCTTCGTCCCTCGTGGTGTAGCCAATGGGTTCCAAGTTTTGACAGATAAAGTTGCTTATACATACTTAGTCAATGATTACTGGGCATTGGAACTCAAACCAAAATATGCTTTTGTCAACTACGCAGACCCAAGCCTAGACATCCAATGGGAAAACTTGGCAGAAGCAGAAGTCTCAGAAGCAGACAAGAACCACCCACTGCTCAAAGACGTCAAACCCCTAAAAGCAGAAGATTTGTAAGAATAGCTCTTTAAACAATCAAAGAAAGCATTCTATAGTTTTTAGCTTTGCTATAAACGAGCGAAGCGAGTTATATACTTAGCTTTCCGCCGTGAGAAAAGCACCTGAACTATTTTTGTTTCAGGTGCTCGGAAGTTTTGAGACATTAGGCTCAAAACTAATTGAACACGGGCTACGGATTGTGTCAAAAAGATAAGTTTTCCTAGAATCGAAAAATTCTGCGTCAAACTTCCTATTTTGACTTTATCCGCAAACGCCCTTTGTATCTTAATTTAGTCATGGAACTTCTTCGAAGTTCGCTGACGTCCGTACTCACCTAAGGAAAGCTAAAAAAAGATTGACTTAAGGAACGATTAAGAAAAAACAATTATTTGGAGAAAAAATGTCAGAATATAAACATATCATCGTAACCGGTGGAGCTGGTTTCATCGGTTCAAACTTCGTCCACTATGTCTACAACAACCATCCAGACGTGCATGTGACTGTCCTTGACAAACTCACTTACGCTGGTAACCGTGCCAATATCGAAGAAATTCTTGGAGATCGTGTCGAGTTGGTGGTGGGAGACATCGCTGATGCTGAATTAGTTGACAAATTGGCTGCCAAGGCTGATGCGATTGTTCACTATGTGGCTGAAAGCCACAATGATAACTCCCTCAAAGATCCATCTCCATTTATCTACACAAACTTTGTTGGAACTTATACACTCTTGGAAGCGGCTCGTAAATACGACATTCGTTTCCACCACGTGTCAACAGACGAAGTGTATGGAGACCTTCCATTGCGCGAAGATCTTCCTGGACATGGGGAAGGTCCTGGTGAAAAATTCACTGCTGAAACCAAATACAACCCATCATCACCTTATTCATCAACTAAGGCTGCTTCAGACTTGATTGTGAAAGCTTGGGTACGTTCATTTGGTGTCAAAGCAACGATTTCAAACTGCTCAAACAACTATGGACCATACCAACACATCGAAAAATTCATCCCACGTCAAATCACCAATATCTTGTCTGGTATCAAACCAAAACTTTATGGTGAAGGGAAGAACGTCCGTGACTGGATCCACACCAACGACCACTCAACTGGTGTTTGGGCCATTCTTACCAAGGGCCGTATCGGTGAAACTTACTTGATCGGTGCTGATGGTGAAAAGAACAACAAGGAAGTGCTTGAACTGATCCTTGAAAAAATGGGTCAACCAAAAGATGCCTACGACCGTGTAACAGACCGTGCTGGTCATGATTTGCGTTACGCCATCGATTCAACAAAATTACGTGAAGAACTTGGTTGGGAACCACAATTCACAAACTTCGAAGCAGGTTTGGAAGACACTATCAAGTGGTATACAGACCACCAAGACTGGTGGAAGGCTGAAAAAGACGCTGTTGAAGCTAACTACGCTAAGACACAAAAAGTTTTGAAATAAGGAAGAAAGTCCAAGTAGAAATGTACTGACCCCAAAAAGTTAGACAAATAATTTAAGTTAAGGATTTAGTCCTGTATTGCACAGGACTAAGTCCTTTTAGTTTTACCTTAATTCGTTTGTTGTTGTAATAGTCAATATAGTTTACAATAGCTTGTTCCAATTGGTTAAGTGACTTAAATGTATTCTCGTAACCATAAAACATTTCCGATTTCAAAATGCCAAAGAAGGATTCCATCATGCCGTTGTCTGGGCTGTTTCCTTTACGTGACATGGACGGTTGAATTCCTTTATCCTCTAAAAAACGATGATAATACTGGTGTTGATACTGCCATCCTTGATCACTATGAAGAATTGTATTTGTGTAATGATTCTCAGTAAAGGCCTGGTCTAACATAGCTTTCACTTGTTCTAAATTCGGTGAAGTCGAAAGATTATAGGCGATAATTTCGCTATTAAAACCATCTAAAACTGGCGATAAATAAAGTTTTTGATTGCTTGCTGGAATGGCAAACTCGGTCACATCTGTGTAGCACTTTTCCATTGGCTTGGTTGCTTCAAATTGGCGTTGAATAAGATTATCTGCTTTCTTACCAATCTCTCCTTGGTATGAAGAATACTTCCGTTTACGACGAATACGAGCACTTAAACCAAGGACCTTCATCAGACGTTGGACCTTCTTATGATTCACTACAAAACCACGATTCCTCAATTCAAGAGTCATTCGACGATAGCCGTAATTCCCTTTATGCTCAGTAAAAATAGATTGAATTTCAACTTTAACATCATAATCCTTATCGCTTTGATCGAGCTGTTTTAAATGATAATAATAAGTTGAACGGGCAAGCTTAATAATCTTTAGAAGAATCTCTAAAGCAAACTCTGTTACCAATCCTCGGACAATTTCCGTTTTTCTTCTTGCTCTTTTTCGTCCCTCAATCGGAGTTCTCTCAACTTTTTTAGAACCGCATTCTCCGCTCTCAAGTACTCATTTTCTGCTTGAAGACGTTCTAGTTCTGTCATCTCTTCGGGTTTCTTCTTTGGCTTACGTCCCATTTTAGGTATCCTTCCTCTTGTTTTCTCAACAATAGTATACCCGTTTTTCTTATATTGTGCTATCCAATTATGCAACATTCCAACACTTGGAAGAGCATAATCTAGAGATACCTTTATTTGTGAACGACTTTCAAGCAGAACTTTATCAATGATTTCTTGTTTTAGTTCGGGAGAATAGTAACAATTCTTTCCTTTTTTGACGATTTCTATTCCATAACGATCAATCAATTTAATCATGTACTTAAGATTAGAAATGTTTATCCCAAATTGATTTGAAAGCTCTTTGAAGCTTCGCCCTTGTTTTTTATGTTCATAGATCTGAACTTTATCTTCATAAGTTAATTTCATAATAAAAACACCCCAAAAGTTAGATTTTTTTCTGTCTAACTTTTGGGGTGCAGTTCAAAAATTGCTTGGACTTTTTCTTTTATTTTCTGAAAATGAGTGAGGGATCTGCCATGTATGGTATAATAGGATCAGTTTGAAAACAGTTATCGATTAGGAGGAATAGATGAATCAAAAAGATTGGGTTGACTATTTTGAAGCACTCCATAACCGGAAGCCGAGTTTACAAGAGTTTCAAGATGCGCGAGCAAATGGTGAGTTTGTAGTGGAACGAAAAGAGACCGTTCCTGAAGCACCAGTTCCATCAGCAGGAGCCTCACCAGAGAAAAATGAGAAGGTTCAAATGTCGTTACAAGTTGAGTCAAGGCCTGAGGCTCCAGCTTTCAAACGCCTTAATGTGAAATGGAATAAGCAAACAAAATGGGCTTTATCAGGTGTAGGAATACTAGCCTTTATTGTACTGGCTTACTTCTTTTTCTTCCAACCGACTCCAAGTTTGGAAGGAATCTGGATTGGACCTGCTGATTCAACAGCAGTCGTTTATGAATTAAATCAAGAAGAGCCACGATCGAATGGTAAGTATAAGATTGAAAAAGTTTATAAGGGGAAGGAAGCGAGTCAAGAGTTTCAGAAAGCTTTAAACCAGTTAAACTACTCCAAGCTGAAGACCTTAGCTGATGTTGATAGAAAATTTGACCTCCACACGAGGGAAGTTGTCATCATTAAAGACGAGCATGGGCTTGTTTATAATCTACTCCAAAGCAATGGGACCAATGTGATTTTAGCCAATGACTTGATGGATTTGGTTACCTATAGTGATCATTCAGAGAGCTTTAAGAAGAATGCTGTTTTTCATAAGACTGAAATTCCAAAAGTGCTCCTTGGAAAATGGAAAATTGAGCGTTCTTACGATGACGAAACCAATTATCTTGAATTAAATGATCGTGGTATTCTGACTTATAGTGAATTTGATAGTAGCGAAGGTACGGCTTTTTATACCCTAGAAGAGCTTCAAAAAATGCCTTCCAGTAAGTTTGATCAAGAAAAGTCAGCTGACAAAGTGAATGAGGTCTTTGAGGATCTTCAAGATGCGGTGGATTCCCAAGATTACCAGCTAACTAGTATGAAAGACGTGTACAAGCAACTAGGATCTGATTTTTATTATGTCCCTGTAAATGGAGGGAAGACAGTCCTTGTTTTCACAGAGGGCTATCATCTATTCGAAAAATTGGAAAAAGTGAAATAAATCAGATGGACCAAAAGGTCCTTTTCTTTTATTTTCTGAAAATCACGAAATGGACCATGAATTTGTGGTATAATATGGTTAGTTTTTATGATGAATCAATAAGGGGGATATGATGAATCAAAATGATTGGGTTGAATACTTTGAAGCGATCAATGGTCGTAAGCCAAGTATGCAAGAATTTCAAGAAGCGCGTGAAAAAGGGGAGTTTGTCGTAGAGCGAAAAGAAACACCGACACCAATAACTGAAGCGCAGGTTCCTGCTCAAGAAGCACCTGTTGCACCTAGTGCACCTCTTTCACAAGAGCAGACGGGTTTTGTCCAACCACAACCATCTGCGAAAACCTTGCAACCTGTGCCAAGACCGAAAAAATTGACATTTTCTTTCAATAAACAAACAAAGATTGGGGTCGCAGTTGCGGGACTTGTCGCAGTGATTGCTCTTGCTTGGTTCTTTTTCTTTTCAGGTGGACCAAGTCTAGATGGGGTTTGGTTGAGAAATACGGATTCTAGTCCGGTTACTTATGAACTAAGTGGAAAGAAACAAAAAGTCAATGGTGGTGAGACCATCAAAAAGGTTCTCAAGGGGAATGAAGCGAAAAAAGAATTTAATACAGCACTTTCTTTGTTAAATGCAACAGACTTGCATTCACTTGCGGATGTCGATAAGAAATTTAACCTGAAGACGACAGAAATTGTTGTGATTAAGTCTGGTGGGAACACACGCTATAACTTGCTCCAAAAAGACGGAAGCAATATTATTTTAAGAAATGATTTATTCGACTTGAAAACTTATAAGTCATACAAAGGAAACTTTGAAGATAATTTGGTCTATCACAAGGTTGAAACACCAAAGGCCATGGTTGGAAAATGGAAGAATGTGACAGAAGGAGATAATACAACTGTTCAGATTTCAGATCATGGAATTATAAGTGATAAGTATTACGATAACAAGGCTTACGCATTCTATTCTCTAGCTGATCAAGAAAAGTATGATGGAGACACGACTTCTAAAGAAGAGATTGAACACACATTTGACGTAATTCAAGAAGCGGTGAAATCAGAAGGCTATCAAGTGAAGAGCGCTAAGGAAGTCTATATACAAGCTAATTCAAATTATTGTTTCGTACCTGTCAATGGTGGAAAAAATATACTCGTCTTACGTGGTGGGAATGAATTTGCTGCAAAACTAGAAAAAGTGAAATAATCAAAGGACCGCAAGGTCCTTTTTGTTTCCAAATTTCTGACTGAAAAACTATTCATGTCTAGGAAAAAATATGGTAAAATGGATAAGATATGTCTGAGATGTCTATTTCTTCTCAGGCGACTACAGGTAATGGAGTAGAAAATGCAAAATAGACCTATTATTATTGGTGTTACTGGTGGCTCTGGTGGTGGAAAGACCAGTGTGTCTCGTGCCATTTTGGCCAATTTCCCGAATGAAAAGATTGCCATGATTGAGCATGATTCTTATTACAAGGACCAAAGTCATTTGACCTTTGAGGAGCGGATCAAGACCAACTATGACCATCCTTTTGCCTTTGATACGGATTTGATGATTGCGCAGATCAATGAACTCTTGGCAGGTCGTCCAGTGGATATCCCAACCTATGACTATGCGGAACATACGCGCAGCAGCAAGACCTATCGTCAGGAACCACAGGATGTCTTCATCGTGGAAGGGATCTTAGTTCTTGAAGACAAGCGCCTTCGGGACCTGATGGACATCAAGATTTTCGTTGATACGGATGATGATGTGCGGATCATTCGCCGGATCAAGCGCGATATGGAGGAGCGTGGCCGGAGTCTGGATAGTGTCATTGAGCAATACCTTGGTGTAGTAAAACCGATGTACCACCAGTTCATCGAGCCAACCAAGCGTTATGCGGACGTGATCATTCCTGAGGGCGTGACCAACACAGTTGCGATTGACTTGATCACAACCAAGATTGAAAAAATCCTCAACGAAGCGCGTGAAGGAAAATAAAGATAGGGAGCAAGAGGGCAATCGCTCTCCAATCCTATAACAATAGTTGGAATTACGGAATGTCTCAGTAGTTGGTGAGACTCTTCATTCGCTAAAAGACTCAGAAGAGTTCTCGATCAACTTTGTGGGGGTGGTATGGGAAATGTTTATTTAAATATTTTCTACCACTCCCTCTTTTTCCTAAGGAGAATGAAAATGAAAAGGGAGTTTCATTCGCGGACTAAGGCGTTCGCTTGTTTATTGACCATGTGTGCTGGTTTTTCAGATGCTTATACCTTTATTTGTCGGGGTGGGACCTTGGCGGCAGGCCAGACGGGAAATGTGGTCTTTCTATCGGTTGGTTTGATCGGCCAGCAGATCTCAGATGTAGAAGTGAAGTTAGCCACGATGCTGGCCTTTATGCTGGGGATCTTTTTAATGACGGTCTTGCGTCGCTTGATTGATAATTCAGTCTGGCGCTTGAGTACCCTAGTGCCCTATATCCTCACAACTTTGGTGACGGGATTTTTGCCAGCATCGGTAAAAAATGTCTTCATCGTGCCTTTTTTTGGACTGAGTTTGGGAATCGTAGCGACCTCATTTGGAGAAGTAGGTAGCTATGCCTACAACCACTCTTTTATGACCGGAAATCTCAAGAAAACCATGGTAGCTTATGGAAATTTTGTTAGAGACAGGGAGATGAAATTCCTCTGGGAAGCCATCTTTATGACCTGCCTGATCGGGAGTTTCATCTGTGGGGCCATCTTTTCGACCTACTTGATCCAGTTTTATGGACTAAAGACGATTTGGCTGGTGGCCATCATCTTGACCATCTTTTTAATCTATCGGGCCATTCAATATTTTGAAGTCTTTCACTTCAATCGGCGGCATGAATAGATAATGGAGGCTGGGACAAAAGTCCTAGCCTCTCAATTATTTTTGGATTGTCGAGCAAGACGCAGTGGTTGAGTGGGCTCTACTACGCTGAATTCATCAGCTTTTACAGCCCTACTCAATTGTGCGGAGGTGGGACAACGAAATCGAATTCTAACGAATTACCGATTTCTGTCCCACTCTCTTTTCTTTCGCTGTTTGAAGCTTAATTTTTGGGCAAAGATTTGGTATAATGGAAGGTATGAAACATTCGGAAAAAGAATCACAATACCAGCTCTTGCTGGCTCAATTAGATGCTCTCTTAATGGGAGAAACCAATGCCTTGGCTAATCTGTCCAATGCCAGTGCGCTCTTAAATCAAGCCCTGCCTCGTTCGGTCTTTGCGGGTTTTTATTTGTATGACCAAACGGAATTGATCTTGGGACCTTTTCAGGGAGGTGTTTCTTGTGTCCATATCGCTCTCGGAAAGGGTGTCTGTGGAGAAGCAGCTCAAGAGCAGAAAACCATGATTGTCGATGATGTCCGCCAACATGCCAACTATATTTCCTGTGATAGTCGGGCTATGAGTGAGATTGTGGTGCCTATGGTCAAGGACGGTCAGCTCCTTGGAGTATTAGACCTGGACTCAGAATGTGTCTCTGACTACGATCAGCTGGATCAGGAGTATTTGGAAGAGTTTGTCGCTCTCTTGATCGATAAGACAAACTGGGACTTTAAGATGTTTGGAGTTAAGAACTAATGTATCAAGCTTTATATCGGAAATACCGTAGCCAGACCTTTGGCCAATTGGTCGGCCAGCAAGTAGTGGCACGGACATTGAGACAGGCAGTGGAGCAGGAGAAGATCAGCCACGCCTATCTCTTTTCGGGTCCTCGTGGTACTGGGAAAACCAGTGTGGCCAAGATCTTTGCTAAGGCTATGAACTGTCCTAATCAAGTCAATGGGGAGCCTTGTAACGACTGCTATATCTGTGAATCCATCACCAATGGGAGTCTAGAAGATGTTATCGAAATCGATGCAGCCTCCAACAATGGGGTCGATGAAATTCGCGATATTCGCGACAAGTCGACCTATGCTCCAAGTCTAGCCAAGCACAAGGTCTACATTATCGATGAGGTCCATATGCTCTCAACAGGGGCCTTTAATGCCTTGTTGAAGACGCTGGAAGAGCCAACGGAAAACGTGGTCTTTATCCTTGCAACAACGGAGTTACACAAGATTCCAGCCACTATTCTGTCACGGGTGCAACGCTTTGAATTCAAATCCATCAAACTGCCGGATATCGTTCACCATTTGGAAAATATCCTAGCTACTGAAGAGATTGCCTATGAAGCAGATGCTGTGCAGATCATCGCACGGCGCGCTGAAGGTGGGATGCGGGATGCCTTGTCCTTTTTGGATCAAGCCCTGAGTCTGACTGCGGGTAGTGAGTTGACGACAGCAATCGCTGAAGAGATTACTGGCTCAATCAGCCTAGCTGCGCTCGATCAGTATGTGGCTGCCATCCTGGCTCATGATGCGACAGCGGCGCTGGATCAGCTAGCGATTATCTTTGATAACGGAAAGAATATGGCCCGCTTTGTCACGGACTTACTTCAATATCTGAGAGATCTCTTGATTGTCCAGACAGGTGGAGAAAATACCCACAATAGTGACTTGTTTGCGGCGAATCTTGAAGCCGATCAAGCCCGTCTTTTTGCCCTGATTGACCAGGCGACGACCAGTCTGGCGGACATCAAAAATAGTCTGCAACCGCGTATCTACACTGAAATGATGACCATTAAATTGGCTGAAAGCACGGGCCAAGTTTCTAAATCAGCGGCTGTGGAGGTTCCTTCCAACGTCCTGGCTCAGCTGGAAGACTTGAAGACGGAAGTCGCTCAGCTCAAGCAACAGTTAGCGCAAGCAGGTAGCAGTCTTCCTGCTTCAAAACCAGCTGTAACTCGTCCAACCAAGTCGAGCAAGGGCTATCGGGCAGATCGAAACAAGGTCAACGCGATTTTACAAGAGGCGGTCGAAAACCCAGAGTTGGCACGGACCAACTTGATCCGTCTTCAAAACGCTTGGGGGGAAATCATCGAGAGCTTGGCAGGTGCGGATAAGGCTCTCTTAATCGGATCCCAGCCGGTTGCTGCCAATGAAAATCACGCTATTTTAGCCTTTGAGTCTGCCTTTAATGCTGAACAGACCATGAAGCGGGACAACCTCAATACCATGTTTGGAAATATCCTCAGCAATGCAGCCGGTTTCTCGCCAGAGATTTTAGCGGTTTCGATGGAAGAATGGACCCAAATTCGGGCAGAGTTTTCGGCTAAGGCGCGTGGACAAAAAGCAGAAGTGGTAGAAGAAGAGGAAAGTGTCATCCCTGAGGAATTTCACTTTTTATCCGATAAAATCACCCTGCAAGACGATTAATACATGAATTTTTTACTGAATCATGGTAAAATAATTTTATGAATAGAAAACAATTTGCAGTGATAGCAGTCTTTACTGCTATGGAGACTTATTTTTTCAATGAAGCGACCATGGCGGGTCAAATGCTCTTTGCATGTTTTTGGGCCCTCTTGATATTGCGCAATCTCCAGACGGCCTATATGGTGGAGAAGATTGCTAGTGCCATTGAAAAAGAAATCAATAAGAAAAGAAAATAAAAC
This sequence comes from Streptococcus sp. LPB0220, assembly GCF_008727815.1. NCBI lineage: Bacteria > Bacillati > Bacillota > Bacilli > Lactobacillales > Streptococcaceae > Streptococcus > Streptococcus sp. LPB0220. The sequence continues at coordinate 1,359,732 of NZ_CP044230.1, read as the reverse complement.
CTTTGAAAAGAAATCTTTTTTCAAAGGTTTTTTTCTTGTTTTAAAAGGCTTCTTGGCATTGCTTGCGGTAATCTCCTGGGGAGAGGCCGACCTTTTGTTTAAAAGCCTTTGTAAAGTAGGAGTAGTTGTCATAGCCCACCTGGAGAGCGACTTGGTAAATGGGGGTATCGCTTTGCGATAGCATCTCTTTTGCGGCGGCCATCCGTTTATCGGTGATGTATTTCACCAGGGTTTCGCCGGTGTCGCGCTTAAACATCCGTGCTAGATGATCTGGACTAAGAAAAACCATCTCTGCCAGCTTGGTGCGACTGATATCCTCCTTGTAATGGTGATCGATGTAGTCAGTGATCCGCTGGATGAGATTGGATTGGTGTTCTAGATCGATCACATAATGGCGAGCAGAGCTCCAGTAATCCCCGATATAGGCTTCAAAAGCTTCGATGGCATGAAACCGCCGTTCGAATAGAAATTGATGGTGTTTGTTTTGAAATAACTTGTGGGCGAGAATGCCGTTCTTATCCAGATAAATCCCAATTTGCTGGGTCCAGTCTAGCTGGAGTTCACTCAGAGCTGAAAGCGGGATGCGATCTTGAGTCTCTAAGCTATGGATAATTTGGAGGAGCTGTTCTGTCTCTAGTTGATTTGTAAAAGTGAGCGATGTCCGATGAGCAGGCTTTTGAAGTGCTGGACCCAAAGAAGCATAGGAGTGGATACTCTTCCAATGGAAGACTTGTTCTTCACTGTATTGGCAGAGTTGCAGAGCCTTTATCAAGAGCGTCTCAAGGGAAATGGCGTCTGAATAGAGAAGGATAGAGGATCGGTCTAAGTCTTGCTGGATCTTCTGCTGGATAGCCTTTAGGAAGTCTGCACACTCTGTAGTCTGATTCTTTTTGAAGAGGCAGAGGTAGCGATCGGTCTGGCTTTCGATTTTACTGAGGGCGCAGTAGTGGACAGGGAAATCTAGGGAGAGATCCTTGATACAATGGCGGAGTTGCAAGCGCCAAGAAGGGACACTGGGGTGAAAGTCTTCTTCAACTAAGTGGAGAGTGATGAGGACCAAGAGGTAGCCTTCATGTGGTTTGGGACTATAACCCCGTTTTGTCACTTCTTGAAGGAGCTGTTCTGCTTGAGATGGACGCGGTTTTCGCAAGTAGTCATGCCAAAATTCAGCTTCTTTTTGCCCTTGCTGGGCTAATTGGGTCGCACTCTTGTGGCGCTTGATCTTATTGAGGGCTTTTTGAATGATAAATTCTAAGCGGTCGGGGTCAATCGGTTTAAGGTAGTATTCAAAACTTTGGAGTTCAATGGCTTTTTGAGCATAATTGAAATCAGCATAATTTGTGAGGAAGATCGTTTGAATATCATATTTTTCTGACCGGACCCAGGCTAAGAGATCTAGCCCACTGCCTTGTGGCATCTCGATATCACTGATCATGAGCGCGATTGGGTGACTTTGAATGATGGCTTGGGCTTGGCTCAGACTGGAGGCAGTATATACCTGCTCAATGCCCAAGGCTTCCCAATGGATGGTTTCCTGTAGGGCTTTAATGATAAAACGATCATCGTCAACGAGTAGGATATTCATGTGTGTCTCCTTTGTAGGGTTCATAAGGAAGGCTCAGTTGGATGCGGGCACCTCCTTGGGATCCATTTGAAAATTGAAGCGTGTAGTGATCTGGATAGAGGAGATCTAGTCGCTCCCGTGCATTGGTCAAACCAATGTGGTGGCCATCTTCAGTGACTAAGGATTTTTTCTCTTCTAGATCTTGTAAGATAGCGGAGCTAAAACCAGGACCATTATCCTGAAGAGAAATGGCAAGATGTTGGTTTGCTTCTTCATGAATGGAAAGCTGAATGTGGAAGGAATCTTGGAAAGAAAAGCCGTGTTTGATGGCATTTTCCACAAAGGTTTGTAAAAGCAGAGGGGGAATAGCCGCATCTTTCAGATGAGGATCCCAGTCCAGGTCAAAGTGGATGCTGTCCCCATAGCGGATTTTTTGGATTTCTAGGTAATTTCGGATATGTTGGATTTCATCTACTAAGCGATTGAAATCTTGGTTAGCTTGAAAGAGGTGACGCAAGTAGTTGGAAGTCACCTTGGTCAACTCCTCGATTTCCTTATAGTCCTTGGTCTGCAGCATGCTGTGAATCATGGAAAGCATGTTGAGGTAAAAATGGGGTCGAACTTGATTTTTGAGGTAATTGAGTTCGACTTTTTTGAGGTTGAGTTGCGCGTGGTAGGCTCGAATTTGAAGGTCTTTCATATGGATCAGGACCTGATTGAGCTTGTGATTGGCCTGATCGATCTCTAAGATCCCTTGGTCTTCGATCACATCTAGCTTGGTGGAAGCAGCGTCTAGCTGAGAAAGGCGTTGGGTGAGTCGTTTCATCGGTTGGATCATCCGTTGACGAATATAAAGGATCAGAATGGTAGAGAGAACGGCGATGATCAAAGGGACCAAGGAGAGAAGGGTTTCAAGTACGATATTTGTACGGAAAACGTCCCCGTAATCGACCGTCACATACAGATCAAAAGGCAGGTGGGTTTGATTGCTACCGGCTTGAATAACGGAATCTGTAGCATGGATCTGATTGGGGCGTTCGATGGATAAGCGCCCTTTTTTTCCAATATTGAGCTTTTGCAAGGGTCTTAAAATATCCTGGGTAGAAATGATGGCATAGATAGCCTTGCCCTTGTAATGAAGGGATTTCAAGAGATAATCATGCTGGTTCAGGCTGATTCGTTGCCATTTTTGACGGGTCTTGTCTGTTTCTTTGTCATAGGTTTTAAGATGATCTTTCAATTGTACATAGTCCAGGTAGGGCAGTTGAAGACTGGAAGCGTTGAAAAAATGTGGGATATCTTTTGTCTCTATGAAAAAGGTAATGGGGCTATCCATCTGGTACTGAAACTCCGTGAAATCAATCCGCAGTTTTTTTAGATTTTCATGAAAATTTGTGAAATCAAGCGGAGTATTGAGCTCTGTCAAATAGTCGTTGTGACTAATGGTACTGTACATAAAACGCTCAACGGAGTGAAGCTCTGTATTTAAGGAATCCGCATAGATATGAATCGAGTCCTCTAAATGGAGCATATTTTGGTGTTTAATAAAATTTCGGCTAATCCCACCAATCAAAAGGTTGATCAAGGTATTGACAACTAAGAGGAGAAAGAGTAGGCGCGAAAAAAATTGAATCGAGTGATCTCGTGTACTTCTGTGAATAGCTTTCATAATGAGCACCTCACATATATTATAGCACTATTTGAAAACGGATTCATGAACAAAACCGATAGTAAAGTAAAAAAAATCGGGAAAGTGCATGTTTTTGTGTGGAGAAAACGGAAAAGTGAATGAAGATGCACGAAAAAGTTCTATAAAGATGGAAAGGATTCCTATAAAATAGAGGAGAAAGAAAAGGAGGGCCTTATGAAAAGCGAAGTAAATGCGAAGCAGAGCAAATTTAAGAAAAATATTCCTTTATATGTGCTGCTCCTGCCATCGATTATTTTATTGATTTTATTTGCCTATATCCCTATGGCGGGTCTAGTCATCGCTTTTAAAGATTACTCTCCCGCTACTGGGATATTTGGAAGTCCTTGGGCTGGTCTCAAGTATTTTAACCAGTTCTTCTCATCCTTCCAATTTGCAACAACCATGAAGAATACCTTGAAAATTTCTATTTACAGTATTCTGGTTGGTTTTCCCTTGCCGATTGTTCTAGCCATCATTTGCAACCAGATTCGTGTGGGCAAGTTCAAAAAAATCTTTCAAGTAACAACTTATTTGCCTCATTTTATCTCGACCATGGTCATGTGTGGGATGATTATTCTTTTTCTCTCTCCAAGTAGTGGACTGTTAGCCAATGTCCTCAAATTGGTCGGCTTAAAGATGCCTGCTCTCTTATCCAAACCGGGTAGCTTTGCAGGTGTCTATGTCTGGAGTGATGTCTGGCAACATATCGGTTGGGATAGTATCATCTATCTAGCCGCTTTATCAGCCATTGATCCGACCTTTTATGAAGCAGCGACTATGGACGGGGCGAGTCGATTGCAAAAGATCCGTCATATTGACTTACCCTTACTGTTACCAACGGCGATGATTCTCTTGATTCTCAGAGCAGGAAGCCTACTCAGTGTTGGTTTTGAAAAGGTCTTGCTCTTGCAAAATCCACTCAATCTGGCAGGAAGTGAAATCATTTCGACCTATGTCTACAAAGTGGGGATGATTAATTTTCAATATAGTTACTCGACAGCGATCGGTCTCTTTAATACCTTGGTTAACTTGATCATCTTACTGTCGGTCAACTGGTTTGCGAAACGCTATACCAAGACGGGATTGTTCTAGGAAGGAGGAGAAATTGTGAAATTATTTCAACATGCGAGAAAGACCAAGTCAGAAATCCTCTTTGATATTTTTATCTATGGTCTAGCGATTTGCTTGATTCTGTTGATTGTCTACCCTTTGTGGTTTGTCATTATTGCCTCCTTCAGTAATCCGTCTGATGTAGCAACTGGTAAGGTTTGGTTTATCCCGAGGGAATGGCGACTAGACGGCTATCAACGCTTGATTGAGCAGCCTTTGTTTCTAAAGAGCTATCTCAACACCATCCTCTACACGGTTGTAGGGACCATCGTTGCCCTGGTCATTAATATCCCGGCTGGTTACGCCTTGTCGCGAAAGGACCTCTTTGCTAAGAAATGGGTCAGTGTTTTCTTTATCGTTCCCATGTTTGTCTCTGGGGGCTTGATTCCCATTTATTTGACAGTGAAACAATTGGGTTTGGTCGACACCTTCTGGGTAATGGTCGTACCGTTTGCAGTATCTCCTTACAATATCGTTGTAGCTCGAACTTTCTTTAACAATAGTATTCCAGAAGGGATGTGGGAAGCCGCCCAGATCGATGGTTGCGGAACCATTCATTACTTCAGAAAGATCGTGCTCCCCTTGTCCAAGGCTATTATTGCCGTTATTGGACTTTGGACAGCAGTAGGGATCTGGAATTCTTGGTTCAATGCCCTGATTTATTTGACCAATGAAAATCTTCAACCCCTACAACTGATCCTGCGCCGTCTCTTAATTAGTAATCAAATGTTGCAATCGCAAGCAACAGGGGAGGTAGCTTCTGACCTCCGTATTAAGGCTGATATGATGAAATATGCAGCCATCGTTATCTCAACAGCACCGATTATGATGCTGTATCCATTCGTCCAAAAATACTTTAATCAAGGTGTCATGATAGGGGCCTTGAAAGAATAGGAGAAGATCATGAAAAACAGGAAATTTGCCTATCTGCTCCTTGGAGCAGCTGCTTTAGCTGGCTTGACGGCTTGTGGAGCTTCCACAAATAAATCAAGCAATGACAAGAATGATGGAAACATCTTCAAGATCACGACCGTTCGTTGGTCGGATTGGGGGGAAGACTATCACAAAGGTTTTCTAGATGATTCAGCCAAGGAATCAGGTATCAAGATCAAATGGGATACCATGGTGGCTGCAGACTGGTCGGATAAGAAATCTGTTCTTGTTGCCAGTGGAGATTTACCAGACGCATTCTTGGGATCCAATGCCTTCACAGATTCTGAAATTGCTCAGAATCAAAACATGTTCATTCCATTGGAAGACTTGATCAAGGATAATATGCCAAACTTGAACAAGGCCTTTGAAAAAGAACCGAAATTAAAAGCCATGGTGACCAACCCAGATGGTCATATTTACAGCCTGCCTAAGAAATTGCCAATGCGGCCAATCGTCGGCAACCAACTCTTTATTAATAAGAAATGGTTGGATAATCTTGGCTTGAAGATGCCCGAAACCTATGACGAATTGGTGACTGTTTTACAAGCCTTCAAGGACAAGGATGCCAATGGCAACGGCGATGTCAATGATGAAATTCCATTTGGCTCAGGTAACTTTGACCCGACCTTCTCTTATATCTTGCCATTCAACAACCGTCTTGGTGGAGATAATACCTATGAAATGTCCGTCAAAGATGGCAAACCGGTCTACCTCCGGACGGAAGAAAGTTATAAACAAGGGATAGCGGCGATGCATGAAGCCTACAAGAAAGGCTTGATCGACCCTGAACTCTTTACAGAAGATACCTCCATGTCTGTTGCCAAACGGATGGACAAGGGTGTGGCGCGTGTCGGTGTATCAAGTGGTTGGACAGCAGATGCAACCTTTGGCCAACATGCCAGCGAATATGCTCCTCTCCCAGCATTAAAAGGCCCTGATGGCAAACAATATGTCATTTCTGACCCAGATCATTTGAACTATGGACGCAATGAAATCCTGATCACGAATAAGTGCAAGGACCCTGCAAAATTGCTCAAATGGTTGGATAAATTCTACACGGATGATGCCAGCATCCAAAACTTCTATGGCTCCTTTGGTATTGCGACTGAAAAAGATGGCGACAAGTACAAGGTTTTGGCTCCAAAAGATGGTAAATCAGCCGATGAATGGGCTTGGATCAATTCCCTTCGTGACTTTGGACCAAAATATGTGTCTGATGATATCAATAGTCATGTCGACATCGACCAAACACAAGGTGATGGCCTCAAATTGAAGATGGACAAAGAATTGAAACAATACGCTTTGCCAGCCTATCCAAATGTTATCTACTCTCAAGAAGAATTGAACAAATTGTCCTCTATTTATGTCGATATCAACTCCTATGTTACCCAACAAGCTTCTAAATGGGTTGTCGAAGGGGGCGTCGAAAAGGATTGGGATGATTACAAAGCAACCTTGAAGAAGATGGGCATTGATGACTTTATGAAGATTCAACAGGATGCCTATGATCGTTACCAAAAAGAAGTGAAGTAATAGGGGTCTAAAGTGATTCAAGTAAGTAACTCAGGGGCCTAAGGCCCCTGAGTGCTTCCTTGGAGGAACTAGCAGAAATTGAGATGAAGAACAAGGAGAAGAAGATGCAAAAATTATTTTCATTGAATGGACGCTTGGTCAAGACCTTGACCCGGTTGACAGACATTATTATCTTGAACACCTTGTTTATCGTTTGCTGCCTTCCGATTCTCACGATCGGTGTATCGCTTACGGCTTTAGCAACCATGTGGCACCGCTTGTTGAAAGGGGAAGATTCGGATCTCGTCTTTCATTTTTTCCGTCTCTTTCGCGCCAATTTCAAGCAAGCGACAGTGATTTGGCTGACTTGTCTAGGACTATCAGTGCTACTTTATCTGGATTACTGTCTTTTTTCAAATACGGCCTTCTTAAGTGAGTATGGCATTTGGATCTTGCTTCCCTTTATCGTTCTTCTATGTGGAGGGATGACCTTGATCTTCCCTTATATCGGCCTCTTTGAAGATCCTACAAGAAAGGTCTGTCTGAATAGTTTCCTCATTGCTCTCTTAAATCCTATTCAAACCATCTTTCTTGTCTTCTTCAATCTAGCAGTAGTTTATATCAGTCTTAGTAGTCCTGAACGGTTACTGACAGCTATTTATCTCTTTACCTTTGGTGGTTTTGCTCTTTGGAGCTTCTTGAATGTCCGACTGACCGATCAGATCTTTTCAAGGATCCAAGAAGGAGAAATCTTTGAAAAATAAGGTCAAGCAAGTGGGAAGTATATTTTTCTAATATTATTTAAATCGAATAAAGTTTCCTAGAAAATCTAGGAAACTTTTTTTATTTCATAAACATTTCACATTTCTTTTCTATAATAACTATAACAAATGATGAAAGCGTCCACATTGTATTGTCGTGGACCTTGAAATGGAGGGTGAGATCATGCTCTTACAACAGGCAATAGCCTATATTTCTCGAAAAAGAACGAGGAATCTGGTCCTCTTTCTGATTCTCCTCTTGATCCTCTCTTGCTTGTATTTCTGTTTTTCACTGATGCAAGTAGGAGGAAGACTGGAGGAACATATCAAGCAGTCGGCTGGGACCAGCTTTGCCCTGACCAGTAAGCAGGGGGATAGGCCCTTTGCTCTGAAGGAGGCTGAAAAGGTGCAGCAGATAGCTGGGGTAGGAACCATGGTTCCTCAATATGAAAGTCCCGTTCGCATTCTTGGTAAAGAAGCGGTGACTGGGCAGCAGTCGGTAGAGCGGGATGATTTGGGTCAGGAAGCCAAACAAGCGCTAGGTGCTGTCTTTACCCAGAAGACAGACCAGCACCTGGATTTCCGCAGTAGCAGTTTCCAACTGGTGCAAGGCAAACACTTATCCGACAAGGCTCGTGGCCAGATCTTGATCCACCAAGAGTTGGCTAAGAAGAACAAGCTTAAGGTCGGAGATTCCTTGACCTTATCCAGCTTTCAGATGGGAGAGACTCCTGCCAAAGAGCAAACCTTTAAAATCGTAGGGATCTTTTCAGGTAAGAAACAGGAAAAATTCACAGGAATGACCTCTGATTTGAGTGAAAACCAAGTCTACCTCCCTTATGAGGATGCGACTAAGCTCCTTGGTCTCAGTCAGCAAGAAGTGACGCAGGTCACCTTTGGCGTCAAAGATCCTGAGAAAATCGATGCCCTCTTGAAGCAAGTTAAAAGCTTGGATCTGGATTGGCAGTCTCTACGCGTGGTCGAAGATCGCAAGGCCTTTGACCAGATGAAGGAATCCTCTCAGACCCTAGAAGGCCTGGTGCGGATCATGATGATCGTCCTCCTGGTGACGGGAGCCGGTGCTCTATCGCTCTTACTCAGTCTCTGGACACGGGAGCGGATCCATGAAATCGGCGTCCTCTTATCCATTGGGAAGAGTAAGGGCCGGATCTTTAGACAGTTCCTCTTGGAGGTGGTGCTGGTATCCTTACTAGCGGTGATCCCAGCATTTCTCATCGGGCGGATGGTCAGCCATCGTTTCTTAGAGCAGTTTGTCGGACAGACCGGTCAACAGCAGACCCTAGACTTGCTCAACCAAGTCCCTCAAGGCCTTTCCTTAGGAATCGCCTATGCTAGCCTCTTGTGCTTGATCCTTTTGTCGCTCGGTGTAACTACCAGCATGATCTGGCGCAAGAGCCCAAAAGAAATATTAACAAAAATGAGTTAAGGAGAAATGATACTTATGTTAGAACTCAAACATGTATCCTATAGTTACCAAAGCTACCAAGAAGAGATCTTCTCAGACGTGAACTATCAGTTCGCAAATGGGACATTTTACAGCATTATCGGTCAGTCTGGAGCAGGGAAATCGACCCTCCTCTCCCTCTTGGCTGGTCTGGACAATCCCAAGAAGGGACAGGTTCTCTTTGATGGGGAGGACATCCAGACCAAAGGGTCTAGCTACCACCGCAAGCACCATGTCTCCCTGGTCTTTCAGAATTACAATCTGATTGATTATTTGACGCCACTTGAAAATGTCCGCCTGGTCAACAAACAAGCTGGGAAAGACATTCTCTTGGAATTGGGATTGGACGAAACGCAAATCAAACGCAATGTCCTGCAATTATCTGGAGGGCAGCAACAGCGGGTAGCCATTGCGCGTGCGCTCGTTTCAGAAGCACCTGTCATCTTGGCGGATGAGCCGACTGGAAACCTTGACGAACAGACAGCTGGTGACATCATTGCCATTTTGAAGAAGTTGGCCAAGGAACGCCAAAAATGTGTCATCGTCGTCACCCACAGTAAGGAAGTGGCAGAGGCCTCCGATGTGGTCTTGGAATTGAGTCGCCGTAGCCTCGTTGAGAAGAGCAAGTAAGGAGGGAATGCTATGTTGCGCAATGCTTTTGCTTATATCACACGGAAATGGCCCAAGTCTCTCCTGCTCTTTGCCATCATTCTCCTCATGGGGACCTTGAGCTTGATCGGACTCTCCATGAAGGGGGCAACCCAAAAAGCTTCATCGGAAAGCCTGGGATCCATCACCAATAGCTTCTCCATGCAGATCAACCGCAGGACCAATCCGGGAACCCCTCGGGGAGCTGGGAATCTCAGAGGAGAAGATATCGAAAAAATCAGCCAGGTAGAGGGGATCACCTCCTCTATCAAGCGGATCAATGCCATCGCAGATATCCTAGATCACGAGATCATTGAGACTGAAGAAACCCTGCAAAATCAATCTCCAGAGCGGGCCAAATACTTCAAGAACACCTTGATGGTGACGGGGGTCAATGACTCTTCAAAAGAAGATAAATTTGTCTCTGGAGCCTACAAGCTGGTCCAAGGGGAGCACCTGACGGATAAGGATAAAAACCAAATCCTCATGCACGAAGATTTGGCGAAAAAGAATGGCCTCAAGGTGGGCGATAAGGTGCGTCTCAAGTCCAATCTCTATGATGCTGACAATGAAAAAGGGGCCAATGAAACCGTCGAAGTGACCATTAAGGGTCTGTTCTCAGGGAAGAACCAAGCTCCTCTGACTTACGCCCAAGAGTTGTATGAAGATACGCTCATTTCTGACCTAGATACAGCTGCCAAGCTCTATGGCAATACTGTTCAAACAGCTACCTATGAGGATGCGACCTTCTTTGCCAAGGGGGATCAGGACCTGGATGCCTTGATCGAAAAAATCAAAGCACTCGACATTGACTGGAACCTCTATGACTTGGTTAAGAGCTCTTCCAACTACCCGGCCTTGCAAAAATCGATCAGCAGCATGTTCCAAGTGGCGGACTACTTGTTTATCGGTAGCCTCGTCTTTGCTAGCTTGCTTCTCACCCTTCTCCTCGTCTTGTGGCTCAATGCCCGTCGCAGAGAAGTGGGAATCTTATTGGCTCTAGGACTCTCTAAGGTACAGATTGCGGGACAATTCGTAGCAGAATTGGTCATGATTTCCATCCCAGCCTTCCTCCTTTCCTATGGAGTTGCAGGACTTCTTGCCAAAGCTGTGGGAGATACGGTGCTTAAGAACGTAACCAGTGGCATTGCCAAACAAATGGCTCAAGAATCCTCTGCAGCCAACCTTGGTGGTGGAGCTGAGGCAGAAAGCTTCAGTAAGACCCTGACAGACCTCCATATGGACATCCAACCGAGCCAATTGCTGGTGATTGTTTTGGTTGGCGGCCTCCTCTTGATTCTGGTATCCATCCTTTCTTCTCAATGGCTCTTGCATAAGAAACCAAAAGATCTCTTGGTGGATGTCGAATAAGAGATTGTTTCCTAAAATAGAAATAGGGTATAATAGGAGGTAGAAGAAGTTTCTTAGATAAAAGGAAAGTGTATGAAGATACTAATCGTAGAAGATGAAGTCCTGATTCGCGAAGGGATGAGCGACTATCTCATGGAATGTGGCTATGAGATCTTTGAAGCAGGCGATGGGCAGGAGGCCCTAGACCTCTTTCACAGAGAAGCGCCAGATCTGGTCTTGCTGGATATCCAGCTCCCTATCCTCAATGGCTTGGAGGTCCTTAAGACCATCCGGAAGACCAGCTCGGTCCCTGTCCTCATGCTGACGGCCTTCCATGACGAAGACTATAAGTTGACGGCCTTTGGAGAGTTGGCGGACGGCTACCTGGAAAAACCCTTTTCCTTGTCCCTCTTGAAGGTCCGTATCGAAGCTATTTTTAAAAAGCTCCAGCCTTCCCGGGTCTTCACCTATGGAGAGGCACGGGTGGATTTTGAGAGCTATACAGCCAGTCTAGCTGGGCAAGCCATCTCCATGAATGCCAAGGAGTTGGAAATCTTGGAATACTTGCTCCAGCATGAAGGCAAGGCCCGGACCCGCTCTCAGATCCTCGATGCCGTCTGGAAGGAGACGGAGGAGATTCCTTTTGACCGGGTGATCGATGTCTATATCAAGGAACTACGAAAAAAACTAGAGCTGGACTGTATCGTAACGGTACGCAATGTCGGCTATAAATTGGAGAGACCATGACCAAACGGAGTATCTTTGCAAAGATCTTTCTGATCACCTTTGCCCTATTTAGTGGCTTAGTCATCCTTCTACATGCTTCGGTTTACTTTATTTTCCCGTCGACCTATATCGAGTCCCAGCGCCAGACGATTTTGAAGAAATCGCAGGCCCTGGCCAAGAGTTTCCAAGGGCAGGAAGAAGGAACCATTGAGTCGGTCATCGACCTTTATTCCAAGACCAATGATATCAAGGTCTCGATCAAGGGCAAGGAAAAACAGAATGCCCTAGAGGTCAAGGATGACCTGCTCCTGAACCCTGATAGCCAGAACAATTCCCTGGTCATTGAAGAGCGAAAAATCCAGACCAAAGAGGGAAAGGACTTGACCTTGCAATTCTTAGCGACCGTCGATTCGCAAAAGGAAGCGCGGGACATCAGTCTGGGCTTTCTTCCCTATAGTCTTCTTGCTTCCTTTGTCCTGTCAGTGATTGCTTCCTATCTCTATGCCCGCCTGATTTCTGCTCCGATCCTGGAGATCAAGCAGATGACCAAGCGGATGAAGCGCTTGGATCGGACAGCCAGTCTTCCCATTCATTCGCAGGATGAGATTGGCGTCCTCAAGCAACAGATCAACGATCTCTATCACCATCTCCTAGAAGTGATCGACAATCTAGAACAGCAAAAACAGGAAAATCTGAGGTTGGAGCAGATGAAGGTTGAATTCCTACGGGGAGCCTCGCATGAGCTCAAGACGCCGCTAGCCAGCTTGAAGATTATCCTTGAAAATATGCGGGATAAGATCGGCCGCTACAAGGACCGGGACCGCTATCTGTCGGTCTCCCTCGATATCGTCGATGAGATGAACCAGATCGTCCTAGAAATCCTGTCTCTCTCCTCTTTCCAAGAATTGGCCGGAGATAAGGAGTGGATCCAGTTGGATCAGGTCGTAGAGCAGATCCTCGACCAGTATAAGGTCTTGGCTCAATCTCGCTCGCTCACGATTGACAATCAGATCCCAGCCAAACCAGTCTATATGGACCCAGCGATTCTGAAATTGGTCCTCTCAAATGTCATCAGTAATGCCGTCAAGCATTCGGATGCCGGAGGAGAGATCCAGCTCCGACTCGAAGGGGAAGGGACGAACTTGGCTGTTGAAAATACCAGCCAGGAAATGGTAGAGACCGCTGAGCTGCCAATGACCGCTAGCCGTCAGAAGAAGGAAGGCGGCTTGGGACTCTTTGTGGTCCAACACTTGCTAGACCATGAAGAACTGGCCTACCAATTTGATAAAACAGCTATGGGCTTGCGCTTCCGTATGGAACTGCCCAAAGATCCACAAGAATAAAAAGAGGCTAGGACAAAAGTCCTAGCCTCTCAATTATTTTTGGATTGTCGAGCAAGACGCAGTGGTTGAGTGGGCTCTACTACGCTGATTTCATCAGCTTTTACAGCCCTACTCAACTGTGCGGAGGTGGGACGACGAAATCGAATTCTAACGAATTACCGATTTCTGTCCCACTCTCTTGTATTTAATCAACCTTTTCTACCTTTAGCAGTTGGCCATGTTTTAATTCATAAATGGTATCCACATAGGTCAGGATGGAGCGGTCATGGGTCACCATGATGGCGCTCTTGTTTTTGGATTTGACTTCTTTCTGGATCAACTGGGCGATTTCTTGCCCTCGATCTGGGTCTAGGCTAGCCGTTGGTTCATCGGCTAAAATGACCTGTGGATTTCCGATGAAGGCCCGAGCGATGGCTGCCCGTTGTTTTTGCCCACCGGACATCTGATTCGGGTATTGGTGGTAACAAGCTTCGATGCCTAGATCTGCCAACAAGGCTTTGACTTCCTCTTGGCGTTTTTTCTTGTCCTTCTCCCCTTTTAATTTGGCCACCAGTTCTAACTGGTCACCGATTTTCATATAGGAGAGGAGCTGGTGATCTTGAAAGATAAAGCCGAGCAATTCCAGCCGTTTTTGCGTCCACTGGCCTTGGTTGAGGCCGGTCAAGTCTTGGCCAACGATAGAAATCCGCCCCTCGTCCGCTGATAAAAGCAAACCAGCGATAGCTAAGAGAGTGGATTTACCGGATCCTGAAGGGCCCAAGATCGCGACAAATTCGTTGGGTTCGACGTTTAAATTCAGCTGGTTTAGGACATGGTGCATCTGGCTACCATCGGCGTAGGATTTTCTGATATTTTCTAATGCAATAATGGCCATCTTATTCTCCATTTCCACCAATGACTTCGATTGGATCTACTTTTTTTATTTTGACAAGGGACAAGGCACCACACAAAATAGAAGTTAGGATAAAGCTAACCGAGATGGTGAGGTTGTCTTTCAGGGTCATAAAGGAAGGGACGCTATTGGGTAAAAATGGCGCCATTATGGTTGCCAAGCCAAGTCCCAGCAGCACTCCGATGAGGGAGATAATGGTGAGCTGGGATAGTTGGACATAGGTAATCTGGCTCATGGACATGCCAATGGCCTTCAAGACGCCGAACTGTTTCAACTTCTGCAGGGTGAGGATATAGAAGAAAACCCCAAGGATAGCAGAAGAAGCGAGTAAGAGCACCCACGTGATCATCCGTAGCGTCAGATTTTGAGCCTTGTAGCCAGGGATTTTATCGATCACCTGCTTCTTATCCGCCACCATTAAGTTGCTGGCTAGATCGCTAGAAGGGATGTTTTTCTTAGTCACTAGGGTTTGGGCTTGCCATTGATAGCTTGGATCTGTTTTTTGCCGCATACCTGTGTAGGTTTCAGAGCTGATAAAGCCAATCTCGCTGTAGCCGTATTTGGCATTTTTCGCGAAGGCCACGACCTTGAGTTTTTGCTTAGAGGTTTTATCGATCACTTGATCACCGACTTGGATCCCCTCATCCTCTTTGAAAGAACTGTCCAAAATGACCTCGTTTTTCTTTAAGTCGGAGATCTTGAGGTCTGTATCTTCCATGATTGGATTGAGGATCTCTTTTTCATTGTGATCGGTTGCGAAGTAGGTGATATCCAGAGTGTTGGAATCCTCTGATTTTGAGACGGTTGCCCGCTGGATGGACAAGCCAGAATAGTCCACCCCCTCTATCTTTTGGACCTCATCTACATCTTTCGCCGTAATAGTTGAAAAGGGGATAATCCCTTCTGAATCTGTTGAAAGGATGTAATGTAGCGACCCATAGTTATCGATTTGGGCCGATACCGACCGGCCCAGTCCATTTGTCAGACCGGACAAGAATACCACCATAAACATGAGGATGGTAATGAGGAGTTCAATCAGGATAAACTTCTTGGGTTGGTATTTCATTTCATTCCATGCGATTTTCATATTCGTTCTCCTTTTAGCACGGAGGTGCTCAAGTAGCTTGGCACCTAAACATACTCTACCATCATACCACAAGTGGGGGGATAATAGGGGGATGGTGTTTGGGGAAGTATGAAGGTATCAAAAATTATTGAATGATAAATAATGAAATTATATTTTTCTAAAAAAAGAAACGATTTCCGAAAAGTTGAGAGTTTGTTATGATGAATATTCAAGACTTAATTTAAGATTTTTAAAATTTTATTATTTTTCAAATTACTAGTTTTAGGGAATTTCGCAATCGATAAATAAACAATTGATAGATAAGTCAGATTGTATTTGACATTAAATGGACATTGGCAATGTTTTGGAAGAAAATAAGTAGAGGAGTAAGTGCCTCTGTTGTTATAAAAAAATGTGAGAATTTTTTTAGTTTGTCCTTAAATTCATTGATAGTAGCTCTCCTTATATTCACACATTATTTGATTTAGAGAAATAAACATGCTACAATGAAAGCGTATACAAAAAACATAAGGAGGAAATGAAAATGAAAAAAACAACTAAGTTTTTGCTAGGTGGTTCATTAGTAATATTGTTTTTAACTCCAGTATCTCAAGTTAAGGCTGATTGGCATCAAGATAATGTTGGTTGGTGGTATTCACTAAACGATGGTTCTTATTATAAAAACACGGAAGCTAAGATTAACGAGAAGTGGTATAAATTTGATGATAGAGGCTATATGATGACCGGCTGGCAGCTAATATGGGAGCGTAATGATAGTAATTATGGGATTATCAAAAACTGGTCTTATTTTGATCCAGTAAATGGTGATAAAAAACTGGGCTGGCAAAATATAGATGGAAAGTGGTATTATCTTACTAAAGACGGGGCACTTATGGGTGATCAAAACATAGATGGGAAAAAATATTATTTTGATCCTGTTAATGGTGATATGAAAACGGGTTGGCGATCCGAACAACAAAATTCAAATACAATTTGGAATTATTTTGACCCTGAAAGTGGAGCCAAAGTAGAAGGTTGGAAAAATATAGATGGTAAATGGTATTACTTTCCTAAATATTACCATGCAGTAACTGGTTTCTGGAGTATAGATGGAAAAGATTATTATTTCGACCCGATTAATTGTGATATGCAAACAGGATGGGTATCTAAACAATACCATTATGGGACAGAAAAGTTGTATTTCGACCCTGTAAGTGGAGCCAAAGTAGAAGGTTGGCAAGAAATAGATGGGAAAAAGTATTACTTTGGTTGGAATGGGGCATTGAGAAATCATAGAAAAATAGATGGAAAAGATTATTATTTTGATCCAGATACTTGTGAATTGAAGATAGGCTGGTTTGAGGCGTTGGGAAACAAATATTATGCAGATCCTAACGATGGTGGGGCACTTGCATCAAATAAAACTTTAATTATAGATGGTATTTCATACACATTCGATTACAATTGCATTCTTATCAATAATGCGCCTTAAATGGTCAACACCTCAAAAGTCAATTTTTTCTAACTTTTGAGGTGTTTTTAACTATGAAAAAGAATTACGTTATACAATAGAGTGAGTTATTTGGTAGTTAAGAAGCTTCATTTAGATCCTTACTTATAGCTAGTTTTTGATAAAACTAGTTGCTAAACTTTTGATAATTTCTAAATACGTAGGGAACGTTATTTTTTAAACTAACTTTTGAGTTCTATTCCAGATGACATTTTCTCTTGTTTTATTTAAAAACGTACAGTGACAGACTTTATATTTTATTTTGGTGATTATGACCTCACTCTATCCACACATTATTTGATTTAAAGTAATAAAGATGCTACAATGAAAGCGTATACATCTGGTGATATAAGGAGGAAAAAAATGAAAAAAATAACTAAGCTTTTGTTAGGTGGTGCATTAGTAATATTGCTTTTAGCTCTACCATCTCAAGTTAAGGCTGATTGGCATCAAGATAATATTGGTTGGTGGTATTCAACAAATAATGGATCTTATTATAAAGATACATTAGCTTATATTGACAACAATATTTATAGATTTGATGAAAGAGGTTATATGATAACCGGCTGGTATTTAGAGGAGCATAGGAATACTAATGGTAGTCTATACAAAGAATGGTCTTATTTTGATCCAGTGAGTGGAGCCCGATTAGAGGGGTGGCAACAGATAGATGGAAAATGGTATTATTTTAATTCAGGTTGGATGGCTCAAGGTAAGCAAAATATTGATGGAAAAGATTATTATTTTGACCTAGTTAATGGTGATATGAAAACAGGTTGGATATCTACGCCAGGACTTAATGGTACAGATTGGTCTTATTACGATCCTGTAAGTGGAGCCCGATTAAAGGGGTGGCAACAGATAGATGGTAAATGGTATTACTTTATAGACTATTCTACTTATAATTATGCATTAAAAGGTTTCAATAAGATAGATGGAAAAGAATATTATTTCGACCCAGTTAATGCCGATATGAAGACAGGTTGGATATCTACGCCAGGACTTAATGGTACAGATTGGTCTTATTACGATCCTGTAAGTGGAGCCCGATTAAAGGGGTGGCAACAGATAGATGGTAAATGGTATTACTTTATAGACTATTCTACTTATAATTATGCATTAAAAGGTTTCAATAAGATAGATGGAAAAGAATATTATTTCGACCCAGTTAATGCCGATATGAAGACAGGTTGGATATCCCAACAAGTTGATGTTAAAAAATGGTATTATTATGATCCAAAAAGTGGAGAACGACTGTTAGGTTGGCAAGACATAGATGGGAAGAAGTATTACCTTACATCAGAAGGGGCATATTGTGGTTATACTTATACTATAGATGGAAAAGAATATTATTTCGATCCAGTTACTTGTGAATTAATAACAGGATGGTTTGAATATAACGGAACAAAACGTTATGCAGACCCAAATGATGGTGGAGCACTTGCATTAAATAAAACTTTAATAATAAACGGTGTTTCATACTCTTTCTCTGATAATGGGGCACTTATTACTAATAAGCCTTAATATATCAACACCCCAAAAGCTAAATTTTTCTAACTTTTGGGGTGTTTTTAATTATGATAATAACAGACCACCCTCGCGGTGGTTTGTTCTATACTAGACATACATCGAAGCGGAGCTAGAAAAGAAGTGAGGAAAGGAGGATGTCTGTGCTAAAAAAAGGATTGATCTTTCTATTATTAGGAATGACTGTGTTAGTAGCTTGGCTTCTCTTTGTTCCGGATGAACAACCAACTCCAAATTTTTCATCTAAAAATAAAATTGAATTGCTGGCAAGAATACTTGATCATCGTAATGCCAATACCATTAGAGAAGCTGGCTATGGGATTCCTTCAGACGCAGAGATCAGACGTGTGGGTGGCATAGACCAACTGGAAATGGATGGGGATTTGAAATGGATGGTACGAGTTCCTAGTCCAGATGACAATAAAATCTTGATTACCTCTTCAACGATCATTGAGGGTGAAAAAATAGATGTAGCCTTTTCATTAGATAAAAAGTGGGTATTACTACATGCTAGTTATTTCCATACGGAGAAAGATGGGATCACTAACCAAGTTGAGGTCAGTGATTCTCAGCAAACAGAGCTCCTAGAAAAAGTGCAAACAGCATTAAATCGCTTTGTAGAAAAAATGGAGCAAGAGCTAAAGACGTAACAAGTTTTGGATATCTTAAAAAGAATGAAGTTCCGTAGTCTTTGGTTAGAAGGAGCTTTCAAAATAGATCAAAAAAACCACCTTCGGGTGGCTTTTTTCTATACTCGTTCTCACCATTTCGTCAAAGAGATTTCTCCGCTATTGAGCCAGATTTCTTCCTGATTGTCTAATTGGACCAAGAGTTGGCCGGTATCAGAGATATCTTTGGCGAGGCCTTGATAGGTCTGTTGGTTCTGATCAAAAGTAACGGTTCGTCCTAGGACCAGGGAGCGCTCTTTGTAGAGGTAGACCAGTTCATCGACATCTGTTTGGAAGAATTCCTTCCAGATCTCACTGATGAGGTCATTGCGGGTGATGGGACAAGGCCCTTCAAATAAGGAACCTGCCTTACTTTCTAGCTCTTCTGGGAAAGTAGGAATGGCTAAATTGAGACCGACTCCGATAATGACATCCGTGACGAGACCAGTCTCAATCGAGGTGATAGCTTCGGTGAGGATTCCCCCAATTTTTTTATGGCGGTAGTAAATATCGTTGACCCACTTGATATCGATATCGATCAGGGTCAGGTTTTTAATAGCCTTGAAGATGGCTCCAGCGACCATGAGGGTATAAGGGGGGAGCTCCGCAGGGGGCAGTTGAGGCTTGAGATGAAGGGACATGTAGATGCCCCCTTGATCGGGACAGTAGTAGTCACGACCAAAGCGACCTTTTCCAGCAGCCTGCGAATTAGCTAGGTAGAGGGCCTTGCCTTCTTGATGGCTTTCTATGCCTAATTTGGCGTCCAATTGGGTGGAGCTACATTGTTCGTTTAAGGAAACGGTCAATTGGGTATTTTTTGCGATCACATCAGGTAGCAGAATATCGCCTGAGACCAGTTTGTAGCCCTTCTTTTTGAGGGATTCGATAACGACCCCATCTTTTTCTAGCCGTTGGATAGCCTTCCAGATAGAGGTGCGGGAAACACCTAGTTCTTTTGCCAGCTGCTCCCCGTTGACATAATCATCTGCCTGAGAAAGGGTTTGAAAGAGGATTTCGTGTGTTTTCATAAGACCTCCTAACGACTGCTATCTCGAATCGTCAGTTTGGTGGCTAATTTAACCATATAGGGAACACTTGGTTGAGATACCTGAAAGGTCTGACGCAACATCTGAATGGCTTGCTTGCCCATTTCTTCTGTGTAGACGGTCACTGTAGAGAGGGCAGGAAAGACATACTTGGCGATGGAAGTATCATTGAAGGAAATGAGACTGACGCGATCAGGAACTGCGATTTGGTGCTCCTGAAGGGACCGCAGAGCCCCGACAGCCAAGGCATCACTGGCCATGAAAAAGGCAGTTGGCAAGTCGTCGCCCAATGCTTGAATCAGTTGCTCCATCATCTGATAACCTGACTCAGTTGAAAATTGACCAACAGAGACAAAGCGCTCCTCATAAAGTCCTTTCTCCGTGAGATACTGTTGAAAGGTCCGTTGACGGGGATCCATCTGAAGTGGTGTCGCATCTGCTGTCTCTTCCTGCCCGACCAAGAGCCCAATCTCCTTGTGACCATGCTCAAGGAAATGCTTGAGAGCGGTGATGACAGAATCTTCTAGATCGGTCGTCACACAGGAATGCCCTAAATAGAGGGTATTGCTATCGACAAAGATCAGGGGTTTGCCATAGCTTTCTAGATCTCGAATGGTCTTGGGACTGAATTTCCCAAGAGCGATAATGCCGTCTGCTTCTTGAATCAAGGACCAATCGTCATTATTAAAGATACGAAAGATCTCATAGCCTAATTCCTGGGCTTGTTTTTCTAACCCCATCCGAATGGCATAGTAGTAGAGGTCATCTAATTCTTCTTCGCGCCTGTACCATTCAAAAATGACGATTTTATGAAAATCCTCAACTGGTTGAGGCGCTGTTTTTCGGCTCTTCTTTTGGTAATGCAGGTCCTCAGCGATGCGAAGAATCCGATTGCGCGTGTTTTCGCCGACCGATAAGCTCGCATCCTGGTTGAGGACGCGAGATACCGTTGCCTGAGAAACGCCTGCTTTTTCTGCAATGTCTTTAATCGTTGCCATAGTTCTTCCTTTATTGATTTCTACTTCCAGTATACTCTAAAAACTAGTAAAAAGAAATAAAATTTTACTAAATTTTATGTTTGCTACGATATTGGCTAGGAGTCAGTTGGCTATAGGCCTTAAAAGCCTTTGAAAAATAGAGGGGATCTGAAAAGCCCACCGAGTAAGCTACAATCTTAATGCTTTCGTCTGTGTTGGTCAGTAACTGCTGGGCACGCTGCATGCGGACCGAGTGCAAGAATTCCTTGGGAGAGATCTGGTGAAACTCCTTAAAGACAGTTGTCAGATAGGAGCGATGGACATTGAGGTCATCGGCGATCTCTTGAATACTCAAGTGTTCTTTAGCGTAGTGCGTCTCAATCACATGCTTACAGGTCAGATAGAGCTGATAGGTGGGAGATGGATGACTCCGATGGATATCGGGAGCCACTTCACTGATTAGAAATAGTAGTTCATAGATCTGCGAGAGGAGATGGAGTTGGTAGTGAGAAGTCATTTTCGAAGCCTCTGCCTTGTGGACGAGTCGCTCCATAAACTGGCCGATCTTTTCTGTTTCCACTTCTGTTTTCTTTAAAAAGCCTTTTTCATGCAGGGTTGAAAAACGCATGAAATCACTCACCTTGGTGCCACTGATGCCAATCCAGTAGTAGGACCAAGGTTCTTCGGCATCGGCCTTGTAGTAGGTCACTTTATTTTTGGGGAGAAGAAAGAGATCCCCGGCCTCTAGGTGGATTTCTTTTTTATTGAAGTGGAAGACTCCCTTTCCCTTGGTAACAAAATGCAGTACAAAATTATCTCGGACGCTAGGACCAAATTCATAATTCTTCGGACAATCTTCGTAGCCATAAAAATCAAGGGCTAGGTCAATAGTGTCGGTTTGGTATTCAGAAAAGACTGACATGGTTGAACCTCCTACCTAACATTTTACCATATATGTGCAACAAAATTCTATTTTCGGAAGCGTTTACAATGAGTAAAATAAAGACATGCTAAAAAAGAAAGTTATTGGAACCGAATTTAAAAATACATAGTGATATTATTTCGGGCCCAATGGAGGAAGATATGGCAATTCGTATTGAACAGAATTTGTTCTATGTAGAAAGTAAGGGACTGAGCCTGATCCTTGAAAATCGAGATGGCTACCTGATGCTTAAGCATCTGGGGCGTCCGATCCCGTCTTATCATTTTTCCAATACCGTGCATGAGAAGGATCATGCTTTCTCTGGAAATCCAACACCTGACAATCGAACCTTCAGCTTGGATACCCAGCGTCAGATCCTAGGACAGCACGGGCTTGGAGATTTCCGAAAGCCGTCTATTCAAATCCAGCACGGCGCCACAGAGGTGACGGATTTCCTCTATGTCGGAGCCAATATCTACTCTGGCAGTGTCGAGGCAACTGGTCTTCCCAATCCACATACAGTAGATAGTACTGAAACCTTGGCCTTGGTCTTTGAAGATGATCAAGCGGCCCTGCGTTTGACCCTCTATTACACAGCCTACGAGGATCGGGCAACCATCACCAGCTTTTCAAAAATTGAAAACTGTAGTGATGAAACCGTCGTGATCCACAAGGCTCTTAGTGTGTTGGCCGATGTCCCAGCAGGTGACTATGATGTCATCACCCTTCAAGGGGCCTATGCGAGAGAAAAAACAGTCCGCCGTCAACAAGTGGAACAAGGAATCTTCTCCATCAGCTCCAACCGTGGTGCTTCTGGACACGCCCAGACTCCTGCTCTTATCCTAGCAGATCATGAAGTGACCGAAGATGCCGGTTCAGCCCTTGCCTTCCAACTGCTCTACAGTGGGAATTTTGAAGGATTTATTCAAAAGAATCAAATCAATGAAATTCGGGTTGGATTGGGAATCAATCCAGAAAACTTCTCCTGGGAGTTGGCACCGAATCAGAGCTTTGATACGCCGGTAGCAATGATCAGCTACTCACATGAGGGATTGACCGGTATCAGTCAAGAGAGTCAAGCATTTGTCCAAGACCATATCATTCCTAGCCAGTTTGCCCATAAAGAACGTCCAATTCTTATCAACAACTGGGAAGCAACCTACTTTGATTTCAAGAAAGAAAAATTATTGGAGCTAGCAGACGAAGCTCAAAAAGTGGGGATCGAACTCTTTGTTCTGGATGATGGCTGGTTTGGCAATCGTTATGATGACAATCGGGCCCTTGGTGATTGGACTGTCAATGAAGAAAAATTAGGTGGAAGTCTAGCAGAATTGATCCAAGGCATCCATGACAAGGGACTTCAATTTGGCCTTTGGGTGGAGCCAGAAATGATTTCTGTAGATAGTGACCTCTATCGGGCTCATCCGGACTGGGCTATTCAAGTCCCAGGTTACGAACACACCTATTCACGGAATCAACTGGTACTCGATTTCTCAAATAGAGAAGTAGTGGACTATATCAAGCAGGTCTTGGATGACTTACTTGGAAAGCATGAGATCGACTATATCAAATGGGATATGAACCGCAATATCACCAAGCTTGGAAATGGGAAAACCTACCTGGAAACCAAGATGCAATCCCATGCTTATATCTTGGGTCTCTATGAAGTGGTTTCTTCCTTAACAGAGAAGTACGAGAACATCCTCTTTGAGTCTTGCTCCGGTGGTGGTGGTCGTAATGACCTGGGGATGATGCGTTACTTCCCGCAGGTCTGGGCAAGTGATAATACGGACGCCATGGCCAGACTTCCGATCCAGTATGGATCTAGTTATCTCTATCCAACTATTTCCATGGGCGCTCACGTATCAGCGGTGCCAAATCACCAGATGGGACGGATCACACCACTAGAAACGCGTGGACATGTAGCCATGATGGGAAATCTAGGCTATGAATTGGATTTGACTAGTCTTTCTCAAGAAGAGTTGGATCGGATCGCAGACCAAGTCGCTCATTACAAAACGATTCGACCACTTGTTCAATTCGGAAAACACTACCGCTTGATCAATCCAAGCCAAGGTAGCAATCAAGCAGCCGTCCAGTTCACTTATCAAGATCGCACGGTGGTAACTTATGTACGGGTCTTATCAACGGTTGAGGAGATCGAGCCGACCCTGAAACTCAAAGGATTGGAAGAAGATGCGCTCTATCGCTTAGAAGGGACGGACCAAGTCTATTCAGGAGCTGAGCTCATGTATGCCGGCTTAACCGTCGTTCTTCCTCAGGGAGATTTCCTCAGCAAACAATATGTTTTTGTCAAAAAATAAAAGGAGACAGCCAAATGAAATGGTATAAAAAAATCGGACTTCTTGCGACTACAGGCCTAGCCTTGTTTGGGCTCGGTGCTTGCTCCAACGATGGAAAATCTGCGGATGGTACAGTGACCATCGAGTATTTCAACCAGAAAAAAGAAATGACCAAAACCTTGGAAGAAATCGCGCGTGATTTTGAAAAGGAAAATCCAAAGGTCAAGGTCAAAGTTGTCAATGTACCAAACGCTGGTGAGGTGTTGAAGACACGTATCCTCGCAGGAGATGTGCCAGATGTGGTCAATATTTACCCACAGTCCATCGAATTGCAAGAATGGGCAAAAGCGGGTGTCTTCGAAGATTTAAGCAATAAAGACTATCTCAAACGCGTGAAAAACGGCTACGCTGAAAAATATGCCGTAAATGGAAAAGTCTACAACGTTCCTTTCACAGCCAATGCTTACGGAATCTACTACAACAAAGATAAATTCGAAGAATTGGGCTTGAAGGTTCCTGAAACTTGGGACGAATTTGAACAGTTAGTAAAAGACATCGTTGCCAAAGGACAAACCCCATTTGGGATTGCAGGAGCAGAAGCTTGGACCCTCAATGGTTACAATCAATTGGCCTTTGCGACAGCAGCAGGTGGAGGAAAAGAAGCCAACCAATACCTTCGTTATTCTAAGCCAAATTCCATTAAATTGTCTGATCCGATTATGAAAGATGACATCAAGGTGATGGATATCCTTCGCATTAAAGGTTCGAAGCAAAAGAACTGGGAAGGTGCAGGTTATACAGACGTTATCGGAGCCTTCGCGCGTGGGGATGTCCTCATGACACCAAATGGATCTTGGGCTATCACCGCGATCAATGAACAAAAACCGAATTTTAAGATTGGGACCTTCATGATTCCAGGGAAAGAAAAAGGACAAAGCTTAACCGTTGGTGCGGGAGACTTAGCATGGTCTATCTCTGCTACTACCAAACATCCAAAAGAAGCCAATGCCTTTGTGGAATACATGACCCGTCCAGAAGTCATGCAAAAGTACTATGATGTGGACGGATCTCCAACAGCGATCGAAGGGGTCAAACAAGCAGGAGAGGATTCACCGCTTGCTGGGATGACCAAATATGCCTTTACGGATCGTCACTTGGTGTGGTTGCAACAATACTGGACCAGTGAAGCAGACTTCCATACCTTGACGATGAACTATGTCTTGACAGGTGATAAACAAGGAATGGTCAATGATTTGAATGCCTTCTTTAACCCGATGAAAGCGGATGTGGATTAGGAGTAGAGAGACAATGAAAAAAGTATTACAAAAATATTGGGCATGGGCTTTTGTGGTCATTCCCCTCTTATTACAAGCAATTTTCTTCTATGTGCCAATGTTCCAAGGAGCCTTTTACAGTTTTACCAACTGGACAGGTTTGACCTATAACTACAAGTTTGTCGGCTTGAACAACTTTAAGCTCCTCTTTATGGATCCAAAATTCATGAATGCTATTGGCTTTACTGCAATCATCACGATTGCTATGGTAGTTGGTGAGATTGCCCTTGGGATCTTCATTGCGCGTGTCTTGAACTCTAAGATCAAAGGCCAAACCTTCTTTCGTGCTTGGTTCTTCTTCCCAGCAGTTTTGTCTGGTTTGACAGTGGCTCTGATTTTCAAACAAGTCTTCAACTACGGTCTTCCAGCAATTGGGAATGCCCTTCATATCGAGTTTCTTCAAACCAGTCTTTTAGGGACTAAGTGGGGAGCGATCTTCGCGGCTGTCTTTGTCCTTCTTTGGCAAGGAGTAGCTATGCCCATCATTATCTTCCTAGCTGGTCTGCAATCTATCCCATCTGAAATTACAGAAGCAGCAAGAATCGATGGTGCGACGAGCAAGCAAGTCTTCTGGAATGTTGAATTGCCTTACTTACTACCAAGTGTCTCTATGGTCTTTATCCTAGCCCTAAAAGGTGGGCTTACCGCCTTTGACCAAGTCTTTGCCATGACTGGTGGGGGTCCAAACAATGCCACAACCTCACTTGGACTCTTGGTTTATAACTATGCCTTTAAAAATAACCAATTCGGTTATGCCAATGCCATTGCCGTAATCTTGTTCTTCTTGATTGTAGTGATTTCGATCATCCAATTGAGAGTATCTAAGAAATTTGAAATTTAAGAGGAGAAGCACGATGAAACAAGATGAAAGAAAAGCCTTGATTGGCAAATACATTCTATTGATTCTAGGATCGGTTCTGATTTTAGTGCCACTCCTTGCCACCCTCTTTAGTTCCTTCAAACCAACCAAGGATATCGTAGACAATTTCTTTGGATTTCCAACCAACTTCACATGGGACAACTTCAGCCGTCTCTTGGCTGATGGGATCGGAGGCTATTATTGGAACTCTGTCGTCATCACTGTCTTGTCTTTACTTGCAGTAATGATCTTTATCCCCATGGCAGCCTACTCCATCGCACGTAATATGAGTAAGAGAAAAGCCTTTACCATCATGTACACCCTCTTGATTCTTGGGATTTTCGTACCTTTCCAAGTCATCATGATTCCGATTACGGTTATGATGAGTAAACTCGGTTTGGCTAACACCTTTGGTTTGATCTTGCTCTACTTGACCTATGCGATTCCACAGACCCTCTTTCTCTATGTGGGGTATATCAAAATCTCTATCCCAGAAAGTTTGGATGAAGCAGCAGAGATCGATGGGGCTAATAAATTCACAACCTATTTCCGCATCATCTTCCCAATGATGAAACCCATGCATGCGACAACCATGATCATCAATGCCCTTTGGTTCTGGAATGACTTCATGTTGCCACTCCTTGTCTTGAACCGGGATTCCAAAATGTGGACCCTGCCTTTGTTCCAATACAACTACGCAGGCCAATATTTCAACGACTACGGACCAAGCTTTGCTTCCTACGTTGTCGGCATTATCAGTATTACTATTGTCTATCTCTTCTTCCAACGCCATATCATCGCAGGAATGAGCAACGGCGCAGTGAAATAAGATACAAAGGGACGATTCAGCTTGCTGAAAATTTCTGTAGTACCCTAGGGCATCCACATCTGTAGACTACTGAAGTAGCAACGGCTGTGGAAAACCAGGGAATCTGAATAAGAAGCCTTGGCTTCTTTGAAGATTCATCTTTTTCACACAGAGCTTAGGGCGTGTTCAATTCCAGATACAAAGGGACGATTCAGCTTGCTGATTTCAATCGTATCCTATGAAGCAATTCTAAAATAGAAAAACTCATGAAAGCCAGGTCCTCAAAGACTTGGCTTTCAAAAAAGAAAGGGAACCATTATGCCAATTCAAAACAAAACAATGTTAATTACTTACTCAGATAGCTTAGGAAATAACCTGAAGGATCTCTATGAAAATCTGGAGAAGCACTTTGGGGATGCAGTAGGTGGGGTTCACCTCTTGCCATTTTTCCCATCAACTGGTGACCGTGGCTTTGCGCCTGTCGACTATGACCAAGTGGATCCAGCCTTTGGAGATTGGGAAGATGTCAAACGCTTGGGCGACAAGTACTATCTTATGTTTGACTTTATGATCAATCACATTTCTCGTCAGTCTAAATACTACAAGGACTACCAAGAAAAGCACGACCAAAGTGCCTACAAGGACCTCTTTCTCAACTGGGACAAGTTCTGGCCGGAGAATCGTCCTACTCAAGCAGATGTAGATTTGATTTATAAGCGCAAAGACCGAGCTCCCAAGCAAGAAATCACTTTTGCGGATGGGACGACCGAGCATCTCTGGAATACTTTCGGGGAAGAGCAGATTGACCTAGACGTGACCAAGGACGTGACCATGGACTTTATTCGCAAGACCATCGAACACCTGGCAAGTAATGGCTGTGACCTCATTCGTTTGGACGCCTTTGCCTATGCGGTCAAGAAATTGGATACCAATGATTTCTTTGTGGAACCAGACATTTGGGATTTGTTGGATAAGGTGCGCGATATGGCGGCAGGCTACGGTGCTGAGCTTCTTCCAGAGATTCATGAGCACTATTCCATCCAATTTAAGATTGCCGATCACGACTATTATGTCTATGACTTCGCGCTACCCATGGTAACCCTCTATACCCTCTATAGTTCAAAAGTGGATCGCCTTGCCAAGTGGTTGAAGATGAGTCCGATGAAGCAGTTCACGACGCTGGACACCCATGACGGGATTGGGGTGGTCGATGTCAAGGATATCTTGACTGATGAAGAGATTGACTATGCTTCAAATGAGCTTTATAAGGTTGGGGCAAATGTTAAACGCAAATATTCCACAGCAGAGTACAACAACTTGGATATCTACCAAATCAATTCGACCTACTATTCTGCGCTTGGAGATGACGATCGTAAGTACTTCCTAGCCCGTTTAATTCAAGCCTTTGCACCAGGTATTCCACAAGTTTATTATGTTGGATTCCTAGCTGGGAAGAATGATTTGGAACTCTTAGAAAACACCAAAGAAGGCCGCAATATCAACCGTCATTACTACAGCAACGAAGAAATTGCTCAAGAAGTAGAGCGTCCAGTCGTGAAATCCCTTCTCAAGCTCTTTAGCTTCCGGAATAACTCGCAAGCTTTTGACCTAGAAGGAAGCATTGAGGTGGAAACACCAGATGATCATACCATTGTCATCACGCGCCAAAATAAAGACCAGACTGTCACAGCAGTAGCCCGAATTGATCTTGCTGAGGGCACTTACCAAGTGACAGAAAACGGTCAAGAAATGGTGTTTTAAAACCTTTAAGAATCTCAATTGGGTAATCTCCCAATTGAGATTTTTTGGTAAAAATTTACTAAAATTAACTCGAAATAGCAAGAGTGGAATAGAAGTTATAATCGGAGGAAAACCCTTTGTTATAGCCTTTTCGGACACAAAATAAAAAATTAATAAAATTTTACTAAAAACACTTGAAGTTTTACTTGTGATCAGATATAATACAAGTATAAAAACGTTTACAAAACTAAAGGAGTTTCTCATGACGACAACAATCACATCTCAAGATTTACAAGCAAAATTCCAGGCTGTCTTTGGGGAAAAGGCTGACCACACTTTCTTTTCACCAGGACGGATTAATCTGATCGGTGAACACACGGACTATAATGGAGGCCATGTCTTCCCAGCAGCTATCACACTCGGCACTTACGGAGCTGCAAGAAAGCGTGAGGATAAGGTCTTGCGTTTCTTCTCAGGAAACTTTGAAGACAAGGGGATCATTGAAGTTCCTCTTGAAAACCTTCAGTTTGAAAAAGAGCACAACTGGACCAACTATCCAAAAGGCGTGCTCCATTTCTTGCAAGAAGCGGGTCATGTCATTGATAGCGGAATGGACGTCTATGTCTATGGCAATATTCCAAATGGATCTGGTCTTTCTTCTTCAGCTTCTCTTGAGCTCTTGATTGGCGTCATCGCTGAGAAACTATATGATCTTCACTTAGATCGTCTAGATCTGGTCAAGATCGGGAAACAAACCGAAAATCACTTCATCGGAGTCAACTCTGGGATCATGGACCAATTTGCCATCGGTATGGGAGCGGATCAACGGGCTATTTATCTCGATACCAATACCCTAGAATATGATCTGGTACCGCTGGACCTTAAAGACAATGTCGTGGTGATTATGAACACCAACAAACGCCGTGAATTGGCTGATTCCAAATACAATGAACGCCGTGCAGAATGTGAAACAGCCGTTTCTGAACTTCAAGAAAAACTAGATATCCAAACCTTAGGGGAATTGGATCTCTGGGCCTTTGATGCCTACAGCTACTTGATCAAGGATGAAAACCGCATTAAACGGGCTCGCCATGCAGTTCTTGAAAATCAACGGACCCTCCAAGCACGTAAGGCTCTTGAAGCAGGTGATTTGGAAGGCTTTGGTCGTCTCATGAATGCTTCTCACGTATCATTGGAGCATGACTACGAAGTGACTGGTCTAGAATTAGATACCTTGGTGCATACAGCCTGGGAACAAGAAGGCGTCTTGGGCGCTCGTATGACAGGAGCAGGCTTTGGTGGTTGCGCCATCGCCCTTGTAAACAAAGATAAAGTTGAAGCCTTTAAAGAAGCTGTTGGCAAACGCTATGAAGAAGTCGTTGGCTATGCGCCAAGCTTTTATATTGCAGAAGTTGCGGCAGGGACACGAGTTTTAGACTAGGTGATAATAATGGAAGCTGTAATATTTGATTTAGATGGCTTATTAGCCGATACTGAAATCATTTCTCTAAAAGTTTATCAAGAATTACTTAGAGATTTTGGAATTCCTTTCACAGAAGAAACTTATTCTAGAGACTACAGTGGACACAGAGAAGAGGAAAATGTTCAACGATTTTTGGATACCTATGATTTACCTTGGAACTTTGACCAAACCTTGGCTAAAGTTTATGAACTAGAAGGTCGAATCTTAGCCCAAGGTGTTCATTTAAAAAAAGGTGCTAAGAATTTACTTACTTTTTTGAAAACAGAGGGCATTCCAATCGCCCTAGCAACTTCAAGTGTTGAATCTCGAGCTAGAATGATCTTGGATAGCAATGGGGTTCTGTCCCTATTTGACCATTTAGTTTTTGCAAAAGATGTCAAACGAAGTAAACCTTACCCAGATATATTTTTAAAGGCTTGTAGTGATTTGAATGCTTTACCAGAGAATTGCTTAGTACTAGAGGATAGTGAGGCAGGGATTGAAGCAGCCTATCGGGCTGGAATCCCAGTCATATGTGTTCCAGATTTAAAAGTACCAGCACAGTCTTTCTTAACTAAAGCAGAACAAGTTTTCCAGGATTTGGATGCTGTCAGAGACTATTTAAAACGTAAGAAGGAGAATCAATGAATCAGGGAATTTTAGACGCATTTGTCACAGCCGTCATTGCGGCGAGTGACTACGAAGAGATGGATCGGATTTATCTAAAAAATCGCGTCATGAGTCGCGTTGGAGAAGAAGGGCTAGATGCCCCAGCCAAAAAAGAAGACTTGATTGCACTCAAAGATCAGTTGGTGGAGATTGCGGTTGCGAATAGCAAGATCCAGGACAGTATGGCCGCCAAGGACAGCTTGGGTGCGGAGTTGATGGATTGGATTACCCCTAGCCCTAGTCAGGTCAACCATCGCTTTTGGGAGACCTACCGTCAGTCCAAGGAAGACGCGATTGCTGATTTCTATGACCTCTCTAAGCGCAATGATTACATCAAGGTCAAAGCCATTGCGCAAAACATTGCCTTTGAGGCTGAAACTCCCTACGGTTCTCTTGAAATCACCATCAATCTGTCAAAACCTGAAAAAGATCCTAAAGACATTGCAGCGGCCAAGCTTGCCAAAGCCAGTCATTATCCAGCCTGCCAATTGTGCTTTGAAAATGAAGGCTATCAAGGTCGCCTAGACCATCCAGCCCGGGCCAATCATCGGATTATCCGTTTTGACATGGACGGTCATGACTGGGGCTTTCAGTATTCCCCTTATGCCTACTTCAATGAACACTGCATTTTCCTCGATAGCCAGCATGTGCCCATGGCCATTAGTCGCAAGACCTTTGAGCGACTCTTGACCATTGTCGAGACTTTTCCAGGCTATTTTGCAGGGTCTAATGCAGATCTGCCCATTGTAGGGGGATCTATCCTGACTCATGACCATTACCAAGGCGGACGGCACACCTTCCCTATGGAGCTAGCTCCTGTTGAGGAAAGCTTTAGCGTTGAGGGATTTGAGGCTGTATCGGTAGGAATTGTCAACTGGCCCATGTCGGTTCTCCGCTTGCAATCGGACGACAAGGCGCAATTGATTGCCCTGGCAGACCATATCCTAACAGCCTGGCGAGGCTACTCGGATCCAGCTGTGCAAGTCTTAGCCACATCTGACGGTCAACCCCATCATACCATTACCCCCATTGCACGAATCCGCGATGGGCATTATGAACTGGACTTGGTGCTCCGTGACAACCAAACCTCACCAGAGCATCCAGATGGTATTTATCACCCACATGCGGATGTGCAACACATCAAAAAAGAAAACATCGGCCTGATCGAAGTCATGGGCTTGGCGATATTGCCACCTCGACTCAAGAAAGAGCTCAAGCAAGTCCAAGATTATCTACTTGGACGAGAAAGCAGTGTGGCTAGTTACCACCAGGACTGGGTTACTGACTTGAAAGCCACTCACCCATTCCTCACAGACGAAGCAGAAGCGGAAGCTATTGTTCGTGAATCAGTCGGCCAGATCTTTGCGCGCGTGCTCGAAGATGCCGGTGTCTACAAGCGAACAGCAGAAGGCCAAGCAGCCTTTAGACGCTTTGTCGCGACACTTTAAGTGTGGAGAAGAGGCAGAAATTTGGTACAATAAGAGAGAAGACAAAGAAGCGAAAGGAAAACAAATGGCAATACTCGTACTCGGAGGAGCTGGCTATATCGGTTCCCACATGGTGGACCGCTTGGTCAATGAAGGACAGGAAAAAGTCGTCGTGGTCGATAGCCTGGTCACAGGCCACCGTGCAGCGGTGCATCCAGATGCCGTCTTTTACCAAGGAGACCTGGCGGATCAAGACTTTATGCGCACTGTTTTTAAGGAACATGCAGATATCGATGCGGTCATCCACTTTGCTGCCTACTCACTGGTCGCTGAATCCATGGCCGATCCATTGAAATATTTTGATAACAATACAGCAGGCATGGTCAAGCTCTTGGAAGTCATGCATGAATGTGGAGTGCACTACATCGTCTTTTCTTCAACTGCTGCCACCTACGGCATTCCAGAAGAAATTCCGATTCTTGAAACCACTCCACAAAAACCAATCAATCCTTATGGCGAAAGCAAGCTCATGATGGAAACCATTATGCGCTGGGCCGATCAAGCCTACGGGATCAAGTACGTGCCCCTTCGTTACTTTAATGTTGCGGGTGCTAAGCCAGATGGATCCATCGGAGAAGACCATGGACCAGAGACCCATCTCTTGCCGATCGTCTTACAAGTAGCCCAAGGCAAACGCGAGAAGATCTCTATTTTTGGAGATGACTACCAGACACCAGATGGGACCAATGTTCGGGACTACGTCCATCCATTTGACTTGGCAGATGCCCATCTTTTAGCAGTGGAGTATCTGCGTAATGGCAACCCTTCTACCGCCTTTAATCTGGGCTCATCGACAGGATTCTCTAATCTTCAAATCGTTGATGCGGCCCGCAAGGTGACGGGTCATCCGATTCCACTGGAGCTGGCCGATCGCAGACCAGGAGATCCAGATACCCTGATCGCATCCTCTGAGAAGGCGCGTGCCATCCTCGGCTGGCAACCCAAATTTGACAATATCGAAACCATCATCCAAACAGCCTGGGCTTGGCATTCCAGCCACCCAGATGGCTACAATGATCGATAAGGAGGGACTGCGGACATCATTTTTGAGACTTTTCTAATAACATTTAAAACAACAGTTGATCTTGCTAAATGACTCGTTTCAGACGTCAGTCATTTTCTTAACCATCATAAAAAGTGAGGTATTCAAAATGAATAAAACCACAAAAATGTTAGCCGTCTTCTTGACAGCGGGTCTTCTTTTAGCTGGTTGCGCCCAAAAAGAGAGTACAAAATCTACTAGTCCATCGTCTACTAAGGCGACCAGTAAAGCTACAACCAAATCATCCGCTAAAGAGAAGACAAAAGAGTCATCAACTGATGAAAGCAAAAAAGAAGATGCACTAGCAGGTGCTCAAAAAACTGTTCTTGAAACGAGTGATGAAGCAGGTAAGTCCACTGTAACCTTGTATTACAAGGGAGATACCTTGTTGTTACAAGAAAAAGTTGATGATTACGACGTCTCAAAAGTGCCTGGTGAGAACCCTCTTGAAACCATGAAAGAAGCCGTCGCCAAGAGCCAAGAAAAATTCAAAGATCTGATGGGCCATGGATTTGAACTAACATCAGAATACAAAGACGGAATCTTTTATATCCGCAATACCATTGATTACACAAAAATCGATTTTAATAAATTAAAAGAAATCGTCCCAGGCTTTAATCCCCTAGATGACAAAACAGTCAGTTATTCAGTAACGAAAGACAGTCTTATCAAGGGCGGAATGGTCGAAAAATAAACCAAATGGAGAGTAGCTCAGTTTGCTGCTCTCTTTTTGTTTTAGAATGAATTCATGGGTATATTCTGGTAGAATAGGATTTAAGGAAAAGTGAGTTTAAAGAAATTTAACTTAACTGTTGTATGAAAAAATAGCAGTAGTTAATGAGGTTTTTCTAATGATGAACAGTAGTATGAAAGAAACTTTTTTAGAAGCCATCGATCATTTGTTGTCTATCATTGACAAATATAATATTAAAAATATTGGTCCACAAGTGGATGAGCTACATATTTTGAAAGAATATGCAAATACTAATAAGGGAATGAGTTTAAGAGATAAATTGACAATATATCAAGCACTTTTCCCACCGCAAGGGGGATTAACTGACATTTACTATTGGAATAATGATGTTGAAATAAGAAAAGTAACGAATGAGACTATTACCGAATTAAAATTGGTTATTGCTAATTATTTATTGGAAAGGTAACCTTTGCTGATATTAACGAATTATGTAAAGCCATTAAAATTAAAACTCGATTGATGAATTAGAAAAAGGTAGATTTTTACTTAGTTTGTAATAGGAATAATAAAATGCTAATAAAATTAAAAAACAAAATTGAATCCGAAGTTGCAAAAATTGGAAATTTAAAATTAGATGAATTTGGAATTTATTTTTCAAAACAACCTCCCTACTTTCCAGAGGGAATTTCTGTAATAGAGGATGGAAATGGAAGATATAATCTGGCTTTTACTGAACGAGGGGAAATAAGATCCGAGATTTCTAAATTAGATGATAATGAGGTAACTTATCAAATTTTAAAGATAATCATTAAAAATATTTCCTCACATACCATTGATAAAAAGGATGTAGACTTAATTGAAAAATTGATCAGAAATAATGAATTTGAAAAAGTTAGTCAATTAGTTGAGAAAGTCCAAGTGAATAGATTTAGATATGAAATGGAATTATTTGAAAAGATCAGTCCATTATATACTTCATGGTACAAAAGAGAGCATGAATAATTCGTATAATTCCCATTGCTGAGAAGCAGTGGATTGAATCTGAAGGAGAACTTCCAAATGATTATGTATCACCACTTAAGTAAGGAATGTATAAATGAAACCAACAAAACTTGAATGGGAAGATGTTACCCAATTTGAGGAAATTGAAGGATATGGAAAATCCATTTGGAAAAATGAGGACAAATATTATTTAGTTTTAGAAGAAGGCACCGTGGCTTCTTGGTTAGTGGTCTATGAACTCCCACAAGAATTATTTGCTCTATTAGAGAGTGGAGAGAGAACGTTCCAAGAAGTTTCCTGGAAAGTTCAAAATGACTGTTGGCCACCGACGGAAGAAGAAAAGAAAGCTAGTGAGAAACGATTCATAGAAGAGAGTCCCACATCATTAATTGATATACCTGAAACTAGAGAATTATTTACTCAGGAAGAGCTTAAAAGATTAATTCCGATTGCTGAGCAAATGTGGATTGACTGGAGAGGGAAACTTCCAGATGATTATGTATCACCGCTTAAATAAGGAAGGTATAAAATGAAACCAACAAGACTACAATGAGAAGAAGTTAGTAAGTTTGAGGAAATAAAAGGTTATGGACAACATATTTGGCGACATCATGAGAAATATTTTTTTGTTACTGATGAAGGAGGAATAGCTGAACAGAGGATAGTCTATGAATTACCATTAGAACTATTTCAATCACCCTACCAAGTTTTTCTGAGTTACTTGAAAAGTCTAACTTAATTTGACAATTTAGGCAATAAAGAAATCCTAGACAAGCTTTTGAGCTATTCAGAAGACTTGAAATACCACTATAATCTCTATCAGCTCTTGCTTTTTCACCTTCAGAATAAGGAACCAGAGAAATTTTTTGGACTCATTGAAGACAATATAAAGAAGGTTCATTCTCTTTTTCAGACTGTCTTTAAAACATTTCTAAAGGACAAAGGGAAAATCATCAATGACCTTCAGTTATCCTATTCCAACGCAAAATTGGAAGCGACTAATAATCTCATCAAACTTATCAAACGCAATGCCTTTGGTTTTCGGAACTTTGAAAACTTCAAGAAGCGAATTTTCATCGCTCTGAATATCAAAAAAGAAAGGACGAAATTTGTCCTTTCTCGAGCTTAGCTTTTCTTCAACCCACTAAAGTTGACAAAAAGCCGTAGATTTTAGGTATTTACCTTGTCTACTTAAGAGGTATCATATCATCGAGATAAAGGTGATTTGTTTGTTCCTAAGAATGAGGTTTTAGGTTTGACTTGTGGCAACTTCTGGAAAAAGCTTGTCTAGAATTTTTGGAGTGATAGCTTGTCCAGAACCTTCAGCACAATAGGTGTGAATATACATAGCGGGATTGAAGTTGAGCTCGATACAAGTGAAATGAGGTTTTTCCTTGCTAGCAGGCTGAGTTTTATCTGGAATGATGAGGTCAACCCCGCAAGCCCAGGCCCCCATGCTAGTTGCCATAGCTGCTGCCAATTCTTGGTAAGAGGAATCTATTGTCTCAGTGACATCAATAGAGTCACCACCCGTAGAAATGTTGGAGTTACGGCGGAGATTGACCTTTTTCCCTTCTGGGAGAATATCATCAGGTGCATAACCTTGCTGAGTCAACATCAATTGTTCGATGTCTCCTAGCTTAATGATTTCCAGAGGTGAGCGGTGGTCACGGCCTCGCAATGGATTGGCATTTTTCTGAGCGACTAATTCACGAATGGTGTGTTTGCCATCACCGACAACATTAGCAGCGACACGAAGGAGGACAGACTCACAACGCCCGTCCAGAATGAAGAAACGGTATTCGGTTCCTGGGATAAATTCTTCAACAAGAACAGCTGTATCTTCTTCAAAGGCAATCTCGAGAGCTTTCTTATAGTTATCAAGGCTGGCAGGCTTTTGGAAAATGGAAATGCCCAGCCCGAAGTTGGTTGATTTTGGTTTAACCACAATTTGCTTGCCCTTGATAAGAGGATAGTAGGCTAGACCTTGTTCTAGACTGGTAAATTCGTCGCCGGCAGGGACAGGGAAGCCAGCATCAGCCAGGATTTTTTTGGTCACGGTTTTATTAGCCATGGCAAGAGGAACTACATAGTTGTCTTTTGAGGTCATGTTACCATTTTTGACGTACTCAACATGATCTTTATGCCAGAGTTTAAGGAATTGATCCTGCTCATCTAGGATTTCAAAATGAAGCCCTTTTTGAATGGCATCAAAGAGCAGCATCTGGGTAGAAAGTTCCATCTCCTCATAACCCTTAAGGGCATAGTGGGCAGTCCAGTCGTAATCATGATAGGCAAGCGCCTTGTCAAGGGCAAAGTCAGAAAGGGACTTGTCTTTGATATGAGGAAGAAGTTGAGCAGCTAGTGTCTGACTGGAATCTGCAAAGGCATCTTTAACTTGTTTGACCAGCCCTTGATGATAGTCACCAAGCCCAAAATGTTGCACCAGTTGGTCTAGAGCTGTCGTAATGTTCTGAGTTTCAGCTTCAGAAGGTAGAGGTTCTAAAGGATGAGAGAGGGCAATTTTTTCATTCAGCGCGTGACCTTGAGCCAGAGCCTGATCAACATTTTCAGGGGCATCCAGCCAGAGGAAGGCTAGAAGGAGTAGGTGTACGGTATCCATGGTAGTTTGGCTAATACCGATACGCTCAAAGGGGTTGAGGTCGAAGTTACGGAATTCTAGGTAGGTGATTCCCTTGTCAAGGAAGGAGCGATTAACCTTTTGTCCACGGAAACGAACAGCCGAGTAAAATTCCTTTTCCGCAATCAAATCACCTTGTTCGATATAGTTTTCGATGGCAGAGACATAGTCTTCTAGGCTTGCAAAAGATACTTGTATTTCTTCCTTATTGACATAACCATGGTCGCTGTTTCGGAAGGAACGCACGAGTTCTGGCACTTCTTGGTCGAAGAAGCCTTGCTCAGCAATAGGTGCAGCCCCAAAAAGATAGGTAATCACCCAACGGTAGCGCAAGTAGTTTTGAGCCAGCTTAAGATAGAGGGCGTTTTTGAAAGCAATTATATCAATCTGGTCACTTTCTTGGAATAGGGCTTCAACCAAATCTTTCCCTAGTTCCATATTATAGTGGATACCTGAGATAGCTTGTAGTTTAGTTCCGTATTTTTCGGCCAGGTAGTTACGATAATGGCGTTCAAATTCATTTTCCAGTTGGGCAACTTGGATTTCTTGGGCGTTGATACGAGGAGGCATGGACAAGGGCCAGAGAAGTTCATCTTTACTGATGGAACGTCCAGCTACATCGGTAATGGCTCCAAGAAATCGACGAGCCTCAGTGGTAGATTTAGCAACTGGTGTGATGAGTTCCATCTGAAACTCACAAAAATCTGTTTGAATATAAGGGTGGAAACTTCGAGCTCCTAGGCAGGAAGGGTGAGGCGTATGTGCTAATTTTCCCTGTCTATCGACACGAAGACTTTCGCGTTCAATTCCAAAGTTAGCTTGAAGGATAGGGCTAGTAGGCTCCAGCTTTTGAAGCAGTTGATTTATAGTCATAGAGTCACCTTTTCATCTAATGTTAGTGATAGTCTATTATAAATAGGAGAAGAAAACAACTTTCCGCTACGGTTAAGGGAAATTTCCGAATGTTTCAGATAAGAATTCTTAAAACCAGTTGTTTTTTAGCTATATTATATGGAAAAATTGTAAAATACCCACTGATTTTTATGTAAAATGTTATTTCTCTTGGAATTTAAATCAAATTAGCCTATACTAATGACGTATATA
The DNA here is from genome assembly GCF_008727815.1 of Streptococcus sp. LPB0220. Classification (NCBI taxonomy): domain Bacteria; kingdom Bacillati; phylum Bacillota; class Bacilli; order Lactobacillales; family Streptococcaceae; genus Streptococcus; species Streptococcus sp. LPB0220. Next base: position 1,320,877 of record NZ_CP044230.1, on the reverse strand, counting down.
TGAGAACGAAAGAATCCCTAGGGTCGGCACTGCACCCATAAAATGAGACACAAGAAAACACTCCTGTTGAAATCTGGTAAACTAGAAACAGGAGTGTTTTGTTATGGTCAAAAAAGCATATTCGGTAGAAACTAAGTTAGCCTGTATCGAAATGAAGAAGGCAGGCAAATCAAATAAAGTTATCATGGATACCCTCAGTATCAAAAATGCTAGTCAGGCCAAGAACTGGTTGCGATGGTATCAGAATGATGAATTGTACCGTTTCCACCAACCCGTGGGGAAACAATATACTTATGGTAATGGGATGAAACAGTTATCTGAAGTGGAACAGTTACGTTTGCAGGTAGAATTACTAAAAAAGTATCAGAGCTTGATAAGAGAATCGACAAAGTAAGTCTTATCAAGCTAGTAGAAGAGTATAAGAAAACGTGCGCTGTATCTATTATTTTAGAATGTTTCGGCGTCAAACGCTCCACCTTTATCGCTGGAAACAGGAGTGTAAGAATTCTCAGAAAAGAGGCGAAATAGCAGATAAAATTGAACAACTCTATATGAGAAATCACTTTATTTATGGCTATCGAACCATCACTCGCTTGCTCAAGAAAGTGTATAATCTTGTCGTTAATCGAAAGAAGGTCTATCGTATTATGAAGGAAAAGGGTTGCCTTTGCCGTGTCCGTCCTAAGAAGGGACCTAAATTAGGGAAGGCTTACCATGTAACAGACAATAAACTGGATCGTGATTTTCAGGCAGACAAGCCTATGGAGAAGCTTGTCATAGACATCACTTACCTCTACTTTGGAAACTGTAGACTTTATCTATCTTCGATTATGGATCTCTATAATCGCGAAATTGTAGCTTATACCATCTCCGATTGCCAAGATACTAACTTTGTACTCGATACACTTCATCAACTTGAGCTACCTCAAGGGGTACTTTTACACAGCGATCAGGGATCTGTCTACACCTCAAAAGCCTACTATCAGCCTTGTACAGAAAAAGGCATCACCCGCTCCATGTCCCGAAAAGGAACACCAGCAGATAATGCCTGTATCGAATGGTTTCACTCTGTTTTCAAGTCTGAAACCTTCTCTCTCCATAAGTGAAGAAACATAACTGGAGATAGTATAACAGATATTGTCAAAAATTACATCATATTTTATAATGAAACTAGAATTCAACAAAAATTGAATGACTAGTCCCCTGTAGAGTACAGAGAATTGGTCGTAGAAAGGGTCCAGCAACCGAAGGGCGCTACCCTTCAAATTTTCCTCCCAAAATGTGTCCAAAATATTGACAGAATTCCAACACGGAAGATTTGGCACAGAATGGATTAATTGGTTTTACGACTTTCTTTATCATCTTTAACCTTGCTTTGCTTGTCTTGGCGGGCTGGGCAGGGTATAAGTGGAAGATAAGATGAAAAAAATGGAGAAAACTCTAATGATTCTTCTCCATTTTTTTATCTAATTGGTAATGTTGAAAATCGGAAGTGAAATGATACTTTCAAAGAATTCATTTTGGACACTAGCAAATGAAATAGAGCCCTGATGCAAATCAACAATTTGTTTTGAAATTTTTAGCCCAATTCCAGTCGTTCTAATTTTAGAAATATCAATGCTTTTAAAAGATAATTCATTAAGTTCAGCAATTTTTTCTGGTGAAGCTCCCTGTCCATTATCTTTGATTTCGACAATTACATTTGTATCTTTTTTGAATAAGTGGATTCTTATTGTGCAACCCTTTTCGTTATGTAAAACAGAGTTGTAGATGATATTATGGATAACTCTTGTGATTAAAAACTGCTCAATCATGATAGATTGATTAACAAGTGAATTATCGTAATCAAATTCAAATTCAAAATCATTCCAGATTTCTTGATTTAAAATATGGATGAGAATGTCTTTGAAGAAGGGGATAATTTTTGTTTCAGTCTGATTTAATTGAAGATGACCGGATGAAAGGCGAGCTACTATATTTAGATCATTTAAAATATTTTGGATGTAATAGGATTCCGTCAATATTGGGGGAATATGTTTTTTAGACTGTGTATCTAGTTCAGAATCATTTAACAAGGACGCGTTAGAAATGATGACAGAAAGAGGTGTTTTGATATCGTGTGCAATACCTGAAATCCATTGCTCTTTAAAGACTTCATTCTCTTTGAGTAGAGTATCGGTTTGATTAATTGCAGTTGTAAGATATTCTAGTTCTGATATAGAATTTATTGGATTTTTCAGACCATCCGGGAGATTCTGAATAGCAGTTACAAGAGGCGCAATTTTACGATTGATATGCGTCACACAATAGTAGTAAAGAAAAGCGAAATAGAGGCAGTTGAAAAGCAATACTCCAAATGCTACTAGCGGAATCAGGCGAATACTATCTATATCTAAGTAATTATAAGTATAACGAGCAATTTTATCTTTTGGAAAACCAACAACAATGATGTAGTCACCTTTTATCTGACTAAAAACAGGATAATCTGAAAGATAATAGCGAGAAAACTGTAAAATGTCCCCATAGTCAAATTGCGAAGGAACTTCTGTAGGTTTATACTGTTCGAACACTTGTTTTCCAGTCTGCTTATCCAATATCATGAGCCATAACTTTTGTTCTTTTAGACTAGAAACATCATTTTTAGGTATGTGGACGTTATCTTTTGTGATGGTAATGTGTTCAGAAATTATTTTCACAGTCTCAGTAGCAGTTTGCTTTTCCCTAATGTAGAAAACAAAACTGGCAATTAGAATAATATTGGTAATAAAGATAATGATGGAAAAAAAGATAAATCTTTTTAGTGAATACCTTAAAATTTTGGTTTGGTTCATAATCATGATAACAATTTATATCCCAGCCCTTTAGCTGTCTTTAAATATTGAGGCTTTGAAGGATTTTCTTCTATTTTTTCTCGAATTTTCCGAATATGTACAGTCAAAGAGTTTTCATAACCAAAGCTATCCACTCCCCAAATCGTATCACAGAGAGATTCGGTTGAAACGATGTAATTTTTATTATCGTAAAGTTTTTTCAAAATCTGAATTTCAATTGGGGTAATAGAAATTTCTGCTCCATTTTTTTGTACTGTTGCATTCCGAAAACTCACCAAAGTCTGTCCAATCTGTATTGCTTCCTGTTCTAATTTATAGCTTCTCCGGAGCAGAGCCATAATGCGATAGATAAGATTTTTTGGAATGAAGGGTTTCATGACATAATCATCACCACCAGCATTGAAACCAGCTACCTCATCTTCAGGATTATTTTTGGCAGTCAGAAAGAGGATAGGTGTATCGCCTTTTTTTCGGATATGTTTTGCTAATGTGTAGCCATCACCATCGGGGAGCATAATGTCCAAAAGGAAAAGGTCGAACTGATCTTTTTCAATCATGTCCAAACTAGATTCTATATCATAGGCTGATGTTAGATTGGAAAATCCGTGGGCAGTGAGAATATCTCTTATGGAAGAGTTTAAAATTTTATCGTCATCAATGATAAGGATGTGCTTATTCAGGAGCTGTTGTTCGAAATTCATAATCTTACCTCGCTTATCTATATTATACCATTTAAAAGAGTGAAAAAAGTAAGACACTTTAATCTTAATGTAAAATTAAGGTTAGCTTAGTTTAAAATTAATCTAGCATGTCTATAATAAAGACATAACCTAGATAGAGATACTTCTCAAATAAATTTTAATCAGTGAGGTATTTCCAAATGGCTAAACAACAAATGAATCTCGTTGAGGAGGAAGTTCATAATGATTAGTAATGTTTTACAGATAAAAAACTTACAAAAGGTATTTAAGGACACTCAGGTAGTTAACCTTAGTTCCTTATCAGTTCAACAAGGTGAGATTTATGGTTTTCTAGGTCCAAATGGAGCTGGGAAAACAACAACCATGAAGATGATTTTGTCTTTGATTTCTCGTACAGCTGGGGAGATTGAAGTGTTCGGTCAATCTATAGGTACGGACAAGCAGTATCTTAATCAGATTGGCTCTATGATTGAAGAACCGTCTTATTATCCTAATTTGACAGGCTATGAAAATCTCTTGGTCTTTCAAAAAATCCTTGGATTTGATAAGAAAAATATTCAGGAAACCTTGAAAATTGTAGGGTTAGATCAACCTAAAAACAAGAAAAAATTGGTTAAAGATTATTCTCTGGGTATGAAACAGCGTTTGGCTTTAGCCTTTGCCTTAGTCAAGAAACCGCGTTTGTTGATACTGGATGAGCCAACAAACGGGCTAGACCCAGCAGGGATTCATGAAATTCGGGAACTGATTATCAAGTTGGCAAAAGAACAGGGCATTACTGTCTTCATCTCTACCCATATCCTTTCTGAAGTTGAGCATATCGCTGACCGTGTGGGGATTATCAATCATGGTCAACTGGTTTACGAGGGAGAAATTCGTAAAATTCAGTCCAATAAATGGCTGGAAGTGCGTGGGGATTTTAGAGATCGACGTGAAGTCATTAGCCAAGTGTTATTTGGTTATCCGTGCAAGATGTTAGAGATACAAGAGGATAAACTCAAGCTGACTAACCTTGCCGATCAGCAGATTTCTAGTTTGTTACGAGATTTAATAGTCGAGAAAGTTCCAATTTATGAAGTGAAGCAAGAACAAGAAACCTTGGAATCTATCTTCCTTAACTTAACCAAGGAGTGAGTCTTATGTTGAATAATTTGTCTATTGAATTGCTCAAGGCAAAACGAACCAAATCCTTCCTCATTAGCATACTAGTTATGGGAGTCGGATTTGCTTGGGCAATTGTAGCCGCTACACGTTACCTAAGTAATCCAGCCATGCACCAGATTAACCTAATTTTCTATATGATAAAAGAAGTAAATGGCTTGATTCTCCCTATCGTGGTCGCTCTCTTTGTATCCCGGATTGTCAAGAACGAGAAGGAGGGCAACACTTTCAAACTGCTTTTGGCAAATGGTGAAAATCTACGGCATATCTTTCTGAGTAAGCTAGCCCTGACTATGTTCGTTTTGACCTTTCTCGCTATTTTGGAGGGAGTAGTAGTCCAGTTGATTGCAAACTTTTCTGGTCTAGAAATGCCTGTTAGCCTAATCCTCTGGCAAATCGTCATTTTCTTGCTAGCATCTTTTGTCTTAACCTGTCTGTTTTTGACTTTGCAGTTTTTACTGAAAAAGCAGGCATTGATAATGGCATTAGGGATTTTCGGAGGATTTCTTGGAGTTGGATTTGGTCATGCAACAGCTTTTCTACAGCTGATTTTCCCATTTGGTGGTATAGCATATCTGTCTCTGGTGGATTACCAGAAAGTCGCCAGTCAAGTGAGTTATGTTTTTGCGACAAATCTAGGATTTAAACTCTTTACATATTTGCCAATAGCCCTAATCTATCTCTTCTTATCTCTCTATCTAGTTGAAAAGAAAGGAGGCAAGCTATGATGTCTTATCTATCAGTAGAATGGCGGAAAACCCAAAAATTTTCCATGTTGATGATTGGTATTTTCTTCTTAGCTTTTTGTAGCCTGATTGGTCTTGGGATTTACTTAGGTGCAGCTTATTCTATGGTTGCAGAAAGTGAAAAAGTGCCTGTTTTATGGGGACAATTGACCTTCTATTATAGCCAGCTTTTCTTTCCGATTTTAGTCAGCATTTATGTAGCCATGATGTTAGGAAAAGAGTTTGATAGGAAAAATATTGAATTTCTCAGAGCTAATAATGTCAGTCTTGGGAAATTATTGTTGGCAAAAGAAATAGTAATTATCTTGTTTATTGCTGTTTTACAGTTGTTCTTGTTTGGTATTTTTTATGTCAGTGCTCACCTAATTCATTTAGAAATTTCTAATTTGTTCACCTACCTTAAGTGGGATTTATTGGGGATTTTTGGAACAATTAGTATGATGGCAGTACAGTTTTTTGTGACAGCTAAAACTCGTGTTTTTAGTAAATCTGTGGGAATTGGTTCTATTGGTACTTTCGTAGGATTCATGATGATTTTTGTATCTGATAAATTATCTTTAATCTATCCCTACTCCCAAGCTATGGTGGCAATGCGGTCACGGAATTTGATAGACTTTAATTTAGTGGAAATATTGCTGTTTATCATTGTAAATATTCTTCTGTGGGGGATTTTTCATACATTGAGTAATAAAGAATTGCATAAGTAATGCGAAGACTCTTCGGAGTCTTTTTCTTGTGATAAAAGCTCCAAGCTTTATCTGGTATGCTTGACCTACTTTTTAATTGGGCACTATAAAAATTTTTCTCGAAAATAAGAAACTTGCACGATTTACTCATTACTTAGCCAATACTAGAGTTTATACTAGTTACTGTAATGATGATCATCTAAAAGAAGGAAGGAGGCAACCTTATGTCTAAAAATACAAGTCGTCCAGAGATTGATTCTCTAAGTTTCGAGGTTGAAAACCAAGAACTTTCCGGGAAATCAGGAGCTAGTGGTGCATAGCTTTTAAAATGACACTAGCAGGTCGCTGTGGATTGTGTTTCACCTGTTCCTATGAGTATACGAGAAATAATGTTTGTTGTTAGATAAAACAAAAGGAAAATTCTTGAGTTTTATTACAAAGCATTGACAACACTTTGATTTGGTGTTATATTTACGAGGAGAAATACAAATGAAACAAGACCATTTTGAGATTGATTCTTTGGATTATGAAATTAATAGCCAAGAGTTAAATATTAAATATACTGCTGGGTGACGTACGACTGTTAGATTAACAGTACAAGGTCGCTGTGGTTGGTGGTTTACATATTCTTATGAATGTACTTCGCCAAACGTGCGCTGTGGATAAAACTACCTCTATTTTTTGATAGGAGGATAAAATGGAAGGAATTATTGGAACACTAGAATTCTATGCACCTGTACTGGTCTTAGGAGTTATTGTCATAGGGATTGTTTACTTTATGAAAAAAAGAAACGATCGCAAATAATCAACATCGACCGATACCTGAAAAAGGTATCGGTTTTTTATAACTTGAATATACTGCACAAAATACTCATGGAAAACCTTGAAAGAAACCGTATAATGAGAGAGTAATAAAGAAACGGAGGAATGAAATGATGAAACAGCTTATTGTGACAGGATTAACGAAAACATTTGGTCAAGGGGATAATATCGTTCATGCTTTATTAGATGTGAACTTGTCCGTTGAAAAAGGTGAATTTCTGGCAATTATGGGTGCCAGTGGTAGTGGAAAAACAACACTCCTCAACTGTATTTCAACGATTGATAAACCAACATCAGGTGAGATTCGATTTGAAGATTTTGACATCATCCATGCCAAGGAAAATGAACTAGCTGACTATCGTGCTAAAAACATTTCCTATATTTTCCAAGCCTACAACTTGGTGGAAACCTTGACGGTCTATGAAAATATCATTCTACCTCTTCAAATTCAGGGGAAAAATATCAAAAAACATCAGTATAAGATTGAGGAAATTTTGGATAAGTTGGCCATTCAAAACTTAAAAGATAAGTTTCCTAATCAGTTATCAGGTGGCCAGCGACAACGTGTGGCAACTGCTAGAGCCTTGATTGATGATTCTAAACTGATTATCGCAGATGAGCCGACAGGAGCCTTGGACTCTGCCAATTCTGAAAAACTGATGGCACTTTTGCAGGAAATCAATAAAAGTTTTGGTATTACCATTTTACTGGTTACGCATGACCCTGCCGCAGCCAAGTACTCTTCACGGATGGTGCTACTTAGCGATGGAAAGATTATGGATGATTTGGAACGTAACAGCTTATCTAATGAACAGTATTTGCAAGAGATTTACAGCTGTACCAGATAGGAGGAAGAGAGTATGTATCCAAAATTAATTTTACGAAATGTATTTCGAAATTTACAGACTTACACCATCTACTTTTTCAGTCTAACCTTGATTTATAGCTTGCTCTATGCTTTTAATGCTTTACCAAGCCATCCAGTGATGCAAAGTTTATCAGGGGCAAAGGAAATGTTGACGACGGTGATGAGTCAGTACATGGGCTTGCTTTCCTATCTGATTCTATCGGCGATTGCCTTTCTCGTCGTTTATTCCACAAACTTTGTCCTGGGACGTCGTAAGAAAGAGCTGGGACTTTATGCAACGCTGGGAATGAAGAAGAAGCAGATTATCCGTACCCTGTTCTTTGAAACCATGCTGGTCAATATCTTTTCCTTGATTCTAGGTTTCTTGCTTGGCTTGATTTTACTGGTCATTCTATCTAAGGTTGCATCTGAGTTTTTTATGGCCAATTACTTTGGTAGTCTGTTTTTTTTTGATAGCAAGTCTGTCATCTTACTAGTTTATTCCTATTTGGTAACCAGTTTTATTGTTGGTGTCATGGACATTCTTACCTTTAGAAAGCAAAATATCATTGCACTCATTCAAGAAAATGGGGTCAAGAAATCTGTCTTGGCAAAAGGCAAGCCAGTTCTTCAAGCACTTCTCTTTATTCTTTCGACAGCTGTTATCGGTTTTGGTGCTCTCTATTTTTCAGACTATCACCATCTATCATTCTTGAAAAGCTGGGGTATCTTGCTGGTATCTGTCTTCGTGATTTTTGTGATTTTATTTTACAATACCTTGAGCCATTTTATCTTGGTTTCCCTTAGAAAACTGCCTCAAACCTACTATAACAAACTAAACAGTTTTAAAATTCGTCAATTTTCAAAACAAGCTGATAGTAATTCGGTAACGTTGGCTGTCTTATCCTTGACCTTGACACTGGCTCTCAGCTTACTAGTTTTTAGTGGTAGTGCCTATACGACTATGAACCGAGAGCTGAACAAATACTCACCTTATGATGTAACTGTCAATCTTTATCGTGGTCAAGAGTTCCAGTTTTCTCAGGAATCTGTCAAAGACAGATTGAAAGCAGATGGATTTGACTTTAACCTTATCAAAGAGGAGTACAGCTATCCTATCTATTCTAGTGATTTAACCTATAAAGATTTGATTGATACTAGCAATCTCTGGGCGCATGATAAGGAACTTCCTGAATCAAAAGTACCGATTTTAGGAATTTCTGCCTACAATCATCTCCGCAAACTGCAAGGGGAAAAAGCGGTTGACTTGGCAGATAACCAATTTCTGGTCAATGCAAACTATAAAGGAACTGCCAAGCAGATCCAGGACTTTCTATCAACGACCAAAACCCTCATGATTAACGGTCATTCTCTCAACCTTGCCTCTTCGAATCCACTTGAAACAGTTTACTTTTTATCGTCAGTGGGTACAAATGATACAGGAACCTTAATTGTACCAGATAAGGTAGTAGTTGGATTGACGGAAGACCACACGACCTATGTTGCCAATTTCAAAGAAAATATCGACAAACGGAAAGTAGAAACATTCTTAAGTCAGTGGATAGAAAAATACTACTTCATTCGTGATGGAGCAGAGTTGAATCCGTTCACCTATCAAACCAAAGGAAGAATTTTTGAGATTTATCTTGGATTTATGGGCGTCATTGTCTTTGTCATGATTTTTGTCAGTGTTATTTTTATCATTATTTCCCTCAGTATCTTGTCCCTTCAAACTTCTACAAGTGCTTTGGATAGTGTCAATGATTATCAAATCTTATATCTTCTTGGGAATAAGAGGAAGCAAAATCGCTCTATTCTTTTGCAACAGATTCTAAGTTATTTCTTGGTTCCGCTGGTCATCGCAGGTCCGCTAGCATTTGCCTTGAGTACCGCTCTTTTGGGCTATTTTGAGAATTTCGCTAATACCAGTATTTCTATTGATATCACCTATCTGGGAGTAGCGGTTTTACTCTTTGTCCTTTACTTGCTAGTGACTTACAGAGTAAGTTGGCAAATTATTGAAAATTAAGTCAAATACCAGAGTTGCCTATCCTGCAATTCTGGTATTGTGTTATAATAATATTAAAGTAGTTCAGGAAGTAGATACATATGAAACAGTTTGTCAAATTGTTCTCGAAAAACTCACTTTTATTGTGGTGGTTGACGATTTTGAATCATCTAGCTTTAATGATTTATATTTATCATAGGATCCCTCTGGACTTTTCGACAGATTTTTCCTTGCAGATGGTTTTATTGCTGATTATTGCTTTAATTGTATTTAGCTATATTTGTAATATTGTGACCTTTCGGTATAGTGAGTTGAAACTTTGGTTGCTCCTGATGATGTTTCTCATTAGCTGGCAATCCATATTTAATCAAGGAGTTGCGAGCACCCTGTTGCACTTTTTTGATATTCTTCATCCGCTCAACTCTTTTTTATTGCTGTATAGTTCTCTGTCTATTATCTTTCTGGGAGAGAAAATAGGAGAAGAACTGTTGAGTGTGTCCTTTGTGTTGACACTAATCACCATTAGTTCATATCTGTTAAGTCCTTCAATTTTTCTATTTCTGTCCTTGTTTGCGTCTTTCTTTTTAAACCTTGTTCCCTTGATTTTACTGATTTTATATCATAAAGAGTTGAAAAGTAAACTCAAGTATCAGAGACGAAATTTGTGGATATTAGCTTTGATATTGCCTCTTTCTTATTTCTTTTTGTATATCAATACGACGGGCTCAGGAGTGATGAACCTAGTCTGGTATCTGGAAATTGTTGGCATTTTAGCTTTTTTACACTTCAAAACAATTATCAGCTCTTTTCAAAAAAAGGTATCAGAGTTAAAATTGTCCTATATAAAAGCTTTTTCACGCTTGTTTTTACTGGTTATGTTTTTGTTAGTAGGCATTTTCATCATCTTTCGTCTAGATTTAAACACGAGCTTTTTGGTCTTGAATATCATGTTACTATTGTTCGGGATTTGTTCGGAAGAATTAATTCGCCTCTTTCGTTCTGCTGAAATGCTAGATTCTAGGGATTATGTAAAAGTTCTCTTTTTAAAGCGTAACCGTATGGTGAAAAATCTGCTGGCAAATGAAGATACAGAACAACAGTTCTCCGAATTTCTTCACAATGAAATCCTGCAAAATGTTATGGCAATAAAAAATTTCAATAAATATAGTAGTAATCAAGTTTTTGGTGAACAGATCAATCTGGTAACAGAGGAGTTGGTTCAGCGGATTCGTGAGCGGATGGATTATTATCAGCCAATGGTAGAAACAGACGAGCAGTTAGACATCCAGTATCAAGGGCTGATTAATCGGATTGTCAAACGCTATCACGCAGAAAATGAAGTAGTCACACAGTTTCCTGCCCACTTTAGGCTTTTATCTCCTTACGATAAAATTGCCTATCGTCTGGTTGAGGAGTTGGCGACCAATGCCGTTAAGTATGCTAGTGGTGGAAGGATTTCTTTGAAGATTGATGTGCATGATGACGCTATTTTTATCATTTCTGAAAATGACTGCCTTCAAACAGAAAAATCCTTAGGTTATGGCTTGAAAAATATGTCTAATAAAATTAGTGTTTTAGGTGGTCAAATGCAGATTTTTGAAAATAATAAGAGATTTCGTGTAGAAATTACTCTCCCGATTGATAAGGAGTTGTGTTATGAAAATTTTGTTAATTGATGATCATAAATTATTTAGCCAAAGTATCAAGATGATTTTAGAGTTATCGGAAAACATTAAAAAGGTCCAGTTAGTGGATAATTTTTCGACTATTTCGGAGATTGCTTTTAATGACTACGACATTATTTTGATTGACATCAACCTGACGAGTCTGTATCAAGATGATGGGCTGACCTTGGCACAAGAGATTATCGATAATGGTTGTTCTAGTAAGGTTGTGATTTTGACAGGTTACAGTAAAAAAATGTATGAACACCGAGCTAAAGTTATGGGGGCTTATGGCTTTCTGGACAAAAGTGTGGACCCAGATGAGTTGGTGAAAAAACTGGAAAAGATTTATTTAGGTGGTAAGGTCTTTTCAGATGAAGTGATGGTAGAGGTGCTAACACCACGAGAAATCGAGATACTAGAACTGGTTAGAAATGGCTTGACCATTGATGATGTCTGTGACAAGGTCTATGTGAGTAAACGTACAGTTTCCAATCACTTGGCCAATATCTTTTCAAAATTGGGAGTGACTAACAGGCAGGAGGCGATTCACATCGCTGAGCAGTTGGGCTATTTTCCACCAGATTAAAAAGTTGCAGAAGATGCAGCTTTTTTAATTTATTTACAAAAATTGCACATATTACTCATTCTAATAAACAGTAAATTTGATAATCTATTAGTAATTAAGGAGGAAATCATTATGTCTATGATATCTGAAAAATGGTTTGTATAAAAAAATTTATCAGACGGATTACTAATTTTGTAAGTTATATTGGCCACCTTCGGGTGGCATTTTTACTTCTGTGATACTTTTTTCAAGCTTTATCTGGTATTCTTGACTTAGTTTTTATAGAAAGAAGGTCTAAGATGTTAAATAAAGTCAAAACTAAAGCCTTAATTAGTGTTGGAACAGTAGCTGCAACTAGCTTTATTCTCATGATGGGATATACTGCTGGTCAACATTCTACTGCTAAACAAAGTTGCAAAGAGATTGAATTGGCTGAAGCTAAACTTGTAGAGGATAAACAAGCAGAAGAAAAAGCCAGCATTTTGTCATCAGATACTGTATTAGTGCCCCAAATTCAAGAGAAAATTCGTCAGATAGCATCTCCAATGGATGCTGCTTTAGAGGGACGTAATCGTCAAAATCCCTTGAGACCAGATTGGGAAGAGGTCAAAAATAAAGTGATGCTCCAGGCCCTTCGAATGAAATTTAGCCAAAATCCAGAAATCGCGAAAGAATTGCTCGCGACAGGAGATGCCATCCTCATCGAACATACACAAAATGACGACTACTGGGCTGATGGGAGAGATATCACTGGAAAAAAACAAGCTAGGCCTTCTCTTAATGTAAGTAAGGGAAGAGTTGAAAAACGCTAACCTGTAAACTCTCCTCTAGCTATTCCACCTATTTCATGCTAGAATAAAGAAAAACACATTTGGAGGCATTATGAATCAGACAGTGACTTATTTGCAGGAATTGACAGCCATTCCTTCACCGACCGGTTTTACACGGGAGATTGCAGACTACTTGGTCAAAACCATTGAAGGCTTTGGGTACGAAGTAATTCGGACTGCTAAGGGTGGCGTGAATGTGACCGTGCCTGGTGTGATCACAGACAAACAACGCTATGTCACAGCCCATGTGGATACCTTGGGGGCTATTGTCCGCGCTGTGAAAGCAGATGGTCGACTCAAGCTGGACCGTATCGGTGGTTTCCCTTGGAATATGATTGAAGGGGAAAACTGTACAGTCCATGTGGCTAATACAGGAAAGACCCATTCTGGGACGATTTTGGTTCATCAGACTTCTTGCCATGTCTACAAGGATGCGGGGACTGTCGAGCGGACCCAGGACAATATGGAAGTCCGTCTGGATGAAAAAGTGACCAATGAAAAAGAAACCCTTGCCCTTGGCATTGAAGTGGGTGATTTTGTCAGCTTTGATCCCCGGACCATTGTGACAGACACCGGCTTTATCAAATCTCGTCACTTAGATGACAAGGTGAGTGCGGCGATTCTCTTGAATCTTCTGCGCGTGTACAAGGAAGAGAAGATCCAATTGCCAGTAACGACCACCTTTGCCTTTTCAGTCTTTGAAGAAGTGGGGCATGGGGCTAATTCTAGTATTCCAGCTGAAGTGATCGAATACTTGGCAGTGGACATGGGAGCTATGGGAGATGACCAAGCGACGGATGAATACACGGTATCCATCTGTGTCAAAGACGCTTCTGGACCATATCACTATGAGTTCCGTCAGCATTTGGTGGCTCTTGCAAAAGCCCAAGAAATCCCTTATAAGTTGGACATCTATCCTTTCTATGGATCAGATGCCTCTGCAGCCATGAGCGCAGGAGCAGAAGTCAAACATGCCCTTCTTGGAGCAGGGATCGAATCTAGCCACTCATATGAGCGGACTCACTTGGATTCTGTAGTCGCAACAGAGCGCATGGTCGATGCCTACCTCAAGAGCGACTTGGTAGATTAAAAATAACAACTATATTACGTAGTGGTTTAGATTGAAGAGAGAGTTATTTTAGAAACTTTCCTTGGATGAATACGGACGTCAGCGAACTTCTCCGAAGTTCCATGACTTAGTTTTGAACCTAAGGTTTCAAAACTCCCGAGTGCTTGAAACGTACTGTTTCAAGCACTTTTCTCACTGCGGAAAGTTTCAGTATACTTTTGTTTGGATCTAAAATCAATGATTTCAATTATTATGTATCACTATGTCACTTGATTTTAAAAGGATTTGATTCTATTCAAAACTACTCTTCGGAGTAGTTTTTTCATAAACTAAAATTTTCTGAAAATTCCTTTTCTTCTGAAAACCTTTGTGGTATAATCTTAAAATAAACTTAAAATTTCTTAAGGAGTTTTACATGAAAAAAAGAAATGTCATTGCACTTGCGGGAGTTGCCCTCCTTTCAGCAGGTATCCTAGCAGCTTGTTCGGGTGGTTCTAAATCATCTAGCTCAAGCAACGGTCAAAAATTCTCATATGTCTATGAGACTGAGCCAGAAAACCTAAACTATATCACATCTGGTAAAGCAGCAACCCACGATATCACTGGAAACTTGATTGATGGTTTGTTTGAAAATGATAAATACGGGAACTTGATTCCATCTCTTGCAAAAGATTGGACAGTTTCGCAAGATGGCTTGACTTATACTTATAAACTTCGTGACGATGCTAAATGGTATGATTCAGAAGGCGAAGAGTATGCGGATGTAACAGCTAAAGATTTCGTCACAGGGATCAAATATGCGGCTGATAACAAATCAGAAATGCTCTACATCATCCAAGATTCTATCAAAGGCTTGAATGACTACGTCAGTGGTAAAAATAAAGATTTCTCAGCTGTAGGAGTAAAAGCAGTTGATGATCATACCCTTCAAATCACTTTGAACCAACCAGAATCTTACTGGAACTCTAAATTGACTCTTGGGATCACTTTCCCTGTCAACGAAAAATTCGTGAAATCAAAAGGGGATAAATTCGCTCAAGCAAGTGATACTAGCTCCCTTCTTTACAATGGTCCTTACATCTTGAAGAGCTTTACTTCAAAATCTTCTATCGAAATGACCAAGAATGAAAACTACTGGGATAAAGACAAGGTCTACATCTCAGATGTGAAATTGGAATTCTACGATGGACAAGACCAAAGTAAATTGGCTAAATCATTCGGTGAAAATGCTCTTAGCTTAGCTAAACTCTTCCCAACTGGATCTGGATACTCAGAGCAAGCTAAAGAATTCAAAGACGAAATCACCTACACTCCTCAAGATGCTGCTTCTTATGTTATTGGTACCAACATCGACCGTCAATCTTACAAACACACAGCTAAGAAAACCGATGAAGAAAAACAATCTACTAAGAAAGCTCTCTTGAACAAGGACTTCCGTCAAGCGATCAGCTTTGCCTTCAACCGTGAAGCGTATGCTGCTCAATTGAACGGAAAAGACGGAGCAAGCAAGATCATCCGTAACCTCTACATTCCACCAACATTTGTCCAAGCTGATGGTAAGACCTTCGGTGAAATGGTAAAAACACAATTGGATACCTATGGAGATGAGTGGAAATCTACTAAACTAGATGATGGTCAAAACGGTCTCTTCGATGCGAAGAAAGCGAAGGAAGAGTTTGCAAAAGCGAAGACTGCCTTGGAAGCAGAAGGTGTGAAATTCCCAATTCACATCGATATGCCTGTGGACCAAACCACTCCATCAAGAGTTCAACGGGTGCAATCTTTCAAACAATCAGTTGAAGAAGCGCTTGGTAAAGAAAATGTCATCATCGATATCCAAATGCTTTCGAAAGAAGACCTTCAAAATGTGACCCTCTTTGCGCCAAATGCGGCTGGCGAAGACTGGGATCTCTCTGATAATGTTGGATGGAGCCCTGACTACCAAGACCCATCAACTTACATGGATATCTTGAAAGCTTCATCTGGTGAAAATACTAAGACTTTCCTTGGATTTGACCCAAGTGAAAACAATGAAGCAGCTAAAAAAGTTGGTCTGTACGACTTTGAAAAGATGATCAAAGATGCTGGTGCAGAAACACAAGACGTCAACAAACGCTATGAAAAATATGCGGCTGCGCAAGCTTGGTTGACTGATAGCGCCCTCGTTATGCCAACTTCTTCATCAACTGGACGTCCATTCTTGACACGTATCGAACCATTCTCAGCTCCATTTGCATGGACTGGTGGTAAAGGAAAAGACCACGTGATCTACAAAGGAATGAAACTCCAAGACAAAGCTGTGACAAGTGCTGATTACAACAAAGCCCTTGAAAAATGGCAAAAAGAACAAGCAGAGTCAAATAAAAAAGCACAAGAAGATCTTAAGAAACACGTCAAATAAGGATCGATAACCGAGGCTGATGCCTCGGTTTTTTGTGGGATCATTTGAATATCTATTTGATCTAAAAACGCTTACATAGTATAATAGGAGTGTTGATTACAAAAAGTGAGGAGATTGACATGAAAAAGAAAACAATGGTTTCCATTGTCGCATCGAGCTTACTGATCGCGCCGATGGTCTTGCATCAAGTAGCAGCAGCAGATGAGCAGACAGAAGAGCTAGCCCCATCGACAGAAGTGGTCCATGCTCCATCTACTGAAGCAAGACCGACAACAAGTGACGCAAGTACTGTCACTAGTGAAGAAGCTGTAAGTTCAAATGAGGCATCACTGGATCGGACGGCAGTTGCAAATCAAGCAGCACCTGCTACAGAAGAACACACAAGACAAAGTGAGCCTACGGTCCCAGTAGCAATTCCAGCAGCAACAAATAGGGAAGCTACACCTCAATCCGCTCCTCCTTCAGAAGCTCCGGCAACAGCCCAGGATTTGGCCAAGGTCACAGGTAGCACCCTTGCAGCGGATCAGGCCTCTAAAGAGTTGACGGTCCAAGATGCTGTTAATGGCTTGCTTCAATGGGCAGCAACAGATCCTAGCCAATTGGGCCAAAGCCAAGCAGATCGCGAACGCTTTGCCAAGAGTTTAGGCTTGATTGAAAAATCTGATGATCTGACTCGTAAGGTTAGTCAGCCAGAATTGGCCAAGATGTATGAAACAGCTAAGAAACTCTACGATGCCTACCGGGCTGAAAAGAAAAGTCCTCTCTTTTTAAATGGTCGTGCCCAGCCTATTTTCCCTTATACGACGGGAGAAAAAGCAGACCAAGACTACAAATATGAGGACAGTCAAATTGTTCGCTTCCCTGTCTATGTCGAAACGGACTACGATACCGATGCAGATGGCAAGCCTGACTTAGTCAAAGCCATTGTTCAATTACCAAAAGCCGTAGCACAAGGCGATTTTAAGGCAGCCACTATTCTCGAAGCGCGCCCTTACGTAGCGGGGACGCTCGATGAAAACTACGTGACCCTTGAAAGTCTGGGGCTTCCAACGGATGGTAGCTACGACATGAAGAAACTGCACAGCCAACCTGCAAAGAGACAGCCAGTAAGCAGTGAAACAACAGTAGAAGCAGCCAAAAAAGCCAAGGCTTCGGATTGGTATTACTACAGTCCCTACGAGTATATCTATGACTACGAAGATCTCAACTGGTACGACTATTTCTTGGTCAGAGGCTATGCCTTTATCTCTAGTGCTGGGCTTGGTACCAAGGGATCAGAAGGATTTAATACAACAGGATCTGATCTCGAAATCAATGCCTTCAAGAATATTATCGAATGGGTCAATGGCAAGCGCAAGGCCTACACCGATAAGACTAGCAATGTCGAAATCAAGGCAGACTGGGCAACAGGAAATGTCGCAATGACCGGTCTCTCTTGGGCTGGAACCACGACCTTTGGTGTGGCGGCAACAGGCGTAGAAGGCCTAAAGACCATCGTTCCAGCTGCTGGGATTGCCTCTTGGTATGATTATTTCAATAGCCAAGGGACCCAATTTGGCAATGCACCTTATAGTGATCTTTCGTGGCTCTCCCTCTACGTTAGCACTCGGATGCTGGATCAAGACGACTGGGCAGGGATTTGGCAAAACTATGCCAACTACATCAACCAATTGAACAAGGACCAGTATGCACATGATCGCAACTACAGTGATGTCTGGAAGGAGAGGGATTATACCCTTCATCCGGAAAATCTCAAGACCAGCGCGCTGATTGTCCATGGCTTGAATGATGACAATGTCAAAACCAAACACTTTGAACTCATGTACGATGCCCTCAAGAAAGCGGGCCAAGATGTCAAGCTCTATCTCCACCAAGGAGACCACGTCTATCCAGCTGCTATGTCCCGTGGATACGGCATCACTGCCAAGGGCCAAGATTTCTATGACCTACTCAATACTTGGCTGACCCATTACCTCTATGGTGTGGACAATCACGTCGAAAGCTTGCCAGCGGTTCTAGCTCAAAACAACTATGATCCAAGTAAGTGGACCAGCTATGATAACTGGAAGAGCAGTCAACGTCTCTTCTTGAATGCTCAGTCGAAACGCTTGGAAGAAACCATTTCAAGTGACTATGCGGCTGCGGGTGTTGAGATCGCTAATCGTAATGAAACAGTCAGCAAAGCCTCTTCTAAGGCTAATCTGACCTTTGTTTCTGATGTCACTGAGGACACTACGATCAAGGGCCACATTCCCGTTCATTTCAAGGCAGCTGTTGCCAAAGGTCAAGGAAAGAATTTCCAACTCAATGCCCTCTTGGTAGACGTGGCAGATGAGGACTTTGACGTGGTAGGAAATGGTAGCGTCAAGCAAGATAAAACAGCAGACGGTTTCTGGATGGGAAGCAATTTAAGCAACTTATCTGTAGCCGAATACGAAACCATCAAGACCAAGTACAAGGTCATCGCAAAAGGGTGGATCAACCTGGCTAACCCTGAGTCTGGCTACGATTCAGCAAGCTCACGAGCTAGCATCGAGCCAAAAGTTGGGGAATACCACGATTACACGGTTTATCTCCAACCAAATCTCTATACGGTTAAGAAAGGTCACAAGTTAGCTCTAGTCTTTAACACCTATGACCCGTCTGATTTAACGGTGGAGCATCCCTATGAAGTGACCTTCAAGACAGATTCTATCCAGGCTGCGATTCCAATTGTTGAAAAGACCCGCGCCCAAAAGGCAGCCTATGTACCAAGTGCAACAGATACTGACTATGCGAAATTGCCAGAAATAGAAGGAGCTGCTCTAGTCGCTCCAGAAGTGCACTACAAGGAAGAATATAGGCTTCCAAGTCCAGAACACCTTGTCCAACCAAGCCAAACTCTTCCTGAAAAAGATGGACAGATGCAAACAGGATCAGCAAGACAAGAGCAATCTCATCTTACACTAGCTGTATCTTATGGACCTCAATTTGTTTCACAAGGATTTGTAGAAGATCCTCAAGAAGTGACTCCTGCAGTAGGAGGAGAGCAGGTAGACCATACCCTTCCTCAAACAGGGAGCAAAGACCATGCTCTGGGTCTCTTAGGTATGATCAGTCTAACAGCTTCTAGCCTCATCTTTTGGCGCAAAAAGAGAGAAGATGCCTAAGGAGTCCCCGTAGCAAATATTTCTAAAATGACATCTTTTAGTGTAAAATAAAAGTAGAAATGCAGAATCAGTAGTCACTACTGAAAAAGGAGGAAATATGGCACACGTAATCACAGATGCAACTTTTGAACAAGAAACCAGCCAAGGCCTTGTCTTGATTGACTTTTGGGCAACTTGGTGCGGTCCATGCCGCATGCAAGCTCCAATCTTGGATCAGTTGGCAGAAGAAGTACATGAAGATGATTTGAAAATCTGTAAGATGGATGTCGATGAAAATCCAAATACAGCACGTCAATTCGGTATCATGTCGATCCCAACTCTTCTCTTTAAAAAAGATGGACAAGTTGTCAAACAAGTGGCTGGAGTTCATACGAAAGCCCAATTGAAAGAAATCATTGCAGAATTGAGCTAAAAAGAGAGAGTGGGACAGAAATCGGTAATTCGTTAGAATTCGATTTCGTCGTCCCACCTCCGCACAGTTGAGTAGGGCTGTAAAAGCTGATGAAATCAGCGTAGTAGAGCCCACTCAACCACTGCGTCATGCAGTTATTTCTATCAAATATCGAAGGCTGGATAATTTTTCCAGCTTTTTTTGATGCTCTTTATTTCTTTCAAATAGATGTGACACCCATTGACAGCGCTTTCTTATAGTGCTAAAATGAAGCTGTATTTCCTATAAAATTTTTACAGGAAAAAATTCTCCTAGGAAGATGTAGATCCTAGGAGAACATTACATATAAAGGTTATTGCCCCTCTGTATTTTGGGCTACCCAGACACTGACGGAGCGCTCTGCCACTGGGAATTCGGCAGTACCGTCTTCTTGGACTTGGACGGTTTCGTTACAATTTTCTAGGACATCATAGTAGGTGAGACCTGCGTAGGATGAGCCGATCTCCATGATTTTTGTAGCAGCTTGGTTATTGGAAATCAAGCAGGCGATTGGTGCTGATTCTTCTGTACCTGAACGTGTCCAACCGATGCAATTAGGATCATCGAAGTAGTCTGTTTGATCCCCGTAGGCCAGATCTTTACGAACCCATAAGAGGCGATCGAGGACCTCTTGGAAACTTTCTTGCGCAAATTTGCCCTCGATACCGTAGTAGTCTCCATAGAAGACACAAGGCAAACCAGCTTCACGAAGTAAGATCAAAGCATAGGCTGCAGGCTTAAACCATTCTTCAATGGTAGATTCCAAGGCTTGCCCTCGTTGGGTATCATGGTTGTCTACAAAGGTTACGGCCTGTTCAGGATGATGTTGCATTAGTGTTCCATCAAAAATAGTTCGAAGGTCGAAATTTTCACCCTCCTGACTAGCTCTGAAGAGGTTTTGGTGGAGGGCTACGTCGACCAGGTCATACAGGTAATCAATGCTTTCCAAGTACTCATCGTTAGTTTCTGTGTCGCCATTCCAAAATTCACCAAAGACGTAGAAATCTTCACCATACTTTTGGGTAATATTGTGGATGAAATTCTTCATAAAGAAGGAGTCGATGTGTTTGACCGCATCCAGACGGAAGCCCTCAACCCCTGTCGTTTCGATAAACCATTCAGCCCATTGATCGAGATTTTCTACAACCTCGGGATGTTTGAAATCGATATCGGCGTACATGAGGTAATCGTAGTTTCCGTTTTCTTTGTCTACCAGATCTCCATGAGCCCAACCTTTGTTGTCCCCTTGGATTTGGTAGATCCCATTCTTATTACGTGAAGCATCGTAGTCCGTACCGGTGAAGTGGTACCAATGCCAGTGGAAGTCATTATAGGCGCCATTTCGGCCATCAAAAGTAAATTTGGTCCATCCTTGAATGGTGAAGGGCTCAGTGAGAACCTTGTTTCGATCCATCGGATCGACCTCAACGACCTCGAATTCTTCTAGGCCATCTGCAGCAGCTTTGTGGTTAAGAACGACATCGGCCATTGGTTGAATCCCTGCATCTTTGAGGGCTTGAATGGCTTGAAGATAATCTTCTTTGAAACCATATTTGGTGCGAACCGTTCCTTTTTGATCGAACTCGCCCAAATCAAAGAGGTCATAAACCCCATACCCAACGTCATTGTTAGAAGTAGCTTTAAAGGCAGGTGGCATCCAGACTTTATGAATACCCAAGTCTGCTAAGTGTTGCGCATCTTCAGCAAGACGCGTCCAGTGGTTCCCATCAGCGGGCAAATACCACTCAAAATATTGCATTAAGGTTTGATTTTCCATCGTTATTTCTTCTTTCATGTGAATGTCCCTATTTTACCAAAAATAGTTGGATGCGACAAACGTTTGCGCTGGAAGCAAGCCCTTTCTGGAAAAGAAATCGCATACATGAAAGAAATGAAGTAAGAATATAACATAATAGAGTCGAGCCCCGCTAGGACTGACTTTGAAAATGGTGAAAGGAGACCATTTTATGAAAAAAACAACTCTTGTTTCTCTACTCGTTGCAGGTTTACTGATTAGTCCTGCTGTACTCGCCCAGCATGTGCAAGCAGACCAAGTAAGTAGCACAACTACTGAGGAGACGGTGACTCCTTCTACGGCAAGTCCTGAAGTTACTGAAACAGTGACCTCAACACAAGGATACACTAAAGAAATCGTACAGCCTGAAAAAGTGGAAGAGGTTTCAGAAACTAACAGACCAACCACTTCGCCAACCGCTCCGACAACTACTCAGACGACTGAGCTACATGAAGAACCTGCGTCAAGTCCAGCGGTAGTGATCGCCCCAACTGTTGAGCCCACTCTATCCAATCAGCCAAGCCCTGTGCCTGCGACGCCTTCTGTTCGTACTCAAGAGGTGAGCGAAACTCCAAAAGTAACCCAAGGAGACTTGGCTGAAATTACTGGTGCAACTGTAACCGACCAGGATCGTGAAAAAGAAGTCACAGTGACGGAAGCAGTCAATCAACTATTGAACTGGGCTTCAACCAAGGAAAATCAAGTCGGATCTACTGATAAAGACCGATTAGCTTTTGCCAAGAGCCTAGGGATGGTCAAGGAAGGAGTGGAGGGATCCGCTCCAGTTACTAATCTCACTTCAATGGTTGATGTAGCCAAACAGCTTCGTGCCGCTTACCGCGCAGACAAGAAGTCACCTCTCTTTTTGAATGGCAAAGCACAACCTATTTTCCCATTTACGCCAGGAGACGATCCGGAGCATTACTCCTATGACAAGAGTGACATCGTCCGCTATATTGTATATGTGGAAACCGATTATGATACGGATGGAGACGGCAAGCCTGACTTGGTCAAAACCTTTGTGCAGGTGCCAAAAGCTGCTGTCAATGGGGACTATAAAGCTGCGACCATCTTTGAAGCCAGCCCTTATGTAACAGGAACGACAGAAGAGCGTACCTTAGAGGGAATTGGTCTCAAAGAAGGTGGAAACTTCGATATGGCCAAGCTCTATGAAAAACCTGCCAAACGCCAAGCAACCAAGACTGTTACGACAGAAGAAGTAGCCAAAGCGACTGATCCAAAGGATTGGTACTACGTCAATCCGCGTGAAAGCTCTGAAGATTATACGCATTATGATTACGAAAATCTCAACTGGTACAATTATTTCTTAGTTCGTGGTTATGCAGTGGTGACCAGCAGTGGTTTGGGCTCAAAAGGATCAGACGGGATCAATACGACCGGCTCTGACCTTGAAGTCGCAGCTTATAAAAATATTGTTGAATGGCTCAATGGCAAACGCAAAGCTTACTCAGATAAGACTAGCAACCAGGAAGTCAAGGCGGACTGGTCCAACGGAAACGTCGCCATGACTGGTTTGTCTTGGGCAGGTACGACAACATTTGGTGTAGCTTCTACTGGGGTAGAAGGCCTCAAGACCATTGTGCCAGCTGCAGGGATTGCTAGTTGGTATGACCATTTCAACAGCCAAGGATCTCCTCTTGATACCGGAGCTTCCAATGACCTATCTTGGCTATCTGTCTATACCTCAGGTCGAATACTTGATAAAGAAGATTGGGACAAGGTCAAGGATTACTATGCAGCCTATATTACCAAGCTCAATGAGCTCCAACACAAGGATGGTCATAATTATAACGAAGAATATGCCAAACGCGACTACACGCTCAACGCAGCAAACTTGAAAGCAGCCCCTCTCATCATCCAAGGGCTCAATGATGACAATGTTAAACCCAAACATTTTGAACTCATGTTAGAAGCCTATAAGAAGGCGGGAATCAATGCCAAGGTCTTGCTCCACCAGGGCAATCACATCTATCCATCTACTCGTTGGTCAGGGACAGAAGTCGCAGGCCAAGCCTTTAATGACCTGATGAATCTCTGGTATAGCCATTACCTCTACGGTATTGAAAATGGGATTGAAAACCTTCCACAGGTAACGGCTCAGGACAATCTAGATCCAAGTAAATGGCGTCGTTTTGATAAATGGGATACCAACAATGCCATCTCTGCTCGAATCTACTCCAAACGGGAGGATGTGACAGTAACCGGTGATTACTATGGTACGGGAAATAACTGGACTACACGTAACCAAGATGCGGCCTTCCATTCCTCAGAAGTAGCGGCTTCCTATGCAGCACCAGTCGACCAAGATGTCACCATCAAAGGCCATATTCCTGTGCATTTTAGCGCTGCTTTTGTCAAGGGAGACAAAAACCATGCCCATGTCAGTGCGACCTTGATGGATGTCTCAGACGAAGACTTTGATGTGGTCAAAGAAGAAATCACCTATGACAAAGACGGTTACAGCACACGCACATTGGACAAGGAAACGATCGATGAGACAGGCTACTGGAATGGTAGCAACCTTGAAACCTTGCCTCTCAAACGTTACAAGACCCACAAGGTTAAGAGTGTGGTGATTGCGCGTGGTTGGATGAATTTGGCTAATCCAGCATCTCGCTATGACTCAGCAAGTTCTAGTCATTCTATTGATCTGAAAGAAAACGAATATCATGATTACACCATGTATCTGCAACCAAATCTCTATACAGTGAAAAAAGGCCATCGACTGGTTTTGAGTTTGCACACCTATGATCCGGATTACATCTATTTTGCAGATCCTTATGAAGTGACCTTCAAGACAGATTCTATTTCTGCAACGATTCCAATCGTAGAAGACAGTCGGTCTCTCTTGTTCCGTTATCAACCAGGTGAAAAAGATACAGAGTATGCGTCATTGGCAGATCGGATCTTGCCAATTGCAACCATTCAACCAAAAGTAGATCCTGAACAAGACCCAAGTCCAGTAGATCAAGCAGAAAAACCATTTGTTCCAAGTAATCTAATGACGCCAACCAATCCAGCTACTTCTGAAATTCTTCAAAAACCAAGCCACGGTCGAGATCCGATGGACTTCCGTAAGGAACAAAAAGAAGAGGCGGCACAAGAATTGGCTCAAAGAGCTGATAAAGATAAGATAGAAGCGACAAGCCAACCAAGCCTTCCAAAAACAGGTCAAGTAACAAGCCCTTGGACTCTCTTTGGCTTCCTAGGACTCATGCTCACCAGCCTGTTGTCACTTGGCAAAGCTCACAAAGATGAATAATAGAAAAGAAGGATGGAGAGAAAGTGAAAACCACCAATAGAGAGAGCATCGAAACAATTTTTACCGAAGCCTTGGCGATTCCAAGCTTCACCAATACTGAGACCGAGCAAGGAATTGAGGCCTACCTGGATCAACGGCTTGCCCAGACCCCCTATTTCAAGGAACATTCGAACCAGTTTGGGCGCTATCAGGTGCCACAGGATCACTTGCATCGGTCGGTCAATTGGGCCTTGGTCGATAAGGGCAAGAGAAACACAGTTATTCTTTTCCACCACCATGATACAGTCGATCTAGAAGACTATGGAAATTTAGCAGGGATCGCACTCGATTCTGATAAAGTAGCAGAAGCCTTGAAAACACTGGATATGCGACCTGATATGCAGGAAGATTTAGCTTCTGGGGAGTGGAAATTTGGCAGAGGGTCTTGCGATATGAAAGCAGCCCTAGCCCTGCAATTGGGGGTTCTGGAAGCCTATGCAGCAGACCCCACAGAAGGTCAGGTCAATCTGCTCTATCTCTCTGTTGGAGACGAGGAATCCTATTCACGTGGGATGCGGGGAGCTTTGGGCCTCCTCACAGATTTGCAGGAAAAGTTTGATCTGAATTATGTATTGGCAGTGGATTCAGAGCCCTTTGAATCGGAAGTAGGAAAAGAAAAGGTCCTTCACATTGGCACAGTCGGCAAACTCATGCCAGTCGTTGTGGCGCAAGGCGTCTTGTCCCATATGAAGGAGCCCCTTAAAGGGATCAATGCCTTGTCGCTCTTAGTAGCCATCGCAAGTCAGCTAGATCTTCATCCCGATCTGGCAGATCAGGCGTTGGGAGAAACGTCTCCCCTTCCTTCTTGGTCCTATCTCAGAGATTTGAAGGAGCAGTACGATGTATCGACCGTGCTGTATGCGGCTGGTTATTTCAGTGTATTGCATTTGAAGAAAACACCTCAAGAGCTCTTGCAACGAATCTATGAGCTTAGTCAGGAGGCCTTGGATGCCTTTTACAAGAAGTATGAGCACTTGCAGGATAAGGCTGGCCAAGACCATATGATTGCAAGGCCAAAAGTCATCACCTATCAAGAACTAGAGGAACGATGCCAAGCCATAGAAGGTTACCAAGCTTTTAGGGAAGCTTCTAACCAAAAAGCGGAACACGATTTTCGTAATGGGACCAGCTACCAGAGCCTTGCGATTCAGCAAATCCAGCGACTCCTTGAGTTTCTCGGAGATAAGGATCCTATGGTGGTCATCGGTTTTGCGCCCCCCTATTATCCTTCCATGAATTGCCGCTTTTTAGACAATACCGATTTCAATATTGTGTCCCTCATCACTGATTACCGCGAGTATCTGGACACAAGAGGTTACCTCTTAAAAGTCGAAGAATACTTTATGGGGATTAACGACACCAGTTATTGTGCCTTGGAAAAGGATGTGGCCTCTTATCAAGTCGTCTTGGATAGCCTAGCCACACCAGCTCAGGTCTATGATCTGGATCTGAAAAAAATTGCCCAAATTCAGGTTCCAGCAGTTAATCTAGGACCATGGGGTAAAGAATTGCATAAGCGAGGAGAGCGGGTCTACAAAGAAGACTTCTTGGAGACCATTCCAAACTATCTGCTAGAATTGCTCTACCATTTCGATGATCGCTTATCAACAGAATAAGAAAAACGGTCCCAATGAGGATCAATTAGGGAGTTAACATGATTACATTTCACGGAGTTACCAAAGATTACGATGGGCACATTGCCCTCAACCACTTGGATCTGACCATCGAGGATGGGCAAATTGTCGGCTTGATTGGTCACAACGGAGCTGGAAAGTCCACAACCATCAAGAGCCTGGTCAGTGTCATCACCCCAACCACTGGTTCCATTGAAGTGGATGGTCAGGACCTCTATAGCCATCGACTGGCGATCAAAAAGAAGATCGGTTATGTGGCAGATTCGCCAGATCTTTTCTTGCGTCTCACAGCCAATGAATTTTGGGAGTTGGTTGCGACCTCTTATGATATGAGTCAGAAAGACTGTGACCAACGCTTAGAGGAGCTTCTTAGGATCTTTGATTTTCAGAGCCACCGCTATGAAGTGATTGAATCCTTTTCACATGGGATGCGCCAGAAGGTCTTCGTCATTGCAGCCCTCTTGTCCGATCCAGATATCTGGGTCTTGGACGAACCAATGACCGGTTTGGACCCACAGGCTTCTTACGATTTAAAACAAATGATGCGCCAGCATGCGGATCGGGGCAAGACGGTTATTTTCTCTACCCACGTTTTAGAAGTAGCCGAACAACTCTGTGATAAAATCGCCATTCTCAAAAAGGGTAATCTCATTTTCTATGGGACGATCGAGGAATTGAAGGGCCAACATCCCGAACAAAGTCTGGAAAGTATCTATCTCAGCCTAGCGGGTCGTAAGGAAGAAGGTGGCGATCATGCGTCTTAAGATCATCCAGCAGCTGGTCAATGTTAATATCATCTATGCCAGTCAGCCCGCTCAGATCGCAAAATTACGTGCCAAACAGGCCAAAAAACCGGACGTCAAACTCAATGTTGCCCGCAAATCGGTGCTCAACTATCTCTTTTTAGGCCTGGTCTATTTCCTCATATTTGGCTTGCTCTTTAGCATCTATGATTTTGTGAACCAACCAGCCTTCTTTGTCAATATGGTGGCCCTTTTTTCCTTGATGACCATTTCCCAAGGCTTTATGAGCTTTTACAATGTCTTTTATGAAAGCAAGGACCTCCAGTTTTACCGGCCCTATGCTTTCTCAGATGCGGAAGTCATTGCTGGAAAGAGTATCTCGGTCATCCTGACCCTTCTCATGGCTATCCTTCCCTTGATCAGCTATTTTCTGATCCTGCCCGTCCAAGCAGGCGGCTTCAATCCGTTAGGGATCCTGCTAGGCCTCTTTTGTGCCTTAATTCTCTTAGGCGTTCTCTTTTTAGCGACGATCATCCTATCCCATCTGATCACCAAGACTTTGTTTTT
The DNA here is from genome assembly GCF_008727815.1 of Streptococcus sp. LPB0220. NCBI lineage: Bacteria > Bacillati > Bacillota > Bacilli > Lactobacillales > Streptococcaceae > Streptococcus > Streptococcus sp. LPB0220. The sequence goes on along the minus strand of NZ_CP044230.1, from coordinate 1,292,903 downwards.
CAAAAAACACACGACCCTGGTCTCCAACATCATGGTCGGAATTGGTTCCCTTCTGAGTCTAGGAGCTTATCTCTATCTCAATCTAGTCCAGACTCATCGAGTAGAAGTGTCGGGTGGCGCAGATATTCCCATTCTATTTCCACCTTTTACGGCCTTTCATCAATTCATTCTCCATCCTTTTGATGGAGAAGCGATCCTAGGCCTCTTGGGCTGGCTCCTGGTCCTTCTGGTCTTGATCGGCCTGGTTCTCAAAATCGTGATCCCGCAGTTCTATGATGCGGCCCTTGCAGTTGCGACCAACCAAACCGTCAAAGAGCGCGTGAGAGTGCTCCATGTGGGTCAGAAAGACTCCTTTAGACGATTTGTCATTCAGTATCATCGCAGACTCTTGAGCGATGGAACCCTTATGGTACAAGTCCTTTTGATGATGAGCATTCTGCCATATATTTTCCTCCTCAGTGGAGCAGCAGGAGCATCGAAAAATATAGGAGGCCTCAGTCCTTACTTGACGCCCCAGTATCTGGTACCACTGACCCTTGTTGCCATCTTGATCGGTGTTTTCAATAGTTTTGGAGGCTTGACCAGTATCGGTATTTCGCTAGAGCGCGAAAACTTTGAATACTTGAGATCGCTCCCTATTGATTTCAAACGCTATCTCTTTATGAAATTTTGGTTGCTCTATCTGGTGCAATCCATTCTTCCTGTCATTCTTCTAGTTGGCGTTTGTCTCTATTTTGGCGTCCATCCCTTGGCTATCCTTGCCATGTTACTGATCTGGGTTGTAACGACCATTCCGATCTGCATCCGAGACTATGTCAAAGATTTTCAGAACTTTAGCACCAATTGGACCAATATCACAGAGTTGATGACCCGTCATCGTGGGAATGCAGTTCTTCAGTCTATCCTCTTGATTGTCTTTCTCTTTGTGATGTTTCTCCTGATCATTGTCAGCTTCATTTGGACCTATCATTCCGTCAGCACCCTGCTGGCCGTGATCCTTTATAGTGTCATACTGCTAATTGGAGCTGGGATCAGCTATACCATTTACCGCAAAAAAATCCGTACCCTCTACCAAGAGATCGGAGAATAAAAAAAGAGAGTGGGACAGAAATCGGTCATTCGTTAGAATTCAATTTCGTCGTCCCACCTCCGCACAGTTGAGTAGGGCTGTAAAGCTGATGAAATCAGTGTAGTAGAGCCCACTCAACCGCTGCGTCTTGCTCGACAATCCAAAAACAATTGAGAGGCTAGGACTTTTGTCCTAGCCTCTTTTAGTGGTAACTTAAATTTCATACCCCATGAGGAGGCCGCCTTCTTCGGCGTAGAAACTACAAAGTCCAGAAGTAGGAAGGACTTCGATCATTGCATGGGCAAATTTTTCACGAACCAATGCAGAGAATTGCTCAATAAATTTTTCATTGTTGCGGTGGGCGATGGTGATATGACCGCCAGCATAACCCGCCTTGATCAATTCATCAAAAGCAGCTTTGATCGCTTTCTTTTGGCCCCGAGCTTTTTGGAGCAACTCAAGAGTACCGGTCTTACTAGCTTCCCCGACCATACGGATATTGAGGAGTCCGACAACAGTCCCGATCAATTTGCTGAGACGCCCATTTTTGACCAGATTATCAACCTTGGCCAAAACAAAGAGCAACTTCGTCTTAGACTGGTAGGTCGTGATCACATCGACTACTTGATCAAAATCGAGGCCTTCAGCGACCAACTGATTGAGCTTGCGAACGATCAGGTCCACCTCACCCCCAGCTGACAAGCTATTAATGACGTGGATATTGGTATTCGGATGCTCTTCTAGATAAATCTTCTTGGCCACCTCAGCACTATTGTAGCTACCTGAAAGGGTTCCAGTGATGGTCACAACGACGATATTTTCAGCTCCTTCAAAGGACTTCATATAATCATCGGGACTCGGACAGGCAGACTTAGAAGCAGTCGTAGTCGCATACATCTCTTCCATCATCTGATCGATATTGAGTTGGACATCATCTGTGTAGATAGTTTCTCCCACTTGGATGGTCAATGGGACACTGACAAACTCCGTATCCGGTGCCAGATTGTCCAAAGAGCGGTAGTCACAGCCTGAATCCGCAATAATTTTCCATTTCATCAGTTCATACCTCATAATTGTATAAAAATGTACATTGACAAGTAGTATGTCTTCTTTTACAATTATATCATGAAGTACAATGCTATCCAAGCAGATATCATCAGGTGAGACAGATAGAAAGTAAATGTTATGGCAGAAAGAAAAATATCCGAGAAATCCTTGGAAAATCTCAAACGATTTAACCGAGAAAACAATGCGATTACACGAGAATCCATCGAAATCTCTCTCCTGCAATTGTTGGAGAAAAAAGATCTGAAAAAGATCACCATCTCTGAGCTGGTTCAGCGTGCGGGTGTCTCTCGCGCAGCCTTTTACCGTAATTATGACTCCAAAGAAGAGATTCTAGAGTCCATCTTTCAATCTAGTATCGCAAAGATTACCAAGTCTTTAGATGGCTACAATCTCAAGACAGACCTTTACCAAGTCTGGGTCTACCTCTTTAAGGAAGTCAAGAAAGAAGCCAAGATCATCAGTCTAGCTATTGATTATAATTTCGAACGGCTCTTGACCAAGGCTGTTTATGATTTTTTAGAAAAAAGAAATGGCAGCTCCTCGAATGGCGCTGGCAGCTACCTCAATTCCTTCTGGAGCTCAGCCATTGTCTCTGTCATCTCCAAATGGATTAAGGATGGTATGAAGATCCCCGCCGAGAAGATCGCGACACTTGGTCTGCCCCTCTTTCCACAAAAGAAGAAGTAAACACCACCGAGAGGTGGTGTTTTTTCTTGCAACTATTTCCAACTAGTGAGGAAGTTGCCCCAGTCGCAAAATTTCGGTATGATGGTAGGAGTTAACTACGAGCGTGGAGGTTGAAATGAAACGAGTGAATAAGAAAGTAGTAGGAGTGCTAGTCCTTTTAGTAAGTATAGGCTCTTTCTATATGTGGAAGCAAGTTCAAAAACATGAAAAAACGAGTCAGCAAGAAACCGAGCAGAAATATATTGATGCGAAAACCGAGAAACCTACAATTCATGTTTTTGATGACAATAAATTTGTATTTGTTGCGCAAAAAGATGGGATAGGTGGGATAGCATTCGGTCAAGACTATATTTCAGTTTTGGATGTCCATCAAAAAGAGATCAATCAAAGTATGATTGATAGAGAGAAAAATGGTTCACCTAAAATTGCAAAAGATGAGTATTTTAATATTATTTCTTATGATTTGAATGCTTCTGGCTTTCCAAGTAAAAAGACGGAAGTATATCAATTATTAGGGAAAAAAGAGTATCGAGGTGCGTACGATATCAGTCAGTATTATGCTGATAACAAGGATTACATACCGGTAACTTTGTATAAAGTTGGAAATAATGATAGTAGAAAAATCATAGTTGATATTACGAATCAAAAAATTGAAAATCTTGAAAATTTTGAGGATAATGGAAAATCAACTTTTTCTGCCGCTGAGCAGGAATTGTCAAAAGGGAATGTATATAATAACATTCGACAAGCTATGAAAGAGAAGTACCATTTGAAATTCACGGCTGGTTATATTGATACCTTACTTTCAAAAGAAGATCGTGAAAAGATAGATATCTCCAATACAAACTTTGCCCAAGACTATCCGGAAATGGCTAAGGATATAAAGGATTTAGCTCGTTTATATATGAGACCTAAACAGTACTCAACCAAAGAGTGGTTTGATACAGTTCTTCATTGGTTTGCACCAAAGGGGCAGGACGTGTTAGAGGTCTATGCGACGGATCCAAAGACTGGTGAGAAAACACAAATAAAATCCTACGATGAACTGCAGGTTTGGTCTGCTAATCATACAGACTAGAAAGGGTAAGAAATATTATGAAAAGAAAAAGTGTTATAGTAACACTAGTATTAGTAACTTTGTTACTGATTTGGACGAATGTCTGTCAAAGTTTTCCTCAAAGCAAAATCAAATGAGTTTGATATGAGGTTGATAGGATACACGTCATATCTCAATAACAACAAAGGAGATTTATGGTTAAAGATTATAAAGAACTAAGAAGACGATACAATATTCCAGTGATAGTCCTATTGGTCATTCTAGCCTTACCGTTTTTAAATATCGTGCAAGTGACCCAAAGTAAAAGGATCGCGACTATTTGTTTTTTGATTTACTTACTGATGGAGCTGATTCTAGTTATCATTAAAGATACTCTTTTAGTCAAAAAGTTGAATAGTCTTATCTATCAGGATATAAATCTTGACTTGATGGCAAGCTATATTCTGAACCAAAAAAGAAAGAGTATCAAAACTATTAAAGCGCGTGTACAGTTTGCCACTATTTTCTATTCCTATAGGATTGGTGACTTTGCTGCCATCGAAGCAGTTGTAGACGAACTCAAAAATAATCAAAAGTTTACAGATGTTGAACAAGTAAAATTAAACGAAATTCTATTGAATGCAAACTTATTTTCAAGGCCAGATTTGAAGGAGGATGAGTTTGAGGAGTTACTAGCTAACTATTTGGCAGATGTTGAACCACTCAAGATGGCATACAGAGCTCGCTATGATCTACTGGTCAAAAAAGAGTCCAATGATGCCGTTCTAAAGGAAGTGACAAACAACAAGTTCTCACAATTGGAATCTATGTATCTGAAGGCAGTCAATGAGTACCTCAAAGGGAATAGAAATAAGGCAATGGAGCTATTTCGTACCATTGCGAAAGAAGATGAGGGATTGTATCTGGTCCGAATGGCTCAGGCCTATCTAGATAGTGAAAACTCGGGAGAAAAGAGTGTTTCGCTTGATACGAGACAAGAAGAAGTTACTTTGAAATTATTGCGAATGAAGCTGGTAGAAGTCAAACCAGCTAAATCAACTAAATCCACAAAAGGACTTTCTTTTTTCAAAGGCTGGAAAATTGCTTTACTGTTAATCCCGCCGTTTTTATTGTATGCGATGGTCTTAGTTGTAATAGCAGTCTTCAAAAAAATAGGGGCATTCGTTCTCTCGAAATCTGGAAAATAGGTGAAATATTCTTATATTCAGAAGTACACATAGAAAATAACTGAATAGAAGCAAGGTGAAAAATCAATGGAATTAAAATTTAAAAATTCAAATATGACCTGTTTTCAGATTGTCCAGATAGATCAAGAATCGAAGAAGTATATCATGGATACGAGTACAATGAGACCTAAGAGTTACTACTGGGGAATTAAAACAGATACGATTACAGTGGATATGGTGGAGATCGAAAAGAATAACAATCATTTCGAAATTAAGCCCACAACACCTGTCAGTACGACAATGGCAGCCATCATTGTCCAACCAATTGTCAAAGTTGGTTATGATGTTCTAAAGCGGCTTTTTATTCAAAACAATCTTAGTGAGCAAGTGTTATTAAAGTTATTGCTCTTTGCAATTTCAATGCTGATTTCTTATTTTGCCATTCTGATTTCATTAAAGTTGGCCCATAAAAAAGCAGATAAATGGATTCCTAAAAACAGTCGTAAATACACAGTTACCTTTACAACTATTAAGAAAAGTAACGGAGGAGTATATCCTTTAGTAGGGGTAATTTTCATTTGTTTACTTTTCTTCCTTGGTGAAAATAATGGAACTGAAGGTGCTTTTTTGGTAATCAATGGAATCGTATGCTTATTCTTTTTCATGTTTACTCTAGGAAGTTTCCCAATTGCTCTTCCCTATAAGCAAGGTCAAATTGTTCTTGAAAACATAGAAGAACAGTAGAAGTTTTGTGATATCGTAGAAGTTACATAATTGGCAAATACCATTAATTCAGAAAGTGATCGAATAAAATAAATGGAAGTTAATTTTAAAGCCTTGGATGTCTATTATTTTGGCATCCTTGAAATGAATGGAAAAAGGTATGTTTTAGATTCAAATTCGTTGACATCTAAACGTTACTATTGGGGATTTGCTCCTAAGGAGTTCAAGTTGGATATCATAGAGTTAGAGGCTTCAAATAGAAACTTTGACAAAAAGATTAAAATGGCTCCAGAAGGTAGACGTTCGATAGCGATAAGTATTAGTGTTGCACTTAGTTCAGCTCTATATAGAATAGGGGCTGGAATTTTTAGATATTATAGCATTAGTCAGAATCTCTATTTAAAAATCTTGTTATTTCTAATGTCATTTCTGATAGCTTTTGTCATTTATAGATTCATCCTCTGGAGATCTCGAAAGGAAATTGCTAGACGCCTTACACCCAATCGTCCAAAATATAAGATCGTCTTTCGAAATGTAAAGAAGCAACGACAATTTCATGCTTATGTTTTTCTTATTCCAATTTTTATTGTGTTTGGATTCTATATGAATACTCATGATGGAACTGAAGCTTGTTTTCTTTATATCAATGGCATGTTGGCTTATCTTTGTATTTGGATAGAGTCAGGTAGTATTCTATTTGAATATGCATATGAGAAAGGGCGTGTTGAATTTGAGAGACTGGAAGCAGTGGATGAGGATAAATCTGTTTAGAAAGAAAATTAAAAGGAACTTTGCATGCTAAAAAAAGCAAAAATTGAACAATTATCAAAAATCAATCTTCGTTACCGGATATTACAAATGGATGGTGAGTCTTATTTAGTCGATGCCGATCGTCCCTTTCTCATTAGCTATTTCTTTCCATGGATTTTAAGCTTCATCCCTCATCGAGCCTATCCTTTAACTAAGGAAGAAGTGCAGACTCTAGCTCCCTCGGATCTTTCTAAAGTTCTCAATAAAAAGGGTACTAGGAAGAAAGGTTTTGCTTCAGCTTTTGGTATGGGTACAACTGCCGTGCTGTTATCGAAGGCCTTTCCTGTTGAAAAATATCTTTATTTTACTTCACATGTGCTAAATTTTGGAATGTTGGCTCTAGTTTTTAGCCTTGTAATAGGGATTCGGATATGGACAAGCATTCGGAAACCAATGCCCAACATTGTAAATAGCAACCACCCTATAAAGATATACCTCGTCGCAAATGATAGAAAGCATAGATTATTATCAATGATAGCTCCAACTTTTTTTGCTGGGTTGGTTGTATTTTCATCTTGTGCAATATTTAGTAATATTGCACAAAACTTTATCCTTCATATAGCTTTGTTGGTATTTTTATCGCTGTTTGTGTTTTCTGGTAATGTGCTATTTTTTTCACCAGTGGTGGATTACAAAGTGAACATAAAATCTCTTAGAAAGGATCTGTTTAAATCGTGAAAATGACAAAGAAAAAAATGGTGCTTGCTTTACTAGTTTTGTTCTCGCTCATTGCTGGTATTTGGCTCTATATACGCTTTTCAACTGAGAGTTATTATAAACAATTTACTGATTATAGTGGAAAAGCGAAAATTGATGACTATGAGATGATTGCGGATGGTGCAGGCATTATCACTCACTGGAAATCAACCGATCCCAAGGAAGATCGGTTGATGAGGGAATATGGGTCTTATTATTATTTTGATCCTATCAGAGTCGGTTCAAAGCACATTTTGCATATGAATGTGAAATTTAGAGAAAATTTTTACTATCGTACAACTCCTCCAGAAAAGGATGAATATTGGACTGTTAGTGTCTACAAGGTTAATGGTGAACGATTGAAAGAAGAGAAAGAGCTTGATTTGTTTAAAGTTGTAGAACAATTTGATCCGGATTATATTCCTACAGAATTAGGCTCAGTATATTCATGGAATGGACGTGAGTTAGTTTCCTTACAAATTCGCAGTACCAAAGATAACTCAGTTCGAAAAATGATGTACTTGAATCTAGACACTCGTAAACTTGAAAGAAATGAGACCTTAGAGAATGATCACCAAAGAAAACCGATTCCAGATTTCAATGTACCAATTGATCGTGAGAAGAGCAGTATTGAAGAATTGAAATTTTTTAAAAATTGGTTTTCGATTGATCCCAAGGATCTCTCAAAAACGCAATTTAAGAAGTCTTCGAAGGCCTATAAACTCTTAAATCAAAAAGATACGAAAGTCATAGTAATAAAACCCCAGAATAGTGCGGATCAATATGCAAGAAGTATTGCTGTATTTGAACTCTTTATGAAGAAGGGTGTGAATCTCTATCAAGATGTCACGATTCCAGCTGAGCTATCAAGAGATGGGCAGACCCATACTACGCAGACAAAAGAAGAATTTGATCACTATTACGATCTAGAAAAGGCTCATAAGGTGTATAATGAGATTGATTGAAGTAAGAAAGACAAAGGACAAGAACGATGATCGAAGAACGAATCCAAGCTGCTAAGCAGTATGTTAAAACCTTATTTGCTGATCGAGCGGATGGCCATGATGTGGAGCATACTCTCCGCGTCTATACCAATGCTATGAGAATCGCACAAGCAGAAGGTCCATGTGATCTGGAGATAGTGGGCTTGTCGGCTCTTCTTCACGATGCTGATGATGATAAATTGTTTCAAACAGAGAATAATGCGAATGCTCGTAAGTTTCTAGAAGAGATTGCTACTCCTAAAAACCAAATCGACCAGATTTGTCGGGTAATCAATGCTGTTTCTTTCAGCAAAAATCGCGGTAAACATCCAGAAACCTTAGAAGGCAAGATTGTCCAGGATGCAGACCGCCTCGATGCGATAGGAGCTGTAGGAATTGCGCGAACTTTTTCCTATGGTGGCCACAAAGGGAGGTCCCTCACTGATACTGTCCAACATTTCTATGACAAGTTGCTCCTCTTAAAAGATGAAATGAACACGGAGACTGCAAAGCAAATAGCAGAAAGTCGCCATCAATTTTTAATCACCTTTCTAAAAGAACTAGAGAAGGAACTCTAACAAAAGAGAGTGGGACAGAAATCGGTAATTCGTTAGAATTCGATTTCGTCGTCCCACCTCCGCACAGTTGAGTAGGGCTGTAAAAGCTGATGAAATCAGCGTAGTAGAGCCCACTCAACCACTGCGTCTTACTCGACAATCCAAAAATAATTGAGAGGCTAGGACTTTTGTCCCAGCCTCTTTCTTTAATCTTGAATCATAGCTAAAAGATCCTCTCCTGTAGTGGTTGGAAGGATCCGGACTCGTTTGAGGGCGTAGAGGCCATCAGCGGAGCTGGCGAGTCCATTTTTAGTGGTGAGGCCTAGTTTGTAGTCGGCTTTCTTGGCCTGGTCGATTGTGACCTGGCTGTAGCGACCGGATGGGTAGACGATAACGCTAGTATTTTGATCCAGCACCTTATCCAGCAGGCGTTTAGAAGCAACCAGCTCATTCTTTTGGGTCTCAAGACTGGAATTGGCTAGGTCTGGATGATTGACCGTATGGCTTTCAAAGGTCAAGCCAGCACTTTTCATCTCTTTGATTTGGTCAAAGGTCAGGACATTTTCTTTTTCCTTTTGGGTAAAGTCCGTGATGATATTGTTGGTGGCCGTCATCTTGTATTTCTTAAGAAGCGGATAGACGATGGTATAGAAATCCTCGACACCATCATCAAAGGTCAGCCAGACATATTTCTTTCCTTTGGGGACTTCATTTTTAGCGAGGATGCGATAGGCTTCCTCTGGCGTCAATGTGTAGTAACCCGCATTTTTCAGGGCCTTTAGTTGGCTTTCAAAGGTTTCTGGATCGACAATCAGATTGGCATTGGCAGCTTCAGACTCGGCCATATTGTGCACGGAGTGGTACATGAGGATGGGCAGTTTGACCGGTTTTTTCACTCGGGTCCACTCGATAGAGGAACTGTGTTCATCTAGCGAGCGCGTCATGGCAGTGCCGCTGGTATTTCCATCACTCGGCTGAGTGATCCGCTTGATTAGAAGAAAGCTACAAATAAAGATACAGACCAAGAGGAGTGCATTGATTCCAAGTAGGACTTTGATTTTTTTAGGTACTCTTCGTTTACTCATAGTGTCACCGCTTTCATTATTTTCTTTATTGTACCACAAATTCTATGTTCTTTTCCAGAACTTGCTACAGGCAGATCCTGTCATGAAAATTCAGAATTTTTAAGGCAATTGGCTGTCAAACGCTCAAGTTTTTGTTATAATGGAGCTACTATAGAAAATTCAAGGAGTCAATAGGATGTCTGTTAAGATTGCCTTACTAGGATTTGGTACTGTTGCTAGTGGCGTACCATTTTTATTAAAAGAAAACCATGAAAAAATCACCCAGGCAGCTCAAGATGAAATCGAGATCGCCAAGGTCTTGGTTCGAGATGATGCGGAAAAGGAAAAATTGCAAGCTGCAGGTCATGACTACAACTTTGTGACCAATGTCGATGAGATCATTGAAGACAAGGACATTGCCATCGTGGTCGAATTGATGGGCCGTATCGAGCCAGCTAAGACTTTTATCACCCGTGCGCTAGAAGCAGGCAAACATGTGGTTTCTGCTAACAAAGACCTTCTTGCCGTTCATGGAAGCGAGTTGCTAGAGATTGCTAAAAAACACCAAGTGGCTCTTTATTATGAAGCTGCCGTAGCTGGTGGGATCCCAATCCTTCGAACTTTGGTGAATTCTTTGGCCTCAGACAAGGTGACCAAGGTTCTTGGTGTGGTCAATGGAACCTCTAACTTCATGATGACCAAAATGGTCGAAGAAGGCTGGACTTATGAGGATGCTTTAGCAGAAGCGCAACGTCTTGGTTACGCTGAAAGTGATCCAACCAACGACGTTGAAGGAATCGATGCTGCTTACAAGATGGTGATCTTGAGCCAGTTCGCTTTTGGGATGAATATCCAATTTGACCAAGTAGGTCACAAAGGAATTAGCCAGATCACTCCTCAAGATGTCTCAGTTGCTCAAAGCCTTGGCTATGTCATCAAGCTTGTCGGCTCTATCGTTGAAACAGAGTCAGGGATCGCAGCAGAAGTGACACCAACCTTCCTTCCAAAACAACATCCACTCGCAGGAGTGAATGATGTCATGAATGCGGTCTATGTGGAATCCATCGGTATTGGTGAGTCTATGTACTACGGACCAGGTGCTGGTCAAAAACCAACTGCGACAAGTGTCGTAGCCGACCTCGTCCGCATTGTCCGTCGTCTAAAAGAAGGAACGATCGGTAAAGCCTTCAATGAATACAGTCGCCCTCTTCAATTGGCTAAGCCAGAAGACGTGAAGAACAATTATTACTTCTCAATCAAAGCACCAGATGCGACTGGTCAAATCTTGCGTCTTGCGGAAATCTTTAATGCAGAAGGAGCATCCTTCAAGCAAATCCTTCAAGAAGACTCAGATGGTCACTATGCAAGTGTTGTCATCATTACTCACCAAGTTAACCAAACTCAATTCAAGAACTTGGTTGAAAAATTGGATTCAGAGGCGAATTTCGAACTCTTGAATACCTTTAAAGTCTTGGGAGAATAAGCATGAAAATTATTGTTCCAGCAACCAGTGCCAATGTAGGGCCAGGATTTGATTCTGTTGGGATTGCCGTGACTCGCTATTTGACCATTGAAGTCCTTGAACCAGCAGATGCTTGGTTTATTGAGCATGATCTTGGAGCAGGGATTCCGACAGATGAGAAAAACCTTTTGCTCTCAACAGCTCTTTCTATCTCAACTGATATGCAACCCCATCGGATCAAGATGACTAGTGAAGTGCCTTTGGCGCGTGGTCTTGGATCTTCTAGCTCGGTCATTGTCGCAGGGATTGAATTGGCCAACCAATTAGCCAACCTCCAGCTATCAGACGCTGAGAAATTACGCATCGCGACCGAGATCGAAGGTCATCCGGATAATGTAGCTCCAGCTATCTTTGGGAATATGGTCATTGCGAGCTACATCGGTGAAGATGTCCAATATGTCACGGCTGACTTCCCAAGCTGTGACCTTGTGGCCTTTGTACCGAGCTACCAATTGAAGACCAGTGATAGTCGGAATGTCCTACCGAAAGAATGGTCTTATAAGGAAGCTGTTGCAGCCAGTAGCGTAGCCAATGTCGCTATCGCAGCTCTCCTCAAGGGAGATTTGCTGACGGCTGGTCGCTCCATCGAGTCAGATCATTTCCACGAGCGCTACCGTCAATCTCTTGTCAAAGAGTTCCCTCAGGTCAAAGAAGTCGCACATGCGCATGGGGCTTATGCTACCTATCTGTCAGGAGCAGGCCCAACGATCATGAACCTCTTAGCGCCAGAGCATACAGCAGCCTTTGTCGCAGCTCTCGAAGAACTCAGGCTAGATGGTCAGATTTTCCAACTTAAAATCGACACATTTGGCGTTCGTGTTGAGAAATAAACCTCAATGTAACACAAATGAAAGAAGGATGTATACAAATGTATATGTCCTTTTTGCTTCTCCTATGGTAGAATGGGAATTGTATGGGGAAAAGCTCAAGCTTTCCCGAAAGTTTAGGGGGAAACATGAAACCAGAATATTTATATAGTATTGCTACCGATCTTGGTCTACAATTTGATGGCGAAGCCCGTGTGATGTATGGAGAGCGTGAGGGCTTCTTGTTAGTCATTGAAGGCGCTCAAACCAAGAATGTATTTACCATTTCACTCAGTGTGAAACAAGGTTCCGAAGGAGACTTGATCGAAGATAGTGAAATTCTTTGGAATGAATTAAAAGAACAATCAAAAGCCATTAATTCTATCTCTTCTGATGGTTACTTGACCTCGATCGTTGTCAAAGGTGGAATGACCAAAGGGAAGGCTGTCGAAACCTTATGGACAGCTATCCAAGATATTGTTGATTTCTTGCTCAACCACCAATTTGTGCAAGTGAATGCGGAAACGGGTGAGGAAGGACCAATCGGTCTGTATCAAATTGGAGATGCGATCTTTTTAATCGACGATGCAACCTTTAGAGCCTACCAAGCCGAAGTGCAAGATACAGTTGAGGCTTATGAAGCGCGGGAAGAGAATTTCCTTTTAGGGATTGTAGGCGCTGTGATCGGTGTGATCATCGGTGGAGCAGTTGCCCTCTTGGTAGCGCGTCTTGGCTATGTATCTGTTTTAGCAGGGGCCGCCCTCGGTTATTGTACTATCAAAGGTTATGAGATCCTTGGTAAGAAATTGACTAAAAAAGGTGTGGTAGTTTCAGCTATTTTGATGGTCTTGACGGTCTTTTTGGTCAACCAATTAGATTATACTTTGGCGCTCATGAGTGAACTGGATTTGCCATTTGATATGTCCTGGACGCTTCTCAATGAAGCGACATTCTCAGGGGACGTCCCAGATAAATTTTACTTGAATCTAGGATTGCTAGCTGTCTTCACTCTTGGTGGTGCTTGGATTTCGGTCAAATCAGCTCTGGATGGACAGAAGAATCGTGCCATCGCTCGTAAAATTGCATAGTGAATGATAAAAGGAAGGCCTGAATATTATAGGTCTTCTTTTGTTTTTTAGGGTCGAAAAATAGTCAAAAATTTGGTATAATAGTTTGTATTTTTATAGAGAGAGAACAGACAGAAAGATGAATGAAAAAATGAATCAAATTCTTGAAGGGATTGATATCCGTTTTCAAGAACCTTTAAAACATTATACCTTCACAAAGGTAGGTGGGAATGCTGAATTTTTAGCTTTTCCTCGCAACCAATACGAATTAAAACGCATCGTCCAATTTGCCAACCAAGAGCAAATCCCATGGATGGTCCTGGGCAATGCGTCCAATATCATTGTCCGAGATGGGGGCATTCCGGGATTTGTCATTATGTTTGATCGCTTGCGTGACATCAGTGTGGATGGTTATGTGATCGAAGCAGAGGCAGGAGCTAAACTCATCGACACCACCCATGTGGCCTTGCACCATAGTTTGAAAGGCTTCGAGTTTGCTAGTGGCATTCCAGGCAGTGTCGGTGGCGCAGTCTTTATGAATGCGGGAGCCTATGGAGGAGAGATCGCGCATGTCCTAGTATCCTGTAAGGTCTTGACCAAAGATGGGGAGATCGAAACTCTGTCAGCGAGTGAACTAGCTTTTGGCTACCGCCATTCTAAGATTCAAGAGACAGGTTCTATCGTCATCTCTGCCAAATTTGCTTTGTCACCTGGCAATCACGAGCAAATCAAACAGGAGATGGATCGGTTGACCCATCTTCGTCAGTTGAAACAACCCCTTGAATACCCTTCTTGTGGATCCGTCTTTAAGCGTCCTGTTGGCCATTTTGCAGGTCAATTGATCAGCGAAGCAGGTCTAAAAGGCTATCGAATCGGTGGTGTGGAAGTTTCTGAAAAGCATGCCGGCTTTATGGTCAATGTCGACAATGGAACAGCTAAGGACTACGAAGATTTGATTGCCCATGTCATTGAGGCAGTAGAAGCTCACTCAGGCGTCCGTTTAGAACCAGAAGTTCGTATTATCGGCCAAGCCTAAGAGCTTAAGTATTGAAGAACAATTAATATTGAACCATCGATAGCATCAGTCGGAGAGGGGGTGAGTGCCTATCGATACCGTAAATAGGTGGGGCAGTCTAGTAAGTCCCCGAGAGGTATTGGTGGTCTGACAGGTTTTCCTGTCAGCCGCTGCATTTTCGTTTGAAAAGCAGTTTGCTAATCGCAGTAAAGAAGGAATTTATGTGAATTGAAAAAACCAATTATTGAGTTTAAAAATGTTTCAAAGGTCTTTGAAGATAGCGGAACCGTTGTCCTAAAGGATATCAATTTTGAATTGGAAGAAGGGAAGTTCTATACCCTGCTCGGTGCATCTGGATCAGGGAAATCGACTATCCTTAATATCATTGCCGGTCTTTTGGACGCGACGACTGGAGATGTCTACCTTGATGGGGAACGGATCAATGATGTCCCTACCAACAAACGGGACGTCCACACCGTCTTTCAGTCCTATGCCCTGTTTCCACATATGACGGTCTTTGAAAATGTGGCTTTTCCCCTTCGTTTGAAAAAGGTGGATAAGGCTGAGATCGAACGTCGGGTTTCAGAAGTCTTGAAAATGGTCCAGTTAGCTGGATTTGAAAAACGTTCGATCCAAAAATTATCCGGTGGTCAACGCCAGCGGGTAGCTATTGCCCGGGCTATTATCAATGAACCACGAGTGGTCCTTTTAGATGAGCCCTTGTCTGCACTTGACTTGAAACTGCGGACAGACATGCAGTATGAGTTGCGGGAATTGCAACAACGCTTGGGGATTACCTTTGTCTTTGTTACCCATGACCAAGAAGAAGCTCTTGCCATGAGTGACTGGATCTTTGTCATGAATGAAGGAGAAATCGTCCAATCTGGTACACCGGTTGATATCTATGATGAACCGATTAACCACTTTGTAGCCACCTTTATCGGGGAGTCTAACATTCTAGATGGTCGCATGATCGAGGACTACTTGGTTGAGTTCAATGGCAAACGCTTTGAAGCGGTCGATGGGGGGATGCGTCCAAATGAACCAGTTGAAGTCGTCATTCGTCCTGAAGACTTGCAAATCACTCTTCCTGAAGAAGGCAAGCTCCAAGTGAAAGTGGACACCCAGCTCTTCCGTGGTGTTCATTACGAGATCATCGCCTATGATGATTTGGGAAATGAGTGGATGATTCACTCCACTCGTAAGGCTATCGTGGGAGAAGTTATCGGGCTAGACTTTGAACCAGAAGATATCCACGTTATGCGTCTCAACGAAACCGAAGAAGAATTCGATGCACGGATCGAAGAGTACGTTGAAGTGGAAGAGCAAGAAGCTGGTTTGATTAATGCCATTGAGGAGGAAAGAGATGAAGAAAACAACCTCTAATCTATTTATCCTCCCCTATTTCTTGTGGATTTTTCTCTTTGTCTTGGCTCCTGTAGTCATGATCATCTTTCAATCCTTTTTTAACGTTGAAGGGCAGTTTTCACTTGAAAACTACAAAGAGTTCTTCACTTCGCAAAATTTGACCTATTTAAAGATGAGCTTTAATTCGGTCCTTTATGCCGGAATCGTCACCCTGGTGACGCTCTTGATCTCCTACCCGACTGCTTACTTTTTGACGCTGCTTAAACACCGGCAGTTGTGGTTGATGTTGATCGTCTTGCCAACCTGGGTCAATCTCTTGCTCAAGGCCTATGCCTTTATTGGGATCTTTGGGCAAAACGGTTCCATCAATAGCTTTTTAAGCTTTCTCGGAGTCGCTCCCCAGCAGATCCTCTTTACCGATTTCTCCTTTATCTTTGTAGCCAGCTACATCGAGATGCCATTTATGATTTTACCGATCTTTAATGTCTTAGATGACTTAGATCCAAACTTGATCAATGCCAGCTATGATTTGGGAGCCAATCGTTGGGATACCTTCCGTCATGTGGTCTTCCCCTTGTCCATGAATGGAGTCCGCTCAGGTGTGCAGTCTGTCTTTATTCCTAGTCTGAGTCTCTTCATGTTGACACGGATGATCGGTGGAAACCGCGTCATTACCCTAGGGACTGCGATTGAACAGCACTTCCTGACAACACAAAACTGGGGAATGGGTTCTACCATCGGAGTTGTTCTGATCCTTGCCATGCTCTTTACCATGTGGGCAACTAGAGAAAGGAGAGAACGATGAAAAAAGTATCTCATTTCTATCTAGGCTTCGTCTTTCTGATCCTCTATCTTCCTATTTTCTATTTGATCTTTTATGCCTTCAATAAAGGGGGAGATATGAATGCCTTTACGGGCTTCACGCTTGAGCATTTCAATGAATTGTTCGCAGATAGTCGCCTGATGCTGATCTTATCAGAGACCTTCCTCTTGGCCTTTTTGTCAGCCTTGATTGCGACAGTGATTGGAACCTTTGGAGCCATTTATATCTACCAATCGAAGAAGAAGTTAGAAGGACCTTTGCTCTCTATCAACAACATTCTTATGGTAGCGCCAGACGTTATGATCGGGGCCAGCTTCTTGATTCTCTTTACGACGGTGAAGTACCAGCTAGGTTTCCTATCTGTTTTGGCTAGCCACGTGGCTTTCTCGATTCCCATTGTGGTCTTGATGGTCTTGCCACGACTCAAGGAAATGAACCGGGATATGGTCAATGCTGCCTATGACTTGGGAGCTACCCAAGTGCAAATGCTCAAAGAGATCATGTTGCCGTATCTGACACCAGCCATTATTGCTGGCTACTTTATGGCCTTTACCTATTCGCTTGACGACTTTGCCGTGACCTTCTTTGTAACTGGAAATGGCTTTACAACCTTGTCTGTAGAGATTTACTCACGTGCGCGTCAAGGGATCTCCCTCAGTATCAATGCCTTGTCCGCCCTTGTCTTTCTCTTTAGTGTGCTCTTGGTCATCGGTTATTACTTTATTACCCGTGAAAAGGAGGAAGCAGCATGAAAAAACTTTATTCATTCCTAACTGGGATTGTCCTTGTCATTCTGGTCCTCTGGGGAATTAGCCACCAGATCGAAGCGAGCATGAATACCAAGAATAGTGACAAGTTGGTCATCTACAACTGGGGAGATTATATCGATCCAGAATTGCTAACGGAATTCACAAAAGAGACAGGAATTCAGGTGCAATATGATACCTTTGATTCCAACGAAGCCATGTACACCAAGATCAAGCAAGGGGGAACCACCTACGATATTGCGATTCCTAGTGAATACATGATTGCCAAGATGATGGATGAGCATCTGGTTGAAAAGTTGGACCAATCTAAGATCAAAGGGATGGAAAATATTGATCCAAAACTTTTGAACCAATCGTTTGATCCGGGTAACCAATATTCAGTACCTTATTTCTGGGGTACCTTGGGGATTGTCTACAATACCAAGATGGTTAAAAATGCTCCTGAACATTGGTCAGATCTCTGGCGTGAAGAGTACAGAAATGACATCATGATGTACGATGGTGCGCGTGAGGTCATGGGAATTGGTCTCAATACCTTGGGCTATAGCCTCAATGAAAAGGATCCAAAGAAATTGCAAGAGGCAGTAGATAAACTCTACACCTTGACGCCAAATATCAAAGCTTTGGTGGCCGATGAGATGAAAGGCTATATGATCCAAAACAATGCGGCTATTGGGGTTACTTTCTCAGGAGAGGCTAGCCAAATGCTCGAAGCCAATAAGGATCTTCGCTATGTCGTTCCAACTGAAGCCAGCAACCTTTGGTTTGATAACATTGTCATTCCAAAAACCGTGAAAAATAAAGAAGCAGCATATGCCTTCATTAACTTCATGCTTCGTCCTAAAAATGCTTTGAAAAATGCTCTTTATGTCGGCTACTCAACGCCAAATAAAAAAGCCAAAGCCATGTTGCCAAAAGAAATCCAAGATGACCAATCCTTCTATCCAAGTGATGAAACACTAGACCATTTGGAAGTCTATCAACAATTAGGCAAGAAATTGCTTGGAGTTTATAACGATCTTTACCTTCAGGTCAAGATGTATCGAAAATAACACAAAAGGAACCTTCGGGTTCCTTTTTGATTGAAGATAAACTTCTCTTAGAAACTTTCCTTAAGTGAATACGGACGTTAGGTGAAATTATCCAGTGGATGATTTCAGCAATCCAGGAAGTTCCATGACTTAGTTTTGGACCCCTTCGCTTTTTAATTTTTAGGCTCAGGCTAAAACAGTTTCCCATACTGTTTTACTCCCAAAACTCCCGAGTGCTAGAACCAATGGTGTTTCTAGCACTTTTCTCACAGCGGAAAGTTTCATTATATATTTAGATACTCTACAAAAATGCAACATTTGAATTTTTAGCATCACTTAGGTGTTATTTGTAAAAAAGGATTATCTATATTCTAGCAGAACACCACAAGTTCTTTTATGATTGCCTTATAAAAGTCTCTAACTAGTGAGTTAGATTGAGATTCAAATGAAAGATGCTATAATAGTTAGGAAAGAGACTGGCTCATTCAGTACGAAAGAAATGATTGGAGAAGAAGAGATGAAGAGACGTGTAGAACTATTTTTGATCATTTTGTTACCGATACTAGGACTGGTTTTTCTTGGAGGAAAAATCATGACCCTGATCAAAAGACCCGAACAGAAGATAACGACCTCATCTCCAAAGAAAGTCGTACAAAAACCAGAAGGAGACATAAAAAAAGAACAACTGGACTACCTAAAAGAACACGAACAGAAGGTTATTGATTTAGTCAAAGCACAAAATTCAAAAGTCGAATCCGTTCAGATTGATTGGGATCAGACACAATGGAGTGATGGTGGGCTTACAACTCCCGAATATTATATGAATGTTTATGGACGTATAAATCATATTGAAGAATCGGGTTGGGGAGTAGATATCCCAATTAATGAGGACAATACATTGAATCTAGATGAGATGTATATAGGATCCGACATTAGAATAGGAGGGAGATTATTTGAGTAATTGGCATTTGAGCAGTTTTGACAATCTATATGCTTCATTAGCTGAATCAACTTATCGTGATAGGCCCAAGAACTTTTCATATGAACAATTGGATCAAATCCAGGAAGAGCGTTCAAAGCTCAAATGGGAGTATGACAATGAGATAGATGCTTTCTATAAAAATCAGAAAAAGCTGGCATCGAAAGATAAAAAAAATCAGTAAGGTTGTCCTTACTGATTTTTTAGTTGGTTCCGGATGATGCTGTATCTGCGCCACTGTCTGTTGCTGTGGAGCCTTGGTCTTGTGCGGCAGACGAACTAGATTCGGTAGCAGATGAGCTATCGGTTTCTTTTTGTGAACTTGTTTCTGTATTGCTTGAATTGGTTTGTGTATTGGTGTTAGCATCTGTATTGGTAGCGCTGGAGTCAGATCCCTTATCATGAACTACGACGACACTGGTGCTACTAGATGGTTTGTCTTCTGTTTTTTGATTGTCTTTATTGAGCAGACTCATGATGGTAAAGGAAGTGACGATAATCCCTAAGAGACTGGCAATCGTAGCTACAACCGTTTGAAATACGGACAAACCTTGTTTTACTTTCTCACCGCGAGATGGTCTTGTATCAACTTTTTCCTCAGGTTTTTGGTTTTTGTTACTTCTTGAATATTGTGACATGTTCATTCTCTTTCTATCAAAAATTGTTTTTTAACACTTTCCTATTATAAGTCATTTTCTGAAAAATGTCTAAAAAGAACTGAATTTTATAGAGTGATTTTGCCGCATCTCTCTTTATCAAATCCTTGTCCCAAGCGGTCAGAAATGATAAAATAGAAGTTACGTAAAAAGAAAGTGATGGATGCGTAGGACATGATCTATTTTGACAATTCAGCAACGACTAAACCCTATCCAGAAGCCCTTGCGACTTATACAGAAGTAGCGACTCGAATCTGGGGAAACCCTTCTAGTTTGCACAATCTAGGTAGTCAAGCTACTCGTATTTTGGAAGCTTCTCGGAAACAAATTGCGGAGCTAATTGGCAAGAAAGCTGAGGAAATTTACTTCACGTCTGGTGGGACAGAAGGAGACAACTGGATCCTCAAGGGTGTCGCCTTTGAGAAAGCTCCTTATGGCAAGCATATCATTGTCTCTGACATCGAGCATCCTGCCATCAAGGAATCGGCTGCTTGGTTAAAGACACAGGGGTTCGAAGTGGATTACGCTCCAGTGGATGCGCGTGGCTTTGTCAAGGTGGATGCCTTGGCTAACCTTCTCCGTCCGGATACGACCTTGGTCTCTGTCATGGCCGTCAACAATGAGATTGGTTCTATCCAGCCCATCCATGACATCGCGGCTCTTCTGGAAGATCGGCCAACGGTTAGTTTCCATGTCGATGCGGTTCAAGCTTTGGCAAAGGTAGCAACAGAAGTTTATCTACCAGAGCGTGTGGACTTTGCGACCTTCTCTAGTCACAAATTCCATGGGCTTCGCGGAGTCGGCTTTGTCTACATCAAAGAAGGCAAAAAGATCACCCCTCTCTTAACAGGTGGGGGCCAAGAAAAAGAAATGCGCTCGACAACTGAGAATGTGGCAGGCATCGCAGCAACAGCAAAAGCCCTACGCTTAGCCATGGAAAACCAAGAAGCTTTTGCCAGCAAGACCCAGCAGATGAAAGAAGTCATCCGCAAAGAATTGGCCAACTATCCAGATGTCACCATCTTTTCTGGTGAGGATCACTTTGCGCCTCACATCTTGACTTTCGGGATCAAAGGAGTTCGTGGAGAAGTAGTGGTCCATGCCTTTGAAGAGTTTGATATTTACATCTCGACCACCAGTGCCTGCTCGTCCAAAGCTGGTAAGCCAGCTGGAACCTTGATTGCCATGGGAGTGGACAAGAGCATTGCACAGACAGCTGTTCGCTTGAGCCTCGATCTTGAAAATGACATGAGCCAAGTCGAGCAATTCTTGACTAAGTTCAAACTGATTTACGAGCAAACACGAAAAGTACGTTAATTTTAGAAGGAAATCAACATGACCTTAACCTATTCAGAAATTATGATTCGCTATGGAGAGCTTTCTACTAAAGGAAAGAACCGTATGCGTTTCATCAATAAACTTCGCAATAATATCCAAGATGTTTTATCTATCTATCCAGCTGTCAAAGTGACAGCCGACCGCGATCGGGCGCATGCTTATCTGCATGGGACGGATTATGAGCCAGTAGCAGAATCCCTCAAGCAGGTTTTTGGAATTCAAAATTTTTCACCCGTTTACAAGATTGAAAAATCTGTTCCGGCCTTAAAAGCGGCAGTACAAGAGATCATGAAGGAGATTTACAAGGACGGCTTGACCTTTAAAATCTCAAGTAAGCGCAGTGACCATACCTTTGAACTCGATAGTCGCGAGCTCAACCAAACCTTGGGAGGTGCTGTCTTTGAAGCGATCCCAACCATCCAAGCTCAGATGAAAAAACCAGATATCAACTTGCAAGTTGAAATTCGAGAAGAAGCAGCCTATATCTTTTATGAAACCATTAAAGGAGCAGGAGGCCTTCCTGTTGGTACGTCTGGCAAGGGAATGCTCATGCTTTCTGGTGGGATCGACTCTCCAGTAGCTGGTTACCTAGCCTTGAAGCGTGGAGTGGATATCGAGGCAGTCCACTTTGCTAGCCCACCTTATACCAGCCCAGGTGCCTTGAAAAAGGCCCATGATTTAACACGGAAGTTGACTAAGTTTGGCGGCAATATCCAATTTATCGAGGTTCCCTTCACAGAGATCCAAGAGGAAATCAAGGCTAAAGCGCCAGAAGCTTACCTCATGACTTTGACCCGTCGCTTTATGATGCGCATTACAGACCGTATTCGCGAGGTTCGCGGTGGTTTGGTGATTATCAATGGTGAAAGCTTGGGACAAGTGGCTAGCCAAACCTTAGAGAGTATGCAGGCCATCAATGCGGTAACCAATACGCCGGTTATCCGTCCGGTGGTGACCATGGACAAATTGGAAATCATCGATATTGCTCAAGCCATTGATACCTTTGAAATTTCTATCCAGCCATTCGAAGATTGTTGTACCATCTTTGCACCAGATCGTCCAAAGACCAATCCGAAACTCAAAAATGCAGAGCAGTATGAGCAACGGATGGATGTAGAAGCTTTGGTTGAGCGTGCGGTAGCAGGCATCATCGTAACCGAGATCACACCAAAAGCAGAAAAAGATGAGGTCGATGACCTGATCGAGGATTTGCTATAGGAGAGACTGGGAGTATCCAGCCTCTTTTTCTAACCAACTTAAAGGAGACAAGATGAAAAAAATTATCGTATTAATGACGAGCTTGATTCTATTAACAGGCTGTGTCAAAGTATCGTTTACTGGCCCGAAAAAAGAAGAGAAGACTAGCCAGTCAACCAGCAGTAAAAAAGAACCGCTCACATTTGTCAGAGCCGATCAGTATAAAGACCAGGACAACGAAGTCTTGGAAGCATCTGAGAAATTTATTAAGGAACATCCAACGCTTGGAGAAGCTGGAAAATTATTTGTCTTTTTCCCAGGCTATACCTTTGGAAATGAGGAAAATCGCTTCGCCTTGTTCTTTATCGTGAATCGTACCACCACAACCATCGATCGTGATGGATCCTTTGTTCTGAATTTGGAATATGATGGGGAGCCACTATTCAAAGATGTCACAGTTGACTATGAAGTGAGCGAATCTGGTGTATTGAAACCCAATACGGCTGCAGCGATTCCTATCAAAATCACTAAGGAACAAGAAGAAAAAATGAAGGGTATGAACGATTCGTCTAAAGCTAAAATGAGCTTCAATGACTTTAAATTTAAAGATAAGTAGAAGAAGTCGGTCTTACAAGCGATCTTAACATAAAAGATATAAAATCATCCATTTTATAAAAGAAATTCGTTTTCAAAGCGCAAAAATACTTGTCTTTGTCTGATAGAAGTGATATACTAAGAGAGTTGACTATGCACATGCCTGTGCAACCGCTCGAACATCGTCGCTCATTTCCATGAGAGTAAGTGGTTCGTCCCACGATGCTAGGCGAGTCTTCACAAAAATACGGGGAAACCCAAAAATACATAGGAGGTGCATAATGAGCACATACGCAATCATTAAAACTGGCGGAAAACAAGTTAAAGTTGAAGTTGGTCAAGCAGTCTACGTTGAAAAATTGAACGTTGAAGCTGGTCAAGAAGTTACATTTAACGAAGTTGTTCTTGTTGGTGGTGAAAACACTGTTGTCGGAACTCCACTTGTTTCAGGAGCTACTGTTGTTGGAACTGTTGAAAAACAAGGAAAACAAAAGAAAGTTGTTACTTACAAGTACAAACCTAAAAAAGGTAGCCACCGTAAACAAGGTCACCGTCAACCTTACACTAAAGTTGTCATCAACGCTATCAACGCTTAATTTTTAGGAGAACACATGATACAAGCAGTCTTTGAACGAGCCGAAGATGGCGAGCTGAGGAGTGCAGAAATCACTGGGCACGCTGGAAGCGGTGAATACGGCTTTGATGTCGTGTGTGCATCGGTTTCGACTCTAGCCATTAACTTTGTCAACTCTGTTGAGAAATTTGCAGGCTACGAACCGGATCTAGAATTAAACGAAGAAGAAGGTGGCTTCCTGCGGGTGACGATCCCGACAGATATTCCACCTCATCAAAGAGAAATGACCCAACTATTCTTTGAATCATTTTTCTTAGGGATGGCAAACTTATCGGAGAACTCATCGGAGTTCGTCCAAACAAGAGTTATCACAGAAAACTAACATGGAGGAAAACAATTATGTTGAAATTGAATCTTGCTAACTTGCAACTTTTCGCCCACAAAAAAGGTGGAGGTTCTACATCAAACGGACGTGATTCACAAGCAAAACGTCTTGGAGCTAAAGCAGCTGATGGACAAACTGTAACAGGTGGATCTATCCTTTACCGTCAACGCGGTACTCACATCTACCCAGGTGTGAACGTTGGACGTGGTGGAGACGATACTTTGTTCGCAAAAGTTGAAGGCGTAGTACGCTTCGAACGTAAAGGGCGCGATAAAAAACAAGTTTCTGTTTACCCAATCGCAAAATAAAAAGGTTTCCTTAACCTTTTTATCCCGATCCTTGATCCAAAGGTGAGGAAGCTAGAAATAGCATAAATCAAAGCTTTCCGGATTGACGGAAGGCTTTTTTTCTTTTATTTATTTAAAAATATCTTGTTTACTCTTGTTAATATAATGTTTGAATTTGTGTTTTTTGAAAAATGTAGTATAATAGAGACAAATATAGTAGGAATGGAAGTAGTACCATGAAAGATAGCAGACATGTTGAAATTCTTCAGGAACTGGATCGAAAAAGTGTGGTATCGGTCAAAGAGCTTAAGGAACTCTTTGGGGTGACAGACATGACCATTCGTCGCGATCTGATCGATCTTGAAAAACAAGGTCTTTTAGTTCGTGTACATGGTGGGGCCCACAAAAAAGTCAAAGATAGTTTATTAGAAGCTTCTCACAGTGAGAAAAATCTGATCAATATTGATGAGAAGCGATCCATTGCCAAAAAATGTGCAGACTTGATCGAAAATGGGGATACCGTCTTTATTGGCTCAGGTACAACAACAGACTTTATCGGGGATTATTTGGAAGGGAAAGAAATTAGCATCGTCACCAACTCCCTGCCTATTTTTGAGAAGCTCAAGGATTTCCCGAATTATGACTTGATCTTAGTTGGTGGTCGCTACCGGGTAAAGACACAAACCTTTGTCGGTCAATTTGCCAATAAACTCTTGAAAGAAATCAAGGTTTCTAAGGCCTTTATCGGGGTCAATGGAATCGATGGCCATAGTGTCTCCACAGCTAATGAAGAAGAAGGAAATGGCAATGCCATTATTCTGAACAATGCGATAGAAAAATATGTGGTAGCTGATAACAGCAAGTTTGATAGTTATTCTTTCTATAGTTTCTATCGAGTGGAAGACCTGAATGCCATTATTACTGATGATAGTATTCCAAAGAAGATCAAAGACAAATATGCCTTGTATACGAAAATCATATAAAATGAGAGGCTGGGACAAAAGTCCTAGCCTCTCAATTGTCTTTGGATTGTCGAGCAAGACGCAGTGGTTGAGTGGGCTCTACTACGCTGATTTTATCAGCTTTTACAGCCCTACTCAACTGTGCGGAGGTGGGACGACGAAATCGAATTCTAACGAATTACCGATTTCTGTCCCACTCTCTTTTTACTGATTTAATGATGTTGGAAAATGACGGATAGAAAGCGCTTTAGAGTAATATATAAACAAAAATAAACAAATCTAGACAAAAAAAGATTGACAATCAATCAATATAGTGATATACTGAAGCTATAAATAAATAGTTAGATAAGGAGGTGGCAACAATGGGATTAAATCAACTCTTTAACAAAGATCTTGTGTTTTGCCTACATGCCAAGGATCAAACAGATCTCTTTGAGCAGGTAGCAAGCTTATTGGAAGAGCGACAGATTGTGACACCAACCTATCGTTCCGCTTTGATTGAGCGTGAAAAGTCTTTCCCGACTGGATTAGACATGGAATTTCTTGGTAAGGACTTACCAAATGTGGCGATCCCGCACACAGACATTGTCCATAATCTCACTGAGAATGTGGTTGTGGTTCGTTTGGATCAACCCGTAACTTTCCATAATATGATTGCTCCAGATAAGGAAGTTCAAGTTTCACTCTTATTTTTTATTATCAATAATACGAGCTCAAGCCAAACCAATATTTTGGCCCAACTGATGGATTTCTTTACATCCAATGGAAATCTCGAAGCTCTATCAAAATTAGATAGTGAAGATAAGCTTTATCAATACATTACGGAAACTATTTCCTAAAACATTCGTAAATATTTATAATGGAGGACATCCAAATGATTAAAATTTTAGCTGCCTGTGGTGCAGGTGTTAACTCTAGCCACCAAATTAAGAATGCGTTGGAAGAAGAGTTGTCAAACCGTGGTTATGATGTGCGTTGTGACGCTGTCATGGTCAAAGACGTCAATGAAGATTTGATTTCTGGTTATGACATCTTTACTCCAATTGCTGCAACTGATTTGGGATTCGATCCTGGTATTCCAGTGGTAGAAGCAGGACCAATCTTGTTCCGTATTCCAGCGATGAGTGCGCCAGTCTTTGATAACATCGAAGCTGCCATTAAAGAACATGGATTAAGTTAATATTTTTTTAAACGTGATTGTAAGCGTTATCCAATTATAAAATTGGGAACACTTTCTGCTGTAAATTACAAAAAAATTCATAAATCGGGAGGATTTATTATGAATGGCATTATTGATTTTGCCAATAAATTTTTCAAACCCATCCTAGACATGGGTGCTCCGATCATCATGTTGATCGTCTTGACTTTATTGGCTCTCTTATTTGGAGTGAAATTCTCTAAAGCCCTTGAAGGTGGTATTAAACTTGCCATCGCCCTTACTGGTATCGGTGCTATCATCGGTATGTTGAATGGAGCTTTCTCAGCATCTCTTGCAAAATTCGTTGAGAATACTGGTATTCAATTGAATATCACAGACGTTGGTTGGGCGCCTCTTGCGACCATTACTCGGGGGTCTGCCTGGACACTTTACTTCTTGTTGATTATGTTGATCGTCAACGTTATCATGCTTGCGATCAAGAAAACTGATACACTTGACGTCGATATCTTCGATATCTGGCACTTGTCTATCACTGGTCTTTTGATCAAATGGTATGCTGACAACAACGGTGTCAGCCAAGGAGTTTCACTTTTCGTTGCAACTCTTGCCGTTGTCCTTGTAGGGGTTATGAAAATCATCAACTCAGACTTGATGAAACCAACATTTGATGATTTGTTGAATGCACCAAGTTCATCACCTATGACATCTACTCACATGAACTACATGATGAACCCAATCATCATGGTCTTGGATAAAATCTTTGACAAATTCTTCCCAGGTCTTGATAAATACGACTTCGACGCTGCTAAATTGAACAAGAAGATCGGTTTCTGGGGATCTAAATTCTTTATCGGTTTCCTTCTTGGTATCGTCATCGGTATCATGGGTACTCCACATCCAGTTGCTGGTGTGCAAGATGCTGACAAATGGGAATTGGTTATTAAAGGTTGGTTGAGCCTTGGTTTGACTGCCGGTGTCTGCTTGGAATTGTTCTCATTGATCGGTTCTTGGTTCATCGCAGCAGTAGAACCATTGTCACAAGGTATTACAAACGTTGCTACTAAACGTCTTCAAGGACGTAAATTCAACATCGGTTTGGACTGGCCATTTATCGCTGGTCGTGCTGAAATCTGGGCTTGTGCCAACGTACTTGCACCAATCATGTTGATCGAAGCAGTGCTTCTTTCTAAAGTCGGAAATGGTATCTTGCCACTTGCAGGGATCATCGCTATGGGTGTAACTCCAGCCTTGTTGGTTGTAACACGCGGTAAATTGATCCGTATGATCATCTTCGGAAGCCTTCTTTTGCCACTCTTCCTTCTTTCAGGTACATTGATTGCACCATTTGCAACTCAATTGGCTAAGAGTGTTGATGCCTTCCCTAAAGGGGTAGCTTCTACTCAATTGATCACTCACTCAACTCTTGAAGGACCAGTTGAAAAATTGCTCGGTTGGACAATCGGTAACGCAACAACTGGTGATATCAAAGCTATCCTTGGTGTAGTTGTCTTCTTGGCATTCTATATCGGAATCTTCGCTTGGTACAGAAAACAAATGATCAAACGTAACGAAGAATATGCTGCAAATGCAAAATAATCGTTCCATGTAGTTTGAAAACTGACACCATATCTTTTCTAGATATGGTGTTTTTATTTTTAAAAAATGTTCGAAAATAAACAATTTAATGTTGACTTTCGTTCGAAATAGGTGTAATATAATATCAAAAGTAAGAAAATGTTTCTTTGTGAAAAATTAACAACAGAAATATTTGCTGAAACAAACAAAAGGAGGACAGGACATGTCTATTGTAATTGGTGCAGATGCTGCAGGATTAAGATTAAAAGATCTCGTGAAAGAGTTTCTTGTAAAAGAAAACTTCGATGTTGTAGATGTAACCGCTGAAGGTCAAGATTTTGTAGATGTGACACTTGCAGTCGCGAGCGAAGTGAACAAAAACGATCAAAATCTTGGAATCGTGATTGATGCTTATGGAGCTGGTCCATTTATGGTTGCGACTAAAATCAAAGGAATGGTGGCAGCAGAAGTTTCAGATGAACGTTCTGCTTATATGACACGTGGACACAACAATTCTCGAATGATTACCATGGGAGCTGAAATTGTTGGGGATGAATTAGCCAAGAACATTGCCAAAGGCTTCGTCAATGGTAAATACGACGGTGGCCGTCACCAAATCCGTGTTGATATGTTGAATAAGATGTGCTAATGAGAGGAGAATTCAAATGAGAATTGCAATTGGTTGTGATCACATTGTGACAAATGAAAAAATGGCTGTTTCTGATTTTTTGAAATCAAAAGGATACGAAGTGCTCGACTTTGGGACTTATGACCATACACGTACCCACTATCCAATCTTTGGTAAGAAAGTTGGTGAAGCCGTAGCAAGTGGCCAAGCAGATCTTGGTGTTTGTATCTGTGGTACTGGTGTTGGGATTAACAATGCTGTTAACAAAGTACCTGGTATCCGTTCTGCCTTGGTACGCGATATGACAACTGCTCTCTATGCAAAAGAAGAATTGAACGCGAATGTCATCGGGTTTGGTGGTAAAATTACTGGTGAATTGCTCATGTGCGATATCATTGAAGCATTCATCCACGCTGAATACAAACCAACTGAAGAAAATAAAAAATTGATCGCTAAGATCCAACATGTGGAAACCCATAATGCTCATCAAGCGGATGCTGATTTCTTTACAGAATTCCTTGAAAAATGGGACCGTGGTGAATACCACGACTAAGAGGTGACGTATGATATTAACGGTCACGATGAACCCTTCGATTGATATTTCTTATCCTTTGGATGTACTCCAGTTGGATACAGTCAATCGTGTAGCTGAGGTGAGTAAGACAGCTGGTGGAAAAGGTCTCAATGTTACCCGTGTACTTTCTGAGATAAAGGATCCAGTGGCAGCGACTGGCCTACTTGGTGGTCGGACGGGGCAATTCATTCTCGATCATTTAGGAGAAGGGATAGAGGAACGTTTCTTTGAAATTGCTGGTGATACACGTAATTGTATCGCCATCCTTCACGAAGGCAAGCAAACAGAAATCTTAGAAAAAGGTCCAACCATTTCTGAGAAAGAAGGGAAAGACTTTCTCGACCATTATCGTCACTTGGTTGACCAAGTAGAGGTTGTTGCCATCTCTGGAAGTCTCCCTGCTGGTTTACCAGTGGACTACTATGCTAGCCTTGTCAAGATTGCAAGGGAAGCTGGGAAACCAGTCGTACTCGATTGCTCGGGAGCTTCTTTAGAAGCTGCCATTCAAGCAACTGTCAAGCCTACGGTCATTAAACCAAACAATGAAGAATTATCTCAGTTGTTAGGAAAAGAAGTGAGTAAGAATGTGGAAGACTTAAAAGAAGTTCTTCAGGATTCTCTCTTTGATGGCATCGAATGGGTGATTGTCTCCCTTGGTGCAAATGGCGCTTTCGCTAAGCATGGGGATGTCTTCTATAAGGTAGATATTCCTATGATCGATGTCGTCAATCCAGTTGGATCGGGTGATTCGACTGTTGCAGGGATTGCATCTGGTCTCTATCATCATGAGAGTGACGCAGATTTGCTCAAGAAAGCAAATGTTCTTGGAATGTTAAATGCGCAAGAAGCACAAACAGGACATGTCAACATGGGGCACTATGATGCCTTGTATCAACAATTAATCGTAAAAGAGGTATAAAATGGTATTAACAGAACAAAAACGCAACTATTTGGAACGTCTCAGCACAAAAGATGGTGTCATTTCAGCTTTGGCCTTCGACCAACGTGGAGCTTTGAAACGCTTGATGGCCAAATATCAAGACACAGAACCAACAGTAGCACAAATGGAAGAATTGAAAGTCCTTGTAGCAGATGAATTGACAAAATATGCTTCCTCTATGTTGTTGGACCCAGAATATGGTTTGCCAGCTACGAAAGCCTTGGACAAAGATGCAGGACTCTTGCTCGCATACGAAAAGACAGGATACGATACGTCTAGCACCAAACGCTTGCCTGACTGCTTGAACCTTTGGTCAGCAAAACGCATCAAAGAACAAGGCGCAGATGCTGTGAAGTTCTTGCTCTACTATGATGTAGACAGTGCAGATGAACTCAACCAAGAAAAACAAGCTTATATCGAACGCATCGGTTCAGAATGTGTGGCAGAAGACATTCCATTCTTCCTTGAAATCTTGGCTTATGATGAAGGAATTGCAGATGCAACCTCTGCTGAATATGCAAAAGTGAAACCTCGTAAGGTGATTGAGGCTATGAAAGTCTTCTCAGATCCTCGTTTCAATATCGATGTCTTGAAAGTGGAAGTTCCAGTTAATGTGAACTTCGTGGAAGGATTTGGAGAAGGAGAAGTTGTCTATAGTCGTGAAGAAGCAGCTGCTTTCTTCAAAGAACAAGAAGAAGCGACCAACCTTCCATACATCTACCTCAGTGCAGGTGTATCAGCTAAGCTCTTCCAAGAAACTCTTGTATTTGCCCACGAATCAGGTGCAAACTTCAACGGTGTTCTTTGTGGACGTGCGACATGGGCAGGTTCAGTAGAAGCTTACATCAAAGATGGAGAAGCAGCTGCTCGTGAATGGCTTCGTACAGAAGGGCGTCAAAATATTGAAGAATTGAACGCAGTCTTGGCTAAAGTAGCAACACCTTGGACAGAACGCGTATAAGATTCAAATGATGATTGCCTCCTAAAGCAACAGTTAGAACATTGGAAGAAAGCAATTCCTTCCAATGTTCTTCATTATTTTAAGATCTTGTTTATTTTTTATAAAAAAATGTTTAAAAATTTTCGCTGTAAGGGTTTACAAAACAAAAAACTTATGATAGAATAAGTTCATAAGTTGAATAGCAGTGAGCGTTACTAAGTTAGATTAGGCGTGACCACAAGTAGATTGAACAATTAGTGTAGGCTAGTTTTTTCAGTTGCTTCGTGGTCATTTTTATTTGCTTTTAACAAATTTTACAAAGGAGAGCCTCATGTATCGTATTATCCATCCAATGAACAATAATGTTGCTTTGGTTCAAAATGAACTACAACAAGAGTTGATTGTTATTGGGAGTGGGATTGCTTTTGGGAAAAAGAAAAATGATCTAGTGGCTGATGATAAGGTCGAAAAAGTATTTCGTTTAAACACGGATGAGTCAAGAGAAAACTTTATGGCCCTTCTAAAGGATGTTCCTCTTGATTTCATTACAACTACTTATGAAGTGATTGATACCTTGTCTAAGAAATATGCCTATCCTGTTCAAGAATATATCTATGTGACATTAACAGATCACATCTTTTGTTCTTACCAGGCAGTTCAACAGGGAAGATACAAACACAGTGACCTTCCTGATGCGTCTGCTATGCACCCGATTCCCTATAAAATCGCAAAAGAAGCGATTGAGATTTTTCGAAAGCGGCTCTTGGATCAACTTCCTGACGATGAAGTGAATCGTATCGCTTATCATTTCATTAATGCACAAGGGGAAATGATTCATGAGCAAGATCCAGATGTCCAGGATCGACAAGTTATTTTGAAAGCTGTAGAAGAAAAACTAGCTCAAAATGGATTGAAACGGAAAGAAGAAAACAGTCATTTCTATGATCGCTTTATGATCCATCTCAATTATTTCCTAGATTCGCTAGATAAGGGAAGAGAAGATCCAGAAGGTTTGAGCGAGATGGAACAACTGATTCAGCTAAGTTATCCAAAGGCTCATGAGATTAGTCATCAAATCTACCAAACCATCGCTGAACAGACAGGAGCCAAAATATCTCCTAATGAAAAAGTCTATTTAGCCCTTCATATTCAACGTCTATTATAAAAATTTTCAAAAGGTATCATAAGGAGGAACCAACATGAATAAAGAAGAAGTCCAATTACTTGGGTTTGAAATTGTCGCTTATGCCGGTGACGCTCGATCAAAATTAGTGGAAGCCTTAAAAGCTGCTGAAAATGGTGATTTTGCTAAAGCAGAATCCTTAGTAGAAGAAGCAGGGTCCTGTATCGCTGAGGCTCACAAATCTCAAACGACCATGCTAGCGCATGAAGCAGCAGGAGAAGAAATCCCCTATAGCATTACCATGATGCATGGTCAAGACCATCTCATGACAACGATCCTATTAAAAGACGTGATTCACCATCTGATTGAACTATATAAAAGAGGAGCGAAATAATGAATAAACTGATTGAACTGATTGAAAAAGGGAAACCTTTCTTTGAAAAGATTTCTCGAAACAAATATTTGCGAGCGATTCGGGATGGCTTTATTGCAGGGATGCCTGTTATCCTTTTCTCATCTATCTTCATCCTAATTGCGTATGTACCAAACGCTTGGGGATTCCACTGGTCTAAAGATATTGAAACATTCTTGATGACTCCATATAACTATTCTATGGGCATCTTGGCCTTCTTCGTTGGTGGTACAACGGCTAAGGCTTTGACTGATTCAATGAACCGCGACCTTCCAGCAACTAACCAAATCAACTTCATTTCTACAATGTTGGCTTCTATGGTTGGCTTCTTGCTCATGGCTGCCGAACCTGCTAAAGAAGGTGGATTCTTAACAGCCTTCATGGGTACAAAAGGTCTATTGACAGCCTTCATTGCAGCCTTTGTCACCGTTAATGTTTATAAGGTCTGTGTGAAAAATAATGTGACGATTCGCATGCCAGACGAGGTTCCACCGAATATTTCACAAGTTTTTAAAGACTTGATTCCATTTACAGTTTCAATTGTTCTCTTGTATGCATTTGAATTGATTGTTAAAGGTGCTATCGGTGTAACAGTTGCGGAATCTATCGGAACACTTCTAGCTCCATTGTTCTCTGCAGCAGATGGATATCTTGGAATTACCCTTATTTTTGGTGCTTATGCCTTCTTCTGGTTTGTAGGTATCCATGGTCCTTCAATCGTAGAACCAGCGATTGCGGCGATCACATATGCAAATATCGATAACAACTTGCACTTGCTTCAAGCCGGACAACATGCTGATAAAGTCATCACATCTGGGACTCAAATGTTTATCGTTACCATGGGTGGTACTGGTGCAACCTTGATTGTTCCCTTCCTCTTCATGTGGTTGTGTAAGTCTGAACGTAACCGTGCAATCGGACGTGCATCTGTTGTTCCTACATTCTTCGGTGTAAACGAACCAATTCTCTTCGGGGCTCCAATTGTATTGAACCCAACCTTCTTCATTCCATTTATCTTTGCTCCAATTGCAAACGTATGGATCTTCAAATTCTTTGTTGATACTTTGGGAATGAACTCATTCTCTGCTAACCTTCCATGGGTAACTCCTGGACCTCTCGGAATTGTCCTTGGTACAAACTTCCAAGTACTTTCCTTCATCCTTGCTGCACTCCTTGTTGTAGTAGACGTGATCATTTACTATCCATTCGTTAAGGTTTATGATGAACAAATTCTTGAAGAAGAACGTTCTGGTAAAGCAAACGACAGCTTAAAAGAAAAAGTTGCTGCAAACTTTAACACTGCTAAAGCAGATGCTGTTCTTGAAAAAGCTGGTGTTGAAAATGAACCAGCTCAAAACAATATCACAAAAGAAACAAACGTATTGGTTCTTTGTGCAGGTGGTGGTACAAGTGGTCTTCTTGCAAATGCTTTGAATAAAGCTGCTAAAGAATACAATGTTCCTGTAAAGGCCGCTGCTGGTGGTTACGGTGCTCACCGTGAAATGTTGCCAGAATTTGACCTTGTTATCCTTGCCCCTCAAGTAGCTTCTAACTATGAAGACATGAGGGCAGAAACAGATAAACTAGGCATTAAATTGGCTAAGACAGAAGGTGCTCAATACATCAAATTGACACGTGATGGTAAAGGCGCTCTTGCATTCGTTCAAGCGCAATTCGATTAACGATAGGGACTGTGAAACAGTCTCCTATCGTAACGGAAATCGCTATGGCGATTTTCCTAATCGACTTGTTAATTCGTCGGTAAAAATATATCGTTTTTACCTCCTCATGTCACAATTCGGTGGCTTGGAACAAGAAGTGAGATGGAGATGGATGGCTCACTAACTCCTCTCCGCTCACTTTTCATTTGGTTCAATTAAGAAATAGGTGAAAAAATGACAAAAACACTTCCTAAAGATTTTATTTTTGGTGGGGCGACAGCTGCCTACCAGGCAGAAGGTGCGACTCATACAGATGGTAAAGGACCAGTTGCATGGGACAAATACTTAGCAGACAACTATTGGTATACTGCTGAACCAGCAAGTGATTTCTACCATAAATATCCAGTAGACTTACAGTTGGCTGAAGAATATGGCGTAAACGGAATTCGTATTTCTATTGCTTGGTCACGTATTTTCCCAACTGGTTATGGTGAAGTCAATCCAAAAGGGGTAGAATTCTATCATAAGTTATTTGCAGAATGCCATAAACGTCATGTAGAACCATTCGTAACTCTTCACCACTTTGATACTCCTGAAGCTCTTCACTCAAATGGAGACTTCTTGAATCGTGAAAATATCGAACACTTTGTAGATTATGCTGCCTTCTGTTTTGAAGAATTCCCAGAAGTCAACTACTGGACAACCTTCAATGAAATTGGCCCAATCGGTGATGGTCAATACTTAGTAGGTAAATTCCCACCAGGTATTCAATATGACCTTGCCAAAGTCTTCCAATCACACCACAATATGATGGTTTCTCATGCACGTGCTGTGAAATTGTACAAAGACAAAGGGTATACAGGTGAAATCGGGGTTGTTCATGCTCTTCCAACTAAGTATCCATTGGATCCTAAAAATCCTGCAGACGTACGTGCTGCTGAGTTGGAAGATATCATTCACAACAAATTTATCTTGGATGCTACTTACCTCGGTCATTATTCAGATGAAACCATGGAAGGGGTAAACCACATTCTTTCAGTTAATGGTGGTAGTCTGGATCTTCGGGACGAAGACTTTGCAGCACTTGAAGCAGCTAAAGATCTAAACGACTTCCTTGGAATTAACTACTACATGAGTGACTGGATGGAAGCCTTTGATGGTGAAACTGAAATCATCCACAACGGTAAAGGGGAAAAAGGAAGCTCTAAATACCAAATCAAAGGTGTTGGACGTCGTGTAGCTCCTGACTATGTACCTCGTACTGATTGGGACTGGATCATCTACCCTCAAGGTTTGTATGATCAAATCATGCGTGTCAAGAAAGATTATCCAAACTACAAGAAGATCTACATCACTGAAAACGGACTTGGATACAAAGATGAATTTGTGGACAACACTGTTTACGATGATGGCCGGATTGATTATGTGAAGCAACACTTGGAGGTCTTGTCTGATGCGATTGCAGATGGTGCTAATGTCAAAGGTTACTTCATCTGGTCTCTCATGGACGTCTTCTCTTGGTCTAATGGTTATGAAAAACGCTATGGTCTCTTTTATGTGGACTTTGAAACCCAAGAGCGCTATCCAAAGAAATCGGCTCATTGGTACAAGAAAGTAGCTGAAAGCCAAGTGATTGAATAAGTATAAGAGGCTGGGACAAAAGTCCTAGCCTCTCAATTATTTTTGGATTGTCGAGCAAGACGCAGTGGTTGAGTGGGCTCTACTACGCTGATTTCATCAGCTTTTACAGTCCTACTCAACTGTGCGGAGGTGGGACGACGAAATCGAATTCTAACGAATTACCGATTTCTGTCCCACTCTCTTTTTTATTTTTACTAGAAGAAGGTCTCTTAAACGGATCTCTTCTTTCAGCCCCTAATTTATGGTATAATAGATCGATACTGTAATAAGGAAAATAGAATGAATATACAACAATTACGATATGTAGTGGCGATTGCCAACAGTGGTACTTTTCGTGAGGCTGCTGAAAAAATGTATGTGAGTCAGCCTAGCTTGTCCATCTCCGTCAGAGATCTGGAAAAAGAACTGGGGTTTAAGATTTTTCGTCGGACCAGTTCTGGGACTTTTTTGACCCGTCGGGGAATGGAATTTTATGAAAAAGCGCAGGACGTGGTCAAAGGGTTTGATGTGTTTCAAAATCAATATGCCAGTCCTGAAGAAGAGAAGAAAGAATTCTCTATTTCTAGTCAACACTATGACTTCTTGCCACCTTTGATGACGGAATTCTCGATCCGCTATCCGGAAAATAAAAACTTCCGCATCTTTGAATCAACGACGGTTCAAATTTTGGACGAAGTGGCTCAAGGGCATAGTGAGTTGGGGATTATTTATCTCAATCGTCAAAATACCAAGGGGATTATGCAACGGGTCGATAAATTAGGGCTTGAAGTAGTGGATTTGATTCCTTTTCAGACTCATATTTATCTTCGCAAAGGACATCCTTTGGCTAAGAAGAAAAAACTGGTTATGGAAGATCTAGCTCAGTTGCCAACTGTTCGTTTTACCCAAGAAAAAGATGAGTACCTCTATTATTCAGAGAACTTTGTCGATACCAGCTCGAGCTCACAAATGTTCAATGTGACCGACCGGGCTACCTTGAATGGAATCTTGGAGCGGACGGATGCTTATGCGACGGGATCTGGCTTTTTGGATAGCCAGTCCGTGAATGGCATTACCGTGATTCCTTTGGAAGACAACTTAGACAATAAAATGGTCTATGTCAAACGCGAAGAGATGGATCTCTCTCCTGTAGCAGAGAAGTTTGTCGAGGTCATGGTAGAATATTTTGATCAAAAGAGGTAAGAAATGAAGAGAAAAACAATGGTCCCAGTAGCGATCGTCCTTTTGGTCCTACTGGATCAGCTGGTCAAATGGTATGTGGTGAAGAACATTCCACTGGGTGTCGTCAAGTCTTTTATTCCCCATGTGGTCAGTCTGACTTATCTTCAAAACACAGGTGCAGCTTTTTCGCTTCTTGAAAATCAGCAATGGTTCTTTACCCTCATCACGCTAGTCGTGATGGTGGGGGCCTTTTACTATCTCTATAAGCACCTCAAGGGATCGCTTTGGATGGTGACAGGCTTGACCTTGGTGATTGCGGGTGGATTGGGGAATTTTATCGATCGCCTGCGTCAGGGCTTTGTAGTCGATATGTTCCACCTGGATTTTATGAATTTTGCCATTTTTAATGTAGCAGATAGTTATTTGACAGTTGGAGTTTTCTTGCTCCTGATCCTGATGTTGAAAGAGGAAACGCATGGAAATTAAAATCGAAGTAGCCGGTGCGCGACTGGATAAGGCTTTGGCGGATTTGACTCCCTTGTCACGAGCTGTGGCCAATGAGCAGATCAAAGAAGGAAAAGTTCTGGTCAATGGAACCGTGAAAAAAGCTAAGTATACGGTCAAAGAAGGAGATATCATCCAGTATGAAGTCCCAGAAGTGGAAGAGGTCAGCTATGAAGCAGAAGATCTGCCCTTAGACATCGTCTATGAGGACCAGGATGTTGTGGTGGTCAATAAGCCACAGGGTATGGTTGTTCACCCCAGTGCGGGTCATACCAGCGGGACCTTGGTCAATGCGCTCTTATACCATGTCAAGGACCTTTCAGGGATCAATGGGGAATTGCGTCCAGGGATCGTTCATCGGATCGACAAAGACACGTCAGGCCTCTTGATGGTCGCAAAAAATGACCAAGCCCACGTCGCCTTAGCAGAGGAACTCAAAGACAAAAAATCTCTCCGGAAGTATTGGGCCATTGTCCATGGCAATCTTCCGAACGATCGGGGCATGATCGAAGCACCAATTGGTCGCAGTGAAAAGGACCGGAAAAAACAAGCAGTGACGGCGAAAGGAAAACCTGCAGTGACCCGTTTTCAAGTCTTGGAGCGCTTTGGAAATTACACCTTGGTAGAGTTGCAACTAGAGACCGGTCGCGCACCCACCAAATTCGGGTGCACATGGCCTATATCGGCCATCCAGTAGCTGGAGACCCTGCTTATGGTCCTAAGAAGACACTCAAAGGAAAAGGACAGTTTCTTCATGCGCGGACACTCGGCTTTACCCACCCTCGCACCGGAGAGACTTTGGAATTTACGGCAGAAGTACCAGCGATCTTTGAGAAAACGCTGGAAGACCTTCGAAAAGGATAATGAAGAATGGCTGAATGGAGATTCAGTCACTTTCATTACATACGAAATAAATAGTATTAGAAAGAAACATAGAGATGAAAGCAAAACGAATCGTCTTTAAAGTAGGGACCTCGTCTTTGACCAATCCCGATGGGAGTCTCTCCAGACAGAAGGTCAAGGTCATTACCCAGCAGTTGGCTCTCTTACACGAATCGGGGCATGAGTTGATCTTGGTCTCATCAGGGGCGGCTCAGACTTTCAAAGGGGCCGCCAGTATGGTCTTAGAGACGGGGCAACATCCTGGAAGCTTGAAGGATGCGGTTTGTAGTCCAGGTGGCTCTACCATCGCAGGAGTCAACCGCTTAGAACAAGTCGGCCTACGGGGCGACATTATTGCAGGAGTAGAAGTAGCCTATAAACGCACCCAAGAAATGGGAA
The DNA here is from genome assembly GCF_008727815.1 of Streptococcus sp. LPB0220. NCBI lineage: Bacteria > Bacillati > Bacillota > Bacilli > Lactobacillales > Streptococcaceae > Streptococcus > Streptococcus sp. LPB0220. The sequence goes on along the minus strand of NZ_CP044230.1, from coordinate 1,254,053 downwards.
AAGAGGCAGGGAAGAATTAGAAAAAAGATTGGTTTTTGCAAATCTTTCAAATTGAAGACAAAGTCCTCTTAGAAACTTTCCTTAGGTGAGAATGGACGTCAGCGAACTTCTTCGAAGTTCCATGACTAATTATTGAGCCTAAGGTCTCAATAATTCCGAGTGCCTGAAACTATTACGTTTCAGGCACTTTTCTCACGGCGGAAAAGTTTCAATAGAGGCTTGGATAACTCTGGATTTGTTAGATTTGTATAATAGAACATTTTTTCCTCGTTCTACAAGATTGGTTTTAGCCAATCTTTTTTACGTTAGAGCGACTCTATTTCTACCAAACCATTTTCAGTCAGACGATAGATTTTTTGGCAGACTTCTTTGAGGAAGGTCCGATCGTGGGAGACTGTAACCAGTCCGCCTGGGTAGTCTGCGAATAGGCGTCGAATTTCTGGTTGGGAAGTGGGTGAAAAATTGCGAGTAGGCTCGTCCAAGAGCAGAAACTGGGGACTTGTGAGTACTAATTGAAGGAGGAAGAGTTTTCCTTGCTGGCCACCAGAAAGTTCAGAGATCGGATGGTGCATTTCAGAATAAGTAAAGTTGAGGGAGGCTAAATGCAATTGAATGGTGTTGATTTCTTCGCGATCACCTGAATGCTGTAGAAATTGAACCGGTGTCTGAGTCAGAGGGAGGCCTTCAGTGTAATCTTGTGGCATATAGGCAGTGCGGATACTTTCATTCTTCTGTAGACTTTTCCATATCATTTTTAGGAAAGTGGATTTCCCCACACCGTTGGAACCGATAATCCCTATTTTATCCTGTCCTAGAAGAGTAAGGGAGAGGTTCTTGACAAGGACCCGATCACCAATGGCGAGTTCTTCCTGATCTAATAGAAGGACTCGTTTTTGAGGAGACAAGGGAGTGAGGGGAGGAAAATGCAGATTGATGACTTCCTCATCATAGGGTTGGGGAGTCATGGATTGGAATTCTCGCTCGTAGCGCTTTTCTTGTGAGAGGAGGGACTTCATTTTCTTTGCCAGGAGACGTCCAGCAGTGCTATCCTTAGTGTTTCGTAAGGATGTTTCAACTTGCTGACGGACGCGGCGATGCTTCTCCATTGTTTTTCGGTAGGTTCGTTGATCGTTGGCAGCTTGCTGAGTCTGTTGCTTGAATTGTTGCTCCCTCTGGCTACTGTAGTCTTGATAGCCTAGGTGCTCTACAATGGTTTCAGCCTCCTTGCGGTGTTTGATCTGTCTTAGATGAATAATGGTATCCGCCGTCTGCGTCAAAAAATCCTCATGATGGGAAATAAATAGGATGGTTTGGGGGCTCGTTTGGATCATCTGCTGGAGCCAGTCCAGGGTTTCCAAATCCAGATCGTTTGAAGGTTCATCTAAAAATAGCAATTCATGAGGACGGCAAAGTTCGTGAAGCAGTTGGACTTTGAGGGCTTCTCCTCCAGATAGACTTCCAATAGCTTGGTCGCTCGCAAAGCGGTCGCTATCAAATTGCAATTGATCAGCCAGTCTGTAGAGGGTGGCATAGTCTAGCTCATCCTCTCCAAAAAAATATTCTTCCAAGCTTTTTCCCTTCAAGGCTTCCGGCAAAGTCTGGGGAATATAGGCATAGGAGTGAAAAGAAGTGGTGATTTCACCTTCTATGGTCATATAATCTGGTAGGGATTTTGGGGACATAAGGACATGAAGCAAAGAAGACTTTCCATTTCCTTCTTCGCCAATAATGGCAACTTTTTCCCCTTCATGAATAGTTAGGGACAGATCGCGAACCAAATCGCGTAAATCTTTTGTGTGGCGGATGGTGAGGTGGGATAGTTTTAGCATAAGATTCCTTTCTACTGGGACAAAAAAACAGCTCTACCTATTTAGTAGAGCTGTATTCAAGTGAAACCCAAACAGAAAAAGACCTTATTAAGCCAACAAAAAGTTGGACAATAGGCGAGAGGGCACACGAAAAGAGATAGAACAAGCAGTCCACTAAATAAAGTATCTTATTTAACGAAACTTAGTTGTTCATATCTCCTTACCTCCGAATGTGATTAGTTTTATTCTATTCTTTTCATTCCTTCTTGTCAAGGAAATCCTTGCGTCATCCACCCTTTTCTTCTCGGACTTAGGGGGATTTTATGGTATAATTAAAGGTATGCATACAAAACCAACGTCCGCTTATGTCCACATCCCATTTTGTACCCAGATTTGTTTTTATTGTGATTTTTCGAAGGTTTTTATTAAGAACCAACCGGTCGATGCTTATTTGGATCATTTGATCCAAGAATTTCGTCGGGAAGAAATCACAAATTTACGGACTCTCTATATTGGGGGTGGGACACCGACAGCCTTAACTGCGGATCAGCTAGAGTATCTGCTCAAGGAGCTGACCAAGTCACTTGATCTTTCTCAGATGGAGGAGTTGACCATCGAGGCCAATCCTGGTGATTTGGATCCGGATAAGATTGCTGTTTTGAAGGATTCACCGGTTAATCGGGTTTCTTTAGGCGTACAGACCTTTGATAATCGCTTGCTCAAAAAGATTGGTCGGAGCCATCAAGAGCAGGATATCTATGACAATATCGATCGTCTGAAGCTGGCTGGTTTTGACAATATTTCGATCGACCTCATCTATGCCCTTCCGACGCAAACCATGGAGCAGGTCCAGGAAAATGTCGCTAAGGCTCTTGCCCTCGACATTCCCCATATGAGCCTCTATAGCTTGATTCTAGAGAATCACACCGTCTTTATGAATCGGATGAGACGGGGCAAGCTTCCTCTACCAAAAGAGGAGTTAGAAGCGGAGATGTTTGAATACATCATTCAGGAGTTGGAGCGTGCGGGCTTTGAGCATTACGAAATTTCCAATTTCTCCAAGCCTGGTTTTGAAAGTCGCCACAACCTCATGTATTGGGATAATGCAGAGTATTATGGCTTAGGAGCTGGTGCATCCGGCTATGTCAACGGTGTTCGCTACAAGAATCATGGGCCTATCCGTCACTATATGCAGGCGGTCGAAGAGGGAAATGCGCGTGTCCAGGAGGAACATCTGACTCAGACTGAAATGATGGAAGAAGAGATGTTTCTGGGACTGCGTAAGAAAACAGGCGTTTCCAAGAAACGTTTCGAAGAAAAGTTTGGTGTGAATTTTGACCAACAATATGGATCAGTGGTTGAGAAATTGATCCAGCAGGGCCTTTTGGTACCTGACAAGGACATTGTACGAATGACCAAGAAAGGTCTCTTTTTAGGAGACACTGTAGCAGAGAAGTTTATTTTGGAGTAGAAAATGGCAAAAACATTTGAATACAGCATGAAAATTCCGTTTGATATGAGCGATGTCAATGGATTTATAAAAATTCCGCAATTGATCTTGCTGTCTTTGCAGGTATCAGGCATGCAATCGATTGAGCTGGGTATGAGTGATATGTACATTCTAGAGAATTACAATCTAGTCTGGATTATCACGGATTACAATATGAAGATTGAGCGTCTCCCTGTTTTTGATGAGAAAATCACTATTGAAACCTATGCCAAGAGTCACAATCGACTTTTCTGCTACCGGGCCTTTAATATCAAGGATGAAGCAGGAAATACTATCATTGAGATGGTCGCGACCTTTGTCTTGATGGATCGTGATACACGCAAGGTTCATCCTGTTATGAGTGAAATCACGGATGCCTTTGACTCTGAATTTTCAAAAACCATGCTCCGCGGTCCCCGTTTCAAAGAATTAGAAGGTGGCGTGGAACAAGAATACCGAGTTCGGTTTTACGACTTGGATATGAACGGACATGTCAACAATAGCAAGTACTTGGACTGGGTTTTTGAGGTGATGGGAGCAGACTTCTTGACCCATCATATCCCTAAAAAAGTTCATCTAAAATATGTCAAAGAAGTGCTAGCAGGAGGTCTCATCACCTCTCAATATGAACAAGAGGGCTTGAAAACTCAGCACCAAATTAGCTCAGATAGTCAGATCAATGCCCAAGCTGAAATTGAGTGGGAAGAAGTAGAAGAAAAGGGTTGGAATTATGGAAAGTAGAAGATTAAAAAATAAAAAACAGGAACTTGAAAGCTATCAAAAACGGGTTGTGGCCTATGCCAAGCGTCAAAAGAACCCTTTGTACATGTTGGGAGATTGGCTCTTGACTCTTTGTGCTTTGGGCATCATCCTGGTAGAGGAAATTTATAAATTTTTCCGCTATCGCTTGAATTTAGAGAGTTTTAATCGCTTTTTAAGAGAAGATATACGCTGGTATCGGGTCTGGATCCATTTCACCTTGGCCTTTCTTTTACCGGTCATGATCTTCTCGATTGGGATTACTAGCCAATCAGGATCCTTCTGGTCCAATTTCTATCACCGCTTGTCTCAAGGCGTGCTCTTTAGCACAACAGTCAGCCTCGCTGCGACCTTAGTGACGGATTTTGTCGAGAATTTGCAACCAGAAACTAAGTCTGACGGGAAAAATCGGAGCACTAAACGCACGGTTTATCAAATCAGTGTGGATCAGGCAACCGTGATAGGCTTGTTATTGACCATTGTCATCCTCATGGTAGCATCCTTCTTGTTCACCCAATCGGGAAGTCAAGGGATTAATTTTACAGGTTTGGTGTTACAATTTGTCCTCTATGCTGGAGCCTTGCTCTTATATGGTTCTGGTGGACGAGTCGATGCAGAGAAGTTACATGACGAAACGGAAACAGAAAAGGAAGAATAAATGCACTATAAGGGCTATTTGATTGATTTGGATGGCACTATTTACAAAGGAAAATCACGAATTCCTGCAGGAGAAGCTTTTGTTCATGAATTGCAGGCGCGTGAGATTCCCTATCTCTTTGTGACCAACAATACAACCCGCACACCAGAGACTGTTCGGGATATGCTGGCTACTCATTTCAATATAAAAACCCCAGTTTCGACTATCTATACAGCTACCCTTGCGACCATTGACTACATGAATGACCAAAATTTGGGCAAAAAGGTCTATGTGATCGGAGAAGCGGGGCTCAAAGACGCTATTGAAGAAGCTGGCTATATCATCGATGAAGAAGCACCTGATTATGTGGTGATTGGCCTGGATTGGCAAGTGGATTATGAGAAGTTTGCTATTGCGACCTTGGCGATTCAAAAAGGAGCACACTTTATTGGGACCAATCCGGACCTGAACATTCCAACAGAGCGTGGCTTGATGCCAGGTGCAGGATCCTTGATTGCGCTTGTAGAGGCTGCGACACGGGTCGAGCCTGTGATCATTGGAAAACCAAAGGCCATCATCATGGATAAGGCTATTGAACACTTGGGTCTTGAAAGAGAAGAAGTCGTTATGGTAGGAGATAATTATCTAACAGATATTCGTGCAGGTATTGACAATGGGATTCCAACCCTTTTGGTGACGACTGGTTTTACCAAACCAGAAGAAGTGCCAACCTTACCAATTGCACCGACACATGTTGTTTCCAGTTTAGCGGAGTGGGATTTTGATGCTTAAAAGTTTAAAATCAATCAACCAATTTTTCTTTATCTTGTCAGCTACAATCCTTCTCACCATTGGCCTAGCATGGGTCCTCTATCCCATGGAGATCCATTGGTTGGAGATTCAAAGCCGAACTGGTTTTTCGGCTTCAGTCATCATGAAGAATTTTAATGTCTTGATGAACTACTTGACCAATCCTTTTCAATGGGTGTTGAAGATGCCTCAATTCCCCTCTTCCAAAAATGGCTTGCACCATTTTGAGGCCGTCAAGTACCTGTTTCATTTGGTGACGGTCGTTTTCTTGGTCACTCTACCTGGTTTTATCCAGTTTATGCGGACAGTCGTCAAAAATGGCTACCTGGCCCTGTACCGTAGTCTCTTCTTTTGGATGATGGTTTTACCAGTAGTGCTTGCAGTGATGACTGTTATAATTGGCTTTGATCAATTCTTTACTCTCTTTCATCAAGTCTTATTTGCTGGGGACAATACTTGGCTCTTTGATCCGCGCGTGGATTCGATTATTCTTGCATTACCAGAAGACTACTTTATGCATGCCTTTTTGATTTTCTTTGTCTTATACGAAGGAGTCTGTGCGTGTTTTTATCTATTTTCTAGGAGGAAGAAATGAACCAATACAACCGATTATTAGACCCTAAAAAAGATATAGGAAGGTATTCTGGGACACTTGCTATTTATCTCTTGGTAATGACCTTAGTAACCGTCCTGTGGGAAGTCCTCCTTGGATTGACCATAGCAGGCTCTCTCAGAAAAGATCCAAGTCAAGTAACGGAGAAACTAAACGCCCTGAATGTTTGGGCTGGTATTCCCTACCTCATCTCTATTTCCATTGGACTCTTTCTTTTTAATGCCTATCGCAAGAAGGCCCTTTATAAATATGATCTTAAGCATAAGGGACGTAAGATGACACTTTCAGTCTTCTTTATTCTTCTCGCCTTTCTTGGCTTTTCTCAAGTCTTTTCATCTGTGATGACACAAGTGATTGAGCGCATGTTTGAGACCATTGGCCTTCATTCTCCAACACCAGATCTAGGAGATACGATTGAGCGATCTTGGACTATGCTCTTGTATGCTGGCTTTTTTGGTCCTATCACAGAGGAATTCTTCTTCCGTGGGGCTGGCTTGCGAGGCTTGGAACGGTATGGCAAAATCTTTGCCATTGTCATGACGGCTATTTTATTCGGCCTCTTCCATGCTAATTTTGACCAGCTCTTTTTCGCAGGTATCATTGGTCTAGGATTCGGCTACATTGCCTTTGAATACAATATCTGGTGGGCTATTTTCTATCACATTTTCAATAACTTTGTCATTTCCCAAGGCCTGCATTATGTAGCCTATCATGTGGATGAGGGACTAGCGAATTGGCTCCAAATCGGTGTTTTAGCTATTGGTTCCATTGTGATGATAGTGGTTCTTGCGACTAAATGGCCAACTATCAAGGCTTATATTCAAGCCAATAAACCTCAACCGGGAGTTTTCCAGCGTGCCCTCGCGTCCTTCTGGTTCTGGTTCTTCGTGCTATTCACTATCCTGATGTCTATTGTTCCTTATGTGATTCCGCTCTTCCAGATGGCAAATCTCAAAGGATAAAGATTATCGATTGCTAGTAAAGGGGGATCGTCTTAGATCTCTCTTTTTTGCTATAATAGAGAAAGTAGAAATGCAAAATTTGAACATGAAAATAACGAAATTTAAAATTAAATGGAGTAATGGTTACTGATGAAAAATAAATCTAAAAAATGGAAATGGTTTCTGTTGATAATCCCTGCACTGATGATTTTAGGGATTATCACGACTACCCTTGATGAGATGAAATCAAAAGATGGAATTTATTATCTGACAGTAAAAAATGAATCAACTAAAACGGCCTCACTAGATAAAACATCATGGATAAAAATAGACGGAGAGCAGATCACCATAAAGGAAGGTAGTTCAGAGCATACTTACTCATATGATCCTGAAAATGAAGAATTTACAAGAGATTCAGAGAAGTATTCTTGTATGATATATGATGGACTTTTAACTCTTTCAGGAGATCAGCCACAAAAGGAATTACCTGAATATGTCAGTCCAGATAGCAGTTGGTATTCAGCATACGAAAAAGGGCAAGTGAAGATAAAGGATTGAGGATGACTATCTGATATACCTTTTAATAATTATTTTTTACTTGGTGAAGGTGGATAACAATAATACAAACATACTAGAGAGAGGCTAACCCCTCTCTTTTTTGCTATAATAGAGAGTATGAATAACTTGATTAAATCCAAGCTCGAGCTCTTGCCGACGAGTCCGGGCTGTTACATTCACAAAGATAAGAACGGTACCATCATCTATGTGGGGAAGGCCAAGAATCTTCGCAATCGGGTGCGGTCCTATTTCAGAGGGAGTCACGATACCAAGACCGAAGCACTGGTATCTGAGATTGTGGATTTTGAATTTATCGTCACTGAGTCCAATATTGAGGCCTTGCTTCTTGAGATCAACCTGATCAAGGAGAACAAGCCCAAGTATAATATCATGCTCAAGGACGACAAGTCCTATCCCTTCATCAAGATTACCAATGAGCGCTATCCGCGCCTCATCATCACGCGCCAGGTCAAAAAGGATGGCGGTCTCTATTTCGGTCCCTATCCGGATGTGGGAGCGGCCAATGAGATCAAGCGACTTTTGGATCGGATTTTCCCATTCCGCAAGTGTACCAATCCTCCTTCCAAGGTCTGTTTTTACTACCATTTAGGGCAATGCATGGCTCACACAGTCTGCCACAAGGACGAGGCCTATTTCAAGGGCATGGCCCAGGAGGTCTCTGATTTCCTCAAAGGGCAGGATGACAAGATTATCGATGAGCTCAAGCTCAAGATGAATACCGCTGCGCAAAACATGGAATTTGAGCGGGCGGCCGAGTACCGGGATCTGATCCAGGCCATCGGGACCCTGCGGACCAAACAGAGGGTCATGGCCAAGGATTTGCAGAACCGGGATGTTTTTGGCTACTACGTGGACAAGGGCTGGATGTGTGTACAGGTCTTCTTTGTCCGTCAGGGCAAGCTGATCGAGCGCGACGTCAATCTCTTCCCTTACTACAATGATCCAGACGAGGATTTCTTGACCTATGTGGGGCAGTTTTACCAGGAGAAATCTCACCTGATCCCCAATGAAATCCTGATCCCTCAGGATATCGATGAGGAAGCGGTCAAGGCCCTTGTGGATACCAAGGTCCTCAAGCCCCAGCGAGGGGAGAAGAAGCAGTTGGTCAATCTGGCCATCAAGAATGCGCGTGTCAGTCTGGAGCAGAAGTTCAATCTCCTTGAAAAATCAATGGAAAAGACCCAAGGTGCCATTGAAAACCTTGGAAAACTTCTGCAAATTCCAACCCCTGTGCGCATTGAATCTTTTGACAACTCCAACATCATGGGGACCAGTCCGGTTTCAGCCATGGTGGTCTTTGTTAATGGGAAGCCAAGCAAAAAGGACTACCGCAAGTACAAGATTAAAACTGTCGTTGGGCCAGATGACTATGCCAGCATGCGGGAGGTCATCCGCAGACGCTACAGTCGTGTCATGCGGGATGGCCTGACGCCACCAGATCTGATCGTCATCGATGGGGGTCAGGGCCAGGTCAATATCGCTAAGCAAGTCATCCAAGACGAGTTGGGGCTGGACATTCCTATCGCAGGCCTGCAAAAGAATGACAAGCACCAGACCCATGAATTGCTTTTCGGCGATCCTCTCCAAGTCATCGAACTCTCTCGGACCTCGCAGGAATTTTTCCTCCTCCAACGAATTCAGGATGAAGTCCACCGTTTCGCCATCACCTTCCACCGCCAGCTCCGATCCAAGAATTCCTTCTCCTCCCAGCTGGACGGCATCGAAGGCTTGGGACCAAAACGAAAGCAGTTGCTGATGAAGCACTTCAAGTCGCTGACCAAGATCAAGGAAGCTACTGTAGATGAGATCATCACAGTCGGCATCCCACGGGCAGTCGCGGAGGCAGTGCAAGCCAAGCTCCATCAAGGAAAGAAAGAAGAAGCAAGTCCCTTGGTGGAAGTGGCGGAGGATTCTGAACCATACCAATCATAAGGAGTTTATAATGAACAATAGAATCGCTATATTATCTGATATTCACGGAGATACAACAGCCCTTAAGGCAGTGATTGCGGATGCGCGTGCTCTAGGCGCGACGGAATACTGGCTTTTAGGGGACATTTTGCTTCCGGGGCCTGGAAGAGAGGACCTTTTTGAGTTGCTAGATGCGATTCCGATTACAGCGGCTGTTCGTGGAAATTGGGACGATTGTGTCCTAGAGGCCTTGGATGGCGAGTACGGACTTGAGGATCCGCAGGAGATCCAACTTCTTCGCCTCACTCAGTACCTCATGGAAGGACTAGATCCTAAGCGGATCGATTGGCTTCGTTCGCTTCCATTGGTAGAGAAGAAGGAGGTCAATGGCATTCGTTTTTCACTGACCCACAACTTGCCAGAAAAGAATTACGGTGGATTCTTGCGTCCAGCAAATGTGACGGAGAACTTTGACCAACTGCTGGATGATCAGACGGATATGGCGATCTACGGGCATGTCCACAAGCAGTTGCTTCGCTATGGCAGTCAGGGCCAGCAGATCCTTAATCCAGGGACTATTGGCATGCCTTATTTCGACTGGGGACCAATTCAAAACCACAGAGCTCAATATGCTCTGATCGATGTCGAAGAAGATGGAGTGACCAACCTGCAATTTCGTAAGGTGGCCTATGACTATGAAGCAGAGCTCCAAGATGCTAAGGACAAAGGTCTTCCTTTTATTGAGATGTACGAAGAATTGAGACGCGAGGATAACTATCGGGGTCATAACATCGATCTGCTAACTGGCTTAATTGAGAAATACGGTTATGCCAAAGAAGTAGCTGCCTATTTCAATCTTTCCAATGAATCATAGGTGGATCTCTTGTGTATTCAACCTATAACAAAGAAGCGGATCTTCAAAATGTCCGCTTCTTTTTTCACAATCTTAGGCTGTAAAACCCTGCAAGCTCTTTCATTTTGTGTTAAAATAGAGGTAACAGAAATAGAAAAGGAAGAAGCTTATGAAATTTCTAGAGCTCAATAAAAAACGCCATGCGATCAAGCATTTCACTGACCAACCGGTCGATCCAAAGGATGTACGGACCGCTATTGAGATCGCAACCTTGGCCCCTAGTGCCCACAATAGCCAGCCTTGGAAATTTGTGGTCGTTCGTCAAAAAAATGCTGAATTGGCAAAATTAGCCTATGGTGCAAACTACGATCAAGTCATGGAAGCACCTGTGACCATCGCCCTCTTTACAGATACTGATTTGCAAAAACGGGCTCGCAAGATTGCGCGTGTCGGTGGAGTTAAAAACTTCACAGATGAGCAATTGCAATACTTTATGCAAAATCTTCCTGCTGAATTTGCGCGCTATGATGTCCAACAAACAAGTGATTACTTGGCTTTGAATGCCGGTCTTGTGGCGATGAACTTGGTACTTGCTTTGACGGACCAAGGCATTGGAACCAATATTATCTTGGGATTTGATAAATCAAAAATCAATGAAGTATTGGACATCGAAGAGCGCTTCCGTCCGGAAGTCTTGATTACGGTTGGCTATGCGGCTGAAAAAGTAGAGCCAAGCTATCGCTTACCAGTGGACGAAATCATTGACAAACGCTAAGCCAATTAGCAAATAGAAGATCGAGGAGGAATTCATGACAACAGTTGACTTTAAAGCAGAAGTAGAAAAACGTCGCGATGAGATGATGGCTGACCTATACAGCCTCTTGGAAATCAATTCTGAACGCGATGACAGCAAGGCAGATGCAGAGCATCCTTTTGGACCTGGTCCTGTAAAAGCTCTTGAAAAATTCTTGGAAATTGCCAAACGTGATGGCTATGAAACCAAGAATGTCGACAATTATGCCGGTCACTTTATTTTTGGTGAAGGAGAAGAAGAGCTTGGGATCTTTGCCCATATGGACGTCGTGCCAGCAGGTAGTGGCTGGAAAACGGATCCCTACAAACCAGAAATTATCGATGGTAAGCTCTATGCGCGTGGTTCGTCTGATGATAAAGGGCCTACAATGGCCTGCTACTATGGTTTGAAGATCATTAAAGACCTAGGACTCCCTGTTTCTAAGCGCGTGCGTTTTGTAGTCGGAACGGATGAAGAATCAGGTTGGGCTGACATGGACTACTATTTCAAACATGTCGGACTTCCTGAGCCAGATTTTGGCTTCTCACCAGATGCGGAATTCCCAATCATCAATGGGGAAAAAGGAAACATCACTGAGTACCTTCATTTTGGAAATGACAACACAGGAAGTGCCCATCTTCATAGCTTTACAGGTGGCCTTCGTGAAAACATGGTACCAGAGTCGGCGACTGCAGTCGTTTCTGGACAACTTCCAGATCTTGCTGGCCTCTTAGATGCCTTTGCCAAGGAACACCAGCTTCAGTATGAAATCTCAACTGTGGATGAAGAAACCTATACTGTTACAATTATTGGGAAATCTGCTCATGGATCAACTCCTGAAGATGGAATCAATGGTGCGACATACTTGGCTCTCTTGTTGAACCAATTTGATTTTGGTGGTGCTGCTAAGGCTTACCTTCATGTGACAGCTTCACTTCTTCACGAAGATTTTGCTGGTGAAAAATTAGGAATTGCCCATACAGATGCCAAAATGGGACCATTGAGTATGAATGCAGGTGTCTTCCATTTTGATGACAGCCAAGCAGACAACACTATTGCCCTCAATATCCGTTACCCTCAAGGTACAGATCCTGAAACCATCAAGTCCACCCTTGAAAAGATCGAAGGAGTGGCTACAGTGAGCTTGTCAGCCCATGGCCACACACCTCACTATGTTCCGATGGATGATGAATTGGTATCCACTCTCTTGCGTGTTTATGAGAAACAAACTGGCCTCAAAGGACACGAACAAGTGATCGGTGGTGGTACCTTTGGTCGCCTCTTGAAACGTGGGGTTGCCTTTGGTGCTATGTTCCCTGACTATGTCAATACTATGCACCAAGCTAATGAGTTCGCAGATGTCGAAGATCTCTATCGTGCAGCTGCAATTTACGCAGAAACTATCTATGAACTAATCAAATAATCCACTACTCGGCCAGTTTTTCTGGCTGAGTTTTTCCATAGAAGGAGGACTTATGTCAACGATTGAAAGCATTAAACAAGCCATTATGGCAGATCCTCAAAATAAAGAATATACAGAGAAAGGGATAGAGCCACTCTTTGCAGCCCCAAAGACAGCTCGTATCAATATTATCGGACAAGCTCCAGGGATGAAGACGGAAGAAGCTGGTATTTACTGGAAGGATAAGAGTGGTGATCGTCTGCGCGAATGGTTAGGAGTTGACGAAGATACCTTTTACCATTCTGGTTTGTTTGCGGTCATTCCCATGGACTTTTATTTCCCAGGGCATGGGAAATCTGGTGACCTTCCACCTCGCAAAGGGTTTGCGGAAAAGTGGCACCCTCAACTTCTCAAGGAGTGTCCGGATATTGAGTTGACCCTCTTAATTGGACAATATGCCCAAGCATACTACCTTCATGAGAAGGTTGGCGGCAAGGTAACCGAACGGGTCCACCATTTTAAAGACTATTTGCCAACCTATTTTCCACTCGTTCACCCTTCCCCTCGCAATCAAATCTGGATGGCTAAAAATCCTTGGTTTGAGGCAGAGGTGGTTCCAGAATTGCAAACCTTAGTACAAGAGATCATTCAAAAATAAAGGAGAGCGACGATGGATCCTTATCAACAAGTTAAAGAAAAATTAGATGAGTTGGGAATTTCATTTGATGTGGTGGAGCACCCACCTGCATTCACGACAGAGCAGGCGGATTCTTATATTGAAGGCTTAGAAGGTGTCCGGACCAAGACCATGTTTTTGACCAACAAGAAGAAAACCCAATACTATCTGCTCATCATGGATGACCAGAAGCCATTGGATATGGATGATTTTAAAGAGCAAGTGGAAGCAAACCGGATCCGCATGGCTTCAGCAGATTCTTTAGCTGAAAAAATGCAATTACCGCCAGGAACAGTTTCTCCATTTGGTTTATTGAACAATGAAGAAAAAGATATTCGAGTCTATTTCGATAAAGACATTGTGTCAGAGAAGATCATGACCTTCCATCCCAATACCAACGAAAAAACGATCTTTATTAAAACCCAAGACTTGTTCCGATTTTTAGAGTCTATTGGCTTTAACTATGAAATCCTAACCCTTCCATAACATATCTTACAGGAGAAATCATGAAAGAAATTCCATTTTCAAGCTTTTACCAAGTTTATCAAAAAGGAGATATACACGTTCTTGATGTACGCGAGCAGGAGGAATATGATGCCCTTCACTTAGATGGGGTTCGTCTTCTTCCCTTATCTGAGTTAGCAGATCGCTACCAGGAATTAGAGAAGGATCATCCCTATTATGTCATCTGCAAGTCAGGTCGACGCTCAGCACGAGCTTGCCAATTTCTAGAAGAGCAAGGCTATGATGTGACCAACGTCCAAGGTGGCATGGATGCATTTGAATCCTAAAAAGAGAGTGGGACAGAAATCGGTAATTCGTTAGAATTCGATTTCGTCGTCCCACCTCCGCACAGTTGAGTAGGGCTGTAAAAGCTGATGCAATCAGCGTAGTAGAGCCCACTCAACCACTGCGTCTTGCTCGACAATCCAAAAATAATTGAGAGGTTAGGACTTTTGTCCCAGCCTTTTTCTTTACTAATTTCTAAAAATGAGTAGAATTTGTATGTTTTTCAAAAGATATTACAGGGATTTTCCAGTCTTTCATTGAAAATGGTTCAGAAATTTTGTATAATACCCTAGTATGAACAATAGTTAAGGAGATTAAAATATGTCAAAACAAGATTGGCTGGATTATTTCGAAGCCGTAAATGGTCGTTCTGCTAGTGCAGAAGAAATTGCTCAAGCACTGGCTGCAGGAGAATTTCAAGAAGAAGTAGTGGTTCCAGAAACCCCACAAGCCCCAGAATTTGTCGCAGCACCAACTGCCCCTGTGGAAGAACCAGTTGCTGCTCCACAAGCCCCAGAATTTGTCGCAGCACCAACTGCCCCTGTGGAAGAACCAGTTGCTGCTCCACAAGCTCCAGAGTTTGTTGCAGCGCCAACTGCCCCTGTTGAAGAACCAGTCGCAGCGCCACAAGCCCCAGACTTTGTCGCAGCACCAACTGCCCCTGTTGAAGAACCAGTCGCAGCTCCACAAGCTCCAGAGTTTGTCGCAGCGCCAGCTGCTCCTGCAGAAGAACCAGTTGCAGCTCCAGTTCAAGAACCGGCTCCTCAAGCTGCTCCAGCGAATGGGCCAGCTTTCCAACAAGCCTACCAACAACCGACTCAAGCAGCTTATCAACAAGCTCCTTACCAAGGTCAACCAGGACAACCTTATCCTGCCCAACCAAGTCAATTTGGTGTAGCCGTTGGTGGTTACTGGAATTGGTTCCTTTCAGCTTTGAAACGTCCAACGGCTGTAGAAAATCCAAAAGCACTTAACGGAATTTTACAGTATGTCTTAACTGCCTTTGTCTTGACCTTGGGCACTTTCTTCACAGCTAGTGGATTTACAGGTGGTTATGGAATGGATTTCCGTGCCTTTATGTTGACATTGATTTCCCTATTCTTTAGCCTTTACGCCTTCCAAGTAGCTGGATTCTTTGTTCGTCGTGTGGTTCTTCAAGATAAGGAATACAGTTACGGTCGTTCATTTGAAGAGTTTGGACGTTTGTCTGTTTACACTTTGCCACTTGCCCTTCTTGCTTTCTTAGTAGGTCTTGTAAAAGTTTATGAATTTTATGGCTTTGTAAACTTCCTTATTTTCTTCTTGTTCTTTGTTGGAACATGCTATGTCGTTCATCAAGGATTGAACAAGACAAGCTTTAAAGCAGATAAATTATTGCTTCTAGTAGCATCATCTGTTGTCTTGCTTCTCATTGCCATCTTTGTCATTTATGTGAATGCTCGTATTTTAGAACAAGTAGCCGTAGGATTTATTCCAAGTGCTCCAAATTTCTCTAACTTTGGATTCTAACAATATCACAAAACGGAAGGTGGGGGGACCCACTTTCCCTATTTTATAATGAGGGAGAAGAGATCCATGCAAAAGAAATGGGTTGAATTATTTGAAAAAGTGATCGGTCGCAAACCGTCACCAGAAGAGTTTATGGCTGGGAAAGCTTGTGGATTTGATTTGAAACAAATTCAGTCTATCGCAGGAAATGCCCCAGCTGAGGAAGTCGCTCCTGTTGAGGAACCAGGGGTTGAACCAGTTGAAGAAGTGAAGAATGTCGATCCACTTCTAGCAGCTCGTCAGGCTTGGTTGCAACATTTTGAAGAAACCTATGGCCGCAAGCCAAGTGCAGAAGAATTTACCGCGGCTAAAAGTCAAAACTTTGAGTTTTTTGTAGGACCTGTGCCTGAAGCAGAATTTGTAACCCCAGATGCAACTGAAGAAACACAGGAATATGTCCCTCAACAGCAAACTCAAGAGTATACGACTCCACTTGCCGCTGAGCAAACGCAGGTCTTTGCTGGTCCAAATGTTACAGAAGCAGGCCCAGCTCAGAAAAAACAAAAGGCCCCTAAAACGAAGGGTGAAAAGAAACTTTCCAAGAAGAAAATTGGGATTATTTCTGCTATTGCAGTCCTTGTGATCGCTTTGGTAGCAGCCTTCTTTTACTTCCAGTCAACAACGCGTGTCGAAGTGACTGCAGATAAATTTATTAAGGCAGTGGACACCAAGGATTATCGCGAAGCAGCAGATCTGCTTTCAACCGATAACGATAAATGGACAAAGGATGAAGCCGAAAGCTTTATTACCAGCATGGAAGATCAAGGGATTGATATCGGTACAGAGTTGAACAAGATCATCGATAATGGTGGAGAAGGCAGCTATACGGATAAATCTGGAAACAAGATCTTTGGTTTGGAAAAGGCGGACAAGAAATTTGGAATCTTCCAAGAATATCGTGTGGCTAGCTATCCAGTGCAAGTGAAGGTCAAGACCAATTTGGACCAAGCCAAACTCAAAGTGGCTGCCAATAAAACCGTGACCTTGAAGAAAGATGCAGTGACAGACCTTGGTTCTTTCCATTACAATACAAAAGAAATGGAATTGACTGCTAAAACAGAGGTCGGAAATGTCACTTCTAAGATCCATCTCAATCCTAAAAAAGCAACCAAGAATAATTTAGAATTGCAGTTGAATTCTGAAAAACGCAATTTAGAAGTTGAGTTCCCAGATGAAGTTGAAAACCCAACAGATGTAAAGGTTGTGGTTAACGGCAAAGAAGTCGGAACCAGCACAACCTTTGAAGTAGATAGCATCCCTTATCAAGAAATTGAAGTACATGCCGTCTTCAACATGAATGGGGAAACCTATACAACTGAAAAGGCTAAGGTGACGATTGAAGAGGGTGAGAACGATCCGATCGAACTCAAACTAGCCAAAGATACCCTAAAACGCATCAAGAGTGCACAAGATGCTAAGAAAGCGCAAGCAGCCAAAGAAGAACAAAATCGGACCTTGGCGGAAGAATTCTTGAAAGAGTACCGCGACGCTGTCTTTAGCTCCGTTTCAAATCGAAATAACACCTACTCTAAATACTATGACACACAAAGTCAAGCCTACAAAGACATGGTTGAGTTCACAACTGGTGATGGTGTTCGAAAGGCTAAGATTGACTACTATACTCCAGGTGCTTTGGACATTCAAAGTGTCACTGAAGAAAATGGTGTGGTAACGATCAAGACTTATGAAGACTTTACCGTGCATTATACAGATAGCCATCCAGATTCACAAAACCGCAAGTACAAGACCTACACTTTGAAAAAAGTAGGTGCAAGTTATGTGATTACGGATATTGTCGTAACAAAAGAATCATAGGAGATTCCTCATGAAAGCAAGATTTTCCAAATTAACTTTGGTGACAGTTGCCTTGTTAACCCTGACAGCTTGCTCCCAATCTCAATCCACTAGTTCTAAATCTTCTGCAAAAGAAGAGACCAAGCAAACGCAAACCAAGTCTTCCAAAGAAACGTCTTCTGCAAAGGATACGTCAAAAGAGACAGGAAAAGAAGAGTCGTCAAAAGCTGGTAAGTCAGATGTGAAAGTGGATTCTGGTGTCAGCTATAATGGTTCCTACTATAGTGTCAAAGGGAAATATGGTGAGGTCATGATCGCCAACAAACATTATCCCTTGTCGCCTGACTTTAACCCAGGTGAAGATCCTGAAGCTGTTTCAGCCCTTCATGAATTGATCGCAGCCATGCAGGCAGAAGGATATCCGATCAGTGACCAATATAGTGGTTTTCGTAGCTACGATACCCAAGTTGGCCTCTATCAAAACTATGTCAATCAAGATGGTCAGGAGGCAGCAGATCGTTATTCCGCAAGACCGGGTTATAGTGAACACCAAACTGGTTTGACCTTTGATTTGATCGATACCAGTGGTAATCTGGTGACAGAACCTGGACCAAGTAAGTGGTTGCTTAAGAACGCCGCTAAATATGGCTTTGTGGTTCGTTACCAAGAAGGAAAAGAAAAAGTGACAGGCTACATGCCAGAGAGCTGGCATCTCCGCTATATCGGAAAAGAAGCACAGGATATCGCTGACTCGGGTTTGAGTCTGGAAGAATACTATGGCTTCACTGGTGGCGATTACGTTGATAAATAAAAAAGGTTGGGATTGATATCCCAACCTTTTTATTGTATGTTTTTTAGAAACGCATCCAGCTCTTTTTGATTCTTGAGAGAGATGAATTTATCGGGATAGGTAGAACGGATATTTCGATACCTTTCTTTGGCCTTCTTGGTTCGACCGTCCCAAAGGATCCAACGGATGAATTCCCAGTCAAAGCGTTCAGGGCAGCCTGCTGCCATACTCTCGCGAACGCGTCCCTTATAACGACGGAATCGTTTCCAGGCTCTATAGAGGCAGTTCCAACGAGAGAAATTGAGAAAGATAATGTGGTCGGCTTGCTCCATTCTTTCCTCATAGCAACACCAAGAATAATTTCCATCAATGACCCAGTCTTTATGTTGGCTAAGAAACTGTTTCATCTGTCCCTCCATCCAATCCCGGTCACTGTCTATCCAGCCGGGTTGAAATTGGAGGGTATCCATATGAAGCTTGGGGATGGAGTAGTAGCGAGATAAGGCTCCAGCCAAGGTAGATTTTCCAGATCCAGAATAGCCGATAATAACAATTTTCATAAGCACCTCTCAAAAATTTAGGAACAAAAAAAGCTCCGGAGAGCTTGATTTTTATGCTGTTCTTGATTAACCAAGTTTCGCTGCAAGACGTGCTTTATCACGGCTAGCTTTGTTCTTGTGGATCAAACCTTTAGTTTCTGCTTTATCGATAGCTGAGCTAGCAGCGCGGTAAAGTTCTTCAGATGGGTTTGCTTCAAAAGCTTTGATTGCAGTACGCATAGCTGATTTTTGAGCTGAGTTTTTTTCGTTTTGTTTAACGTTCAATTCAGCGCGTTTGATAGCTGATTTAATGTTTGCCAAGTTATTCACCTCCATTGATAATCTAACTATCTCATTATATATGAAAAGTTAAGATTTGACAAGCCTAAAATAGCTTTTCCTTAAAAAAGTACCGTTAACAGGCCATTTTCTCTAGCGTTTGAGATAAATTTCGTCAATTTCATGGTTGGTTGCCTTATGGAGAATCAGATCAGCTCGATTTCTGGTTGGTTGGATGTAATGTTGCAAGTTGACTAAATTAATGGATTCCCAGACCTGATGGGCCATGCTTAAAACTTCTTCTAGGGGTTGCTCTGTAAATCGATAGTAGTAGTTATTGGGATCATTCTGAGCTAATGCAAGGAGTTTTTGGAAGCGATCGATATACCAAGATTCGATATCGTTGACCGCGGCATCCACATAGATCGAAAAATCAAAGAAATCGGTCATATAGAGACTGTCATTTTGTGGATTTTGAAAGACATTGATCCCTTCGACAATGACAAAATCAGCCGGTAAAATGGTTTGCTTCTCATCTGGGACAATATCGTATATTTCGTGGGAATAGACAGGGATTTCTACGCTCTTGTTGTTTTTAATTTGATTGAGAAAATCAAGGAGCAATTCCATATCATAGCTTTCCGGAAATCCTTTTCGATTGAGGATCTCTTGTTCTTTTAAGATAGCATTTGGATAGAGAAAACCATCCGTTGTTACCAACTCTACAGTCGAGCCTTCGAAGGTTCGTGACAGCAGGATTTGAAGTAAACGGCTAGTGGTAGATTTTCCAACCGCTACGCTTCCTGAAACACCAATGATAAAGGGTTGGCGCTCACTCGTTTTTTGAAGAAAAATACCTTTTGAGAAGGCCAAATCTTCTTTGGAACGCTTGTAGATTCCAATCAGGTTTGTCAAAGGCAGGTAGACGTCACGTACATCTTGGAGGTTGATGCGGTCGTTAAAACTTTTAATAGAATTGAGCTCTGTTTGAGAGAGTGGTGGGGTGGTTTTGCGGTGCAAATTTTGCCAGGTTTCCCGATTAATTTTTTCAAAATGTAGAAATTCTTTGTCCATATGTCACTCCTATTGTAGTCTTTAGTATACCAATTTTTAGAGGTCATGTAAACGATTTAAAAAAGGAGTGAATTATGATAAAATAACCTTATGAGTAAAATGTATTTCGATGTAAACCCAGATGCAGCCCATGATATTCATGATCTGGCTGTTGTTTTATTGGGACAAAAGATGAATTTTTATACGGACGCCGGCGTCTTTAGTAAAAAAATGATTGACTATGGAAGCCAGGTGCTCTTATCAACCCTGGATTTTCAAGAAGGGGAAAGTGTCCTCGATGTTGGCTGTGGCTATGGTCCAATTGGCCTCTCTCTCGCTAAAGCCCAGGGAGTTGCCGTGACCATGGTGGATGTCAATGAGCGGGCGCTGGACTTGGCTCAGAAAAATGCCAGCCGAAACGGCGTGGAAGCTCAGATCTTTTCTTCAGATGTCTATGAAGCAGTAGAAGGGGTCTTTGACCATGTGATCAGCAATCCGCCAATCCGAGCTGGTAAGAAAGTCGTTCACCAAGTGATCACTGGTAGTTTTGAACATTTGAAACCAAGTGGAGATTTGACCATTGTCATTCAAAAAAAACAAGGAGCTCCCAGCGCTAAGGCCAAGATGGAAGAGACGTTTGGCAATTGTGAGACCGTAAAAAAAGACAAAGGCTATTATATTTTAAGAAGTGAGAAAGAATCATGAGAGCAGTAGATATCATTCAGAAAAAAAGAGATGGTCTTGCCTTAAACAAGGAAGAAATTGAATGGCTGATTGAGGGCTATGTGGCTGGAACGGTTCCAGATTACCAAATGTCCGCTTTTGCTATGGCCGTTTATTTTAAAGGGATGACGACGGAAGAAATTTCTCATATGACCATGAAGATGGTCCGAACAGGGCAACAGTTTGATCTGTCAGCTATTCCAGGAATCAAGGTAGACAAACATTCGACTGGTGGTGTGGGAGACAAGGTGACCTTGGTCTTGGTGCCTTTGGTTGCGAGTTTCGGAGTGCCGGTTGCCAAAATGAGTGGTCGTGGCTTAGGCCACACAGGTGGGACCATCGATAAGTTGGAATCCATTAAAGGCTTTCAGATTGAACGGACTCAAGAGGAATTTATCCAGCAGGTGCAGGAGATCGGCTTATCGGTCATTGGTCAATCCGACCAACTCGTAAAAGCAGACAAACTCTTGTATGCTCTGCGTGATGTAACGGCGACAGTGGATACCATTCCTTTGATTGCTAGCTCCGTCATGAGTAAGAAAATTGCTGCTGGTGCGGATGCCATTCTTTTGGACGTGACAGTGGGCGAGGGTGCCTTTATGAAGAATATTGAGGATGCTCGTCGCTTAGCCCGTACCATGGTGGATCTTGGAAATGCAGTGGGTCGGAAAACCATCGCTGTCATTACAGATATGAGCCAACCTTTGGGAACCAGCATTGGTAATCGTTTAGAGATTTTGGAAGCCCTGGATATTCTAAAAGGACAGGGGCGTGCTGATGTCACAGAGTTTATTTGTGAATTAGCACAAATCATGTTGAAATTGGCCAATGTAGATCAATCGATTGAAGCCATTCATGAACACTTGACCAATGGTCAAGCTTTAGCGAAGTTTGAAGAAATGGTCGCGGCTCAAGGTGGAGACTTAGAAGATTTGCATCGTCCCGTCAAAGTGGATCAGGTCCTTGAAGTAACAGCGGACAAAGATGGCGTCATTGCTGCTTTACCTGCCATGGAGTTTGGCTTGTTTGCCATGCGCTTGGGTGCTGGCCGTGCTGTCAAATCAGATCCCCTCGATTACGAAACAGGGATTGTGTTTGACAAAAAAGTGGGAGAGCACGTCAAAAAAGGGGAACGCATTGCCCGTATTTTCATGAATGAAAAAAATTCACAAGAAAGAGTTACAGAATTCAAAAAAAATGTTAAAATACTAGAAAGGGCTGAAAGCGTTAAAGAAATTATTGAAATAATATCTTAAGCAGCTCAGGAGATTGTATGAAGTTAAATAAATATATCGATCACACTCTTTTAAAACCAGATGCGCAACAAGAACAGATCGAAAAGCTGATCGAAGAAGCTAAGGCTTATGATTTTGCGAGTGTCTGTGTGAACCCGACATGGGTGAATTTTGCGACTGAGGGCTTGCGTGATTCAGACGTTAAAGTTTGTACCGTCATTGGTTTTCCTTTAGGAGCAAATACACCATTTGTCAAAGCGTGTGAAACAAAAAATGCGATTCAAAATGGTGCCGATGAGATTGACATGGTCATTAATATCGGGGCTCTTAAGTCTAAGAATTTAGCACTAGTTGAGGAAGATATCCAAGCTGTAGTCGAAGCGAGCGGTGATAAGCTGGTCAAAGTCATCATTGAGACTTGTCTCTTATCAGATGATGAAAAGATCGTTGCTTGCCAAATTGCTAAGTCAGCTGGCGCAGACTTTGTGAAGACTTCAACTGGCTTTTCAACTGGAGGAGCAACGGTAGAAGATGTGGCCTTAATGCGTCAAACTGTTGGACCCGACATGGGTGTTAAAGCTTCTGGTGGTGCTCGCTCTTATGAAGATGCTCTTGCTTTTATCGAAGCTGGTGCGACCCGTATTGGGACTTCTTCTGGTGTAGCCATCATGGAAGGAAAGGTGGCTCATGGCGACTACTGAGTTGATTGACTTAGCAGTTGAAGTGAGTAAACAAGCCTATGTGCCTTACTCTCATTTCCCAATTGGAGCTGTACTGCTAACGAAGGATGGAGAAATCTATACAGGGGTTAATATCGAAAATGCCAGTTTTGGTTTAACCAACTGTGGAGAACGGACAGCCATTTTTAAAGCTGTTTCTGAAGGAGCTCGCGATTTCAAAGAGCTCATTATCTACGGGCAAACAGAAAAGCCCATCTCTCCATGTGGTGCTTGTCGCCAGGTCATGGCTGAATTTTTTGAGCCAGACCTTCCTGTAACCTTAGTATCTAAAGATAAATCGACGGTCGTGATGACGGTCAAGGAATTACTTCCATATTCCTTTACAGACCTGACTTAATAGGTCTGTGAGGCGGTCTTTTGACCCTTTCAATACTTCGCAACAATGTTGCACAATAATTTAGGAGGTTCAGTAATGAACAAGAAACAATGGCTAGGCCTTGGTCTAGTAACTGTCGCTGCTATCGGACTTGCAGCATGTGGAAATCGTGCGTCTAAAAAAGATAGCGCAAACTCAGAATCAAAAACTGATTTGAAAGCTGCTATTATTACCGATACTGGTGGTGTGGATGACAAATCATTCAACCAATCTGCTTGGGAAGGTTTGCAAGCTTGGGGGAAAGAAAACGGTCTTTCTAAAGGGAACGGATTTGACTACTTCCAATCAACAGATGAATCTCAATATGCGACAAACCTTGATGAAGCTGTTTCTAACGACTACAAATTGATCTTTGGTGTTGGTTTTGCCTTGAGCGACTCTGTTAAAAAAGCTGCAAAAGACAACCAAGATGTGAACTATGTCATCATCGATGACCGTATTGAAGGACAAAAGAACGTAGCATCTGCTGTTTATGCCGATAACGAAGCTGGTTACCTTGCTGGTATCGCTGCTGCGAAAACTACAAAAACTAAACAAGTTGGTTTTGTAGGTGGTATGGAAAGTGAAGTTATCACTCGTTTCCGCGCTGGATTTGAAGCTGGTGTTAAATCTGTTGACCCATCTATCAAAGTTCAAGTAGACTACGCTGGTTCATTCGGTGACTCTGCGAAAGGTAAAACAATTGCTGCTGCACAATATGCTGCAGGTGCAGACGTTATCTACCAAGTAGCTGGTGGTACTGGTGCAGGTGTCTTCTCTGAAGCTAAAGACTTGAACGAGAAGAAAAATGAAGACGAAAAAGTTTGGGTTCTTGGTGTTGACCGTGACCAAAAAGCTGAAGGTGAATACACTTCTAAAGATGGTAAAAAATCTAACTTTGTATTGGCTTCAAGCTTGAAGAAAGTCGGAGAATCTGTAAAAGACTTGGCTAAGAAAACTGCTGATGGTAAATTCCCTGGCGGTAAAGTGATTACTTATAGCTTGAAAGATGGTGGAGTTGATTTGACAACTGACAACCTTTCTGCAGATGCTAAAAAAGCTGTCGAAGATGCCAAAGCTAAAATCCTTGATGGGTCTCTTAAAGTTCCTGAAAAATAATATTTGATTGGGCGGCCCTCCCTATAAGGGCCGTTTCTTTTAAAGTGAGACATTTTTGTCTCAATAAAATCTGTTAGTTGTCTAACAGATTTTATTGAAATAAAAAATTTTTGAAAGGAAACACCTACATGACACATGAATATGTCATCGAAATGCGTGAGATTACCAAAAAATTTGGTGACTTTGTAGCAAATGACAAGATTAATCTTCAGTTGCGCAAAGGTGAAATCCATGCACTTCTTGGAGAAAATGGTGCGGGAAAATCTACCCTGATGAATATGCTGGCTGGTTTGTTGGAACCAACAAGCGGAGACATCGTGGTAAATGGAAATACTGTTAACCTAGACTCACCTTCAAAAGCAGCTTCTTTAGGGATTGGAATGGTGCACCAACACTTTATGTTGGTTGAAGCCTTCACTGTTGCTGAAAATATCATCCTTGGTTCTGAAACCACGAAGCATGGTATTTTGGACCTTAAAAAAGCCGGTCAAGATATCCTTGAATTGTCTAAAAAATATGGCTTGGCAGTAGATCCAAATGCTAAAGTTGAGGATATTTCCGTTGGTGCGCAGCAACGTGTGGAAATCTTAAAGACGCTTTATCGTGGAGCCGACATCCTAATCTTCGATGAACCAACTGCAGTGTTGACACCAGCTGAAATCGAAGAATTGATGACAATCATGAAAAACTTGGCGAATGAAGGAAAATCAATCATCTTGATTACGCACAAGTTGGATGAAATCCGTGCTGTTTCAGACCGCGTAACGGTTATCCGTCGTGGTAAATCGATTGAGACAGTCGAGATTGGTGGAGCAACCAACCAAGACTTGGCCGAAATGATGGTCGGTCGTTCTGTTTCCTTTAAGACTGAAAAAGGCCCTTCTGAACCAAAAGAAGTGGTCTTGTCGATCGAAAACTTGGTCGTGAATGAAAATCGGGGAGTCCCAGCTGTTAAGAATCTTTCCTTAGAACTTCGTACTGGTGAAATCGTTGGGATCGCAGGGATTGATGGAAATGGTCAATCTGAGTTGATCCAAGCCATTACAGGTCTGCGGAAGGTAAAATCCGGTTCAATCAAGATTAAAGGCAAGGATGTTGTAGGACTTCGCCCACGTCAAATCACAGAAATGAAGGTAGGACACGTCCCTGAAGACCGTCACCGGGATGGTTTAGTCCTTGATATGATGATCTCTGAAAACATTGCTCTTCAAACTTACTATAAAGAACCTCTTAGCAAGAATGGTATTTTGAATTATCCAAATATTACCTCTTATGCCAAGAAGTTGATGGAAGAGTTTGACGTTCGTGCAGCTAGTGAAGTGGTACCAGCTAAGGCTCTTTCTGGAGGAAACCAGCAAAAAGCCATTATCGCTCGGGAAATCGATCGCGATCCAGATCTCTTGATCGTCAGCCAGCCAACTCGTGGTTTGGACGTCGGAGCGATTGAATATATCCACAAACGTTTGATCCAAGAACGGGATAATGGAAAAGCCGTTCTGGTTGTCAGCTTTGAATTAGATGAAATTTTGAATGTTTCTGACCGTATTGCGGTTATTCATGATGGGAAGATCCAAGGGATCGTAACCCCTGAAACAACGAATAAGCAAGAACTTGGAATCCTCATGGCAGGAGGCCAAGTAAAGGAGGGAGCATCAAATGAATAAGAATTTAAAACAAATTGCCGTTCCATTGGTGTCTGTCCTTTTAGGATTGGTCTTGGGTGCCATTATTATGTGGGCCTTCAGCTATGATGCCCTTTGGGGATATGAATTGCTGTTTAAAAAAGCCTTTGGTTCGATTAAGAGTTGGGGAAATATTTCCCGTGCCATGGGGCCACTGATTTTGGTTGCTCTTGGATTTTCAGTAGCTAGCCGGGCCGGCTTCTTTAACGTTGGACTTCCTGGTCAGGCTTTTGCAGGATGGATCATGGCGACTTGGTTTGCCCTCTCCTTCCCAAATATGCCTCGCTTACTGATGATTCCGATGACCGTTTTGATTGCGGCTATTGCAGGTGGATTTATTGGAGCGATTCCTGGTTTCCTTCGTGCCTATCTCGGAACCAGTGAGGTCATTATCACCATTATGATGAACTACATTGTTCTCTATGGTGGGAATGCCTTGATTCATAGCTTCCCAGCTTCCTTGATGAAAAACAAGGACTCAACCATTGATGTGGGAGCCAACGCTGTCTACCAAACAGAGTGGTTGCGTAATTTGACAGACAAATCACAAATGAACATCGGGATCTTCTTTGCCATCATCGCAGTGGTGGTCATCTGGTTCTTGATGAAGAAAACAACACTTGGTTTTGAAATCCGTGCCGTTGGTCTCAATGCGAATGCGGCAGAATACGCAGGGATGTCTGCAAAACGGACCATTATCCTTTCTATGATCATTTCTGGTGCTCTTGCTGGTATTGGTGGGGTAGCAGAAGGTCTGGGTATTTACTCAAATGTCTACGTTCAAACCAGCTCGATGAGTGTTGGATTTAACGGAATGGCCGTAGCCCTTCTTGCGATGAATTCACCAATTGGTATTCCATTTGCTGCCTTCTTGTTTGGAGCACTTCAAATTGGGGGAGTTGGTATGAAGCCGGCTGCCATCCCTGAAGAAGTCGTTCAAATTGTGACAGCATCTATTATCTTCTTCGTATGTGCCCACTACATTATCGAAAAGATGATCTCGATGCGATCAGCTAAAAAAGGAGGAGCAAACTAATGAGTATTGTAACGATTTTAAGTATTCTTGTTTCCTCTATGATTGTGTATGCGGCGCCGCTGATCTTCACAAGTATCGGAGGAGCATACTCAGAACACGCTGGGGTTGTTAACGTTGGCCTTGAAGGAATCATGGTTATGGGAGCCTTCTCAGGAATTATCTTTAACTTGACTTTTGAGCCTACCTTAGGGAATTTGACACCATGGTTGTCCTTGATTGTTGCTGCAGGAATCGGAGTAATTTTCTCCTTGATCCACGCGGTGGCAACCATTCATTTCCGTGCTGACCATATCGTTTCAGGTACAGTATTGAACTTGATGGCCCCTCCATTAGCCGTCTTTCTAGTTAAAGCAATGTACAACAAGGGACAAACTGATAATATCAAAGTTGCCTTTGGGAAGACATCTATTCCGGTCTTATCTAAAATTCCGGTGATTGGGGATATTTTCTTCAACAATGCCAGCATCATCGGCTGGGTTGCAATTCTCTTCTCATTCTTTGCTTGGTTCGTCATGTTCAAGACGAAATTTGGATTGCGTCTTCGTTCAGTTGGTGAACACCCACAAGCAGCAGATACATTGGGAATCAATGTATATAGAATGCGCTACTTAGGAGTGATGATCTCTGGTGCCCTAGCAGGAATCGGAGGAGCCATTTACGCTCAGTCAGTTTCTGTTAACTTCGCAGTAACTACTATTGTAGGTCCTGGATTTATCGCTCTCGCGGCTATGATTTTCGGGAAATGGAATCCAATCGGGGCCATGCTTGCTAGTCTCTTCTTTGGAGCTTCACAAAGTTTGGCTGTTATCGGGAATCAATTGCCTTTGCTTAAAGGTATCCCATCTATCTACTTGCAAATTGCGCCTTACGTCTTGACCATGGTTGTCTTGGCAGCCTTCTTTGGACAAGCAGTTGCACCAAAAGCAGATGGTGTTAACTACATTAAATCGAAATAATGCACAGAGAGAGGTTGGGACAAAAGTCCTAGCCTCTCAATTGTTTTTGGATTGTCGAGTAAGACGCAGTGGTTGAGTGGGCTCTACTACGCTGATTTTATAAGCTTTTACAGCCCTACTCAACTGTGCGGAGGTGGGACGACGAAATCGAATTCTAACGAATTACCGATTTCTGTCCCACGCTCTCTTTTGCTTTCTAAAGGCCCCTCTTAGTCGCAATTTCTTTAGATTTAGGGTACAATAAGAATACAACTTTTCACGTATTGGAGGAGCAGATGTTTAAGTGGATAAGACGCCTGATTGGCATGGTGATCGTTTTATTTATTTTATTAGTGATCTTGTTGGTCCCTGGATCTATTCCTGAAGGGGAGCAACTGAGAAATGTGCAGGCAGGGAGTTCTTTGATTGAGCTGGCTCAAAATGCTGTTTCAAATGCCTCTGTGAGCACTGAAGGACTCTCAACTGAGCTAAGTCTCAATTCAGTGCAATTGAGTCAGGTCGTAAAAACAAGTGCTGGTTCTGCCCTTGACAATTCTGACTACCAAAGGATAGCACTAGGAATGGATGGCAATGACCTTCACGTCAAAGTTCCTGTATCATTAGGGCCAGTTGATAGCTATCTAGATTTAACCATGACTGGCCAAGTCGAAAACAATGTCATGAATTTGACCGTGACCAGTGCTAAATTAGGGAAAATGCCTATTCCAAAATTCTTGGTTCTCAACTATTTGAAGGATCAATCCAATCAAAATGGAGGCGGCTTCACAGTGAATGGTGATCAAATCACCCTTGAGATCCCTCAAGCAGGCTATAGTATCTCAAAAGCGAGAGTGGAAAATGGCAATGCGAAGGTAACGGTTAGTATATCCTTGTTTTAAGTCTTTGTAATTGGAGTTGTCATGCTTGTCTTTGAATTTTGTGCAGAGAATTTAACTTATATTGATAAGGCGATTGCTGCTGGGGCAGGTCGCATTGAACTGTGCGACAACTTGGCAGTAGGAGGGACCACACCGAGTATAGGTGTGATCAATGAAGCAATCAAACTGACAAGAGAGAAGTCCGTGGATCTATGTGTCATTATCCGGCCCCGTGGTGGCGATTTTGTCTACACTGATCTGGAAGTCGAAACTATGCTGACGGATATTCGTGCTGCGAAAGAAATAGGGGTTACTTGTTTTGTGCTGGGTGCGTTGACGAGGGATCGAAAGTTGGATCAGAAGGTCATGCAGCTTTTACTAGCAGCCTGTGGAGAGGCAGAGGTAGTCTTTCATATGGCCTTTGATGAGTTAGCTCATACAGATCAGCTAGAAGCGATTGAGTGGCTTTCTGATCAGGGTGTAGCCCGCATTTTAACACGAGCTGGAAGTCCAGGTGACCCACTAGAGCAACGTTTTGAACACTACCATCGTTTATTAGATGCGGCTAAGGGAAAGATACAGATCCTGCCAGGTGGAGGTGTGACCCTTGACAATCGTCAGCTCTTTTTGGAGCAATTGGGCGTTTGTCAACTGCATGGCACGCGCATCGTGTTTTAAAAAAGAAACGATCACTGCTTGAAGTAGTTATGAAGATCCGTTATCAAGGTTGGGGACGTTGTTTCCAGCCTCTTCTAGTGCAAAAATGAATAAGGGAGAGGAAATGTTTTTAGAGCATTATTTTGACCGGTACACTTTTCAGCCAGAAAAGGGATTGGCTTACGGATTTGGAAAGAGAGAAGCAGGCTATGAATACCAGTGCCCCGTCTTATCGGAAACTTTTCTCTTAAAGGTCCGTGTCTGCGACCAGAAGATTTCTTTTCAGGTCTATGATCAGGATACAGGGGACGAGTATATCCAGATCCATCTGGAACAGCTACAAGGAAATTTCGTTGGCCAAGTCAGGGAAGCTTGTCAGGAAAGTCTTGAAAGGATCCGCCAAGCTTGTTTTGAGGTAGAAGAATTTCTCTATCCTCAAGCCAAGAGTCTCATGTCCTATATCTCCCTACACTATCAGGGAACGATTGAGTATTTGTGGGAGAGATCTCCGGAATCGGGTGCCATTCGCCACCAAGACACTCTCAAGTGGTATGGTGTCTTTATGACCATTGATTGGAAAAAACTGGATGCTGGCAAGTCTGGGAAAATAGAAGTTTTGAATGTCAAGTCTGATCAAGTAGCCCATTTCATCCAGCAGAAAGGGATTTATCCAGCTTTTCATATGAATAAAAAATATTGGGTGAGTATTCCCTTAGATGGAACAATTGC
This sequence comes from Streptococcus sp. LPB0220, assembly GCF_008727815.1. Lineage (NCBI taxonomy): Bacteria > Bacillati > Bacillota > Bacilli > Lactobacillales > Streptococcaceae > Streptococcus > Streptococcus sp. LPB0220. The sequence goes on along the minus strand of NZ_CP044230.1, from coordinate 1,223,901 downwards.
TGATGAGGAGTTGTTTGCTCTAGTGGATAGTAGCTGGCACCTCACCAAAAAGGGGAAATAAGATGAATCTGTTGAGGAAATTATCTTGGTTTTTTAATTTAGAGAAGAAGCGATACTTGATCGGGATAGGGTCCTTGATCTTGGTTAGCTTTTTAAACCTCATTCCTCCAAGAATCATGGGACTTGTGATCGATTTGATCGATAAAAGAAGGCTGACACTAGGGCAGTTAGTTATGGATATTGCCCTTTTGGTCCTCGCAGCTCTTGCCATGTATGGCCTTCGTTTTGTATGGAGACGCTATATTTTTGGGACGGCTAATAAGTTGGCTCGGATCTTGCGTTACCGTTTGTTCAAGCAATTTACGCTCATGTCTCCGTCTTTTTATCAGCGTTATCGGACAGGGGATCTCATGGCCCATGCTACTAATGATATCAATGCGGTAACCATGTTTGCTGGTGGTGGGGTTATGTCTGCTGTAGATGCTTCTGTGACCGCCTTGGTGACCCTAGTCAGCATGTTTTTCATGATTGATTGGCGCTTAACCCTCTTAGCTATTTTGCCCCTACCGGTTATGGTGGTAGTGACTTCAGCTATTGGCCGCAAAAACCACAAAGCCTTCAAAGAGGCCCAAGAAGGCTTCTCAGAGCTGAACAACTTTGTTCAGGAATCAGTATCAGGAGTCAAGGTGACAAAATCCTTTGGATTTCAGGCAGATGAGATTCAGGCTTTTGAAAAAACTAATCAAATGGTCTTTTCAAAGAATATGACTTCAGCCGGTTACAATGCTTTGTTTGATCCGACTACTCTTCTTTTTGTCGGTCTCTCCTATGTTTTGACGCTCTACTTCGGGGGGCTATTTGTTCAGGAAGGGAGCCTGACGGTTGGACAAATTGTAACCTTTATTACCTATCTCAATATGCTTGTCTGGCCCCTTCAAGCTATGGGCTTCTTGTTTAATATTAGTCAGCGTGCTAGCGTCTCCTATGATCGGATTGAGACACTTTTAGCAGAAACACCTGATATTCAAGATCCAAGTCAACCAGTCACAGTCATTCAAAACGGAGATCTGGAATATGACATTGAAGAATTCGCCTATGAGAAAGAGCCTGTCCTTGAAAAGGTTGCCTTTCATTTAGAAAAAGGGCAAACCCTTGGAATTGTTGGTCCAACTGGATCTGGAAAGACCACCTTGTTGCGTCTCTTGCTTAGAGAGCATGACTTGGAGCAGGGAGATATCTTGCTCAATGGAATCTCTATCAAAGACTATCGTTTAGAAGATCTTCGAAGCTTGATCGGCTATGTCCCTCAAGATCAGATCCTCTTTGCCATGACCATTCGCGAGAATGTCGCTTTTTCAGATCCACAGATCAAGGAAGAAGAGGTGATGAAGGCTCTGAGAACTTGTGGGGTCTATGAAGATATTCTGGCCATGCCAGACCAGATGGAGACAGTGCTGGGAGAGCGAGGGGTCTCTCTTTCTGGCGGGCAAAAGCAACGGATTGCCATGAGTCGTGCTTTGGTCATGAATCCTGAGATCTTGATCTTGGATGATTCCCTGTCTGCAGTAGATGCTAAGACAGAACACCAAATCATTGAAAATATGAAGCAGGAACGCAAGGGGAAAACAACGATCATCACAGCCCATCGCCTATCAGCGATCGTTCATGCGGATTTGATTCTGGTAATGGAGAATGGACAGATCAAGGAGCGAGGAAATCACGAGGAATTAATGGCTCAAAAAGGTTGGTACTATGAAACCTACCAAGCCCAACAATTATCAGAAGAAATGGAGGGAAAGCTGAATGAAAACATCTGAAGCTCATGTGATGAAGCGGCTCTTGACTTACATGTGGCGTTATAAGTGGTTAACAGCCCAAGCCTTAGCCTTTACCTTCCTGACTAGTCTTTTATTGACGGCGATCCCTCTTGCAGCTCGCTGGTATATTGACCACCTAGTGGATCCAACAGAAGCAGGCTCTCCAGTACTGACAGCTTTTCAGTTTTTGATTCTCTACTATGGCTTATTCATTGGGCGCGTGCTGGCAACTTATCTGAGTCAGTTAACCTTTGCGCGCGTATCCAATTCTATCGTAAGAGATATCCGTCTAGATATTTTCCAAAATCTTCAAAGGCTGGGCATGTCCTTTTATGACCAGACAGCAGCAGGTTCGATTGTCTCACGTGTGACCAATGATACACAGGCAGTCGCAGATATGTTTTCTACGGTCTTTTCAAGCCTGGTTTCATCCTTTTTACTCTTTTTAGTCACTCTAGTAACCATGTTTAGCTTGGACTGGCATTTGACCATTTGGATCCTGCCTTTTCTTCCCATCATTTGGTTTTCCATCCGTCTCTATCGCAAGTTATCCAATCGCTTGGTCAAGATGACCCGACAAAAATTATCAGATATCAATGTGAAATTATCGGAATCCATTGAAGGAATGCGGATCGTCCAGGCCTTTCGTCAAGGAAAGCGCTTGACGGATGAATTCGAACAGATTAATGGGGAACATTTGGATTACGCCAACCGATCTGTGGATGTCAATTCCCTCTTTTTGAGGCCAGCTATGACCCTGTTACAGGTTCTGGCTTATGCGGTTATTCTAACCTTTTTCGGCCTAAATTGGCAGTCCTCTGGCTTTACAGCAGGACTTATCTATGCCTTTATCCAGTATGTTAGTCAGCTTTTCCAGCCCTTGATTGATGTCACTCAAAATTTTGCAACCTTGCAGACCTCAACCATTTCTGCTGGTCGTGTCTTTGAGATGATGGATCGAGACGACTACGAGCCCAAGCAAGCTGGTAGCCTGAAAGAAATCGATCGGGGAGATATTCGCTTTGACCATGTATCTTTTTCTTATGATGGCAAACGGGATGTCCTAAAAGATATCTCCTTTGATGTCAAAAATGGACAAACCATCGCTTTTGTTGGTCATACTGGGTCTGGTAAATCCTCTATTATCAATCTCTTCATGCGCTTTTATGAATTTGATCGTGGCCAGATCTTGATTGATGGACAGAATATCAAGGACTACAGCCAGGAAGCCTTGCGCAAGTCCATTGGTCTAGTGTTGCAGGAACCCTTCCTCTATCATGGAACCATTGCTTCTAATATCCGGATGTACCATGAAGAACTGACAGATGAGGAAATCCGACAAGCAGCTGCATTTGTGGATGTGGCAGACTTTATTGAGAGTCTACCTGGTGGCTATGATCATCCTGTAACAGAGCGGGGTTCTACCTTATCGACTGGTCAGCGTCAGCTTCTGGCTTTTGCCCGGACCATTGCTGCCCAGCCTAAGATCCTCATTTTGGATGAGGCCACTGCCAATATCGACCAAGAGACGGAAGAGATGATCCAAAACTCTCTGAAGAAGATGCGCCAAGGGCGGACAACCATTGCCATTGCCCATCGTCTTTCTACCATCCAAGATGCCGATTGTATCTATGTTCTCGATAAAGGAAAAATCATCGAATCAGGCAACCACGACCAACTCATTGCTCTAGGAGGAACGTATAAGAAAATGTATGACCTTCAGGCAGGTATGATGAAATAAGGACAAACAAGGAGAGTGGGACAGAAATCGGTAATTCGTTAGAATTCGATTTCGTCGTCCCACCTCCGCACAGTTGAGTAGGGCTGTAAAAGCTGATGAAAACAGCGTAGTAGAGCCCACTCAACCACTGCGTCTTGCTCGACAATCCAAAAACAATTGAAAGGCTAGGACTTTTGTCCCAGCCTCTTGTTTTTCTATCTTGAAAGCTGTAAAATAAAGAAAAGAACAGAAAAAGGGAGCATACACCATGTCAAACGATCTGATCCTGATGGGAGTTGTGATTGTCTTATTTGGACTCTATTTCACCCTTCAAGTTGAGCTCAATAAAGTCAGAAATCAATTCACGCACTATCTTCTAAAACCAGGTAGTATTTCCAAGGAACAAAGAGAGAAGTACCTCAAAGAACCAGAGATGGAAGCGATTCGCCTAATTCGTCTCGATTATCGGATCGGTCTTCAAAATGCCAAACTTATCTATGAGCACTTAAAGAAATAAGAAAACCCTCGTATAGTCTATACGAGGGTTTCTCTTTCAAAAAAAGGCGTCAGCTTTGGTAAAACGTTGGCAACATCTGCTGATTGGATTTTTGCTAGTTGATAGGGACAAGGAGTGATGTAGGCTGCTTCAAAGAAATCAAGCGGGAGTCCACTGTGTTTTAAGGCAGCAAGAGATTTGACCTGATGAAGATCTAGTAGGATCCCATCGTGGGTCAGGGTCAGATGAGGGAGAAGAGAAGACTGATCCATCAAGGTCTTCAATCTTTCTTCTTCCTCTTTTTTTCTGGCTAGGAGTCGTTTTTTATTGGTCAGATACATACCATTATCAATGTAGAGACTTAAGGCCTTTTGCATGATGAGATTGCTATCATAGTCCAGAATCGTCTTATAGGTCAAGACCGGCTTTAAAAGGGCTTGGGGAAGGATCATGGAAGTGATGCGAAGAGCAGAAAAAAGATTGGTCGAAAAAGATTTGATATGGATGACTCGGTCCTTTTGATCCAAATAATGAAAAGATGGAGCATTGCTGCCATCAAGATCTCCCAAATAGTCGTCCTCAACAAGGTAAACATCATATTGGTCAGCTAGTTGCAAGATCGCTTCTTTCTGCTTGGTCGAATAGCTATGACCAAGCGGATAGTGAAAACGAGGGATCGTGTAGAAGAATTTGATATGGCCACTTTTAAAAATCTCTTCAAGCTCCTCAAGATCAATCCCCGTTAAATTACGTTGAATGGTACGGTAGGCAAGTTGCTGTGAATCTAAGAGTTGGTTCATCCGGTGATAAGTCGGTTGCTCGATCAAGATCTGCGATTTTTTATTGGGAAAGTCAATCTGGCTGAGGATATTAAGCGCCTGCTGGGTACCAGCAGTCAAAACAATCTGATCTGCAGTCGTATAAATACTTTCTTCCTTCAATAAGCCTTGAATCGATTGGCGTACTTCGAGTAAGCCTGCTTGGTCCGAAAAGTTATTAAAGAGATAATTCTCCCGTCCAATCAAGGTTTCATTAATACAAGTCCGGAAATCCTCGAAAGCCTGGTTGCGGTCTTTCTCTAATTTTAGCGGAAGATCCTCATGTCGATTAGGTTCTTGCTCCAAAACATAGTAGCCACTTTGAGGCTTAGCATAGAGGAAGTGCTGGTAAGTCAAGTCCAGCAGGGCTCGTTGCACTGTGTCCTTACTACAAGAAAATTGACTAGCTAACTGGCGAACGGAGGGAATTTTCTCTCCAGTTTCCAGTTCTCCATCTTGAATGGCTTTTTTTAGTACATGAATAATTTGTTGGTATTTGCTCGTCTTCATCCTGACTGTCCCCATACAGTTTTTTTCTATTGTACAGAAAAAATCACAAAAAAACCACTCCGAAGAGTGGTGAGCGTATTACATAAAGTAAACGATGGCTAAATACTGAAGAGCAGAAGCTGCCAGGATGAAGAGGTGCCAAATCATGTGGAAGTATGGTTTTTTCTTAGCATAAAAGCCAGCTCCAACCGTGTAGCACAGACCGCCCATGAGCATGAGACCCCAGAAGATCGGATTGGTTTGGCTAACGATTTGGGGAATAATAAAGATGACCAACCAGCCCATGATCAAGTAAAGAGCGAGACTGAACTTTTCATTGACTTTTTTAGCAAAGATTTTGTAGAGAATACCAAAGATGGTGGTGCCCCATTGGATCAAGATAATGCTGTAACCCATCCAGTTGTTCATCAAGGTAAGGACTACTGGTGTGTAACTACCTGCGATCGCAATGTAGATCATGGAATGGTCGATAATGCGAAGTACATACTTTTGAGGTGAATCGTAAGACATGGCATGGTAGACGGTCGAAGAAAGAAACATCAAAAAGAGACTGATCACAAAGATAGAAGTCCCAAAAGCACTAAGCAGACCGTGTTGCTCAAAGCTATAGACTGCTGAGATCGGAAGCAAGATCAACATGAGGAGGGCCCCAACAGCGTGGGTTACGCTATTTGCGATCTCTTCTCCAAAGGATAATTTTTTACTTAGTTTCATGGTGTAATTCATCAGTTTCTTCCTCCGTTTTTACTGGTTGAATATAAGATAGGGTTTCAAGATAAAGTTGAACTGTCTGACAGGCAGAGCGAATGATAGGAGCGATCGGCTCTTTTTGCTCATTGAGATAAGCGACAAAGCTATTATAGAGAAGATCTGAGCTTGCCTGGTCCTGCAAGAAATTTAAGGTAGAAGCGATCTCCTGAATAGAAAAGACCGTTTTTAAGGTTGTAATAGCAATCAAGCGAGCTACCTGTCTACGCTGGTATTTCTTCTTATCTGGTTTTTCGACATAGCCATGTTTTACGTAATTGTTGATCATGGCAGCCGTCAAGCCCTTGTCTGAAGAAGAGTGAACAGGTGCACAGGTTTTATTGACATAAAGTAGGACCTGATCAAGATAGAGGTCTAGCTCAGGTAGTTGCTCCCACGTTGGATAGGAAAAAGTGGACACTAAATCTTCACCTTTCTTTAATCTAGTTTTCATAACTAGATAATAACATTTATAAAAACTCCTGTCAAGAAAATTTGAAAAATATGGTACAATAGACCTATGAAACTATTAATTCCATCCGCCAAAGAACTGAACGAACAGGCTCGTATCGTCGAGCCCCAACCCTTGTCAGAGAACACAAAAACCATCCTCCAAGCTTTGAAGGCATTCTCGCTAGAAGAATTAGCGACCTTTTACGGGATCTCAGAGGAAAGAGCCCTAGTAGAAAAAGAAAGAATTGAGGCTTTGTTAGCTGGGAGTGCTAAAACCTATCCTGCTTTGGAACTGTTTGATGGCCTTATGTATCGTAGTATCGAGCGTCAAGACTTATCCGAAAAAGAGCAGGCTTATCTGCAGGAGCATTTGTTAATCACGACCGCTTTATATGGTGTACTACCTGCCTATGAAGGGATTGCTCCCCATCGCTTGGTTTTTATGATGAAGCTAAAACCAGCTGGAAAATCTCTAAAGGCATTCTGGAAAGAGGACTATGATCAGGCAGTAGAAGGTGAGGAGCAGATCTTATCCCTTTTGTCTTCTGAGTTTGAACAGGTCTTTTCAAAAGCCATTCGTGAGCGAATGATTCGGATCAAATTCATGGAGAATCGTGGTGGGACACTAAAGATTCACTCAACGATTTCAAAGAAAGCACGTGGGGCTATGGTGACAGCTATGATGAAGGAAGAAATCACCCATCTAGAAGATCTGAAATCATTAGAAGTAGCAGGTTTCTCTTATCGTGAGGATTTATCGCAAGAGAAGGAATGGGTCTTTGTGAAAGAATAAATAAAAATATTCCTGAGAAGCGTCAGGAATATTTTTTTGATCTGTTAGATAAAGAGAATGCACGATGAAAACTCCAAAATAGAGGATTTTGGAGTCAGAATCGTCTTGAGCAGTAGGCTTAGGCGATATGTTTGAATTTCTTCAAGAGTTCTGTCAACTCAGCTTGCTCGCCACTATTAAAGACTTGCATCAAGCGTTGAATATTTTTGATATGATCTGGAAGAGCTTCTTCGATCTTTTTACGACCGGCATCTGTAATAGATACAAGATAAGCACGGCGGTCTTCTGGATCGGTTTCGCGTGTAATCCAACCATCGCGGACCATATTGCGAATAACCACAGTCATATTTCCAGAGGTCGCAAGAATGCTGTCAATCAGATCTTGAATGCGGAGATCGCCTTTACTGTACAAGGTTTCAAGTACAGAGAATTGAGTTGGTGTCAACTGGTGCTTTTTAAAGATATGAGCCTCAGACGCACGGATCAATCGTTCTGCCTTGTGGAAGACGATCATGGTTTTTAAATCTACGTTTGCTTCTTTGAATAATCTCTTTAAATTTTCCATATCTATATTTTATCAATAAATAGTATTTCTGTCGTTTAATTTTATTTTCAAATTAGTTACAAAATTGTGACAAATTTATTAAACTATGAACAAATGATAGCATAGATGTTAATTTTACTTTGTTTATCAAACAATTTTATACTAAAACATTGTAACAGGTATGAAATATTAGTAACAATTCTTTCTTGAAAATCTATAGAATTCTAGGTGGCTTTGGTGTATAATGAGGGAGTGAAACAGAAAAATTATCTTTTTATAATATGGCAACATATAATAGGAGTCTGTATCTTAGCGTTGACGGTCCTTTTTTCTTGGCTATTTCTTGCTGAAAAAACTTCTGATCGCTTGCAGGATCAAATGGCGCAAGCAAGAAAAATAGCTCTGTCTCACTCTTCGATTGCTACCATTGAGACGGAGAGTTTCTTTCATGGCAAAGAAGCCTATCTTTCCTTTATTGGCAAGGACCAAGAGGGGCAAGAACTAGCGGTTTTGGTGACTCAGGCGGATGATGCAGTCTATACCTACCCTTTGAAAGAAGGAGTTAGCTCCAAAGAGGCATCTTCTGTCGTCAAAGAGAAGAGTCAGGACGCGATTGATCGTGTCACTTTTGGACGCTTTAAAGGCAAACCGATCTGGGAAGTTAAGGCTGGTAGCTCTTATTATGTGGTGGATTTCAAGACTGGAAAAGTCACCGGTGTTTTTTAAGATTTGAGGAGGAAATATGAAATTATCAAATCGTGTATTGGAAATGGAAGAAAGTGTGACCTTGGCTGCAAATGCGCGTGCCAAAGCTTTGGCAGCAGAAGGTCGTGATATCTTAAGTTTGACCCTGGGTCAACCTGACTTTGCGACTCCAAAAAATATTCAAGAAGCAGCAGTCGCATCGATCGAGGATGGTCGCGCTAGCTTTTATACGGTAGCATCTGGACTTCCAGAATTGAAGGATGCCATTAGCGACTACATGAAAGACTTTTATGGCTATGCTGTGAACCGGAATGAAGTAGTGGTCGGTACTGGTGCTAAGTTTATCCTCTATGCCTTCTTTACTTCTGTCATCAATCCAGGTGATGAAGTCATCATTCCAACCCCTTGCTGGGTTTCTTATGTAGACCAGGTTAAGATGGTAGAAGGCACACCTGTTACTTTCCAAACAACAGAAGAAAATCACTTCAAGGCAACGGTAGAGCAACTGGAAGCAGCACGGACAGACAAGACCAAGGTGGTCTTACTGAATTCGCCATCCAATCCAACAGGAATGATCTACAGTAAAGAAGAGCTAGAAGCAATTGGAAATTGGGCTGTTGAACATGACATCTTGATTTTGGCAGACGATATCTATGGTCGTTTGGTCTATAATGGCAATACCTTTACGCCCATTTCTAGCTTATCAGAAGCAATTCGCAAGCAAACCATCGTGATTAACGGAGTTTCTAAAACCTATGCTATGACTGGTTGGCGGGTTGGTTTTGCAGTGGGTGATCCAGAGATTATTGGAGCCATGGCCAAGGTGATTAGCCAAACAACATCCAACTTAACAACCGTTTCCCAATATGCTGCAATCGAAGCTCTCACAGGGGATCAGTCTTCTATTGAGATCATGCGTCAAGCTTTTGAAGAACGCTTGAATACTATTTATCCTCTCTTGAATGAAGTACCTGGTTTTGAAGCCATCAAACCTCAAGGAGCCTTCTATCTCTTCCCAAATGTCAAGAAGGCCATGGAGATGAAGGGCTATACAGATGTGACGGAATTTACCACAGCAATTTTAGAAGAAGCAGAGGTTGCTTTAGTAACGGGAGCTGGCTTTGGTGCCCCTGAAAATGTTCGCTTGTCTTATGCGACAGATTTGGATACCTTGAAAGAAGCTGTTCGCCGACTCAAGGCCTTTATGGAAAAATAAAATTACAAGATCCTTAGTAATGAGCTGAGGATCTTTTTCTTTAAAAAAAATTTGGTTTTCACAGGTAGAACGTAGCACTGAAAGCCTTTTTATGATACAATTAAGAAGATAATGTCTTCGGACAAGTTTAACGAGAAAAGGAAGATGAATGATGACAAAACGGATTACTATCATCGAAGTAAAAGACTACGTTGGTCAAGAAGTGACTATCGGTGCTTGGGTTGCTAACAAGTCAGGAAAAGGAAAAATTGCCTTCTTGCAATTGCGTGATGGAACAGCCTTTTTCCAAGGTGTAGCTTTCAAACCAAACTTTATCGAAAAATTTGGAGAAGAAGTAGGTCTTGAAAAATTTGACACCATCAAACGCTTGAGCCAAGAAACATCTGTCTATGTGACAGGGATTGTTAAAGAAGACGAGCGTTCTAAATTTGGTTATGAGCTCGATATCACAGATATTGAAGTGATCGGTGAATCACAAGATTACCCAATCACTCCAAAAGAACACGGTACAGACTTCTTGATGGACAACCGCCATTTGTGGCTTCGTTCACGCAAGCAAGTCGCTGTGATGCAAATCCGTAATGCTATTATCTATGCAACTTATGAGTTCTTCGATAAGAACGGCTTCATGAAGTTTGATAGCCCAATTCTTTCAGGAAATGCGGCAGAAGATTCTACAGAACTTTTTGAAACAGACTACTTTGGAACACCAGCTTACTTGAGCCAATCAGGTCAGCTTTATCTGGAAGCTGGTGCTATGGCCCTTGGTCGCGTCTTTGACTTTGGACCAGTATTCCGTGCTGAAAAATCTAAGACTCGCCGTCACTTGACTGAGTTCTGGATGATGGATGCGGAGTACTCTTACTTGACACACGATGAATCACTTGACTTGCAAGAAGCTTATGTCAAAGCTCTTCTACAAGGTGTTTTGGACCGTGCACCTCAAGCCTTGGAAACCTTGGAACGTGATACAGAGCTCTTGAAACGCTATATTGCGGAGCCATTCAAACGGATCACTTACGATGAAGCGATTGATCTCTTGCAAGAGCATGAAAATGATGAAGATGCTGACTACGAGCATTTGGAACATGGTGATGACTTCGGCTCACCACATGAAACTTGGATTTCAAACCACTTTGGTGTGCCAACATTTGTCATGAACTACCCAGCAGCTATCAAGGCCTTCTACATGAAACCAGTTCCTGGAAATCCAGAGCGCGTGCTTTGTGCAGACTTGCTTGCTCCAGAAGGCTATGGAGAAATCATCGGTGGCTCTATGCGTGAGGAAGACTACGATGCCCTTGTTGCAAAAATGGATGAACTTGGCATGGATCGTACAGAGTATGAATTCTACCTTGATCTTCGTAAATACGGTACAGTCCCACACGGTGGCTTTGGTATCGGTATCGAGCGTATGGTAACCTTCGCGGCTGGTACAAAACACATTCGTGAAGCCATTCCATTCCCACGTATGTTGCACCGTATCAAACCTTAATAGACGTAAAAACGCCATTAGGCGTTTTTCACTTTTATCTGCTTCAAATAACTATGAAAGGAAACTCAATGCTGAAAATAGACATCATCGATGGGAAAGAATACGAGGATGGTCAGGGGTCTTTGATCGCAGATCTAGACCATAGCATTCAACAGATGCTCAAGACATCCTATCCGGAAAGTCAAATGGATGATTTTATCACGTATAAAAATTTGAGCCAATATTGTATGGATTATCTAGGTCAGATTATTGAGCGTGCCAATGATAAAAACGAAGCCATTAAACAGCAGGTGACAGGTGTCATGCCCGAAAGCGAGCGCCCCTTTAACGTTGAAGACCGCTTGACAGCCAGCTATACCTTCGGTCAGCGGGTAGCGGATTCGGTCGCACGCTTTGGTGGGTCATGGACTTTTATCATTAGTTTTATCCTGATGATGGCTATCTGGATGTTGATTAATGTCTTGCATCCCTTTGGCTGGAATTTTGACCCTTACCCTTTCATCTTGCTGAATCTGGCACTTTCTACGATTGCGGCGATTCAAGCTCCTTTGATCATGATGAGCCAAAACCGGGCGGCAGATTACGATCGCTTGCAAGCGCGAAATGACTTTAACGTCAATATGGAGTCGGAAAGAGAAATTCGCTTACTGCATACGAAAATTGACCATATGGTGCAACAAGACCAGACGGATTTATTGGAAATTCAAAAGTTGCAAACCGAATTGTTGGTGTCCTTGTCTAATCAAGTAGCCCAGCTGCGTCAAGAAATGAATCAAGAAAAATGAAGGAGGTGGAGAAGATGTAGGCAAATCTAAGTAAGTCTTTTAGAAACACTTATATAATCTATTGAAAGAGGAAAAACAATGTTTAAAAGAACTTACAAACGCAATATTTCACTCCTAGCAGGTCTGGAATTTACATCTTATTTTGGAATCACCAGTTTATGGATTCTCTTTTTTATTCAAAATGGTCTTTCTTTGCTTCAGATTGGTTTATTAGAGAGTATCTTTCATGGGACGAGTCTCTTGTGTGAGATCCCATCTGGTATGTTAGCCGATCGCTTTAGCTACAAGACCAATCTCTATTTGGCTCGCTTGTCCAGTATTGGATCTTCGATCTTGATTTTATTTGGTCAGGGGAATTTTTGGATCTATGCCATTGCTATGATGGTCAATGCTTGGTCTTATAATTTTGACTCGGGGACCAGTACAGCTTTCTTATTTGATTCAGCTGTGGAAGCAGGTCAAAAAGACCGTTATCTTCAGATTTCTAGCTTCTTGTCTGGTGTGGCCGAAGTCACCCGAACTTTAGGTACAGTTGTGGCAGGTTTCTTTATTCACGGAGCATTGGCTTGGACCTATTATATTGCTATTGGACTTTCCTTGCTTTCCATTCTTTTGATCTTTCTCATGAAAGAGCCAGAGAGCAAGAGTGATGAAAGAAATCATTTGACCTTAAAGCGGATATTGGAGGTAGTGAAACAAGAATGGCAGGACAAACCAGTCTTGTTTTACTGGATGCTCACCTATCAGTTGGTAGGGACCATCATGTGTATGTTTTATTTTTACTACCAACAGAAAATTAGTGACTTAACTAGTTGGCAAGTTTCGCTTATCATGTTGATTGGTAGTGGATTCAATCTACTAGCGGTTTATTTGGCCAGTCAAATCGGGAAAAAATGGAATAGTAATCAAGTCTTTCCGATTCTGATTGCACTGACTGGGTTGGCCTTGTTTTTGGTAGGTGTGAAGACTCCATTCGCCTATTTGAGTGTCTATCTCTTGACCAATGCCCTTTATGCAGTTTATCAACCCATCTACTACAATGATTTACAAGCTTATCTGCCATCCAGTGTACGAGCAACCATGCTGAGTATCAATTCGATGATGTTTAGTTTATCTATGATCGTGATTTTCCCACTGACTGGTTGGTTGATCGATACTTGTGGATTTGTAGCAGTCTTTCTTGTGCTAGGCCTTATAACATTCCTATCTTTCCCTCTCTTACTGATTGGTTTAGGGAGAATGGGCAAGACCTTAAGCAAGGTGACAAAGACGGAATAAAATTGCTGACCACATCTGGGCAGTATTCAACTCTCTCTGCAATGCAGGGAGAGTTTTTTCATCTTAAGAATTTGTGGTAAAATATGTATATCCATTAAAAAAAGAATCGAGTCGTATGAAATCATTATTGAAGTATTTTAAGGGCTATCTATGGGAAACTTTTCTAGGGCCCGTGTTTAAACTTTTAGAAGCTATTTTTGAATTGTGTGTCCCCTTAATCATCGCCCACTTAGTCGATCAGGTCATTCCGAAAAAGGAAACGAGCGCAGTGGTGATGACGGTCGGTGTTTTGTTTTTATTTGCGAGCTTTGGTGTTGTCGTAGCTATTACGGCCCAGTATTTTTCTTCTAAAGCAGCTGTCGGTTTTACCCGCGAGATGACCAAGGATTTGTATGATAAGATCTTATCACTTCCAAAGGACAAACGAGATAGGATCGGGACTTCTAGTTTGGTAACCCGTCTCACTTCTGATACCTATCAAATTCAGGTTGGGATCAACCAATTCTTGCGCCTCTTTTTGAGGGCACCGATCATTGTCTTTGGATCTATCATCATGGCCTTCACCATCAGTCCTAAACTTACTCTTTGGTTCTTGGGGATGGTGGCGATTTTAACCTTGATTATTGTGATCATGTCTCGGAGGGTCAATCCTCTTTTTGCCAAGATTCGGAAAATCACAGACCGAATGGTCACGGTGACGCGTCAGCAATTTCAAGGGTTGCGGGTGATTCGGGCCTTTGGACAACAGGCTGGTGAATTAGAGGATTTTAGAGAGGTCAATCAGGACTACAAGATCTGGCAAATTCGTGCTGGTATCTGGTCTAGTTTGGTGAGTCCCTTGACCTTCCTTGTGGTCAATACGACCTTGGTTTTTGTCATTTGGCAAGGACAATTGAATATCTCTGCTGGTCTTCTAACCCAAGGGATGTTGGTCGCTTTGGTCAATTATTTATTACAAATTTTAACAGAATTGATCAAGCTGGCTATGCTGGTCACGTCCTTAAATGTCAGCTATATTTCAGCCAAGCGTGTCCAAGAGATTTTTGATTTGAAGGAAGAAGACCTCTTAGAAGCTTTGCCAGTAGAAACTGCAAGAGAGCAAGAAGCGATCAGCGCCCAGAAAGTTTCTTTCACTTATCCAACGGCTTCAAGCCCGGCTCTAGAAGAAATTTCCTTTGATTTGGATCATGGACAGATGTTGGGAATTATCGGTGGTACAGGATCTGGGAAGTCTACGCTGGTTCAGTTATTGAGTCATTTGTATGCCGTTAGTCAGGGAAAATTAGCCCTCTATCATCAAGGTCACTCTCCTCAAACTCTCAAGGAGTGGAGGGAGTGGGTAGCTGTTGTCCCACAGAAGGCAGAGCTCTTTCGAGGGACTATCCGCTCGAATCTCTTACTAGGGATGGAAGAAAATCTATCGGATGAAGATTTGTGGTGGGCACTAGAAACAGCTCAGGCGGCTGATTTTGTCCGTGAAAAAGAAGGACAACTCGATGAGCCAGTGGAAGCCTTTGGTCGAAATTTCTCAGGTGGCCAACGTCAACGGTTGACCATTGCGCGAGCCCTTTTGAAGAAGGCTCCTTTCTTGATTTTGGATGATTCAACTTCTGCCTTGGATTATTTGACGGAAGCTCGTCTCTTAAAATCGATTAAAGAAGAATTGAGTGATACGAGTTTGATCTTAGTATCACAACGAACCAATAGTCTCAAGTCTGCTGATCAGATTTTGGTCTTGAACAAGGGACATCAAGTTGGACTGGGAAATCACGATTTCCTCTTGTCTACCAATGAGATTTATCAAGAAATTCATTATTCACAACACGGGAGGGAGGAAGCATGAGTCAAAAACGTTCTAGTTATTTAAAACGTCTGTTTAGAGATTTTGCCAACCATCCCGGGCTTCTGATTCTAGCTAGTCTCGGAACCATCGCTCAAGTGGCCTTAACGGTTTGGTTACCGATCCTGATCGGACATGCAGTTGATTTAGTCATCAATCCTCAAGGGATGACAGTCTTATGGCCTGTCTTGATCCAAATGGTTCTGGTCATTGTGGCCAATACCTTGATCCAATGGATCAATCCTCTTGTCTACAATCAATTGGTCTATCGGTTTAGCCAAAGCCTGAGAGCAGAAGTGATGGAAAAAGTACACCGATTGCCCTTGTCTTATCTAGATAAACAAGGGAGCGGGGACTTCGTCAGTCGCCTCACGACCGATGTAGAGCAACTTAATAGCGGTCTTCTGATGGTCTTTAACCAGTTCTTTGTTGGCCTCCTAACCATTCTTGTCACCATCGTGACCATGGCAGAATTGGATTTCTTTATGATGGTGGCGGTTCTGGTCTTGACCCCTTTATCCCTCTTGATTGCTCGTTTTATTGCCAAGCGTTCTTATACGCTTTTCCAAAAGCAGACCAAGGCGCGTGGTCTTCAAACTCAGTTGATCGAAGAGTCTTTGACGCAAGAAAGTTTGATCCAGTCCTTTAATGCTCAGGATCAATTCCGTACGGCTTTTAAAGGGACTAATGAAAGCTATGCCAATTATTCCCAATCCGCTGTCTTTTATTCTTCAACTGTCAACCCTGCCACTCGCTTTGTGAATGCCTTGATTTATGCGGTAGTGGCTGGATTTGGTGCTGTACGCATTATTTCGGGATCTCACTTTTCTGTTGGTCAATTGGTGACCTTCCTCAATTATGTCAACCAATACACCAAGCCCTTTAATGACATCTCCTCTGTCTTGTCAGAACTCCAAAGTGCCCTTGCCTGCGCAGAGCGTTTGTATAGCGTCTTGGATCAAGCTGAGGTCGAAGAGACGGGGCAACGGGTCCTGGAAAGTCAGGATGTTAAAGGCGAGATTGGTTTTGAACACGTCACATTTGGCTATGATTTGGGGCGGACCTTGATCAAAGATTTAACCATTCAGGTTCCAGCTGCCAGTAAAGTGGCCATTGTAGGACCTACAGGAGCTGGAAAGTCGACCTTGATTAATCTGCTCATGCGTTTCTACCCTGTTAATTCTGGAGAGATCACGATTGATGGGGTGCCAATTACGGACTACACCCGTGCTTCTTACCGCCAACAGTTTGGTATGGTTTTGCAAGAAACCTGGCTCAAGGTCGGGACGATTCATGAAAATATTGCCTTTTCTCGTCCAGATGCAACTAGAGAAGAAGTCATAGAAGCAGCCAAAGCAGCCAATGCAGATTTCTTCATTCGGCAGTTGCCACAAGGGTACGATACCTATCTTTCAGATGCTGGAGAGTCTTTGTCTCAAGGACAACGCCAACTCTTAACGATTGCGCGGGTTTTCCTTTCAGTTCCTAAGATTTTAATCTTGGATGAGGCGACATCCTCCATCGATACTCGGACTGAGATCTTGATTCAAGATGCCTTTAATCAGCTCATGAAGGGGCGGACCAGCTTTATCATTGCTCACCGCTTATCTACCATTCAAAATGCTGATATGATCCTTGTCATGGTGGATGGCGATATTGTTGAGCATGGCACTCATGAAGAGCTAATGGAAGCGCAAGGTGTTTACTACAAGATGCAGACTGCTCAGCAACAGATTAGTTAAAATGAAAAGCATTTTCAGGTTTGAAAATGCTTTTTTAGTCTAAAAAAACATCTAGCAATTTTGCTAGATGCTTCAAAAACCAATCGTTAGTTTATCTTTTTAAACATTTAGAACCTTATCTAAGAATTCTTTCAAACGTGGGTGTTGGGGGTTGTCGAAGATTTGGTCTGGTTTGCCGTCTTCGAGGAATTCACCATCTGCGGTGAAGATGACGCGGTTGGCTACTTGGCGGGCAAATCCCATCTCGTGGGTGACGATAATCATGGTCATCCCTTGCTTGGCCAAGTCCTTCATAACGTTCAATACATCTCCAACCATCTCAGGGTCAAGGGCAGAAGTCGGTTCGTCAAAGAGCATAATATCTGGATTCATGGTGAGTCCACGGGCAATGGCCACACGTTGTTTTTGACCACCGGAAAGGCTGTTTGGATTGGCATCGGCTTTATCTGCGAGACCAACTTTTTCCAATAATTCCATCCCGACTTTTTGAGCTTCTTCGCGAGTCATCAGTTTGTGCTCTACTGGCGCAAACATAATGTTTTCTAGGACGCTCATGTGAGGGAAGAGGTTGAAGTGTTGGAAAACCATCCCAATATTTTCACGGACTAAATCAACATTGGTTTTTGGATCGGTTAGATCATATCCATTTACGGTAATTTGACCTTTTGTCACTTCTTCGAGGAGATTGAGACTACGTAGGAAGGTCGATTTACCAGAACCGGACGGTCCGATAATACAGACCACATCCCCTTCGTAGAATTTCGTTGAGATTCCTTTTAAGACCTCATTTTCACCATAGTATTTGTGGAGGTCATGGACATCAATTTTTAATTTAGCCATTAGTTAACCTTCTTTTCTAATTTTTTTGCAAATCGTGTTAGCAAGGTGATAATCACGAGGTAGAAAACGGCAAGGATAGCATACATCTTGAAACTTTGGTAGTTTCGAGCAATGATGATCTTACCAGTTTGGAAGAGTTCGACCAATCCGATCGCAGAAACGATCGTCGTATCTTTCAGGGCAATGACGAATTGGTTAACAAAGTTTGGAAGCATGAGTTTGGTTGCTTGTGGCAAGATGATCTTGCGCATGGTCTTGCCATAAGAGATCCCAAGGCTTCGGCTGGCTTCCATCTGTCCAATCGGTACAGCTTGGATCCCCCCACGAACAATTTCTGCGATATAGGCAGCAGCATTGAGAGAGAGGGCGATGGTACCTGCGACAAAGTCGTTGATTGGGGATTGATGACCTGTGACCGATTCAATCAAGTTTGGAATTCCCCAGAAGATGAAGGCAGCGAGGATCATGAGTGGGATCCCACGAATAACATCGACAAAGATTTCTGCTGTCCAGCGGAGCCACTTATAAGGGCTAACACTAAACATCCCAAAGATAACACCGATCACCATAGCAATCGCGAAAGAGAGAAGTGCAAGGGCAAGGGTTACACCCAAACCACTTAGCAATTGTTTGTAGTTGTTTTGGAGCAAGCCCCAGATTGTTGTTTCATCTACGGCTGTACTTGAAGTACTTGATTTGCTATCTGACTTAAGATATTTATCGAGA
The DNA here is from genome assembly GCF_008727815.1 of Streptococcus sp. LPB0220. Lineage (NCBI taxonomy): Bacteria > Bacillati > Bacillota > Bacilli > Lactobacillales > Streptococcaceae > Streptococcus > Streptococcus sp. LPB0220. The sequence goes on along the minus strand of NZ_CP044230.1, from coordinate 1,205,376 downwards.
ATCTTTTGGTATTGGCCATTTTTCTTCAAGTTTGCAAGACCGTTATTGAACATTTCGATCAATTCAGGATTTTCACCTTTTTTAACGGCAAATGCTAGTTGACCACTTGGAGTTCCTTCGATAGGTGTTTTGAATTTACGTCCTTGTTTAATAGAGTATTTGATGACGGGTTCGTCATCCATAATCGCAGCGACAGAACCTGAGTTCAAGCTATCATACATAGAAGCCCCGTCAGAGAAAGTTTTGATCTTGTAACCATATTTATTTTTATTCTTTTCAAGGAAGGTCTGTGATGCAGTTCCGTTTTTAACACCGACCGTCTTACCTTTTAAGTCATCGTAAGAATCAATCTTGCTATCTTCTTGGACTGCAAGAATAGAGTTAGCAGTATAATATGGTTCAGAAAAATCAAATGTTTCTTTCCGAGCATCGGTCACAGTCATCCCTGCGATCATTCCTTGTGCATGACCAGATTGGACATCACTTACCGCAGCGTCAAATCCAGGGTTATCAATTTCAATGGTAAATCCTTGGTCTTTGGCAATGGCCTTGATCAAGTCCATATCGATCCCTGTATACTTATTTTTCCCATTCTGGAAGACAAATGGTGCAAAAGATGAGTCACTTGAAATTACATATTTTGACTTTTTAGGCGTTGCTTTTTGTCCAGCAGGAGTTGTTGTTGTTGGAACAGCACTGTTAGCAGTTGATTGGCTTTCACCGGTCCATTTCTTGATGATCTCATCAAGTGTTCCATCAGCTTTCATTTGAGCGAGGGCCTTGTTAAATTCAGTGATCAACTTTTCATGATTTCCACCTTTTTTAACACCAAAGGCAAAGCCACCGACTGCTTCCCCGTCCATATTGATAGCTAGGTCCTGACCCTTTTGGATGGCATATTGAATAACAGGTTGATCATCCATGACTGCATCCACTGCACCAGCTGTTAAACTGTTGTACATGAGATCACCCGTATCAAAAGTCTTGATCTTGTAGCTATACTTGTCCTTGTTTTTATCGAGGAAGCGTTGGGCTGCAGTACCGTTTTTGACACCGACTGTCTTTCCTTTTAATTGGCTGTACTTCGTGATTTTGTCAGCTTTCTTTGTCGCAATGACAACTTTTGTATCGTAGTAAGTATCAGACATGGTGAAGACTTTTTCACGTTCAGTTGTTTTGGTCATTCCGGCCATAATGGCATCTGCTTGACCAGCTTGGACAGCATTGACTGCAGCATCAAATCCAGGGAAGGATTTCTCTAAATCCCAGCCATTGATTTCAGCGACCTTGTCCAAGATTTCTACGTCAATTCCTTTATAGGTTTGATCTGAATCTTTAAATTCAAATGGTGCATAAGCTGTGTCGAAAACGACCTTGATCGTCTCAGCATGAGCATGACCAGCGAATGCTACCAGTGGAAATAAGAAAAGCAAATAGGCTAGTAATTTTTTCTTCATTTCTGTCTCCTTTTTCTTCATTTCTCTTTGGGTATTTGACCCATGAGTGCATTGACCAAAGGATGGCCTGAAAAAACAAAACATTCATACCAAATAGAGTATGAATGATCTTATGTTTTTCTATAAAAGCTATTATATCAGAAAAGTATCAGTTTAGCAAGAAAAACCAGCTTTTGATGTTAGGTTTTCTGACATGAAGTGGTGTTGCAGGTCTGGATTTTCTTTGCTACAATGGACCTATCAGATAAATGGAGGTTACTAGATGAAGAAAGGGTTGATCATTCAAGGTATTAAAACGAAAACTTCTGTGTCAGTTTTCGTTTCTACACTATTCTACGTGTTTTTAGCTTCCTTCTTTATAGAAGGGGGGCTATGGCTCAGTAGTGAATTGGTGGTACCATTTTCCATTGCAATAGGTTATCTAGCCGAGTTCTTCTCACCAGGAAATAGGGTTGCAAGTATTCAAGAGTTTTTCTTCCATTATATTCTCTATTATGAGCTCTTCAGTTTTGTATTTATTCTCATCCTCTTTATTTTTTGGGTGAAAGTAATAGAGAAGAATTCCTTATCAACTTTAGGTTTTGTAAAAAAGAACTGGCTCAAGTATCTAGGTTTGGGGATCTTGCTTTCCCTTCTTCAAATGGGTGTGATTGCCCTTGTCTACCAAGTCAGTGGCATCGGGTCTTTTGTGTTAAATGAGCTCAGTTTAGAGCCCTTGCTTTTTATCCTAGGATTATTTCCATTTTGGCTCCTCCAAGGGGGGACGGAAGAAGTAGCGACGCGAGGTTGGCTTCTGACTCGGATTGCTGCAAGAACTAATCTGCCTTTAGCGATCGCGATTTCTAGTAGTCTCTTTGGCATTCTGCATATGGGAAATGCAGGAGTGACCTTCTTATCCGTTCTGAATATCATCCTCGATGGAGTGCTGGCTGGTCTGCTTTTTATCTATACGGATAGTATCTGGCTAGTGGTCGCCCAACACGGAACTTGGAACTATGTACAAGGAAATCTCCTTGGTTTTCAAGTCAGTGGCACAGGCGCAGATGCGTCTATCTTTAGTTTTACCATGGGAGATGGACCTGACTGGTTGACCGGAGGGGCATTTGGAGCAGAAGGATCAATCATCACCACTCTGGTTCTTCTTGTATCCCTAGTGATTGTCTATCGCTTAGGGGAGAGGAAAGAAAAGTTTGATGACTAACCTCTGTGTAATGTCTGAAAGTCATATATGAAAAAGACAAACACCAAAAATGACGTTTGTCTGCCTTCTGAGTCGAACACATATTGATGAGTTCGGCTTTTTCTATATAATAATGGGAATGATTAGCTTGACTTGTGCACCATTATGAATATTTTCTAAATGCATAGTTCCATTATGAAGTTTCATGACGCGTTTCACGAAAGATAAACCAAGTCCAAAGTGACTTTCTTGAGAGGGTGTTCTTGCTTGGTCCTCTTTATAGAAAAGATTTCCAGCATGGTGTAATACATTTTTTGAAAAAGTAGATTGATTATTCCATATGGTTAGAACTAATCGATTATTTTCTTGTGACATTGTTAGCTGGATCTTTGCATCATTTTCTTTTTGATGTTGTATTGCATTATTAATAATATTGGTGATTGCTCGAAAAAATAGATTGGAATGAATGGCAATTTGTGTTGATGGAGTTACTGTATTTGAAAAAACAAATTGTGTACTTCTAGGGAGTAACGGAGTAATATGTTCCTTCAATTGATGAGTTAATTGTTGAATCGATATATTTTCAAGTTGAATATCATGGTCGTAAAAGGTTTTGGAATATTGGATAAAGTGGTTAAAATAATCGTTTAACTGAATGCTTGCTTGCTCAAGATCTTTTAGACATTCCATTGTTTGAGGTGTTTGCTCAGTGGATTGTAAGAATTCAGCATTTCCTCTGATAACAGTTAGAGGGCTACGAAGATCATGTGCAGCGCTAGATACTTGAAACATGAGTTCTTTTTTTTGATCTTTTTCATTTTGAATTCTATTTTTTATATCAGATTGCATTTTTTCAATCAGATCGTTTGTTTCAATGAATTCTTTAATCTGCAAATGGTGATGTTCATTTTTGGTGAAATATAGTCCACTATGATAAACCATGTTCATTTCTTTTTGAATCTTGGTTAATAATTGTCTAATATTTATTACAATGATAAAAATTAAAATGATGCAAAGATAAATCCAAGAACTGACGCTAAAAAATAAAGCAAAGCGATTAGCATTTTTCTCATTGATTCCAGATACAGAAGATAGAAGAGCTGGAACTATGTAAAAAAGTATCAGACATAGAAGAAATTGCCAAATGATTTTAAGGTAGGTACGCTTAATGAGTTGCTTGATTGTCAATTCTTTTTCCATTTGTATCCTCCTCCCCATACTGTTTTGATGGGATCAATTTGATGAATCTTAAATTTTTGTCTGATTTGATAGATGTATTCAGTAATGGATCGTAGTTGTGCATCAGAGTCTACAGGATAAAGATAATTGTAAAGTTCTTCTATGCTAAATATTCGGTTTTCATTTTTTGCTAAAAGATAAAGTAAATCAAACTCTCGCTTGGTTAATGAAATTCTCTTTGATTGATAATAAACTTCTTGACTATCTCGATAAAAAGTTATATTTGAATCCATCTCTTCTTTAGAGGCGTTGTGAGATCTTTCTTCCCTCCGAAGATGCATTTGAATTCTTGCAATCAATTCCTTTATGCTGAATGGTTTTGTGATGTAATCATCGGCTCCGGCTTGTATTCCTTTTAGTAAATCTTCTTCAAAATCTTTAGCTGTTAGAAATAGAATTGGAGTAGTAATTTGTGAACGAATGGAACGACAGATTTCTAAACCAGAAATAGGCATCATGACGTCAAGTAAAATTAGATCGAATCCAGTAAAGTCACAGATATTAATCTCCTCTATATTTTTACGAGTTTCCACGTGAAAGTTGTTCGCTTTTAATGTATTCGCTATTAATCGTAAGATTTTTTCATCATCGTCAATGGCTAAAATTTTATACTTCATAGTTCCTCCAATTATATGAGCATATTATAGCAAATATAGAATGCAATTTGTTAGAAATGAAGAAAATAATTATTCTGATAATTTCCTGATTTTCTCCTGTTATACTTGCTCCAAGTGAAGGTGGAATTTCACTAAAAGTCAGAAGGGAAAAAGAATGAATGATAACAATTCAAAAGCTACATAAGGAATATAATAATAAAATTGTCCTTCAAAACGTGTCTTTCAAAGCTAAGAAAGGTGAGATTACTGGATTGATTGGACCGAATGGATCTGGAAAATCAACTTTAATCAGAATTTTACTTGGTTTAGAAAATAGTCAAATGGGAATGGCGTTGATCGATGGAAAAAAATACTCTCAATTGGGAGATAATCCTTTTGGTATTGTTGGATCGTTCCTTGACAGTTGCCAACCTTACCCAACCAGAACAGGATTTCAGCATCTTCGGTGGATTGGCTTGGCTTGTGGGGTTGATAGAAATAGGTGTAAGGAATGTTTAGAGTTGGTGGGGTTAAGTGAAGCTAAAAATAAAAAAGTAAAAGACTATTCATTAGGAATGAAGCAACGTCTTGGGTTAGCGACAGCCTTATTAGCAAATCCTGACATCTTAATTTTAGATGAACCAATCAATGGACTAGATCCAGAAGGAATTCGCTGGGTACGTAATTTTTTACAATCTTTTGTCAATGAAGGTAAAACTGTATTAATGACAAGTCATTATATGAGTGAGTTAGAATTAACTGTAGATCATTTGGTTGGTATTTCTAATGGCAAAATTGTTATTGATGCTCCTACAAAAGATATTTTGAAACAGTTTGGCTCTTTTGAGGAAGCATATTTTAAAGCACTCGAAGGGAAAGAAGGTGAATAATTTGTTGAAGCGTTCCTTTTTTAGTGACCTTTATAAATATAGTAGTTTACCTACTTTTAAAGTTACTTTTTTTCTTATTTTGGGAGTCAGCATATTTTTTTCAATTCAAAATATCCAGGTGATAAATGCCTTAGTAGAAGGAAATGGACAGGCGGTTAACCTTGATCCATCTATGTTATCATCGAATCCAGTGTATACAGTCAGGGATGCTCTCTTATCTTCACCCTACCAAGCAAGTGTTATTTTCTTGCCAATTCTTGTTTCACTTGTTTATTCAACCCATTATCAATTTGGTGATGATTATTTTAGCCAGTTATTGATTCCTAACTGGAAAGTTCGTCTTGCTGGGTTTATTGCAAGTTCGATTGTCCTATCGTTATTTTCTACTTTAATATTTTCTATAGTAAACGCTGTTATTTTATTCGTTTTTCTAGATTCAACTCTAAAGAATTTTTTAGAATTGACATTGTTTTTAGATGTCACGGTAAGAGTTATGATATTTGCAATCGTTCTTACTTTATTAGCTTTACTTTTCGTAATCGTAACAAAAAAATCAATTACTTCATTAATCGCAAACGTTTTATTATTAGTCATCACTTTGTCAGGTGTTTTAAGAGGAATTTCTTCGAAATTAGAGAATCTAATGCCTTTAATCGGAGCAAAATCATTTGCTTTTGGCCGAATTGAAGGGACTCAAACGAGTCAATTGTATGGATGTACTCTTTTAGTAGCTGAAGGGATCTTGTTCTTGGTATTAATAATCGTTGTAGAAAAGATTCGAATGGGGAGGAAGAATGGCAAGTCTATTTAGAAGTCTTATCGTCAAAAAATATAGTTTAAAACCTGTAAAGTACCAGATAGCCATACAGTCACTTTTAATAGTTTTCATATGTCTATTAGGTGTGTTACCAGTTGCAATTAATGGTACAATTGTAGAATTATCTTTAAAGCAAGCTCTTGTTTTTGCATCAATGCTCTCTGTTGGAATTGGATGTGTTAATGCATTTGTTGAGTTACAATCACACGAAACAAAACTAGTTTACTTGGTAAGCGGAAAAAGGATCTTGAGTTCAATTAGGATTCTGTTTGTAGAGTTATGTGATGTAGTACTACAATCAACCTTGTATTTCAATGTACTGCTTATATGGTTTCATTTTTTTAGTAGCGAAAATGGTGTCAGTTTAGATATTTTCAGCTTCTATTTGATTGGCTCCATCCAATACTTTTTGATTTCTTACTTTTTAAGTTATTTTTTCAAAAGTCCAATGGGGAGTTTAGCTATTTTATTGCTATTTCCTATTTTAGTACAACCATTCATAGAAAGAGTAGTGGAACCATTGACTAGTTACCTATTTTATAATATTGTTGCGGATACAATATTAGGGAGAGCTTCTTATTTGCAACTCTGTACTTACATTATTGGACTGGTATGTTCACTTGGAGCAACTCTCTACCTCTTGGTAAGGAATCAAGAAGTTAAGTAGTAAAGCGGTACGGAAAAATTGATACTGATGTTTATGACGTATTGTATTGTTTTAGAATAAAAGACAAGACTTTCGAAGGATTTTCGAGAGTCTTATTTAGTTCTCATGCTAAGACGTGTCCAATTTATTATATTTTAAATTAAGCATGTACTGAATTAATGGATTATGTTGTTACATCTTGTATCTCCATGTCATTTCCCATCTCAGAGAAATTTGGTGATTTATGGTAAAATAAGGTCTATATATGTGAGGACAAAGAGATGATTAACCGAATTACAGACAACAAATTTAAACTGGTCTCCAAATACCAACCGTCTGGGGATCAACCGCAGGCCATCGAGCAGTTGGTGGATAATATCGAGGGGGGCGAGAAGGCCCAAATCCTAATGGGGGCGACTGGTACGGGGAAGACCTATACCATGAGCCAGGTCATCGCCCAGGTCAATAAACCGACCTTGGTAATCGCCCATAATAAGACCCTTGCTGGCCAGCTTTATGGAGAGTTCAAGGAATTTTTCCCTGAAAATGCGGTCGAGTATTTCGTATCTTACTACGATTACTACCAGCCAGAAGCCTATGTGCCATCGAGCGATACCTACATCGAAAAAGATAGCTCGGTCAATGATGAGATTGACAAGCTTCGCCACTCAGCAACCTCCGCTCTTTTAGAGCGCAATGACGTCATTGTGGTCGCGTCTGTTTCCTGTATCTATGGGTTGGGTTCGCCTAAGGAATATTCCGACAGCGTGGTCAGTCTGCGTCCGGGTCTGGAGATTTCTCGTGATAAACTGCTCAATGACCTGGTGGATATCCAGTTTGAGCGCAATGACATCGATTTTCAACGGGGCAAGTTCCGTGTTCGAGGAGATGTAGTCGAGATTTTCCCAGCTTCGCGTGATGAGCATGCCTTTCGAGTCGAGTTTTTCGGGGATGAGATTGAGCGGATTCGTGAGATTGAAGCTTTGACCGGTCAAGTCCTCGGTGAAGTAGACCACTTAGCCATTTTCCCAGCCACTCACTTCGTGACCAATGACGACCATATGGAAGTGGCCATTGCCAAGATTCAGGCTGAACTGGAAGAGCAGTTAAAAGTTTTTGAAAAAGAAGGCAAGCTCTTGGAAGCTCAACGCCTGAAGCAACGGACCGAGTACGATATTGAAATGTTGCGAGAGATGGGTTACACCAATGGCGTGGAGAACTATTCCCGCCATATGGATGGACGGAGTGAAGGAGAACCACCGTACACCCTTCTGGACTTCTTCCCAGAAGATTTCCTCATTATGATCGATGAAAGCCACATGACTATGGGGCAAATCAAGGGCATGTACAATGGAGACCGCTCGCGTAAGGAGATGCTGGTCAACTATGGCTTCCGTTTGCCATCAGCCTTGGATAACCGGCCTCTGCGTCGTGAGGAGTTTGAAAGCCATGTCCACCAGATCGTCTATGTGTCAGCGACACCAGGTGACTACGAGATGGAACAAACCGATACCGTGATCGAGCAGATCATTCGTCCGACCGGCCTTCTGGATCCAGAGGTGGAAGTACGCCCTACCATGGGACAAATGGATGATCTCTTGGGTGAGATCAATGCACGTGTGGAACGTGGAGAGCGAACCTTTGTCACGACCTTAACCAAGAAGATGGCTGAAGATTTGACGGACTACTTCAAGGAAATGGGCGTCAAGGTCAAATACATGCACTCGGATATTAAGACCTTAGAACGGACGGAAATTATCCGTGATTTGCGTTTGGGTGTCTTTGATGTCTTGGTCGGTATCAACCTCCTTCGGGAAGGGATTGACGTTCCTGAGGTAAGCTTGGTTGCTATTCTCGATGCGGACAAGGAAGGATTCCTTCGTAACGAACGGGGCCTCATCCAGACCATTGGTCGTGCTGCCCGTAATAGTGAAGGCCATGTCATCATGTATGCGGACACCATGACCCAATCCATGCAAAAAGCCATTGATGAAACGGCTCGTCGTCGTCAGATTCAGATGGCCTATAATGAAGAGCATGGTATAGTCCCACAAACCATCAAGAAGGAAATCCGTGATCTTATCTCTGTTACCAAGGCAGTGGCCAAAGAAGAGGACAAGGAAGTGGATATCACCAGTCTCAACCGCCAAGAGCGCAAAGAACTGGTCAAGAAACTGCAAGGCCAAATGCAAGAAGCCGTCGAAGTGCTTGATTTCGAATTGGCAGCACAGATCCGCGATATGATGTTGGAAGTCAAGGCCTTGGATTAGATAGGATAAAGCGAATGAAGATTATCATTAAAACAATGGAAACACCTGAAGAGATAGAAGGAAAATCTCTCGTTCATTGGCAAACGTGGAGAGAGGCTTATGACGATCTTTTACCCGCGGATTTTCAGGAGACGATGACATTAGAAAAATGTCGATTCTTTAGTCAAAAATATCCAGAAAATACCTTGATTGCGATGGATGGAAAGAAGGTCGTTGGATTTATCAGCTATGGAAATTACCGTGATGAGACCATTCAAGCTGGTGAAATCATTGCCTTATATGTTTTAAAAGATTACTATGGAAAAGGTGTGAGTAAACAGTTAATGCATGCTGCATTTGTTGCTCTTGATCAATTCTCTGAAATTTATTTATGGGTATTGAAAGATAATAAGCGAGCCATTGCTTTCTATCAAAAAATGGGTTTTACTTTTGATGGCCAAGAACAAATACTTAAACTTGGAAAACCTGTTAAGGAATTGCGGATGATATGTTCTTCAAATAAAAATTCCTAAAGGACGTATCTATCAATCTTTGAGCCATTATCAATTAATCAAGTATAAAGAGTGAAAGAGATAGAACGAAAAAAAGAGTTGGAGGAGAATACGAATGAAAATATTAGTCATCCATGGGCACCCTGATAAGGAAAGTTACTGCCAAGCGATTTTTCAGACAATTGTAAGCAATTTGGATACAAGCCGTCATGAGATTATAACTATTAATCTTAATGAAGAGGATTTTGATCCTGTTTTACGTTATGGTTACCGAAAACGGATGGATGAAGATCCTTTTATCCTTCGTTCCCAAGAATTGATCCAGTGGGCGGATCACCTGATCTTTGTTTATCCCATCTGGTGGAGTAGTATGCCCAGTCTCCTGAAAGGTTGGATTGATCGGGTCTTTACACCGGGGATTGCCTACTCGGCCAATGCTCAGGGCAGCTTTATCTGGAATTACCTCAGAGGCAAACAATTTAAGAAGTTGCTCAAAGGGAAAACAGCCAGTATTTATGCGACTTCCATGGCCCCTACTTGGTGGTACAAGATTTTTTCAGGCCCTCTCAACATTCCTGATAGTTACGGCATTTCTGTCTTGAAAAATGCTGTCTTGAACCATTGTGGGATAAAAACCAAGCGTGTCTGTATTTTGGGTGAAGTCGGCCGGGATGTGAACACCGCTAGCATACGGGAACGGCATCTCCGAAAGGTCGCAGCAGAAGTGAAGAAACTCTGATCCTGTCCTCGTCTTTGTTGGACATGTCCAGGCAAGCGGTTGTATTCTTAACGGATGTTGGATAAAATAGGAATAAAATCTATTAGAAATAGGGGAAATAAATATGTTTCTATTTATGTATATGATCTATGTCATCTATTCCATTTCACAACTGAAAAAAGAAGATAAAAGGGTCTCTCTTATTACGAAGATTGTCGTTTATAGTTTATTGGTTTTATCATTGGTTAAGATCTATTTCGGCTTAGTGGCATTTATATTTTCCCCTTTACCACTAATTGGTTCTATAGTTTCTTTTGCTCTTGGCGGTATGAGACTCGTTCTTAGAATAGTTATAGCTCTTAGCTTACTTTTATTATCGCTAAGTCTATTTTTAGATAGTAAAAAAAATGATCCAGATGCGCCTCAAATTGATCATTGGATTCGATTGGGTTATCATATTCTGTTGATGTTTCTTTAGGAGATCCAGTTTAAACCAATTATTACGAAGGGGAGATCAAACATGAGAAAGTATCTGAACCTGTTTATGATCATGTATCTGATTTTGCTACTTTTTGTTTTTGTCAACTTCCTATTAAGATTGTTTGGCTACGCATTTACGCCACTTCTTTGGAATCCTTGGCTGTATCTTGGAGCTGGGACGGCTTTTGCTCACATCTGGCATCGATTCTATCGAAAACATGCTCCAAATTGGAAGAATCTTATTAGTGTTCTTTTGAGTCTCTTTGCTATGGTGATTTTGGTATTTTTCATTGAGTTGTTCTTTACCTTTGATGGCCATGGTCCGGTAACAATTCACTCGGAATATTCGTTAAAAGAGAAGACCATTGTCTTTGAGAGAGGCTTTCTTTTGGATATTTTTGATGAATACCATGAGCTGGTAAATCCCTTTGTGATGAAGAAAGAGGTAAAGAAAAAAGTTTATTTTGATTAATTGTTAACATTATAGAAAGGAAATTTATGTCACGCGCAACATCTACTGTACTTACCAATCTTTGTTTGGTAGAAGATCCTACGAATGGAAAAGTAGTCCTCCAATACCGCTCGCCAGATCGTTACAAGAAATGGTCTGGCTATGCCTTTCCTGGAGGCCATATTGAAGAAGGAGAAAGTCTTGCAGAATCCGTCATCCGTGAAGTCTATGAAGAGACAGGACTGACAATTGCAGATCCAAAACTCGTCGCAGTCAAAGATTGGCCACTAGACGATGGAGGCCGCTATATTGTCTTTTGCTACAAAGCGACAGAATTCACAGGCCAGCTCAGATCATCTGAGGAAGGAGAAGTTTCTTGGGTTGAGAAAGACCAATTAGAACAGTTGGACTTATCCTACGATATGCTTCCTCTGCTGGAAGTGATGGAAGACCCAGATTTGTCCGAGTACTATTATCGTAAACGGACAGACGATGATTGGGAAAAATTAAGATTTTAAGCAAAGGGCTAGAGGGATCTAGCTTTTTTGCTTGTAAGGTAAAAGAAGAAAGAATATTCCATTCGTGCTTGAATCTGCTTTAAAAAAGTACTATAGTATAAGCATAAAATACAATTGTAATCTTTCATACTGTGAATAGAAAGAAGGCAAGATATGAAATTACAATATAGAATCCTTATAGGAATTTGCTTCTTGATCGGTGCCTTAGTCTTTGCCTTTCAAAAGGAATGGTTATACGCTTTGCTGTTGCTTTTAGTTGGGGCTTCTTACCTTTATAAAGGAGTGCGTCGATGAAGAGTGAGTGTTTAAACATCAAGGGGCTAAATGTTTGGTATAAAAAAGACAAGCCCGTTATAAAAGACACGAATTTGCTTGTACCCAATCATTCTGTAGTAGGGTTGATTGGTCGAAATGGAGCAGGGAAGACAACCTTGCTAAAAGCTTTAAGTAGTGTCTTTGATCATCGGCAGTATGCAGTTGAGACTGTTACCATAGAAGACAAGGCGACCTCTTTTCATACGAATTACTATAAGAGCCGTACCTATACAGTTTTTACTGAAAACAATAGTTTTTTAAACTGGGATTTTGTTCATTATTTTAATTTTGTCTGTCGTTTGTATCATCGAAAGAGAGATGAAACGTTATTGCAGGACTTGATTTCAGGCTTTCATTTTGAAGAGTTTCTCAACACCGACATCGGTAGTTTGTCAACGGGAAACAAGAAGAAAGTCTTCCTGATCACAGCTTTTTATCTCAAACCTACCCTCCTTATATTGGACGAACCATTTGATGGCCTAGATTTTGATGCGACAGAATTTCTATATGGTTTGCTATTGCAGTATAAAGAAGAAGGCTCTATTCTGATGAGTTCGCATATCGCAGAGAGTATCGTTCGGGTCTGTGATACAGCTTATTCTATTGAAGATGGTCACCTAGACGCGATCGAATCGAATTTAGAAGATTGGTTTCATGACGTCAATCGTCAAAGGGGGTAGAGCATGCTACTAGCAATTTTTAGAGATTTGGTATCCAAAAATCGGCTCTTCTTGTTCTTGACTTCCTTAGCCTTTGCTCTTTATTACCATCTTGTTGGGGCCAAATTTTCTTCGAGTTTTCAAGTCTTGCTGATCAGTACGGCTATTGTTACTGCTCTATCAACCTTTCAATTGCTGTATTCCTACTTTTCGATGGAGAGGGTCCAGGCCTACTACCAGCTTCCTTTGTCTCTCAATCGTTTTAAAGGGTCTTTTCTGACGGTAACCTTTCTTCTCAATTTACTAGAGCGCGTGCTGTTATTGATCCTCTTTTTAGGAGTCAGGTTAGACCTGCTACAATCCTTTAAGCTCGTCCTCCTTTCTTTACTGGTGGTATTGAGTGTGTTTTATATCTTTATCCAGTTCAATACAAGGCTAAGTCTTCTAGGAGGAGTACTCATTTCTGTAACGACTGTTCTTACAGCATCTTCTTTATGGGTCCAACAAGTGTCCTATATGATCTTACTGTCAGCCCTCCTTACTGTCTTTATTTTTAAAAATGAGGACTTGATCGCGATTTCAAAAAATGATCAGCTGCTCGTTTCAAAGAGAAGAAGTGGAAATTATTTTTGGATTTCCTTGTTTCAAGAGCGCTATTTTTCCATCAATTTTGTCTTTACTCTCATCTTCCTCCTTCTCATTCTGATACAGGATTATGATGCTCCTTTAAAAATCATCATCCTGTTAACGATTGCTTCTGTCAATACGCCATTAACCACTCTCATTTCTGCTGATAAAGATTTGATTGATCATGTTAAGTCACTACCTAAGAGTCGGTTCTTTTACTTGATGTATTACCGTGTATTGCTGACCTATTTCCTATCTGTGAATCTATTTGTTGCTCTGTTATTAAAAATGGTGGTCATGCCTGACTTGGGGATCCTATTTTTGCTAGGAGTGATGATTCTAGCAGTAGTGGAAGCTGTTTTGCACTTACTGATTGAAATCTATTTCCCTTTAAGAAAATGGAATTTAAAGAGAGAATGTTGGAAGCACCCAAGAAAATACATTGTTCCTAGTATCGTCTTCTTACTTAGTTGGAGTCTCCTTTTCTGCTTCTAAGGAATTGCCCCTTTGCTTGTATCTGCTTCTTAATTGTAGTATGATAGAGGAGTTGAAAAGATGCTAGAAAAGGTGGCAAGTATATGAAAGATTTTCACTTTGATGCAATTGCTGCATTTGAAAATTATGAAATCGAAAAGATGAGAGATGGCCATGTAGTGGTGACAACCAAGGTCGTAGAATCATCGCTCAATTATTATGGAAATGCGCATGGAGGCTATCTCTTTACCCTGTGTGACCAAGTCAGTGGTTTGGTTGTTGTTTCTCAAGGTGTCGATGGGGTAACCTTGCAATCCTCCATCAATTACTTGAAAGCAGGGCGTCTGGGGGATGTCCTCACGATCCATGGTGAATGTGTCCACAGTGGACGGACGACTCGAGTTGTGGATGTCGATATTACCAATCAAGACGGGGCCAATGTCTGCAAGGCAACCTTTACGATGTTTGTTACGGGAGTGAGAGATGAGTCCGCACAAGTACGCATTTAAAAACTATATTTTTGATTTTTATGGAACCTTGGTCGACATCGAAACCGATGAGTCGAGTCCAATTTTATGGGATACTATGGCTCAGATCTACCAATCCTACGGGGCAAGCTACACAGGAGAAGGCTTGCGACTGCGTTATAAAGAGTTGGTGCAACAAGCCGAAGAAGACTTGGCCAAGGAAAAACAAGTTGCCTACCCAGAGATTGATCTGACGGTCATTTTTGTGCAATTGTATTTAGAAGGTCATCCAAGTGGGGATAGTGTTGCCCACCTCAAAGAGTGGGGGCGTTTGATTGCGCGAACTTTCCGTGTCCTTTCTCGCAAGCGGTTGGAGCTTTATCCTCATACGAAAGAAGTATTAGAGGATATGAAAGCTGCAGGTTGCCGAATCTTTCTCTTATCCAATGCCCAAGCAGATTTTACCAATCCGGAGATTGATTTGGTTGGTTTGAGAGAGCTTTTCCATGCCATTTACTTGTCGTCTGACGCAGGTATTCGTAAACCTCAGCCAGAGTTTCTCTTGGAAGTGATGAAAGAACACCAGTTGAACCCTGAGAAAACGGTCATGGTGGGGAATGACTTTACGACAGATGTCGCTGTTGCCCAAAGTATCGGGATGGAGAGTATCTTGATCAATACCTTCCCATACTCTGATGCTGAACTGCGCGAGAAGAATCAAGCAGGTGTGCGCGTGATTCGAGATATTCAAGAATTGCAGGAAGATTGAGAAATATCATCTATGTAGGGAGGCCAAGTCGCCTCCTTTTTTCTTGAAACTCCTACAGTCGAACAGAATTTGTCAAATTTTCGCTTTCATGGTATACTATGAAAGTTAATTTGAATAAGGAGATAAAAATGAATAACTTACCAAACTGTCCAAAATGTAACTCTGAATACGTCTATGAAGATGGAGCGCTCTTGGTGTGCCCAGAGTGTGCCTATGAATGGAACCCAGCTGAGGTCGAAGAAGAAGAGGGTGTCGTAGCGATTGATGCCAACGGAAACAAATTGGCTGATGGCGATACAGTGACCCTGATCAAAGATTTGAAAGTGAAGGGTGCACCAAAGGATTTGAAACAAGGAACGCGCGTGAAAAACATCCGTATCGTGGAAGGAGACCACAACATCGATTGTAAGATTGATGGCTTTGGCGCAATGAAACTCAAATCAGAATTTGTGAAGAAAATCTAAAGATAAGAAGAAATAGCTCTATATAAAGTTCAAAAACTAATAGAGTTGTTTAAGTTTATTATGGAACTTTCCGCTGTGAGAAAAGTAGTTGAAACAGTCTTGTTTCAACTACTCGGGAGTTTTGAAACTTTAGGTTCAAAACTAAGTCATGGAACTTCCTAGAAGTTCGCTGACGTCCGTCTTCACTTAAGGAAAGTTCCTGATTAAACCGAAGGGCCTAGCCCCTTTTCTTTCAGGAGAATACTATGAAATTCAAACTATTGTTTAGCTATCGTTTTCTATTGTTTATTTTGAGTGTCATCGGCGTTTATTTGCAACTCACCAAGCATGGTGGCTTTGGGATGATGCTCTATTACACTATTTTGTCCAACATGTTGGTCATGTTCTTCATGGGAGACATGGTTTGGCGCATGCTTCGTGGTCGTTCGACACAAATACAGGGCTATCTTCGCTTGAAGGGTGGTGTCACCATGTCAATCATGATCACCTGTGTCATCTACCACTTTATGCTAGCACCCATCGCGACACCTGAGAAGTTTTACCGCTTGGAAAACTTCCTCTGTCACTACATTGTTCCCTTGATGTTCTTCTTTGATACCCTGGTGATTGATAAGGCCAAACAGTACCGTAAGTCGGATCCGTTGGCTTGGACAGTGCTTCCCGTTCTTTATATGCTTTTTGCTCTTCTCAACGGTTTGGTTCTGAAGTGGCCAGTACCGGGTGCCAAAGATAGTCCCTTTGCCTATTTCTTTATCAATGTCAATAAATACGGCTGGGCCTTTGTTGGCAAATGGGTGGTGATCATCTTTATCGCTTACCTCTTAGCTGGCTATGTGCTCTATGGGATCAAAAATATCAAGCGAAAATCGGCTGTTTCTTAGTAAAAACCGAACGTTATTCGGGTGAAAAGTCATGTTTTTAAATTTTTTTGAAAAATGTTGAGTTTTTTCTTGCATGTCGTTTGAAACTGTGATATAGTTATCTCAATTAAATAAATCCTTTAATCCTGTCCCGTGAGGCAGGCAAGGAGACTGTGAAAAACAATGGCTAGGACCATAGGGCGAGACTCTATCCTCTTAGACCATTCATTTGCTGAACCTCCTTGAAAAAGGAGGTTTTTCTTTTACAACTAAGGAGGACTGAATGAAAACCAAAGAAGTCGTTGATGATTTGACGATGAAACGGGCCATTACCCGCATCACCTACGAAATCATTGAACGAAACAAAGATTTGAGCCAGATTGTGCTGGTGGGGATCAAGACGCGTGGTGTTTACATCGCTCGCCGGATCCAAGAACGCCTCTCTCAGCTGGAACAAATCGATGTCCCTGTAGCAGAACTAGATACCAAGCCTTTCCGAGATGACATGAAGGCGACAGAAGATACAACGGTTTTACCAGTTGATATCGCTCATAGAGAAGTCATTTTGATCGATGATGTCCTCTATACAGGTCGCACGATACGCGCTGCCATTGACAATTTGGTCAGTCACGGTCGTCCTGCTCGAGTGAGTCTTGCGGTTCTAGTTGACCGTGGGCATCGGGAGTTGCCGATTCGTCCGGACTTTGTTGGGAAAAATATCCCGACAAGTAAGTCAGAGGAAATCATTGTCGAGATGGTGGAGCTAGACGGCCAAGACCGCGTCCTCATCAAAGAAGCTTAAACAAATTGTAAACTATTTGCATTCACATTATAAAAGGAGAATCAACATGTCTGAAAATCAAATCGCTCTTAAAAACCTTGTCTCAATGGAAACTCTTACCAATGAAGAAGTAATGGCATTGATCAAACGTGGGATTGAGTTCAAAAACGGAGCAAAAGCAGCCTACGAAGACCAACACATCATCTCAAACCTTTTCTTTGAACCTTCAACTCGTACCCACAAAGCCTTTGAAGTGGCAGAGTTGAAATTGGGATGTGATCTCCTTGACTTTGATGTGAAGACAAGCTCTGTGAACAAAGGGGAAACACTTTACGATACCATCTTGACCATGTCAGCTCTTGGTGTAGATGTCTGCGTCATCCGTCACCCTGAAGTGGACTACTACAAAGAATTGGTTGAAAGCCCAACGATCACTGCATCTATCGTCAATGGTGGGGACGGTTCAGGTCAACACCCAAGCCAAAGCTTGCTTGATTTGATGACCATCTACCAAGAATTCGGTCACTTTGATGGTTTGAAAGTTTGTATCGCTGGGGACTTGGATCACTCACGTGTGGCTAAATCAAATATGCAAATCTTGAAACGTTTGGGAGCAACCCTCTACTTTGCAGGTCCAGACGAATGGAGAAGTGCGGAATTTGAAGACTATGGAACCTTCGTCACTATCGATGAAGTCATTGAAGAAGTGGATGTGATGATGTTCTTGCGTGTGCAACACGAACGTCATGATTACGAATCACTCTTCTCTAAAGAAAACTACCACCGTCTTCATGGCTTGACTCAAGAACGTTATGACCGTATGAAAGATACAGCGATCTTGATGCACCCAGCACCAGTCAACCGTGACGTTGAAATTGCGGACCACTTGGTAGAAGCTCCTAAATCTCGCATCGTAGAACAAATGACCAACGGTGTCTTTGTCCGTATGGCCATCATTGAAGCCGTTCTTAAAGGTCGCGGTGCAAAATAAGATAACTGACAATTCATTGAAAGGAAAGGAAGAGGACAGAGTAGACAGCTACATGGAATCTGACTTTCCTTTTTTTGAGGAACTATGATAAAATTGGATTAGTGTAAAAAGAAGGGAGGGGTTCGATGAAACGATTATTGGTCCTAGAGGATGGGACTGTATTTGAAGGAGAAGCCTTTGGTGCAGACTTATATGTGACTGGTGAATTGGTCTTTACGACAGCCATGACAGGCTATCAAGAATTGATCACGGATCAGGCTTTTAGTGGCCAGATCCTCTCCTTTACCTTTCCAGTTATTGGCGCAACAGGGATCAATCGAGATGATTCTGAATCGATTACGCCCACTTGTTTAGCAGTAGTCGTTCAGCATCTAGTGGAGATGCCGAGCAATTGGCGGTAGCAGATGACCTTGGATGAATTCTTGAAGCGAAAAAAAATCCCTGGTATTGTAGGGATTGATACGAAACAGGTGGCAAAAATTGTCCGCAAGTATGGACGGATGAAGGCGACTGTCATTAACAAGGGGGATTCGATCGAGCATATCTTGGATCAGTTGCGAGCAACGGTCCTTCCCAAAGACCAAGTGCGTCAAGTTTCTACAAAAACGGCCTATGCTGTACCAGGTTTTGGAAAGAGTATTGCCTTGATTGATCTAGGGGTCAAGCACTCTGTCTTACGCCAGCTGAGTCAAAGGGACTGTAATGTGACAGTTTATCCCTATGATATCTCTTATGATGAACTGATGGAACAGCAGCCCGATGGCGTTATTTTATCCAGTGGGCCTGGCGATCCCCATCAGGTGAAAAAACTCTGCCGCTTGATCAAAAAGCTCAATGGTCAGATTCCAATCTGGGGTATGGGCTTGGGAGCACAGGTATTGGCTCAAGCTTACGGGGCTGAGCTAGCTCCCATGGAAGTTGGGCATTTCGGTTTAAATATTCCTGTACGTGAAATTGCGACAGGGAAAATCGAGATAACGAGTCAAAATCACTTGTATAGTATCGCACGCGATAGCCTACCCCATGATTTATTGGTCACGCATGAAAACGTCAATGACCATAGTATCGAAGCTTTTCGCCATCGTTACCAACCGATTTTAGGGGTTCAATTCCAAGTGGATGCGAGTCCAGGGCCAAGGGAAAATCTCTATTTTTACGATGAATTTTTAGAATTGATTGATGCCAAAATTCACGAAAGTAGAAGGGAGAAGGAATGATGAAAGAAAACCAGAAATTGCTTCTCCTATGTGGAGATTCTTATCAGGATATTAGCCTCTTGGTTGCGGTAAAGGAAGCACAAAAACTTAATGCCAAGGATGGGAATGCTCTGGTCCTTTATCTGGGCGAAGAAAATACTATCACCCAAGAAGCTGGAAAACAGGTTGTAGTCAGTAAGCTTAAGCTGGATGCTCTTAGGACGATTCTTCTTTCTTATACTCGATCTCGCTTGCTCTTAGCTTTTGCGGATAAACAGATTTTAAATCTCTTATTTCGATTGGAAGAAACTGGATTTTTCAAAGAGGCATCGATTAGAATTGTGGGACCGAGCCTTCAACGTTACCGCACCTTTTATCAGCAGGCGGATCAACGACGTCTTTTTCAAGAGTTGGGCTATCAGGTACCCGCTTCCGCACTGGTTGGTTCTGTTCGAGAAGCCATTGAGTTTTCTGAAGGCATTCAATTTCCCATTATGATCTGGCCGGTAGCGAGTAAGCAAGGGCAGGGGCGAAAGATTGCTCATAACCTGGATGACTTGTGCGAAGCAGTAGAAACAGGACTTTCGGTCTCTCCAAGTCAGCAGTGTTTGCTAGAGTTTTCGACCTATGGCTTTAAGGAATTGGATTTTGTGGTCATGCGGGATCGCGAAGACAATCACTACCTGGCGGCCTCTATTGAAAGCATTGATCCTGTCGGGATCCACTCTAGTGACTCTTATCAATTTATGCCAGCGGTCACCCTGACTGACCGGGAGTTTCAAAATCTTCGTGAAGTAGCGATCCACATCAGTCGCTATTTGAAGCTGACAGGAGCCATTTCGATCAAGTTTGCTTTGGATCCGACGAGCTATGCTTTTTATATCCTAGAAGTTAATCCATTTGCTTCAGACAGTATCTCGATGGCCTCAATGGGCTTGGGCTATTCCTTGTTTGAGCAAGGTGTTCAGTTACAATTGGGACGCTCTCTCGAGCATCTGCCTCATCCCTTGTTAAAGGATTTAAAGGCCGTTTACGAACCAAGTTTGGACTATATCTTCTTTAAGATTCCGATTTTTTCTGATGCTGCTAAAAATGCCCGCCTCAATACCCAAATTCACTCTTATGGGGCGGTTTATGGATTTGGGAAGAGAATCGATGAGGCTTATCAACAAGCCCTAGAAACCATTAAAGACAAGAACTTGCTGACCGTTTTTCCTGAAGAAATGAGCGATGATGAATTAATCCAGAAAATTGCTCGTCATATGCCCCACCGGCTCTTCTATATCTTAGAGGCTCTGAAACGTGGTTTTGAGTTTGAGGAACTCTTGGATTTGAGTAAATTAGCACCTGTTTATTTGCAGGTCCTAGCCAACCTTGTAGCGATGGATAAAACAGAAGAAGTTGCAACAAGCCCAGCCTTTCTTCCGGTTGAGCCATCAGCTGGCTTATATGAGGTCAAAGTGGGAGCAGCCTATTATCTGACCCAGAATGGAACCAATGAATCATTGGGTTTGGACGCGCCTTGTGTCTTGGTGGATGATCTAGAAATCCGCGATGTCCAATTTTATGAGAAAGTCCGCCTACAAGTTCAAAAGCTGAAAGAAAAGGGACAAGAAGTGATCTTGCTCACCAATCGCCCTTTTACAGAATCCTTGGCAGATAAAGTCTACTATCTTCCGATCAATGAGACAAGCCTTCACCTGATTCAGAAAATTGATCAGGTCAAAGATATTGTCAAGCTTTCTAATAGACAATAAAGGATCCGGACAAACTATCCGAATCCTTTTTTGTTTCTTATTTTTTGGTCACAATACCGATAATGGTATCAACTGCGCGTTCCATGGTTTGGAGACTTACGTATTCAAAGCGACCATGCATGTTTTCGCCACCGGCAAAGATATTTGGTGTTGGAATCCCCATAAAGGAAATTTTAGATCCATCTGTACCACCACGGATTGGTTCAATGATTGGAGTGATTCCAAGATCTTCCATGACTTCCTTAGCAAGGGTAATCGGTGTCATATCTTTTTCAATCACTTGCTTCATGTTGTAATACTGATCTTTGAGGGTGAGGAGAACGCGTTCGCTACCGAGCTCCGCATTCATCTGATCGGCAATAGATTTCATAAGGTCTTTGCGTTTCTCAAAGCTTTCAGTTTCAAAGTCCCGAATGATGTAGCTGGCACTTGCTTCTTCGACAGTTCCATCGATGTTCATCAAGTGGTAGAAGCCTTCATAGCCTTCGGTTAATTCTGGACGTGCTCCTTCAGGGAGTTTGTTATGGAAATCAATGGCTAATTGAAGAGCGTTGATCATTTGACCTTTGGCTGTACCTGGGTGGACATTGCGTCCTTTGAAGGTAATTTCAGCCCCAGCTGCTGAGAAGGTTTCGTATTGAAGCTCTCCAAGAGGACCACCATCGACAGTATAGGCAAAGTCTACGTCAAAATCCTCTGCATCAAATTGATCTGCCCCGACTCCGATTTCTTCATCTGGACCAAAGCCGACACGGATTTCTCCGTGTTTGATTTCAGGATGAGCTGTCAGGTATTCAATAGCTGTCATGATTTCAGCGATACCTGACTTATCGTCTGCCCCCAGAAGAGTAGTACCATCCGTTGTGATCAAGGTTTGTCCCTTGTAGTTGTTCAAATGAGCAAAATCGGCTGGATCGAGTGTGAAACCAGAGTCACCAAGGGCAATGACACCCCCATCATAATTCTCAACGATTTGAGGATTGACATTTTCGGCATTGAAGTCAGCGGTATCCATGTGAGAGATAAATCCAATCTTGCGTGTAAAGCTTGGATCATTAGCTGGAAGTGTTCCAATGGCATAGCCGTTTGGCAAATAGTAGACGTTTTGAAGCCCCACGCGTTTCATTTCAGGGATCAAGACGTTTGTTGCAAAATCAACTTGTGATTGGGTACTTGGAGTGGTTGTAGAATTTTCATCTGAGCGTGTGTTAACTTTTACATAGGTAATAAAACGGTCCAACAAATTTTGGTATTTCATGATCATTCTCCTTTTTCAGTTTCAATTAATTTGTGAATAGCATGGGCCACACCATCCTCATCATTGGTCAGGGTGATGAAGTCTGCGATTTCCTTGACAGCAGCATTGCCATTTCCCATAGCAACGCTGTAACCAGCAAAACGTAGCATTTCAAGGTCATTATTGGCATCTCCAAGAGCCATAACCTGGTCTCTCCTGTAGCCCAATGTTTGACTTAATGCTTGAAGAGCAGAAGCCTTGCTCGCGCCTTTTGGCAAGATTTCAAACAAGATATCCTGTGAACGAACAGTGTTAAAATCGGCCTCTAATGCAGCCTCGTTCTGAGCTTGGAAGTCATCAATAGCAGAAGGATCTCCTACGTACATGGCTTGAAAAATAGGAACAAGGTTGGGTAGATCCTCTTCTGAGACAAGTGTCGGTTTACTATTAACAATGCCCGCATCCATCGTGACAAGTTCACTGGCTTCAGGTGCGACCACTAGGTAGTGATCTATGTCAAATAAGGTTAGCTGGACATCTGTATCTTCCGTCAAAACATGCAAGCGGTGCATATCCTCAAGGCTCAACTCTTCCTTGCCAATGATTTCCCAATTCTTAGTCGACAAGGTTGTACACCCGTTATTGATAATCATATAGTAGTTGCCATCAGGAAGACCAATCTCTTCAAAGATGGGCCGTACCCCCGCTAAGGGGCGACCAGTACAGATCACAATATCATAACCGGCTTCATGGGCCCGGTGGAGAGCTTCAATATTGCCTTTAGAGAGAGTCTTATCCTCATGCAAAAGAGTTCCGTCCAAGTCAATCGCAATTAATTTAATCATTTGATTTCCTCCAAATCAAGAGGAACAAAGCCATCAATCACTTTTCCAATCACCCCAGGTTCCTCATCTAGTGGAATGATTTGATCACTATATTTCTTATTGAGGGAAACCAGTCGAATACCGTTGGCCTCACGAAAGACACGTTTGATCAACGTTTGCCCATCAAAATCAATGGCATAAATAGCCCCTGCCTGATCATAATAGGTTTGCTTGATTAACACAACAGCCCCTTTTACGTATTTAGGCTCGAGGGAATCCGTATGAATCCAAAAAGCCAAATCGTAAGGAATCTTTTGATCAAACCAGACGATATCAGCTTGTTTCTGATTTTGGTAAGCTGCAAAAGAATCATAGACAGAATAAGAGTGGTATTGCTTTTCAATTTTCTGTCTTTCTTTCTGATGGGTCAAGAGACTCTTTCCATAAGAAAGAAGATTTTCTTGATTTCCTTCATCGAGCTTTTTATACAATCGTTCGATCTCTGAATCAATGACCACAAAATCATTGCGCAAACGAGGGTCAATTTCAGCAACTGCTACCTGGAAAAAGGCTGCAATCTTCTCTAAATTTTCAGGAACGGGAAGAGAAGTTCCTTTTACATATCCAGTCAGGGTACTTGCAGGGATTCCAGTAATACGAGATAATTCGATCTGTTTTTTTCCTTGTTCTTTCAGTAATTCTCTGATTTTTTCCGATATAATCCGTAATGCCTCTTTGTCTTGAGGGCTTGCTTTTCCACGACCTCTAGCCAACGTACTCACCTCCTTGTATTTACCCTTACTATTATAATGAATTAAATCGAAAAAGTAAATAGAAATCCCTGAGAAATGCGAAAAAAGATGAATTTGATCTAAATCGGATTTTCATTTTAAATTTTATCAGATATTCCTTTACTTTTTGAGGAAAAAGATCTAAGATAATACCAAAGGGTTCATGGAGGTGAAGGCATGATTCGTACTGTTCAAGTTAAAGATGCAGGTCAAATTAGAGATTTATGTCACCAAGCATTGGGGTATGATTCGACCCTGGAGAAAGTGGCAGCTCAGATTGATAAATTTAATTCGCCAGATTCGGATCATTTTTGCTTTGTTTATGAAGAGGACCAAACAGGCCATATTCTTGGCTATGTGGAAGCAGAAGTTTATGAAAGTCTCTATAGTGACGCCGGTCTGAATGTTTTGGGTCTAGCGGTTTTTCCATCTGCTCAAGGACGTGGGATTGGTCGCCAATTGATGGAGCGAGTTGAAGAACTTGCCAAAAGCAAGCATTATGCTTTTATCCGTTTAAATTCCGCCTCTCATCGAAAAGAAGCCCATCTCTTTTACGAACGAATAGGTTATGAGGGAAATAAAACGCAGAAGCGATTTTTGAAAATAATGAATTAAGATAGGCAAAGGCCTATCTTTTTTGTTATAATGAAGAGTACGATTAAATTTACTAGGAAGATGATTATGCCAAATTTTGAAGAATTAAAAAAACGACAAGAGAAGATTCGGAACTTCTCGATCATCGCCCATATTGACCATGGAAAGTCAACCTTGGCCGATCGAATCTTAGAAAAAACAGAAACCGTGTCTAGTCGGGAGATGCAAGCCCAACTCCTAGACAGTATGGACCTGGAACGGGAACGTGGGATTACCATTAAGCTGAATGCCATAGAGTTGAACTACACGGCTAAAGATGGGGAAACCTATATCTTCCACTTGATTGACACACCAGGACACGTGGACTTTACCTATGAGGTTTCGCGGTCGCTTGCTGCCTGTGAGGGAGCCATTCTCGTAGTAGATGCCGCTCAAGGGATTGAAGCCCAGACTCTAGCCAATGTTTACCTTGCTTTGGACAATGATTTAGAAATCCTGCCAGTCATTAATAAGATTGACTTGCCAGCTGCAGACCCAGAACGGGTGCGCACAGAAGTAGAAGATGTCATCGGTCTGGATGCTAGTGAAGCTGTCCTAGCCTCTGCCAAAGCTGGTATTGGGATTGAAGAAATTTTGGAGCAGATTGTTGAGAAAGTTCCAGCACCGACGGGTGATGTTGAAGCCCCTCTTCAAGCCTTGATCTTTGACTCTGTATATGATGCCTATCGTGGGGTGATTCTTCAGGTCCGAGTGGTCAATGGAATGGTTAAACCAGGCGATAAGATCCAACTCATGAGCAATGGTAAGACCTTTGATGTCACAGAAGTTGGGATCTTTACTCCTAAAGCAGTTGGACGTGATTTCCTTGCAACTGGAGACGTCGGCTATATTGCGGCTTCTATCAAAACCGTTGCGGACACCCGCGTCGGGGATACGGTGACCCTAGCTTCCAATCCGGCAAGTGAGCCACTACATGGATACAAGCAAATGAATCCAATGGTCTTTGCCGGTCTTTACCCAATCGAATCTAACAAATACAATGATCTTCGTGAAGCCTTGGAAAAATTGCAATTGAATGACGCCAGTCTTCAATTTGAACCGGAAACTTCTCAGGCCCTCGGTTTTGGTTTCCGTTGTGGTTTCTTGGGTCTCCTTCATATGGACGTTATCCAGGAGCGCTTGGAGCGCGAGTTCAACATTGACTTGATCATGACAGCACCGTCTGTTATCTACAAGGTCAATTTGACAGACGGAGAAGCACTGGATGTCTCAAACCCTTCTGAGTTTCCAGATCCAACCAAGATTGCTTCGATCGAAGAACCTTATGTCAAAGCACAAATCATGGTGCCACAAGAGTTTGTCGGTGCGGTTATGGAACTGGCCCAACGGAAACGCGGTGATTTTGTGACCATGGACTACATCGATGAAAATCGGGTGAATGTCATCTATCAAATTCCACTGGCGGAAATTGTCTTTGATTTCTTTGATAAATTGAAATCTTCTACTCGTGGCTATGCGAGCTTTGACTATGAGTTGTCTGAATACCGTCCTTCTAAATTGGTCAAAATGGATATCCTTCTCAATGGCGATACCGTCGATGCCCTCAGCTTTATCGTTCACAAGGACTTTGCTTATGAACGTGGTAAGTTGATCGTTGAGAAGCTCAAGAAGATTATCCCTCGTCAACAGTTTGAAGTGCCTATCCAAGCAGCGATCGGTCATAAGATCGTGGCCCGTACAGATATCAAGGCCCTTCGTAAGAATGTCTTGGCCAAGTGTTATGGTGGGGACGTCTCACGGAAACGCAAGCTTCTTGAAAAGCAAAAAGCTGGTAAGAAACGGATGAAGGCCATTGGATCTGTAGAAGTACCACAGGAAGCCTTCTTATCTGTCTTGTCAATGGATGAAGAATAACATTTAGAGAGTGGGACAGAAATCGGTAATTCGTTAGAATTCGATTTCGTCGTCCCACCTCCGCACAGTTGAGTAGGGCTGTAAAAGCTGATAAAATCAGCGTAGTAGAGCCCACTCAACCACTGCGTCTTGCTCGACAATCCAAAAATAATTGAGAGGCTAGGACTTTTGTCCCAGCCTTTTGTTTTAGGTTCAAAAGAAATAGACTGAATGAGAAAGGTTTCATCAGATGTGACACTTATCCTATTTTAAAATACCCACTTTCATGGTAGACTAGAGGAAAGAAAACGTTCTCAAGGAGGTTGAGCATGAAACACAAATTATGGGTCACATCACTGACGATTCTTTCTACCTGCACATTAATGGCTTGTAGTCACACCACTCAAAAGGACACAGCAGCTTCTTCTACAAAAGAAAGTAGCAGCAAAGTCGAAAAGCAAACAAGCAGCTCTTCGTCAAAGGATACTGCTTCTACAAAGAAAAACACTTCCAGTCAAGAAACCAAGCGGATTGGAAATGCAGATTATGGATACATCGATATTCCAAGTAAATGGTTCAAGTTCACGGATATCGATGGGACAGAAGCTGTCCAGTATACGGATGGGAGCGGCTATAATATTGTCACCTTGAATAGCTTTACGCGGGAAAAGGCCAAAGTTCCTGCGGATATCGAGTTTAATGCAGAATTTCTAGCCAAGAAACTGGCCGTTATGTGGCAAGATAACCAGGATGTTGGGAAGATGACGGGAGCGCGGACTAAAGTCGCAGGACTGGACGCCTACCAGCTTCAAATCATCATGAAATCTGGTCAATACCTGATTACTTGGATCTTCCAGAAGGGTGAAAAAGTTTATACCATTTCTTTTGAAGGGGATGCAGAAACCTTGAAAACCTTTATCCCATACATCGAAAACACTTGGAGCCTAGATGGAACAGGTGCTGTAACGGATTGATGAAGAGAGGCTAGAATCATTTCTAGTCTCTTTATGCTATAGAAATCGCACTTTCAAATCCTAGAAAATCATGGTAGACTAGAGGAAAGTAAATACATCATTGAGGAGAGAATATGAAAAATAAGTTCCTACTCGCGTCTGTTACGTTTTTGTCTGTTGTAAGCCTTTCTGCTTGTACTAGTCCAAAGAAAGCGTCTAGTAAATCATCGGTAGCATCTAGTTCCGCTAATGTGGTGAGAGAGACAACAAATTCAAGTAGTAATGTAGAGAAAAAAATTCCAGATAGTGATAAGGGGAATGTGAAAACGAAACGAATTGGATCAGCAGATTATGGCTATGTCAATATTCCAAGTGACTGGAAAAAGAATGATAGTATCCAAGTCGGAGATAATATTCAGTATACAGATAAAAACGCCTTCAATATTATTGTTTTAAATGCTGCCACTAGAGAAAAAGCAAATGTCCCTGAAGGAGTGGAATTTAATGCAGAGCTAATAGCTCAAAGATTGGAGAGTAGGTGGAATGATTATAAAATTGTTGAGAAAATGACAAAATCTACGACGACTGTTGGAGGAAATGAGTCGCTTAAAATACATATTTTTCTCAAGTCAGGCCTGCAGGTTGCTGGTTGGGTATTCCAAAAAGATGATAAGGTTTATTTGATTGTTGTTGAAGGATTTGAGAAAACAATAACTCAATTTACTCCTTATGTCGAAAACACTTGGAGCCTAGACGGAACAGGTGCTGTAACGGATTAATCAAGTGAGATAGATCTCAGGATCTATCTTTTTTTAGAGTCTTTGTGGTATAATCTTTCTATTGTTTAGAAGAGGAAATAGAGGATGACACAGGAAATTGATATTGAAAAATACCATCAGTTAGCTCTCCAAAAGCAAAAGGAGCACCGCAAGGTATTGACGAATCTCAAGAAGAAACCACCTAAGAATTTAGATAAAATAGCGCAAGAAATCCACGATGAAGTTTTCCAAGAAATCGACTGTACGGCTTGTGCCAATTGCTGCAAAACCTTAGGGCCCGATTTTAAGGAAGCCGATATCACACGGATCGCCAAATATTTTAAGATGAAACTTCCCGCCTTTGAGGCGGAATTTCTTCAAGTCGATGAAGATGGGGACAAGGTTTTTAAATCCATGCCTTGCCCCTTTCTTGGTGGGGACAATCTCTGTTCCATTTATGATGTACGCCCAAAAGCTTGTCGGGAATTCCCTCACACAGATCGCAAGAAGATTTATCAGATCAACCATCTGACCATCAAGAATACCCTCACTTGCCCAGCAGCTTATTTATTTGTAGAAAAATTGAAGGATCGTTTGTAATGGCATATACATTTTTACTTTTTGATTTGGACCATACCTTGTTGGACTTTGAATCTGCTGAAGAAACAGCCTTGACGCAGATGTTAGAAGACATGAATTTTCCATATGTACAGGCCTTTAAGGATTACTACAAACCCATGAACCAAGGTCTTTGGAAGGATTTGGAACAAAAGAAGTTGACCAAGCAAGAACTAGTGGATAGTCGGTTTGCGATTGGGTTTGCCCACTTTGGGATTTCTGTTGATGGGGCTGAGATGGCTCTTCACTACCAAGATTACATCAGTCTTCAAGGGCAGTCTTTCCCCGGTGCTGAGGACTTACTGGCTCGACTTGAAAAAGCAGGTTACCAGCTCTATGGTGCAACGAACGGAGTGACTGCCATTCAAGAAGGACGCTTGGCTCACTCTACAATCGCTTCTTATTTCAAAGAGGTCTTTATCTCTGAGCAGCTTCATACTCAGAAACCAGAACCTGCATTTTTTGACAAAGTTGGCCAACTGATTCCAGGTTTTAGCAAGGAAGAGACCCTTATGATCGGAGATTCCTTGACGGCGGATATCGCAGGAGGAAATGCTTCGGGGATTGATACCGTCTGGTATAATCCTGATCGTAAGGAAAATACCAGCCTGGTAGTACCGACTTATACCGTTAGCAACTATCAAGAAATCGCCGATTTACTGATAAAATAAAAAATTTTTAATAGTGTCAAGTTTTTTTCTTGACAGGTCTATAAAATGTGTTATAATAGATCATGTGCTAAATAGCTTGTCTATTTCACCGAAAATTAAAATATAGAAAAGAGACTTATAAAAATGGCAGTTAAAATTCGTTTGACTCGTATGGGTTCTAAGAAAAAACCTTACTACCGTATCAACGTAGCAGATTCACGTTCACCACGTGATGGTCGTTTCATCGAAACAGTTGGAACTTACAATCCACTTGTTGAAGAAAACCAAGTAACTTTGAAAGAAGACCGCGTTCTTGCATGGTTGGCTGATGGAGCTCAACCTTCAGATACAGTTCGCAACATCCTTTCAAAAGAAGGTGTCTTGAAGAAATTCCACGATTCTAAATTCTCAAAATAATCATAAAGTAGGTTGACGTATGGATACGATTGAAAATCTTATTATTGCAATTGTGAAACCTTTGATTTCACAACCGGATGCCTTAACCATCAAGATCGAAGATACTCCTGAACTCTTGGAGTACCACCTTGACCTTGATCCTAGCGATGTTGGTCGAGTGATCGGTCGGAAAGGTCGCACCATTTCTGCGATAAGAACGATTGTCTACTCTGTCCCAACTGAAGATAAAAAAGTAAGAATCGTTATTGACGAAAAATAAGAAAAGCGGGACAAGGTCTCGCTTTTTTTTGCAAGGAGAAGGAATGAAAGATTTAACAGTTAGACAACTAGAGGAATACTTACTTGATCATTACCAACAATCTAGAACAGAAGAAGGACTTTTTATCAAACTAGTAGAAGAAGTTGGAGAAGTCGCTGAGGTTTTAAATGGGCGTTCAGGTAGAAAAGAAGGTGTCCAAGATTCAAACGAGGAATTGGCAAAGGAGTTGGCAGATATCATTCACTACACAGTGGCAATTGCAGCTATCAACCATATCGACCTAACGAAGACCATTTTTGAAAAAGACAAGAAGGCAGCCATCAAGTATCAGCATGAACAAGATTTGGAAGGCTTTTTAGCAAAAAAGAGCATTTGAGAAAATCCCTTGAACGTGATAAAATAAAACCTAAGAATGTTAAGTGAATTGTTGTTTAGAAAGAGTTATTTTGATATGAACCGATTTGAAGTAACTACAAAGATTGGTTGTCTCTCTGTTACTTATAAAAAGAGAAATAAAGTACTAGTTTGTTTAAATGGTGCTGGTTTGATACCAAGTTATGAAAATTTCCTACCAATACTTGAAAAACTTCCTTCCTCAATAGGTTACTTAACGATTGATTTTCCGAATACAGGTAGGAGTCCGATTCATAGTCAAACAGGATTTACTTTGGATAATCTTGTTGAAGCGGTATACGAAATCCTGAAAGGATTGGAAATTTCCAATTATATACTTTGTGTTCATAGTTTAAGTGGTGTTTTGGCTTTAAAGTTAATGAGTAAACCAATTAAGTGTCAAGCTTTGATAGCAATTGAACCAACAACAAAAAATATAATGTTTGCTGATTTTTCAAAAAATCCTTATCCAGAAATGGAAGAACAAATGAGGATGATTGAAGAATGTGGTCCGGAAAATTATTTTAAGGGACTAACTCAAGCAACATTTGAACCTGAAACTGAAAGACTGATTTGGGAATTGATGGAAGAAAAGGGCTTAGAATTGGAAAAGCAAGTTCCTGGATTTCAGATATCTGTAACTATTACCGCTGAAGATTTTGATAGTTTGTCCTTAGCAGATAATATTCCTGTTTTCGTATTTTGTCAGGCGTACAGAGAAAAAGAGTACAGAGATTCAGAATATTGTAATTCTAATACAAAACTCATTTTAGGTGGAAACCACCACTATCTACAGTGGTCAGAATCGGAAAAAATTGCAGCTCTTATTAGAGAACTGTAGAGATAAATTAATTAAAAGAGGAATGTAAAGAATAAAATGAATTATTTTAACGTTGGGAAAATTGTCAATACCCAAGGCTTGCAAGGAGAGATGCGGGTCTTGTCTGTGACGGACTTTGCGGATGAGCGCTTTAAAAAAGGAGCGGAGTTAGCCCTCTTTGATGAGAAAGATCAGTTTGTCCAAACGGTGACCATTGCTAGTCATCGGAAGCACAAGAACTTCGATATCATCAAGTTTAAGGATATGTACCATATCAATGCCATCGAAAAGTTCAAGGGTTTTAGCCTCAAGGTTGCCGAAGAAGACTTGACAGATTTGGACGAGGGAGAGTTTTATTACCACGAGATTATCGGCCTTGATGTTTATGAAAATGACCTGCTCATCGGTCAGATCAAGGAGATCCTTCAACCAGGTGCCAATGACGTCTGGGTGGTCAAACGGAAAGGCAAACGAGACCTTCTCTTGCCTTATATCCCACCAGTGGTGCTCAATATCGATATCCCAGGCAATCGAGTCGATGTGGACATCTTAGAAGGGTTAGACGATGAAGATTGATATTTTAACCCTCTTTCCAGAAATGTTTTCACCCCTTGAGCATTCCATCGTTGGAAAGGCTCGTGAAAAAGGTCTATTAGAGATCAACTACCATAATTTCCGCGAAAATGCAGAGAAGGCGCGGCATGTGGATGATGAGCCCTATGGGGGCGGCCAAGGGATGCTTCTACGTGCTCAGCCGATCTTTGATGCCTTTGATGCCATTGAGAAAAAGAATCCGCGCGTGATCTTACTGGATCCAGCGGGTCGGACTTTTGATCAACGTTATGCAGAAGAGTTGGCTCAAGAGGAGGAATTGATCTTTATCTGCGGTCACTATGAGGGCTACGACGAACGAATCAAGACCTTGGTGACAGATGAGGTTTCTCTTGGAGATTACGTCCTGACCGGTGGGGAGTTAGCTGCCATGACCATGATCGATGCGACAGTCCGCTTGATTCCAGAAGTGATTGGAAAAGAGTCCAGCCACCAAGATGACAGTTTCTCATCTGGGCTTCTAGAATACCCTCAATACACACGACCTTATGATTACAGAGGGATGACGGTTCCAGATGTTCTCATGAGCGGTCACCATGAAAATATTCGTCAGTGGCGCCTCTATCAGAGTTTGAAAAAGACCTTAGAACGTCGGCCAGACTTGCTAGAAAACTATGAGTTGACAGCAGAAGAAGAGAAGATGTTGGAACAAATTAAACAAGAAGACTAACAGCGTCAGCTGTTTTTCTTTTGCCTAAAAAAATTATGAAAAAAACTTTTTAAACCTACTAGTTATTGGTAACAAAATGTGGTATGCTAAGGGGTAGAGAAACTTCAAGAAAATGATTAAGTTTTGGGGGTGAGTTTAATGGGAAAGAAATTAGGAAAATCGGTTTTCACGACTGGGATTGCTGCAACAACGGTCCTATCTGGTATGTTTAATCACAAGGCTAGTGCGGAAGAGGTGAAGCAAAATGAAAATGCAGAAACCAATAGTACGGAAGTAGTCGAAAAACCAATTACGGTTGATGAGTTGAAGCAAATCACAGCTCAAAAAGGCCAAGTGGTCAAAGATGTCCACTACCAAGAGCAAAAAGTGATCGATGCTCAAACGGAAGTCAAGGCTGCTGGACAAGAGCTGGAAGAAAAGAAAGCAGAAGTGACGGATGCGGAAAACCTCATCGCAACAACTTCGGATGCCCAAGTTCAAAATGCAGAAAATGACGTCAAGGTGGCTCAAGCCTATGTGACTATCGAAGAAAATAAGGTTCGAGAAGCAGAAGCTGCCCATGACCAAGTCGTAGAGGCTGTTCGTCAACAGGAAAATCAAGTTACGGCTCAGGAATCTTTGGTCGATGTAGCACAAAATGAATTGAACCAAGCCAAAGCACCGATTTCAAATGATGAGAATGTGCTCAACCAGGCTTTGTTGGAGCAAAGTCAAGTAGAGCAAAGTATCCGAGAATCTCAGAATTACCTTGCAACCTTGCAAGCGAGTCAGCAAACTGGCTCAGATACAGTGGCTCAAATTGAGAACGATATTCAACTGGCTCAAACGCGTCTGACAGATTTGAAAGCGGTCATCGCAACCAAAGAAGCAGAATTGGCAGCCTTAGAACAAGCAGCGGCCAATAGCCCAGTTCAGTTGAGTCAAGCAACCTATGAAGGTTATTTGCAACACTTGGCTGACAATGGTAATGAAGCTGCATCCAGTGCTTTAGCCCTTTACAAGCGTGGTCGGGAAGAAGACGGCTTGACAGTTGGAGAGTCTGGATCTTTGCAAGCCAACCTCCGAGCTCTTGAAATTGCCGATGCCATTAATAGTTATCGTCGCAATGCCGGCTTACCTGAATTGGAGCTGGATCCTTATTCCCTTCCTGCCAGCCAAGTACAGTTGGAATACTTCAAAAAAGCCAACTGGCATATGTTTAAGTATTTGCCAAACGAGAACATCGCTTATGGCTTCTCACCTGCTGGTGCGGTTGACTTTTGGTACAATGAAAAAGCGGCTTATCAAGACCTAGCAGCTCAATATGGTTTACCAACAGACGAAACACAAATCGATGCCAACGATATCTATATGAAGATTGGTGCTGAGGCCTTTGCTAAGGTTGGTCACTATCTCCAAATGGTAGACAACAAAGCGACAGCTTTATCAGTCGCTTATGACCCTAGCAATGCCATGTCAGAAGCAGCTTTCTTACACAGCCCGGTCAATTCAGCAGTGTCAACCAGTGCACTCGCTTACCAATTGCGTCAGGGAGCTGGGGCTACGACGACAAGATCAGATGTCAAAGCAAAATCTGATGAAGTCGCTAATCTCAAACTGAACAAGGCCAATCAAGAGTCACAAATCATTATCTTGCAAGGCAAGTTAGAAGATGCTCGCCATGCTAATTCGAATGTGGCAGTAGAAATGGCCAATGTCCAAAAGACCATCCAAAATTACAAGATTCTTCTCGTTAGCAAGGACCATGCGGTTGAAAAGGCGAAGGCGACTCTTGATGTATCTCGAGGTCGGATTGAAGCAGCCATCCAACCAAAAGAAGCAGCACTTCAAAAAGCGAAAGATTTGTTAGCAGCTGCGCGTGAGAAATTAGATCGATTAAAAGCAGAAGAAGCAGAAAAAGCCCAAGTCGTTCAAGAAGCGCATGAGGGCTTGAAGGCGGCGCAAGAGCGCCTGGTTGCTGCTGAAAAACGTCTTTCTGACTTTAAAAATGCACCAGAATTATTGGTCAAAGCCCAATCTGTTTTATCAGCTGCGGTGGCTAATTTAGAGAATAAAAAAGAAAAATTGGAAGCAGAATTTACAACCCTTCAATCTTATCAAAGTGTCGTGGAACTGTTGAATTCCCAATATGAAGATCTAGCCTCACGGATAGATCCAGCTATTTTAGAAGCAGCAGATATGCCAATGGATATCCGCTCAAGCAATCCAACTACTTTTTCGGATAGACCAACTGTTCTTCCAACAACTAGCAATAGTCCACAAGTGCAAGCACCAACAGCTAGTCCAGCGCCAAAACAAGAAGCTAAAGTAGAAGAAATCAAACCGAAAAAAGAAAACAGTCAAGCTGTGGCAAGTGCAGATTCTTCTAAATATGCAGTAGCAACAACAGGTGTTGCTGTCGGGCTACTTGCTGGATTGTTTGGTTTCAAGAAAAAGAAACAATCATCAAAAAATGATTAAGACATACCGAAGATAGAGTGGATGCTTAGAAATTTTATTGCTTAAACTCTTCAAAGAAGATATATGAGGGTGGGAAAAGAACTCGCTTAACAAAATGAGTTCTTTCCTGCTCTTTTTTTGTACAATTTTAGAATTTTTGAAAGAAAATGATAGAAAATGATAAAAAGTGTTGACATTTTTTGGAGATGGAGTATAATAGTCCTTGTAATCGATTGCAAAAGGAGGAGAAATGCTTAAGTCTGAACGAAAACAATTCATCCTCGAGAAGGTACTGAAGGAAAAATTTGTTTCCTTAGAAACCCTTGTACAAGAGCTAGGGACGTCTGAATCAACGGTTCGACGTGACTTGGATGAATTAGAAGCTGAAAGTAAACTTCGCCGGGTTCACGGCGGTGCGGAAAGCCTGCATTTTCTTCAAGAGGAAGAAAGCAATAAAGAAAAATCTATCAAAAACATTCAAGTTAAGTCAAAGATCGCTGTAAAAGCGGCGGAATTGATCAAAGATCATGATGTGATCTTTATCGATGCCGGGACGACCAATGAACTTTTGGTACAAGAAATTGTCAATCCAACAATAACCGTGGTGACCAACTCGATTCACCATGCGACCAAGTTGGTCGAGCGAAATGTTCCAACGGTCATCATCGGTGGGAAGGTAAAATCTTCTACAGATGCTAGTATCGGAGGGATCGCCCTCAATCAGATCGGTCAGTTGAATTTTGACAAGGCCTTTCTTGGAATGAATGGAATCGATGATGAATTTTACAGCACTCCAGACCTGGAAGAAGGATCTGTCAAGCGTGCGATTATCGAAAATGCAAAAAAAACCTATATCCTAGCGGATGATTCGAAAATTGGCGTGACATCCTTTGTCAAAGTGGCTCCTATCAAGCGAGCCATGATTATCACCAATCAATGTGAACCGCAACGATTAAAGGTTTTAAAAGAAAAAACGGAGGTTATAGAGGTTTGATTTATACAGTAACACTGAATCCAGCAATTGACTATATTGTCCGTCTCGATCATGTAGAGACTGGAGCGGTCAATCGGATGGCTTCGGAAGATAAATTCGCCGGTGGTAAGGGAATCAATGTCAGTCGTGTCTTGAAGCGGCTCGATATTGAGAACACAGCGACTGGATTTATCGGTGGTTTCACAGGACGCTTCATCGAAGACGTACTGACTAGCGAAGCCATTTCAACCAACTTTGTGACAGTGGATCAGGATACCCGGATCAATGTCAAGATCAAAGCTGATCAAGAAACAGAGATCAACGGGAACGGTCCAGAAGTGACAGAAGCGCAGTTGCAAGAATTACTCAGCATCCTATCAAGCTTAACAGCAGATGATGTGGTAGTCTTTGCAGGATCTGCCCCATCTTCACTTGGAAATGCCATTTACAAACAATTGATCGCAGCAACTCGTGCGACAGGAGCGCAAGTCGTTTGCGACTTTGAAGGGCAAACCTTGATTGATTCCTTGGAGTTCAATCCCCAATTGGTCAAACCAAACAACCATGAATTGGGAGATATCTTTGGCGTTACCTTGACGGAATTGCCAGAAATTGAACGCTATGCCAAAGAAATTTTGGCCAAGGGTGCACAAAACGTCATTATTTCCATGGCGGGTGATGGTGCTCTTCTGGTCAGTCCAAGCGGCACTTACTTCGCAAAACCAATCAAAGGGGAAGTGAAGAATTCTGTTGGAGCTGGAGATTCCATGGTAGCAGGCTTCACTGGGAAGCTCGCAACGACGGGAGATGTTATTGAAGCCTTCAAATGGGGAGTGGCTTGTGGAACAGCGACCACTTTCTCAGATGATTTGGCAACAGCTGATTATATAAAAGAAACTTATGAAAAAGTAGAGGTAGAAAAACTATGAAAATTCAAGACGTTTTAAATAAAAACGTGATGTTGTTTGACCTTCAAGCAACAGATAAAGAGGGCGTGATCAATGAGATGATTCAATCGCTCGTTGATAATGGTGTGGTGACAGATTTTGACACCTTCAAGGCTGGAATCATGAACCGTGAAGCACAAACTTCAACTGGTTTGGGTGACGGAATTGCTATGCCCCACAGCAAAAATGAAGCAGTCAAAGAAGCAACGGTCTTGTTTGCAAAATCAAACAAGGGTGTGGACTATGCTTCGCTTGATGGCCAACCAACAGACTTGTTTTTCATGATCGCAGCTCCAGAAGGGGCAAATGACACTCACTTGGCAGCCCTTGCTGAATTGTCTAAGTACTTGATGAAACCAGGATTTGCAGACAAACTTCGCCAAGCAAGCACTCCTGATCAAGTGATCGCAGCCTTTGATGCAGAAGAGCAAGAAGCTGCCGCTGAAGAAGCGAAAAAAGCAGAAGCAGTCAAAGAAGCAACTTCATCTGACAAGCCTCTCATCGTTGCCGTTACAGCATGTACAACTGGTATCGCCCACACTTACATGGCAGAAGAAGCCCTCATCAAAAAAGGTGAAGAAATGGGTGTTACGGTTCGTGTTGAAACAAATGGGGCATCAGGTGTCGGAAACCGATTGACAGCTGAAGAAATCGCAAAAGCTGAAGGAGTCATTATTGCAGCAGATAAAGCAGTTGAAACAGCTCGATTCGATGGCAAAAAATTGATCTCTAAACCAGTCGCAGCCGGTATTCGTCAGACAGAAGAATTGATTCAAACCATCTTGGATGGCAAAGCAGATGTCTTCCACGCTGAAAATGCGGCAGAAGCAAGCGCTAGCCAAGAAAAATTGAGCTTAGGTGGAGCCTTCTACAAACACTTGATGAGTGGGGTTTCTCAAATGCTTCCATTCGTTATCGGTGGTGGGATCTTGATTGCCCTTGCCTTCTTGATTGATCAAATCATGGGTGTGCCAACTGACCTTGAGTCTTTGAAACAACTTGGTTCTTATAACCAGCCTGCTGCTTACTTCATGACTGCCGGTAAAGCTGCCTTTGGTTTCATGTTGCCAATTCTAGCTGGATTTATTGGATTCTCTATTGCAGAAAAACCAGGTTTGGTTGCTGGTTTTGTAGCTGGTGCTATTGCTGATAGTGGTGCAGCCCTTGGAAATGTTGCATACGGAGCTACTAAAGCAACTATTCCTGCCGCGCAAAGTTCCGGTTTCCTTGGAGCCTTGGTTGGTGGTTTCCTTGCAGGTGGAGTGATTCTTGTTCTTCGTAAGGTTCTTGCAGGCCTTCCACGTTCACTAGACGGTATCCGTTCAATTCTTCTCTTGCCATTGCTTGGTGTTGGACTTACCGCAGCAATTATGTTTGTATTGAACATTCCAATGTCAGCAATTAATACTGGAATGAATACTTTCCTTACAAATCTTGGAGGAAGTTCAGCAGTTCTTCTTGGTCTTCTTGTCGGTGGTATGATGGCTGTCGATATGGGTGGACCAGTTAACAAAGCAGCTTATGTATTTGGTACAGGTACTTTGACAGCTTCAGCTCTTTCTGGTGGTGGTTCTACTGTTATGGCGGCCGTTATGGCAGCTGGTATGGTTCCTCCATTGGCAGTATTCGTAGCTACAGTCTTGTTCAAAGATAAATTTACTAAAGAAGAACGCGATTCTGGTTTGACTAACATTGTTATGGGACTTTCCTTCATCACAGAAGGTGCCATTCCATTTGGTGCAGCTGACCCAGCGCGTGCGATTCCAAGCTTCATCGTAGGTTCATCTTTGACAGGTGCCCTTGTTGGTCTCGCAGGATTGAAACTTATGGCTCCTCACGGAGGAATCTTCGTTATTGCCCTTACTTCAAATCCGCTTCTTTACATCTTGTTCGTATTGATCGGTGCAGTCGTAAGTGGTATCTTGTTCGGATTGCTTCGCAAACCTAAAAACTAATCATGACGAAAAGGTTGGGAATGCCCAACCTTTTTTACTGCGCAAAAACACCAACTAGTGATGAAGTTGCTTATCTCTATAGATTTCGATACAATTATTATAACTTTTCCTTTTCAAGGAGGACGGATCATGAAAAAAGGGAAATTGGTCATTCTTTTAGCAATCACTTCTGTATTAGCAGGAGGTGTGATTATCGCTAGTCAAAAACAAAATATCTTTTCAAATGACACGCACCCAAGTAAGCAACTTAGCGCTAGAAAGAAGCAACTAGCTTATTTAAAGGAACACGAAAAAGATATGGCCGATTTTGTAAAATCGATGAGCCCGAAAGTTGATAGTGTCCAGTTTGATTGGGATAGTATGGAAGTTGGTCAGGTAGGCAATGGGACACCTCATGGTGGTGGCTATATGTTAACACTGAGAGGAAAGGTGAATCAGAATAAACAAACGAAATTCATGGTTGGTTTTTCTTTAGATAATGCTAACAGCACACCAAAGGAATTTGGAATTTATGAAATGCAACCTATAAGAATTTTAAGAGATGGTGGGTGGTTTTTATATGACTAATCGTCATTCAAAAGCCTTTATCTTGTTTTTTCGAGCATGACAAAAGGATAATAAGCCAAACAAGCTAATAATTGATCAGAATTCGTTATCCTCTGTCTAAAGAATGGTCGGGCTTCCCCGGCTTTTTCTTCTTGTACTAGCGAAAAATTCACTTCATTCGGCGTTGGTATCTTGAGCTGAATTATGATATAATAAGCCTATCGCATATTTTTAGGAGAATAAAAATGGATATTCAACGTGAAAAAGAATTTGTCAGCCAATACCACTATGACGCTCGTAATTTTGAGTGGGAAAAAGAAAATGGCATTCCCGAAACAAAAGTAGATGTAAACTTTCAATTAATCAATCGTGATCAACAACAAAATACAA
The DNA here is from genome assembly GCF_008727815.1 of Streptococcus sp. LPB0220. NCBI lineage: Bacteria > Bacillati > Bacillota > Bacilli > Lactobacillales > Streptococcaceae > Streptococcus > Streptococcus sp. LPB0220. Next base: position 1,165,524 of record NZ_CP044230.1, on the reverse strand, counting down.
CGTCTTTGATTGTGATTTTGAGCTACATGATTGTATTTGACGGCTTTGTGATCAGTGGAACCATCACTCAAATTAACCACTTGTTTGGTCGTTATGTCAATGAACCAAGCGAATTCAGCAAAGACGAAGTGGAAGAATTGGCTCGTCCTTGCTTAGATATGCTCAACCGTTTGACTTATGAAGTTACAGAAATTGCCCTTGATTTACCGGGTATTAATTTGGAGTTTTAATCAATGAAATTAGCAGTGATTACGGATTCGTCTGCCTATTTACCGCAGCACCTTCTCCATCACGACGACTTATTTATTTTAGACATTCCGATCTATATCGATGGAGAATCCTATGTGGAAGGGAAGAATCTGACACATGACGAGTTCTATCAAAAGATGGCTGCGTCTAAGGAATTACCAAAGACTAGCCAACCGAGTGTGGCAGCGTTAGAAGAACTCTTATCTGGTTTGACAGCTAAAGGTTATACGCATGCTCTTGGTCTCTTCTTGTCATCAGGTATCTCTGGATTCTACCAAAATATCCAATATTTGAAGGACGAATTTGAAGGCTTGACCGTCGAATTTCCTGACTCAAAAATCACTAGCGCTCCATTAGGAATGATGGTAGAAGATTGCTTGAAATGGGCTGGTGAAGGTCGTTTGTTTGATGAGATTGTGGCCAATGTCCAACACCAGATTGATGGGACCACTGCCTATATTATGGTCGATGATTTGAATCACTTGGTCAAGGGGGGACGCCTGTCAAATGGCGCTGCCATCATTGGCAATCTCTTGAGTATCAAGCCGATCCTTCACTTTAATGACCAAGGTGTCATCGAAGTTTTTGAAAAAGTCCGTACGGAAAAGAAAGCCATGAAACGTTTGGTGGAAATCGTTGATGAAGGACTCACCGGAGGGCATTACCAAGTCTTTATCATCCATGCTAATGTACCTGAAAAAGCCGAAGCGCTTCGTCAGATGTTGGTGGCTGAAGGGGTAGAGGGAGAAATTCCTTTTGCCACCTTTGGAGGCGTGATTGGGACGCACTTAGGTGACCATAGCTTAGCAGTTGGGTATATCCCTATCGTTTAAGGAGAATTCTATGTCAATTAAAGTCATTATCGCAGGTTTCAAGGGAAGAATGGGACAAGCAGCCTACCAGATGGTTTCTGAAGATCCTGAGCTAGAATTAGCTGGCTTGATCGATCCATTCACAGATGAGACTGACGTCGCAGGAGTCCCTGTCTTTAACCGCAAAGAAGATGTCGTGGGTCTTGAAGCAGATGTTTGGGTGGACTTTACCATGCCAAAGGTTGCTTACGAGAATACTCGCTTTGCAATTGAAAATGGCTTTGCTCCTGTTGTAGGGACAACTGGCTTTACGCCTGAGCAGATTCAGGATTTGACAGAGCTTTCGCGTGAAAAGGATTTAGGTGGCTTGATTGCTCCGAACTTTGCTATTGGAGCTGTGCTCTTGATGCAATTTGCAGCGCAAGCTGCCAAGTATTTCCCAAATGTGGAAATCATCGAATTGCACCATGATAAGAAGAAAGATGCACCGAGTGGAACAGCGATTAAGACAGCTGAGCTGATCTCTGAGAAGCGCGAGAAAATCCAGCAAGGTGCAGCAGATGAAGAAGAGTTGATGCCTGGAGCAAGAGGGGCAGATTTTGAAGGGATGCGCATCCATTCGGTTCGATTGCCTGGCCTAGTGGCTCACCAAGAGGTGATTTTTGGTAGCCAAGGTGAAGGCTTGACTCTCCGTCATGATTCCTATGATCGTGTTTCCTTCATGACAGGAGTAAATCTAGGGATTAAAGAAGTTGTCAAGCGTCATGAGCTTGTCTATGGTTTGGAACACTTACTATGAGATTAAAAAAGATGCCTTCTGAGTTTCAGGAGGCTTTACCAATATTAGAGAAGATTAAAGCAGCTGGTTTTGAGGCTTATTTTGTGGGAGGATCTGTCCGAGATGCTCTCTTGGATCGTCCGATTCACGATGTCGATATCGCTTCCTCCTCTTATCCAGAGGAAACCAAGGCGATTTTTGATCGAACAGTAGATATCGGTATCGAACACGGGACCGTCTTGGTTCTTGAAAATGGTCAAGAATATGAAATTACGACCTTCCGGACAGAGGATGTCTATGTCGATTATCGCCGTCCAAGCTCCGTGTCTTTTGTCCGCTCACTAGAAGAAGACCTCAAGCGCCGCGATTTCACCGTCAATGCCTTTGCCTTAAATGAAAAAGGAGAGATTGTTGACCTCTTTCAGGGGTTAGAAGATTTAGAAAACAAGGTCCTTCGGGCCGTTGGGCTTCCTTGTGAACGCTTTCATGAAGATGCGCTCCGCATCATGCGAGGCTTTCGTTTTCAAGCCAGTCTTGGCTTTGAATTAGAAGACGCAACCTTTGATGCTATGAAGGAGTGTGCTCCTTTGCTAGAGAAAATCTCTGTTGAGCGCACTTTCATCGAGTTCGATAAGCTCTTACTTTCTCCATATTGGAGACAAGGCTTGGAGGCCATGCTTTCAAGCAAAGCCTATCACTATCTACCAGAAATGAAGGATCGCAAAGAAGCACTTGAGCGTTTGTTTGACATAGAGTTGGAATATACCTTTTCAACTTCTGAGCAAGCCTGGGCTGCTTTAGTCTTAGCACTAGAGATTCAAGATATTCCAAAATTCTTTAAGAAATGGAAGACGTCTAGAGAGTTTGCCAAGACGGTGGAGCAGATCGTGGAGATTCTAAAGCTCCGAGGAAAAGGAAGTCTAGACAAGCGTGCCTGCTACAAGTATGAGAAGCCTTTGTTGCTACTAGCTGAAGAGCTCCGTGAAGCGTATGCCTTGAGTGTGGATTATATGGCCATCGAGCGCGTCTATGATAGCTTGACCATTCATGATAAGCATGAAGTAGTGGTTAATGGCGGTATGCTGATCAAAGACTACGGCTTTCAACCAGGTCCAGCCTTAGGAGACATTTTGACAAAGATCGAATATGCCATTGTCGATGGGGAACTGGCCAATGAAAAAGAGGCCATCATCGCCTATATCCAGCAAGCAAAAGAGGAGGAAAAATGAGCGATTTTATTGTCGATAAATTAACCAAATCTGTCGGAGATAAGACCGTCTTTCGTGAGATTTCCTTTATCATTCACGACTTGGATCGAATCGGATTGATCGGGGTCAATGGGACTGGAAAGACCACTCTGTTAGATGTGTTGTCAGGTCGCTCTGGCTTTGATGGAGATGTGAGTCCTTTTTCTGCAAAGAGTGATTATACGATTGGTTATTTGACTCAGGAACCAGACTTTGATGATCAAAAGACGGTTCTGGATACAGTGTTATCTAGTGATTTACGCGAAATGCAGCTGATTCGCGATTACGAGTTCTTGATGGCGGATTACCGAGAAGAGAACCAAGCACGTCTTGAAAAGGTCATGGCGGAGATGGATTCGCTCAATGCTTGGGAAATCGAGAGTCAGGTTAAGACAGTCCTTTCAAAGCTTGGAATTGAAGACTTGAACGCCAAAGTTGGGGATCTATCTGGGGGCTTGCGTCGTCGGGTGCAATTGGCACAGGTTTTGCTATCTCACCACGATCTGCTCTTACTAGATGAGCCGACCAACCACCTAGACATTGATACCATCGAATGGCTGACCAATTTCTTGAAGAACTCTAAGAAAACCGTGCTCTTCATTACCCACGATCGTTATTTCTTGGATAATATTTCAACACGGATCTTTGAGTTGGATCGAGCTAGTTTGATTGAGTATCAAGGCAATTACCAGGATTATGTCCGCTTAAAGGCTGAGCAAGATGAGCGTGATGCAGCCCTTCTTCATAAGAAGCAGCAACTCTATAAGCAGGAGTTGACCTGGATGCGGAGACAACCCCAGGCGCGTGCGACCAAGCAACAGGCTCGGATCAACCGTTTCCATGATCTTAAGCAAGACTTGTCTGGTCAAAGCAACCAGACGGATTTGGAGATGAACTTTGAGACCAGCCGGATCGGAAAGAAAGTCATCGAGTTTAAGAGTGTGAGTTTTGCTTTTGAAAATAAGCCGATTTTACATGACTTTAACCTCTTGGTGCAAAACAAGGACCGCATCGGGATCGTCGGGGATAATGGCGTCGGCAAATCAACCCTGCTCAATCTGATCACTGAGCGACTCCATCCTCAGTCTGGGCAAGTCATTATCGGGGAAACCGTCCGGGTGGCTTATTTCTCTCAACAGATTGATGGGTTGGATGAAAGCAAGCGCGTGATTAATTTCTTGCAAGAAGTTGCCGAGGAAGTAAAAACGACCGTCGGAACGACTTCGATCGCAGATCTCTTGGAGCAATTTCTCTTCCCACGTTCCATGCACGGAACCTTGATTGAAAAACTCTCCGGTGGGGAGAAGAAACGGCTCTTTCTCTTAAAACTCTTGATTGAAAAACCTAATGTGCTTCTCCTCGATGAGCCGACCAATGATTTGGATATCGCCACCTTGACGGTTTTGGAAAACTTCCTTCAAAACTTTGGAGGTCCCGTTATTACCGTTAGCCACGACCGCTATTTCCTAGACAAGGTGGCAAGCAAGATCCTGGCTTTTGAAAACGGGGGCATTCGGGAGTTCTTTGGCAATTATACGGATTACCTGGATGAAAAAGCCTTTGAAGCAGCCCAGGTAACGGCCAGTCACAAGCTTGAAAAAGAAAAACCTGTCAAGCCAAAAGAAGAGAAGAAGCGCATGAGCTACATGGAGAAGCAAGAGTGGGCAAGTATTGAGGCAGATATCGAAGCGATTGAAAATCGAATTGCAGAGATTGAAGTGGAGATGAATGAAAACGGCTCTGACTTTGGCAAATTGTCAGCTCTTCAAAAGGAATTGGATCAGGAAAATGAGCGACTACTTGAGAAGTACGATCGCTATGAATATCTGAGCGAATTAGATGAATAAGGAGGCCCTATGAATCAATTGAACCGGATATCCCTTGGGATTTCAGCCACTATTTTTACCATTATCGGTATCGTCTTGTTTATCAATCCAATTGAGCACATTGGCTCTTTTAGCTGGTTGATATCTTGTGGCTTCTTTTTAATCTCCCTTTCGCGTTTTTCACGCTATTACCGATTGCGTCAGGCTGGTATCATTCAGCAGCAACAGCTCTTTCATAGTATGGTCGCCTTGGTTTTTGCGGTCTACTTACTGCTCTATGGCTACAAGACCTTGCCGATTGTCTTTCCAGTCACTTTAGGAATTTGGCTGATCTACCGTTCGATTCTAAACTTCCGAAAAGCCAATTTCTACTCGAGAAAGGTTGAAGAACTGTCCAAGCGTTATATTTTCTTTGCCTTGCTACAGCTCTTCATCGGTTTATTCTTAATTGTTAGCCCACTCTCGATTAGTGTCTTTCTTTTAAATATTATTGGCTTGATTTTCCTCATTCTAGGATTTCAATCCTTTAGTCTCTTGTTAAAAAGTTAAGAAAAGTTACGTGCAAACCTTTGCGTTTGATAAAAAGTCTGATATAATAGAACTGTAAGTGTTTACAAGTTTGAAAGGAGTTACAGATGTCTAAAAAAATTATTGGGATTGACCTTGGGGGAACTTCAATTAAGTTTGCCATCCTTACTTTGGATGGGGAAGTTCAAGAAAAATGGTCTATTAAAACAAATATCTTGGATGAAGGTAGCCATATCGTAGATGATATGATCGAATCCATCGCGCATCGTTTGAAAATGCTTGAGCTTGATGCTTCTGAGTTCCAAGGAATTGGAATGGGATCACCTGGTGTCGTTGACCGTGAAAAAGGTACAGTTATCGGTGCCTACAACTTGAACTGGAAGACCCTTCAACCAGTCAAAGAAAAGATCGAAACTGCCCTTCATATTCCATTCTTTATCGATAATGATGCCAACGTTGCTGCTTTGGGTGAACGTTGGAAAGGGGCTGGTGAAAACCAACCAGATGTTGTCTTCATGACACTTGGTACTGGTGTTGGCGGCGGCATCGTCGCTGAAGGTCGTCTCTTGCACGGTGTACGTGGAGCTGCTGGGGAACTTGGTCACATCACTGTTGACTTTGATGATCCAATCCAATGTACCTGTGGTAAAAAAGGCTGTCTTGAAACGGTTGCATCTGCAACTGGGATCGTCAACTTGACTCGTCGCTACGCAGATGAGTACGAAGGGGACGCTCAATTGAAAGTCTTGATCGACAACGGAGAAGAAGTAACGGCTAAAACGGTCTTTGACCTGGCAAAAGAAGGCGATGCTCTTGCTTTGATCGTCTACAAGAACTTCTCACGTTACCTCGGACTTGCTGCTGCTAACATTGGTTCAACCCTGAACCCATCTAAGATCGTTATCGGTGGTGGGGTTTCTGCTGCTGGAGACTTCTTGTTGGATGGTGTGCGCAAGGTCTTTGAAGAAAACTCATTCCCACAAGTGCGTGAATCTACTCAATTGGCACTTGCTACTTTGGGAAATGACGCCGGTGTGATCGGTGCTGCATCCCTTGTATTACAATAAGATGAAATGGAGATCTGGCACGTGCTGGGATCTCCTTTTTTTCTGTCTCCTGTGATATAATGAAGACAAAACTGGATTCAAGGAGAGTATATGACAAAAGCAGATACAATTTTTAAAGAAAACATTCGAAAAATCATGGAAGAAGGAGTTTGGTCAGAGCAGGCGCGCCCTAAGTACAAGGATGGTAGAACGGCCAACTCCAAGTACATCACGGGAGCCTTTATGGAATTCGACCTCGCAAAAGGTGAGTTCCCTATCACGACCCTTCGTCCCATCGCGATTAAATCAGCTATCAAAGAAATGCTCTGGATCTACCAGGATCAGTCGAATAGCTTGGATCTTTTAGAAGACAAGTACAATGTCCATTATTGGAATGACTGGGAAGTAGGAGATAGCCGGACGATTGGACAACGCTACGGAGCTGTCGTCAAAAAGCATGACATTACGAATAAGATCCTCAAGCAATTAGAAGCCAATCCTTGGAATCGCCGCAATATCATCTCGCTCTGGGATTATGATGCTTTTGAGGAGACCGACGGACTCTTGCCTTGTGCTTTCCAGACTATGTTTGACGTACGGCGCGTTGATGGGGAGATCTATCTAGATGCAACCTTGACCCAGCGTTCGAATGATATGTTGGTGGCCCACCATATCAATGCTATGCAATATGTAGCCCTACAGATGATGATTGCTAAACACTTTGGCTGGAAGGTTGGCAAGTTCTTTTACTTCATTAATAACCTTCACATCTATGACAACCAATTCGAACAAGCAGAAGAATTGCTTCGTCGCGAGCCCTCTGATTGCCAACCGCGCTTGGTCTTGAATGTTCCTGACGGGACCAATTTCTTTGACATCAAACCAGAAGATTTTGAACTTGTCGATTATGACCCAGTGAAGCCACAGTTGAAGTTTGATCTTGCGATTTAGTGATAAATCAAGGTTTTTTGATGCCCTGATCTATGGGTGAAATCCTTTCAGAATTAAAACAATTTTAGCTAAAAATTTTTACTCATTTTTGAGTCAAAACATTTTGAAAATCGTTCGGGTTTTGTTAAAATAGATAAGGTTTGGAAAAACTAAACAATTTTAAAAAGAATGTTAATTTATAGATAAATATGGAGGTCCATTAGATGGGGAAAGACTTATTTAACGATCGTATTAGCAGATTCTCAATTCGTAAATTGAATGTGGGTGTTTGCTCAGTACTTTTGGGAACACTTGTCATGGTTGGGACAGCCGCAAGTGCAGCCGCAGAAGAAAAGAAAGATACGACAAATGAAAGTGTAGCGGCGGTTGCAACAGCGTCAGAAGCGCAAGCAACTTCAACAGCTGTTTCAGCAGCATCAACAGCTGAAACAACGAGCACAGCTCCAACAACTTATGAAGCAAACCCAGCTGTTACAGCAGCAGCGACTTCAACAGCACCTGCTTCAACTAGCGAAGTAAGTAGCACAAGTACAGCAGCTTCAGCAACATCAAGTGCTCCAGCTACTTCCGAAACAGCAAAATTGGAAGCTACTACGCCAGTAAACAAGGCAGCAGAAGCAGCTTCAACAACTGCAGATAAAAAAGAAACACCAACTCTTTCAGCTGGACAAGGTGTAACAGCAAACAATACAGTCGCAACGGAAGAGACAGCCAACACTTCTCGCCGTCGTACTCGCCGTGCGATCGGTGATCCTAATGACGAAAGCTTGATTGGGGATGATGTTGAAGATGCAACTTCAACTCCAAAAGTTGAAAAACCTGGCTTTACAACAAATGTTGATGCCAAATCTATGGCTAGCCAAATCTCATGGTTGGACTTTGGAGATGTAGCTAACTGGACAGGAACTACTACAGTATTAGTTCCTAAAAGTGAAGTTAAACCAACTGAGAACTTAGAAGAAAAATTGGCTCTTCAAGTTGGGTCTACCTATACCAAGGAAATCATGCCTGGTTATGTAGTTACTGTAAAAGTCAAATCCTTGAAACCTTTCCAAGCGACTGAAATCTATAAGAAACGGATGGAAAATCAAGGGGCTACAGAAGCTGAAAAAGCAACCTATGATCCAAATGCAAAAAATGGTTATGTAAGTGGAGTCACTTCAAATGCTGCTAAGCAAGCTTTTAACAATGGTGAAGAAGCCAAAATCGTCGCTGATGCCCAAAATAATTGGACTGAAATCAGATTTGAGAATATTGATACGAAAACCAAGAAGACTACCATAAGTTCAGCTTTGAATGGTGGAAATATTGGAGTTCAGTTTGAAATCTCTGCAACCTTCCGTGGCAAGACAGTTAAGCCAGCTATTGTTATGGCTGATGGGGAGTCTGCTAACCCAGGTGAATTAGTTATGTTTACTACCAATGGAGAAGGTTGGCAGCATATTGGAGAATGGAAAAAGTTTACCAGACCAAAAACTTCTGTAACTTATGAACCACAAGATACTGAAAATCTTTTTGGACCTAATCCTAAATTTAATAATACCAACTTAAACCAACTTCGTAGATCTACTGAAGTTGGACCAGAAAAGAAACCAGTAGCTTGGAAATACTTTGGAAATCCTGACAAAGTTACCGGTGGTTTAGGAACCGGTATCTTTGGACCAAACATTTCTGAAGGAAATAGAACGGTTCCAATCGTAATGACGCGCGGAGCATCTGAAGTGGGACTTTACATCGCTTCAGGTGGTAAACAGTCTGCTATGCTAGGATTCTTCCCACTTGATGAAGGGGATGCTCCTGAGTCATACGGTAAGGCAGTTCATACCATTGCAACTGTAGATGGCGTTACTGGAGCTAAAGTAAATCAACCGTATCTTGGTAACGTGAGTCCTGATATGGATGAGAATACGACTCTCGACTGGTTCGGTGATGATAAGGCAACTACGGCCGATGAAGGAATTAACCAATTGCTTCCAGATGAGCTTAAAGGTACAACCAATGAGATGATCAAGATGGACCGTACACGCCCAGGTAACTACAAGCTGTCAGTTCAAGCTCATACAGATGGAGCTTCAGAAGCACATATCTATGGTTGGGTAGACTTTAACCAAAATGGTAAATTCGATGAGGATGAACGCTCAAATCTCGCTACAATCACACAAGATGGCACTGTTGAGTTGACCTTTGCAAATAGCAAGACTTATATCGACCCTAGCGTTAAAGAACTAGGTGCTCGTGTTCGTATTGCCAAGAAAGCTACCGAGATTGAGAGCCCAACTGGTATGGCCTTCTCAGGGGAAGTGGAAGACTTCAGAACTCAAATTACGCACCCACCAAAAGGGGAATTCAAGGAAACAAGTGGTCCTCAAGGGGCAAAGCAAACTGCAACTGTAACCTTTACAGCACGTGGAGAACACAAGTATGAGCTTAATTCTAGTGCCGTTATTGACGAAACGGTAGAACCATACATCGTTGATAAAGATGGCAACCGTGCAACTCTTGATGCGGACGGTTACTATGTCGTTCCAGGACAAGGTAAGTACAAGATTACTGCCAACGGTAAAGATGTCGACGTTGAATTTATCCCAGAAGATAACTTCCTTGGAACAGCTGATGGTATTTCTATCCGTCGTTCAGATAACAACGGTTACGATACTGGTTGGTCAACAAAATTCCCAGATCAAGAAGCAAACATTAATGGTCAGTTGAATACCATGGATGGTCAATACGTTCCAACAGTCACTCCAATTGAAATCGAAGGAGTTGACAAAACTTCGACTGATGTTCAAGGTGCGACTCAAAAAGAAACTCCGACCTTTAACACAACTGCGACTAACTCAAATGGTGAAAAGATTGCAATCACTCCAAGTGCCGAATATCCTGCTAAGTTGGTGGATCCTGCCACAGGTCTCACTACTGATGCGCCATCTGTAACAGTTGAAGGGGAAGGAACTTATACGATTAATCCTTCAACGGGTGAAGTAACCTTCACTCCAGATCCAAGCTTTACTGGTACAGCCAAAGGTGTGGATGTTACATTGTCAGCGCCAGTTGGTCGAAACAAAGAAGGTAAGGTTCAAGAGGAGTACATTAAGACTGCAACAGCTAAGTACACTCCAACTGTCACACCAATCACAGTGACTCCTACAGACAAGGTTTCTGCGGATGTTCAAAACGTTCCTCAAACCCAAACACCAACCTTTGATTTGAGTAATGATAAGACTGCTGAAATCACAAGCAAGAAATTGGTGGATCCCGCAACTGGTCAACCAACTGATGAAACAACTGTGACAGTAGCAGGTGAAGGTAGCTATACTATCGACCCAACGACTGGAGCAGTAACATTTACGCCAGAAAAAGACTTTGTTGGTACTGCAAAAGGAGTAACTGTTCAGGCAACTGCTACCATTACAAATGCTAATGGCAAGACTGCAACCATTACTTCTGATGCGACTTACACACCAACTGTTGTGCCTGCAGTTCCAACTGCAAACCCAGCAACTTCTAAAGATGTGCAAGGTGCAACACAAACAGGGACACCAACCTTTGCAGGAACGACTGTCCAAGTAAATGGTGAAGATAAAGCTATTACGATTAAAGACAATAGCTATACACTCTTGGATAATGACGGGAACGAAGTTTCAAGCACACCAGCTTACGCTGAAGATGGTACAACACCAATCGGTACCTTCACTATTGACCCAGCAACTGGTCAAGTAACCTTCACACCAACTGATAAATCTTATACAGGTAAAGTAACTCCAGCTAAAGTTCAAGCCGAAAGTTCAAACGGTATCAAAGTTGATACAACTTACACACCTGAAATCGTTCCAGTAACCCCAACTGCAACTCCAGCAGAAACAACAGACATTCAAGGTGCAACTCAAACAGGTAAACCTGAATTCAAGGGTGGAACCGTAACGGTTGATGGCGTTGAGAAAACTGTTGAAATCAACGAAGCTGTTCCAGCAAAATTCGACGACGGCTCAACAACTAAGACTGTTGAAGGTATTGGTACATACACAGTAGCAGCAGATGGAACTGTGACATTTGTTCCTGAGAAATCATTTGTCGGAACTGCACCAGCAGTAACCGTTGTTCGTGAAGATAAGAACGGAACGAAAGCTTCTGCGACCTACACACCAACAGTATTACCTGTAACCCCAACTGCAACTCCAGCAGAAACAACAGACATTCAAGGTGCAACTCAAAAAGGTAAACCTGAATTCAAGGGTGGAACTGTGACTGTTGATGGCGTTGAGAAGACTGTTGAAATCAACGAAGATGTTCCAGCAACATTTGACGATGGCTCAACAACTAAGACAGTAGAAGGCGTTGGTACTTACACAGTAGCAGCAGACGGTACAGTTACATTTGTTCCTGAGAAATCATTCACAGGTAAAGCACCAGCCGTAACTGTTGTTCGTGAAGATAAGAATGGAACTAAAGCTTCTGCAACGTATACACCAACTGTAACTCCAGTAACACCTACTGCGAAACCAGTTGAAACAACTGATATTCAAGGTGCTACACAAACAGGTAAGCCTGTATTTACTGAAGGCGATAGCCGCGTGCCAATGAACGATGATGTTCCAGCCACATTTGACAATGGCTCAACTACGAAGACTGTTGACGGCGTTGGTACTTACACAGTAGCAGCAGACGGAACAGTGACATTCGTACCTGAGAAATCATTTACTGGTACTGCTCCAGCAGTGACGGTTGTTCGCGAAGATAAGAACGGAACAAAAGCTTCTGCAACTTATACACCAACTGTAACTCCTGTCACACCGACAGCGACACCAGTTGAAACAACAGGTAAGCAAGGTCAAACTCAAACAGGTAAGCCTGAATTTACTGAAGGCGACAGCCGAGTACCAATGAACGATGACGTTCCAGCTACTTTCGACGATGGCTCAACTACCAAGTCAGTAGATGGTGTTGGTACTTACACAGTAGCAGCCGACGGAACTGTAACCTTTGTTCCTGAAAAATCATTCACAGGTAAAGCACCAGCCGTAACAGTTGTTCGTGAAGATAAGAACGGAACAAAAGCTTCTGCAACTTACACACCAACTGTAACTCCAGTAACTCCAACTGCAACACCAGCTGAATCTACTGGACCTCAAGGTCTTGTTCAAACTGGCACTGTAACCTTCACTGAAGGTGATGAAGTAGCTCCAATTAACAAGGATTCGATTACTCTTCTTGATGAAAATGGTCAACCAGCAGCATCAGTAGAAGCGAAATCACCAGCAGGTGATGTGATCGGTACATACACAGTTGATAAAGATACAGGTGTAGTTACTTTCACACCAACAGATAAATCTTATTCAGGGGATGTTGTCCCAGTTAAGGTTCAAGCAGCTGATGCAAATGGAACTACAGTTGAAACAACTTATACACCGAAGATTACTCCGGTTGTTCCAACTTCTGAAGATGCTACATCGACAGATATTCAAGGTCAAACACAATCTGGTAAACCAACCTTCACGGAAGGCAATCCAAATGTTCCAATCGATGAAGATACTCCAGCTACCTTCGAAGATGGCTCAACCACTAAGACAGTAGATGGTGAAGGAACATATACTGTTGCTCCAGATGGAACCGTAACCTTCGTACCAGAAAAATCATTCACTGGAACTGCTACAGGCGTAACAGTGAAACGCGTGGACAAGAACGGTACTGAAATCACAGCTAAGTACACACCAACTGTGACACCAGTAACACCAACAGCAACACCAGCTGAATCAACAGATATCCAAGGTGCAACTCAAACTGGTAAACCTAAATTCACCGAAGGTGACAGCCGTGTGCCTATGAACGATGATGTTCCAGCAACCTTCGATGATGGATCAACTACGAAGACTATAGATGGCGTTGGTACTTACACAGTAGCAGCAGACGGTACAGTGACCTTCGTACCAGAAAAATCATTCGTTGGAACTGCTCCAGCTGTAACAGTGGTTCGTGAAGATAAGAACGGAACAAAAGCTTCTGCGACTTATACACCAACCGTAACACCAGTTACACCAACTGCAGAAGATACAACATCTACTGACAAACAAGGTCAAACGCAAACAGGTACACCAACCTTCACACCAGGTAATCCAAATGTTCCAATGGATGATGATACACCTGCAACATTTGAAGATGGCTCAACAACCAAGACTATTCCTGGTGAAGGAACTTACACTGTTGCTCCAGACGGAACCGTAACATTTGTTCCAGAAAAATCATTCACTGGAGAAGGTACAGGCGTAACGGTTAAACGTGTCGATAAGAACGGTACTCCAGTTACTGCTAAGTACACACCAACTGTAACACCAGTAACTCCAACAGCAAGTTCAGCTGAATCAGAAGCACCTCAAGGTGTGGTTCAAACTGGAACTGTAAACTTCACTGAAGGTGACCCAGTTGCACCAATCGACAAGGATACCATTACTCTTCTTGATGAAAATGGTCAACCAGCAGAATCTGTAGTTGCTAAATCACCAGAAGGTAAAGAAATTGGTACCTTCACCGTTGATAAAGAAACAGGTGTTGTGACCTTCACACCAACGGATAAATCTTACTCAGGTGATGTTGTTCCAGTTAAGGTTCAAGGTAAAGATACAAATGGAACTGTTGCTGAGACAACTTACACACCGAAGATCACTCCAGTTGTACCAACTGCTGATCCTGCAACATCGACAGATATCCAAGGTAAAACACAAACAGGTACACCAAGCTTCACACCTGGTAACCCTGCAATCCCAATGGATGATGATGTACCAGCTACCTTTGAAGATGGTTCAACAACAAAAGTTATTCCAGGAGAAGGAACTTACACAGTTGCTCCGGACGGAACCGTAACCTTCGTACCAGAAAAATCATTCACAGGAACAGGTACAGGCGTAACAGTGAAACGTGTTGATAAGAACGGTACTCCAGTTACTGCAACCTACACACCAACAGTTACACCAGTAACTCCAACAGCTAAGCCAACAACATCTACTGATATCCAAGGTGCAACACAAACTGGTAAACCTGAATTCACTGAAGGTGACAGTCGTGTACCAATGAACGATGATGTTCCAGCAACATTTGACGATGGTTCAACTACGAAGACAGTAGATGGCGTTGGTACTTATACTGTAGCCCCAGACGGAACAGTGACATTTGTACCAGAGAAATCATTTGTTGGAACTGCACCAGCAGTGACAGTGGTTCGTGAAGATAAGAACGGAACAAAAGCTTCTGCGACTTATACACCAACTGTAACGCCTGTTACACCAACTGCAACTCCAGCAGTATCTACTGACATCCAAGGTGCAACACAAACTGGTAAACCTGTATTTACTGAAGGTGACAGCCGTGTACCAATGAACGATGATGTTCCAGCAACATTTGACGATGGTTCAACTACGAAGACAGTTAAAGGTGTTGGTACTTACACAGTTGCTCCAGACGGAACCGTAACCTTCGTACCAGAAAAATCATTCGTCGGAACTGCACCAGCAGTGACAGTGGTTCGTGAAGATAAGAATGGAACCAAAGCTTCTGCAACTTATACACCAACAGTAACTCCTGTGACTCCAACAGCTGATCCTGCAACATCTACAGACATCCAAGGTCAAACCCAAACAGGTAAACCAAGCTTCACGCCTGGTAACCCAAGTGTGCCAATGGATGATGATGTACCAGCTACATTTGAAGATGGATCAACTACTAAAGTTATTCCAGGTGAAGGAACTTACACCGTTTCTCCAGATGGAACCGTAACCTTCGTACCAGAAAAATCATTCACAGGAACAGGTACAGGCGTAACCGTGAAACGTGTCGATAAGAACGGTACACCAATTACCGCAACTTACACACCAACTGTAAAACCAGTTACACCAACAGCAGAACCAGTTACTTCAATTGGTAAGAAGGGTCAAACCCAAACAGGCAAACCAACCTTCACAGAAGGCGATAGCCGTGTACCAATGAATGACGGAGTTCCAGCAACCTTTGAAGATGGTTCAACTACGAAGACAATTCCAGGTGTTGGTACATACACAGTAGCAGCAGATGGAACTGTAACCTTCACTCCAGAACCAGAATTCACTGGAACTGCACCAGCAGTAACAGTAGTTCGTGAAGATGTAAATGGAACCAAAGCTTCTGCAACTTACACACCAACTGTCCTTCCAATCACTAAGTTTGTTGATAAAGATGGTAAGGAAATCCCAGGATATCCTACAGTTGATGGAGAAGAACCAAAAGCTGAAATTCCAGGTTACCACTTTGTGGAAACGAAGAAATTGCCTAATGGTGATACTGAACACGTCTATGAAAAAGTTACGACTTCGTATGTAGACGAAAATGGGGACCCAATCCCAGGTAACCCAACAGAAGATGGGGAACAACCGAAGAAAGATATCCCAGGTTATGACTTCGTGAAGACTGTTGTAGATAAAGATGGAAACACTCAACATATCTACAAGAAGACTGTGACACCAACTCCAATGCCGGATCCAACTCCGACACCAGAGCCACAGCCACAGCCTACTCCACAACCACAACCGCAACCAACACCACAACCACAACCTAATCCACAACCAAAACCAGAAGAACCAACGATTCCTGTCGTTCCAGAAACGAAAGAAGAAGTGAAGTATATTGATCCACAAAATCCTACTGCACAACTTCCAAACACAGGAACAAAAGAATCTTCTACTGCTGGTCTTGCAATCTTTAGCGCTTTAGCAGGTCTCTCATTATTCGGATTTGCAAAACGCAAAAAAGAAGACTAAGCTAACTTGTGGCTAAGAAAAACCGCGAAATTCTCGCGGTTTTTTCTGTTTGTATTTAAAAAAATATCCTCCAAACTAGATAGTTGAAATCAGTCTTTTATAAGAAAATTTGATAAAATAGAAGTATCAGTGTAAAGGATGAGAGAATGAAAAAGATAATTGGTATCTGGGCTCAAACTGAAAATGGCATTATTGGGAAGGACCAAGTCATGCCTTGGCATTTGCCAGCTGAGCTTCAGCATTTCAAAGAAACGACCATGGGGCAAGCGATTCTTATGGGAAGAGTGACCTTTGATGGTATGAAAAAACGGGTTCTACCAGGTCGGACTAGCATTATCTTAACGCAAGATCAGGCTTATGATTCTGAAAATGATGCTGTACTCGTCATGCATAGCAAAGAAGAAGTCTTAGAGTGGTATCAGAACCAAGAGAAGAATCTTTACATTATTGGAGGCAGTCAGATTTTAAGGCTTTTCTCTGATCAGTTAGAAGAGTTGATCCAGACCATGATTCATGCAACGCTTGATGGCGATACATTGGCACCAAAATTTGATGAGAAACGTTATGAAAAGGTCCGTCAAGTTCCCCATCTGAAAGATGAGAAAAATCCATATGATTTTACGGTCAACTATTATAAGAGAAAGGATTTAGACTAATGGAGCGAAGTGTCTTTGGTTTTTTTACAGCTGTCCTATGTGTCATCTGTTTGATTTGCGCCTTACAAACCTTTCGTAAAAAACGGTTTGGCCTCGCTATTTTATTCTTACTAAATGCTTTTACCAATCTTGTGAATTCCATTCACGCCTTTTACATGACCTTATTTTAAACTAAATAGAAACAGAAAATGACAGAAAGAGGAAATACATGCCAACGAATCAAAACAATGATATGATGGTTTATTGCTCATTTTGCGGAAAGAGTCAAGATGAAGTCCAAAAAATCATTGCAGGAAACAATGCGTTTATCTGTAATGAATGTGTAGAATTAGCTCAAGAAATCATCCGCGAGGAGCTTGCTGAAGAAGTCCTAGCTGACCTTAGTGAAGTCCCAAAACCAATCGAATTGCTCAATATCTTGAACCACTATGTCATCGGTCAAGATCGGGCTAAACGTGCCCTTGCAGTAGCGGTATACAACCACTACAAACGCATTAACTTCCACGATACACGCGAAGATGAGACGGATGTTGAATTGCAAAAATCAAACATCCTCATGATTGGACCTACTGGTTCAGGAAAGACTTTCTTGGCCCAAACCTTGGCTCGTAGCCTGAATGTTCCATTTGCTATTGCAGATGCAAAAGCTTTAACTGAAGCTGGTTATGTGGGTGAAGACGTTGAAAATATTCTCTTAAAACTTCTTCAGGCAGCGGATTTCAATATTGAGCGTGCAGAACGTGGCATCATCTATGTCGATGAAATTGATAAGATCGCTAAGAAAAGTGAAAATGTCTCGATCACACGTGACGTTTCTGGTGAAGGAGTGCAACAAGCCCTCTTGAAAATTATCGAAGGGACAGTTGCTAGTGTTCCACCTCAAGGGGGACGCAAACACCCTCAACAAGAGATGATCCAAGTGGACACCAAGAACATCCTCTTTATCGTAGGAGGAGCCTTTGATGGGATCGAAGAAATTGT
Organism: Streptococcus sp. LPB0220; assembly: GCF_008727815.1. NCBI lineage: Bacteria > Bacillati > Bacillota > Bacilli > Lactobacillales > Streptococcaceae > Streptococcus > Streptococcus sp. LPB0220. The sequence goes on along the minus strand of NZ_CP044230.1, from coordinate 1,147,670 downwards.
TAAGCAACGTCTCGGTGAAAAAGTCATCGGTTTCGGTAAGAACAATAAAGCTATAGATGAATCAAGCTCTTACATGCAAGAAATCGTTGCGGAAGATATTCAAAAATTTGGGATTATCCCAGAATTGATCGGACGTCTTCCAGTCTTTGCTGCTCTTGAGCAATTGACAGTTGACGATCTTGTCCGTATCTTGAAAGAGCCACGCAATGCTCTGGTAAAACAATACCAAACCTTACTCTCTTATGATAATGTTGAATTGGAATTTGATGACGAAGCACTTCAAGAGATTGCGAATAAAGCCATCGAAAGAAAAACAGGAGCTCGTGGACTTCGTTCGATTATCGAAGAAACCATGATGGATGTCATGTTTGAAATTCCAAGTCAAGAAGATGTCAAACTTGTTCGAATCACAAAAGAAGCTGTTGACGGAACAGAAAAACCAATTCTTGAAACAGCCTAGAAAGATAAAATATGGAAATTAACACACATAATGCGGATATCCTCTTAAGCGCTGCAAATAAGAGTCATTATCCTCAAGATGAGATTCCAGAAGTTGCACTTGCCGGTCGATCAAATGTCGGCAAGTCTTCTTTTATTAATACTCTCTTAAATCGAAAGAACCTGGCCAGAACATCTGGGAAACCAGGAAAAACCCAATTGCTAAATTTTTTCAATATCGATGATAAACTCCGTTTGGTAGACGTACCTGGTTATGGCTATGCACGTGTCTCTAAAAAAGAACGCGAGAAGTGGGGGCGGATGATTGAAGAATACCTCACCAGTCGTGAGAACTTAAAAGCAGTCGTTAGCCTAGTCGATTTTCGTCATGAACCTTCTGCAGATGATGTTCAGATGTATGAATTCTTAAAATATTATGAAATCCCTGTGATCTTAGTAGCAACCAAGGCAGATAAGATTCCACGTGGAAAATGGAACAAACATGAATCCATTATTAAGAAAAAACTGGATTTTGATCCAGCAGATACTTTCATTGTCTTTTCTTCGGTAACCAAGGAAGGACTAGAGGAGTCATGGGATGCTATTTTGGAAAATGCGTTTTACGAAATAAATTGAAATGACATGAAAATGTCATTTTTGTTTTGGATTTATCTCGCAATTGTAATAGAAGTGTAATATAAGTGGCTTTGTTTTCTTCTATTTATATGGTATAATCTCTATAAAGATAAAAGATGATAAAAAATTAATTGGAGATAAATTGTATTATGAAAAAGAAAATACGGAATAAAACGAAATTATTTGGTTTGTTCGTTTCTGTATTAGCGGTGGGGACATTTGCTGCTGCTATGAGCGAGCACGTAACATCAGTTGGTGCTAATGATGGAACTTACCAAGCATACTCGGACCCAACTGAAGCTTTCATCTCACAAATTGGTGAGTCAGCTCGTCAGCTTGGTCAAGAGAATGATCTTTATGCTTCCGTTATGATCGCACAAGCGATCTTGGAAAGTGGATCAGGACAGTCTGGTTTGGCTTCTTATCCACATTACAATCTTTTTGGGATTAAAGGAAGTTATGCTGGGCAATCTGCAGTGATGCAAACTTGGGAAGATGATGGTGCTGGAAATGCGTATACGATTAATGATGCTTTCTGTTCATACCCATCTTACTATGAATCATTGCAAGACTATGTAGCAGTTTTGAAACAAGGACATTTTGCAGGTGCTTGGAAGAGTAACACATCAAGTTATCAAGACGCAACAGCAGCTTTGACAGGTGTTTATGCGACAGATACTAGCTACTACGCAAAGCTCAATAATATCATTGAAACCTATAATTTGACTCAATATGATTCACCAAATGTTCAGGGTGGTATCACTGGTTCGGTATACAATCCATATCGTCAACAGTTCACTTCACAAGAAATCTTGAATTTGGATATCGCTTGGGCGAACCGTTTAAACTATTAAAAAAGAAAAGCAGGCAAATGCCTGTTTTTTATTATTTCCTGGTATATGATTTAAAACGTATATATTTTGAATTTAAGAATTCTTCCTGAAAACCTTTTCAAAGGCTTCTTTCTATGCTATAATGATTTTATTCACAAACATTTTATAAGGAGATTTTTATGTCTGAATCTAATTTCATTCAAAAAGTGGGAGCGGCGTGTAATAAGAAAGAGGACCTTTATCAGAAATCTAAGACTCGCTATGCAGTTCGCTCTATTTTTGCAGGAGGATTTCTTACTTTAAGTACGGCGGTCGGAGCAGTTGCAGCTGACTTATTAAATAGCTTTGTACCTGGAACGGGTCGTTTCCTATTTCCATTCATCTTTGCCTGGGGGTTGGTTTACCTCTTATTCTTAAATGCGGAATTAACCACCTCAAATATGATGTATTTGACGGCGGGAACCTATCTAAAGAAAATTCACTGGAAGAAAGCTTTGGAGATTTTACTTTATTGTACCTTCTTTAATTTAATTGGTGCTTTAATCGTAGCTTTTCTGTTCAATCAAACTACAGCCTTTGCTCATATCGATCCAAAAGGTTTCCTAGCTACGGTGGCAGAAAATAAACTCCAACGGAGCAATCAAGTGGTTTTCTTTGAAGGAGTCATTGCCAATATCTTTGTAAATATTGCTATTCTTTCTTATTTATATTTTAAAGATGAAACAGCGAAGGTGCTCTTAGCCCTATCTGCTATTTATATGTTTGTCTTTATGACCAATGAACACTTGGCGGCTAATTTTGCTTCTTTCTCATTATTAAGCTTTAATTCAGTATCTAGCCAATTGCCACATTTTGAATTTTTTAATATTTTACGCCACTATGGTGTTACCTTCTTTGCCAACTGGGTAGGAGGAGGAGTCCTAATGGGACTAGCCTATGCTTGGTTGAATAATATCAAGAGTCTTTACAACGATTAAAAAATATAAAAAAGTTTGCAAAAGTACTTGCATTCTTTTTTTATATGTGATAAACTAATTTACGGTTTGAAAAAACTGCCTAAGACAGTAGGGGAGCTCGACTCATAAAAATCCTACCGAGGACAAAACGTATCAATTAAAAGAAGCGTATTGTACTTTCGTGTCTAGGTTTGGGCGCGTTTTTCTTTTGGAAAAATTCCCCAAGCAAAATAATTACGGAGGTGAACACACTAATGAGTGAAGCAATTATTGCTAAAAAAGCGGAACTAGTTGACGTAGTAGCTGAAAAAATGAAAGCTGCTGCATCAATCGTCGTTGTAGATTCTCGCGGTTTGACAGTTGAGCAAGATACAGTTCTTCGTCGCAACCTTCGCGGAAGCGAAGTTGAGTTTAAAGTTATCAAAAACTCAATCTTGCGTCGTGCAGCTGAAAAAGCTGGTCTTGAAGATCTTGCATCTGTATTCGTTGGACCTTCTGCAGTAGCATTTTCTAACGAAGATGTTATCGCACCTGCGAAAATCTTGAACGATTTTGCAAAAGACGCTGAAGCACTTGAAATCAAAGGTGGTGCAATCGAAGGCGCTGTCGCATCTAAAGAAGAGATTCTTGCACTTGCAACTCTTCCAAACCGCGAAGGACTTCTTTCTATGCTCCTTTCTGTACTTCAAGCGCCAGTGCGCAACGTTGCTCTTGCAGTCAAAGCGGTTGCAGACAACAAAGAAGACGCAGCTTAATCTTAAGCTACGCAGCGTAGCCTAGCTACAAAATAATAAAAATATAAAATTTAAACTTATTTGGAGGAAATAACAATGGCATTGAACATTGAAAACATTATTGCTGAAATTAAAGAAGCTTCAATCCTTGAATTGAACGACCTTGTAAAAGCTATCGAAGAAGAATTTGGTGTAACTGCAGCTGCTCCTGTAGCTGTTGCTGCAGCTGGTGCTGCTGACGCAGGTGCTGCTAAAGATTCATTCGATATCGAATTGACATCTGCAGGCGACAAGAAAGTCGGCGTTATCAAAGTTGTACGTGAAATCACTGGTCTTGGTCTTAAAGAAGCTAAAGAACTTGTTGATGGTGCACCTGGTGTCATCAAAGAAGGTGTTGCAGCTGCTGAAGCTGAAGAAATCAAAGGTAAATTGGAAGAAGCTGGAGCTTCAGTTACTCTTAAATAATAGAGTTTCCAATCAAAATGAAAACCGAGGTTTAGGCCTTGGTTTTTTCGTGCATTCTTTCTTTTGTGACTTTTACAAGCCCTGTATTATCTAATCTTTCATTGAGATACGAAAAAATTATTGCTATAATAGGGATATTCGTTGAAACAAGGAGAAGGTATGAAAAATTTTAAACAGCTTCTTTTGGCTTTAGTTGCAGTTTTTGCAGCAGTCCTCTTGGTAGCCTGTGGTCTAAAAAGTGATAATGGGACTTATGTATTCGAACCCTCAACAGAAGAAGTGAGGGAGATGCTACCAAGTCAACTTGCTTATATCATTACAGATGATTATAAATTTAGGGTTTCGATTATCATTAAGGACAAAGAAGGCGTTATGAAGGTTCAAATAAAATCAAATGTTCAAAATACCAATCAATCCTATGATTTTAAGGTTGACCAAAAACACAAAATATTTGTAATGAAGAATGATGACAGTGGGACAAAGATGTCGTATAAAATTTCTAATCATATGCTAACCTTTATGGATGTGAAAGAATCAAACTCGAGTGGTTCTGATATTTTTATAAACTTTATAAAAATGGCTAAGTTTAAAAAAGTTAAATAATTTAGCGAAGGTAGGTACGGATCCTGCCTATTTAATCGTTACATATTAGTTGATAAATATATTACAAGAGTATTACATTTGTAATATTTCATTGCCGTGTGTCTGAATTGTTGATATAATAGGGTGAATCTAACTAAAAAGGAGAAGTTATGAAAAACTTTAAACGTATTCTTTTAGCTGTAGTAGCTGTTTTTGCAGCAGTCCTCTTGGTGGCATGTGGTGCCAAAAGTGATAACGGGACTTATGTCTACAAACCATCAAAAACTGAAGTGAAGGAAATCCTTGAAGAACAAGGTGCTCCAAGTTCAAGTGTAGATGCATTGATCGACAATGTTAAATTGGAAGTTTCAGTGACCATTAAAGACAAAACAGGTAGCCTTAAAATTAAAGGTGAAATGATGGGACAAAAGACTGACCAATCATTTGATATGAAAGTTGACCAACAAAAGAAAACTCTTCAATCTAAAACAGGTGAAGGTGAGAAGGTTAAATACAAAGTTTCAGGCGATGTGTTCACTTTTGATTTATCTGGTGAAAAGAGTTCAGGTCATGAAGCCGCTTTGGAAATGTTCAAAAACGCTAAATTCAAACGTACAAAATAATACAAGAGAAGGGCAGAGGGGATCTGCTCTTTTTCTTCTTTAAAATATCTTGAATCAGTATGAAAATAGTGGTAAAATCTCATTATAAAATACATTAGGAGATTGATTATGAAAAATATTAAACGTATTCTTTTAGCTTTCGTTGCAGTTTTTGCAGCAGTCCTCTTGGTGGCATGTGGTGCCAAAAGTGATAATGGGACTTATGTCTACAAACCAACAAAAACTGAACTCAAGAAGATTCTTGAAGAGCAGGGCTTATCAGGTAGTCAATTAGAGTCTATTGGAGACGTTATTAATTTTGAAGTTTCTATTAAGATCAAAGATTCTAAAGGAACCCTCAGCATCGCGGGTGAAGTCGCTGGTCAAAAGAATGAGCGATCTTATGATGTCAAAATCAATCAAAAAGAGAAAACAATCTCGTCAAATGATGGTAGTGGAGAAAAGATTACATATAAGGTCGATGGTGACTATTTGACATTTGATCTTTCTAAGTTAAGTAATAGCAACCAAGGGGATCTTATGATTCTTAAAAACGCTAAACTCAAACGCACGAAATAAAGCGACTGAAGAGCGGGGAAACCTGCTCTTTCGCTTTACTTTTATGACTGGTTTGATATAATAAATGAGACTACAGATGGGACTGAGGTAGGAATGATTTTCTTTGAAAATGATTTCGTCTCGCTCCCTCTTTTCTGTGTGATCAAGGTTATTATTTATGAAAAAGGAGAATCATCTATGCTATATATTTGGTCTTACTTGAAAAAGTATCCCAAGTGGCTAGCCCTGAATCTATTTTCAGCGGTCCTGTTTGTTATTGTCAATTTGGGCTTGCCAACGATTCTAGCTCGCATGATTGATGAGGGGATTAACCCGCGTGATGTGGATCGGCTGTATTTCTGGGGCTGGGTCATGTTTGCGATTATTTTACTTGGGATTGCGGGACGGATTATCTTGTCTTACGCGGTTGGTCAACTAACGACCACCATGGTCCGAGATATGCGAAATGACCTCTATGCTAAGTTACAGGAGTACTCGCATCGCGAGTATGAGCAAATTGGGGTATCGTCATTGGTCACTCGTTTGACTTCGGATGCCTTTGTTTTGATGCAGTTTGCGGATTCTATGTTGAAGATGGGGGTCATCACACCCTTGATGATGGTTTCCAGTGTTCTCTTGATTCTGACAACCAGTCCTTCTTTAGCGTGGATTGTAGCGGTATCTGTACCATTTCTTGCTGTCGTCGTCTGGTATGTAGCAGTTAAGACACGTCCACTTTCTGAGAAGCAACAAAAGACCCTCGACCATCTTAATCAGTTTGCGCGTGAAAATTTGACTGGACTTCGTGTGATTCGTGCCTTTGCCCGTGAAGAATTCCAGGAAGAGAAATTTGCGGCTGAAAATGCAGTCTACGCAGAAAACTCGAATAAATTGTTCAAACTAACTGGTTTGACAGAGCCCTTATTTGTGCAGATCATCATTGCTATGATTGTGGCGATTGTCTGGTTTGCTTTGGATCCTCTTCATGACGGTAGTTTGAAAATTGGGGATCTGGTTGCTTTTATTGAGTATAGCTTCCACGCGCTCTTATCTTTCCTCTTTTTAGCCAATCTCTTTACCATGTATCCTCGGACTGCGGTTTCTAGCCGTCGGCTCAAGGAAATCATGGACATGCCCATTTCGATCGATCCAAATGAGAATGGTGTAACAGAAACAACGTCTCGTGGCTATTTGGAATTTGACAATGTCACCTTTGCCTATCCAGGTGAGACGGAGAGTCCAGTTCTTCACAACATTTCCTTTCAAGCCAAACCTGGCGAAACGATTGCCTTTATCGGTTCGACCGGTTCTGGGAAATCTTCACTTGTGCAGTTGATTCCTCGATTCTATGATGTAACGCTTGGGAAAATTTTGGTGGATGGCGTGGATGTCCGTGACTACAATCTGAAAGCCCTTCGCCAAAAGATTGGTTTTATTCCGCAAAAGGCCTTGCTCTTTACAGGAACCATTGCTGAGAACCTTCGTTATGGGAAAGAAGATGCCTCTGTACAAGAGCTAGAACAAGCGGCTGAAATTTCCCAAGCCAAGGAATTTATCGACAGTCGTGAGGAACGCTTTGATACCCATTTGGCAGAAGGTGGTAGCAACCTTTCAGGTGGTCAAAAACAACGCTTATCCATCGCTCGTGCCGTTGTCAAAGATCCAGATGTCTTTATTTTTGATGATTCCTTCTCTGCCTTAGACTACAAGACGGATGCCACTTTGCGGAAGCGTCTCAAAGAAGTCACAGGAGATGCGACCGTCTTGATCGTAGCGCAACGCGTGGGAACCATTATGGATGCGGATCAAATTATTGTCTTGGACCAAGGGGAGATCGTTGGTCGAGGAACCCACGATGAATTGATGGAAAGCAATGAGATCTATCGTGAAATTGCCAATTCGCAGCTCGATAGTCCATCATTAACAGAGGAATAGAAAGGAGAAGCAGATGAAACAAGAACAAAACAGTTTTAGTAGACTATGGACTTATTTGAGAGCCTATCGCTTGGAAGTTTGCTTGTCCATTTTCTTAAAAATTCTAAGTGTCGTCATGAGTGTTGTCGAACCCTTTGTTTTGGGGCTTGCGATTACTGAGTTGACAAAAAATCTCATGGATATGGCAAAAGGCCTTGCGGGAGCTGGTCTTAATACCTCCTATATCGCGATCATTATGACGCTCTATCTATTCCGTGGGGTCCTCTATGAGTTGGGATCTTATTATTCCAACTATTTTATGACCAATGCTGTTCAAAAGACCGTTCAGGACATGCGAAATGATTTGTCTCATAAAATCAATCACATTCCCGTTTCTTATTTTGACCGGCATCAGTTCGGAGATTTACTGGGACGTTTTACTAGCGATGTCGAAACCGTCTCGAATGCCTTGCAACAGTCCTTCTTACAAATCGTTAATGCTATCTTTACCTTGCTTTTTGTCATCAGCATGGTATTATACTTAAACATCCAACTGGGGCTAGTGGTCATTTTGTCCATTCCGATCACTTATTTCAGTGCTCGATTTATCATGAAAAAATCTCAGCCTTACTTTAAAGAGCAGGCAGATGTTTTGGGGGCAATGAACGGCTTTGTGCAAGAAAATTTAACAGGCTTTAACGTCCTTAAGCTCTACGTTCGGGAAAAATCTTCTCAGGAAGAATTTCATGATATTACCCATCACCTTCAAAAAGTAGGGTTCAAGGCTAATTTCATTTCTGGCTTAATGATGCCGATTTTAAATGGGATTTCAGATTTGACTTATCTCATTATCGCTTTGTTTGGTGGCTTGCAAGTGATAGCAGGTCGTTTGACTGTCGGGAATATGCAGGCCTTCGTTCAATATGTTTGGCAGATCAACCAACCGATTCAAAACTTGACCCAATTGGCAGGTCAGCTACAAAGTGCTAAGTCGTCTCTAGACCGGATTTTCCAAGTCATGGATGAGCCAGATGAAGTAGCAGATGTGACAGAAACCCTCTCTGGAGATTTGACAGGGCAAGTCAGCTTTAAAAACGTTGATTTCCAATACGTAGCGGACAAACCCTTGATTCGCGATTTCAATCTAGAAGTCAAACCAGGTGAAATGGTGGCTATTGTCGGACCGACCGGAGCAGGGAAAACAACTCTGATTAATTTGCTCATGCGTTTTTACGATGTGACTGCGGGATCGATTACGGTGGATGGCCACGATATTCGCCATCTGTCACGCCAAGATTACCGCAAGCAATTTGGGATGGTACTTCAGGATGCCTGGTTGTACGAGGGAACCATCAAAGAAAACCTTCGCTTTGGTAACCTAGAAGCAACGGATGAAGAAATTGTGGAAGCCGCAAAAGCAGCCAATGTTGATCACTTTATCCGGACGCTTCCTGGTGGTTACAATATGGAAATGAACCAGGAGTCTAGCAATATTTCTCTAGGGCAAAAGCAGCTCCTAACCATTGCGCGTGCGCTCCTAGCGGATCCTAAAATATTGATTTTGGATGAAGCGACGTCTTCTGTCGATACGCGTTTAGAACTCTTGATTCAAAAAGCCATGAAGAATTTGATGAAAGGGCGGACTAGCTTTGTCATTGCTCACCGCCTGTCTACCATTCAAGAAGCAGATAAAATCCTTGTCCTCAAAGATGGCCAAATCATCGAGCAAGGAAATCACCAATCCTTGTTGGCAGACAAAGGATTCTACTATGAGCTCTACAATAGCCAATTTTCAAATAAAAAAGCGGAATAAGCTCGTGTCATCATAAGAGGTTTGAGAAAGCATTCTCAGCCTCTTTTTTCTTACTCACTTTTATTACTACATAAAAAGGTTAACATTTCTGCAACAAATTGATACAGAATATTCACACAATTCATCTTGTTTGTCATGATAATTTTTATTAGGATAGAATCGTTGTAAAAAATAAAAGGAGAAATATGTGATGTATCATTTAAACAAAGATATCATTTTTGGCATTCGCAAGTCTAAGCTTGGAGTCTTTTCTGTCGTAATTGCGATCATGGGGGCTTGTTTTTTGACTGGAAAATCTGTGGCAGCTGATCAAGTTGGAGAGCAAGCACAAGTCCAAACACAAGGGCAAGAAGCGACAACTTCTGATCCCGCAAGCTCTCAAGTAGATACCAGCCAATATGGAGCATCTATGCCTTACACCCGTTATGAAGCAGACAAAGGAAACCTCCTTGGAAAGGCAGAGGTAGAGCAGTCTCAAGACAGTCACTCAACAGCTATTGAAGCTTCTGATCAGACTCATGTCGCTTTAAAAGAAAAGGGAGATGGTGTTTCCTTTAAGGTCAATGAACCAGCCAATGCTTTAACCGTACGCTACACGGTACCAGATGGCGCAAGTGGACAACTCGATGTACAGGTGAATGGTCATAGTGTTCAACAATTGGATCTTTCGTCCTCATCAAACTGGCAGTACTTGAATGACAAAGGTGTACACGATAGTGCACAGGCAGATACACGTGCCCGCTTCCAATTTGATGAAGTGCATAGCCTCCTTCCAGACATTCAACTTCAAAAAGGAGATGTGGTTTCACTAGTGAAAAACAGGTCAGACGACGTCCATTACGGCCTTGACTTTGTGGAATTCGAGCAAGCTCCAGACCCGATTGCTCAAGGGGACAATGCTATCAATATTGTTTCAAAAGGAGCTACACCAAATGATGATACCGATGATAGCCAGGCCCTCTATGATGCGATTTATGAAGCCAAACAAACCGGAAAGAATGTCTATATCCCAGCTGGGCGATTTAATCTCAATCGAAAAGTCGGTATCGATGCTTCCGATATGAAGATTTCAGGGGCCGGTATCTGGCATACCCAACTGCATTTCACTAGTGACCAAGCTGGTGGCGGTGGTTTTGACTTCCTTCACCAAGACAACCATGTTGAATTTAGCGAAGTCTATCTGTCCTCTAACCTTCGTTCACGCTATGGTGAAAATGCTCAGTACAAGGCCATTTCTGGAACGCCAGGGAAGAATTCTCATATTCATGATATTTGGGCCGAACACTTTGAAGTCGGCATGTGGATTGGCGATTATGCTGGCAAAAACGATATGAAGTACACAGATGGTCTAGTAGTTGAAAATGTCCGTTTGCGAAACAATTTAGCTGACGGAGTCAACTTTGCCCAAGGGACTAAGAATTCGATTGTCCGCAATTCTAGTATCCGTGGGAATGGAGATGACGGACTTGCCAGCTGGTCAAGTATTGCGGATGGAACAGAATCAGCAGTAGCAGAAAATAATAAATTCTTGCACAATACGATTGAACTCGGTTGGCGCGCTGGAGGTGTGGGAATCTTTGGTGGGAAAGGCCATGAGATCGCCTACAATCGGATTAAAGACAATATCGGGGATGCCGGAATTCGCTTGACGACTGTCTTTAAAGGCCATAACTTTGATTTGAATGAAGAAGGGATTCGGGTTCACCACAATCTCTTGGAGCGTACAGGGACGAAGAGCGATATCTACAACAAGCATCGTGGATCGATTGATGTTGAAACGCGCTATGGAGATATTAAAAATGTCACCATTGAGGACAATGTATTTGTAGCGCCATTTGATACAGGTGTGACTGATCACCTCAATCCAAATGGAGGTATCCTAAACCATGTCGAAGTCAGAAACAATCAAACCATGAGTCAACTCTCTCATTCAGCTCAAGCAGGACTATCTGCTCCTGCTTCAAAACCAATTGGACAAGCCTTGAAGGTGAAAGAAAAACCCCTTCAAGCAAGCGCAGTGAAGGCTTCCCTTCAACCTTCGAAAGTTCAACCGTCTAAAAAACAAACCGGTCTGAATCTTAAACAAGCAAAGACAGTTACTAAAACAGTCAAACCTAACTATGTCTTAAAAGCAACAAATTCTAAGCAAAAGAGCTTTTTGAAGGCTCCGAGTGCTTTATTCCTTTACCGGATGATGGGGTTAAGTCAAACGGTTTAAGAAGGATGGAAATCCTGGATACAATTCCAGGATTTTTTGCTTGCTACTGGTCCTTCATTGACAGTGAGAAGGCTTATCGGTATACTAGCTATAATCTAATTAGGAGGCCACCATGATGATTCGACCCGTTCAGCTCAGCGATGCAGCAGCTATCCGAGCGATTTACCAACCTTATGTGACAGAGACAGCCATTACCTTTGAGGTTGATGTGCCGACTGTCCAGGAATTTGAAAGCCGCATCGCAAAAACGCTGACCCAATTTCCTTATTTGGTCGCAGAAGTGGATGGGAAAGTTGTGGGGTATGCCTATGCCTCGACCTATTATGCACGCGCTGCCTATGATTGGACCACTGAATTATCTATTTATGTAGCAAAGGAAGCGCGTGGACAAGGGATTGGATCGGCCCTTTATACGGCCTTAGAAGAAGAGCTACAAGCACGAGGCTACTTACGCTTTCTGGCCTGTATCGCAGTCCCGAACGAAGCGAGCATTTCCATGCATGAAAAGCGGGGCTATGTCCAAGTGGCTCATTTCCCAAAGATTGGCTATAAGTTTAACAAATGGCATGATATCGTCTGGATGCAAAAGACGATCGAAGGGCCGGTGAGAAAAATCAAGTAAGAGCTGTTAAGGAGTAGTAGCTAAATGAAATGAAAACTCCATATCACTTGAAATAATCCATAAATTATTCAGCATAGAAGATGTTTTTATACGAAAGAGGTTTTTATGACTCAAGAACAAAGTGCTAGACTGTTACCTCAAAAGCCCTCAAGATGGGCTAAAATTCTACTTAACCGAAAGGTTCCCATTCTCCTGTTCTTCTTACTGGAATTGGCCTTTCTTGTCTTTTCATATCTCAGCCTACAAGAGCATTTCCCATCCATTATCTTATGGGAACACTTGTTGAGTGTTTTTACCTTCTTTTACTTGCTCAATCGTTCCATGGATTCTCGTTCCAAATTGTCCTGGGTGATTATCATTGCCCTCTTTCCAATTTTTGGGACGGCTCTGCTTTACTTTTCGTTAGCTGATTTGGGTGTGAGACGCTTGAAGAAGCGGCTTGAGGATGCTACAGTGCAGGCATCCGACTATCTAAGCACCGATCCAGAAGTTGCTGATTATTTATCCCAAAGTGATCGCCAATTACAGAGATTAGCTTATTTTTTGGAGCATAGTCCAGCACAGTTTCCTATCTACAGAGACACAGAGGTTACCTATTTTCCACTTGGAGATGACATGCTTCCAGCCTTGTTGGAGGATTTGAAAAAGGCGGAGCGTTATATCTTCATGGAATATTTCATCATTGACGAAGGTATCATGTGGGGTGAGATTTTAGCCATTTTGGAGGAGAAGGCCAAGGCAGGTCTAGACGTTCGTGTCATGTTTGATGGGATGAATGAGATGACTACCTTGTCCTACGATTATATCGAGCGATTGCACAAGGTTGGGATTAAAGCCCAGGCCTTCTCACCAGTCAAGCCTATTCTATCAACCTATTACAATTACCGAGACCATCGAAAGATTACAGTGATTGATGGTCAAGTTGCTTATACTGGTGGCGTTAATATCGCTGATGAGTATGTCAATAAACGAGAACGCTTTGGTCATTGGAAGGACACGGCCCTTCGATTAGATGGTTCAGCAGTTCAAACGCTAAAAGCTCTCTTTTTGACCATGTGGACAGTGACTGGAATAGAAGATAAAAGGGATATGGAGCACTATCTACAAGAAAAACCTCAACAAAGAAAGAGTCAGGGCTTTGTACTCCCTTATGGCAATTCACCGTCGACCTACCACAAGGTTGCAGAAAATGTTTATTTACATCTTCTGAATACATCAACTAATTATGTCTATATCATGACGCCTTATTTGATTTTGGATGATGAATTGGTTCGAGCCATGACCTTTGCGGCCAGACGAGGTGTGGATGTTCGTATCATTATGCCAGGTATTCCAGATAAACAGTATGCCTTTGATATTGCGACGACCTATTTTAAAGCCCTCTTGGATGCTGGCGTCCGTATTTTCCGTTATACCCCAGGCTTTGTCCATGCTAAGGTTTATGTTTCTGATAGCCAACAAGCTGTGGTAGGAACCATTAATACAGACTACCGAAGCCTCTATCAAAATTTTGAAGATGGGGTTTATCTCTACAAAAATCTAGAAGTGCTTAAGATTGAAGAAGATTTTGAGAAAGCCCAGGCTCTCTCAGAGGAAGTCACTTTAGAAAGTTTATCAAAAATACCTATGGTTCATCGTCTGGGTGGCTATCTTTTTTCTTTGATTGGACCTTTGATGTAAAAAAGGAGGAATCATATGGATACAAAAATTCTTTTGAAATTGTTAGAAAACCAAGCTGATCCAGCGAAAGTCTCAGCAATGGAAGCTTATATGAAAAATAAATTCAGCTTTCTTGGCGTTCAAAAACCAATTCTCAAAAAGATTGAAAGAGAGTTTTTTAAACCCTTCATAAAGGATCCAATTGATTGGACTTTTGTGGAAGAGTGTTGGCAGCAACCTTACCGTGAGTTCCAATATATTGCTATGGATTATCTGGATAAAAAGAAGAAGGAGCTTAGACCTGAAGATTTTCCAAAGCTAAAGGAATTGGCTCAAACCAAATCATGGTGGGACAGTATAGATCAATTGGACCTTATCATCGGAGAGATTACTTTTCACTATCCAGAAACCAAGCAGGTTATGCTAGATTGGAGTAAGGATCAGGACTTTTGGTTGAGGCGGATTGCCATTGATCACCAGCTTATGAGGAAAGAAAAAACAGATACGGATTTGTTAGAAAAAGTGATCCTCAATAATCTAGGTCAAAGCGAGTTATTTATAAATAAGGCAATCGGCTGGAGTTTACGCAATTATTCCAAGGTTAATCCGGATTGGGTAGGGGCCTTTATCGACCGCTATCGAGAGCAGTTATCTCCTTTGAGTATTCGAGAAGGAAGCAAGTACCTACCTTCTTGACAGTTTGTGGATGTTCATGGTAAACTAGTTTCATGCGATGAGTCGATTGGCTCTTAGGAGCCTTTTGCGCTGAGGAGGTCTACATTCAATTGTAACGCAGGAGCGGACCTTGAACAGTTGTGTGAACCGGCTGTTCTCACCGAAAGGTGCCTCAAATCCTGGTCTTCGGATCAGGATTTTTTTGTGTCTTCAAAGGTCCAAAACTATTATAATACATTTGCTACAAAGTTATGTTGGTGTTATAATATAGTAAAGTGCCTAGGTCAGAAAGGAGTGGAGTTGATTGGGAGATTTCTATCATTCTAATGATTCAGCATCTACAGACTATTCGCAGAAAATTGAAGAGCTTGAAAACTCCAAACAATTTCAGGATGCCATCGGATTGATCCGAGAACAGATGAAGAACAATCTTCAGTGGAATGTTTTGCGATCCTTTGGTATTATTTGCGCCATACTGTCTCTCATTTTATTGCGTTTTGCAGCTATTCCTTTGATCCTTTTAGTTGTTGGTTTGTATTATTGGCCACAATATAAAAAACGAAAAGCCTTGTTTGGGGATCGAATTCGTTCGAACGATGAGATCTATCTTGATGATATCCTTTCGCCTGTATTAAAGGAAGTTTTTCCTCGAGCTTCGATCAAAGAGGACGGTTCCATCCCTTCTGAAGCTCTCTCGCATTTATGTCCTCGGTCGACTGATTTTCTATGTTTCAAAGAGCTATCATTTCATGATGACAAAGAGTTGACAGTGTCAAATCTCTATGCCCATCATACGGAGACTCGTTACCGGACATCTAATGGTCATACGAGGACGGAACATGTGGAAGTTACAGATTTCCTTGGACAAGTGTTCTCTTTACATCTACCGATCAATTTCTCAGGTCATCTTCGAGTTGTGCCAACCAAGAAATCCTTTCTTTTTAAGAGGGAGGTGAATGGGGTTTATCCTGGAGCCAGAGGAGATGAAGTTCAGATTGAAACCGAGGATATTCGCAATAACGAGAATTACAATATTTACTGCACGGATGAACTGTCTGCCCGTAAATTTCTCACCCCTAAGATGTTGGAATGGTTTGATCGACAAATTTCTCAAAATGTCATGTGTGTATTTTTGAAAGACAAGAAACTATTTATTTCTTTGTATACCGATCGCTATATCTTTCCGACGCCCCAAAAACCGGAAGATATTGATCAACTATCTTTGGTATCTGAATATCATAAATTATGCAAAGAACTAGCTTTAATTAAGGAAATAACAGCAATTTTTGAAGGAGAAGCATCATGAATCTCATTATTGGAATCATCCTATTATTTCTTGCCCTATTGGCCATTTGGTTTATTAGTGTAGGAAATCGCCTCAATCGTTATCTAGTAACCATCGAAGAATCAAAGAGAACGGTTGATATCGTTCTCGTAAAACGCTATGATACCATTTCGGAAATGCTAAAAGTAGCCAAAGCCTATGCCAAACACGAGCAAGAGATTTTTACTGATTTAGTTGCTTTACGCCAAGGAGCGACTATTCAAGAATCCAACCAAGTCATTACCAATCAAAATGATGTCTTGGCACAAATTCGTGCAGTCGGTGAAAACTATCCAGAGCTCTTGTCTTCTAACCAATTCTTGGCCTTGCAAAAGGAAATTGCTGACGAAAATGAAGATCTTGCTGCAGCGAAGCGAATTGTCAACAGTAATGTCAGCCATATCAATCAAGAAATTGTTTCATTTCCGGCGTCTATCGTAGCAGGTGTAAAGGGGATCCATCAAGTTCCATTTCTTGCTGAAGAAACACAAGGTAAGAAAGATTTAAGTGACTTGAACTATGACCTGAACTAACGAGCTATTTATGATAAATAACCATCAACAATCCTGGTCTTAGAATCGGGATTTTTTCCTACTGTTGGTACTTTTCATTTATGCCAAAAAATTGTATAATGGTACAAATACTCAATTTTTAGAAAATTTTGAAAGAGGATTTACTATGGGATACACAGTTGCTGTTGTCGGTGCTACAGGTGCCGTTGGTGCTCAAATGATCAAAATGTTGGAAGAATCTACTCTTCCAATCGATAAAATTCGCTACCTTGCGTCAGCACGTTCTGCAGGAAAAGTCTTGCAATTTAAAGGGCAAGACGTGACCATCGAGGAAACGACTGAAGATGCTTTTGAAGGGGTTGATATTGCTCTCTTCTCAGCTGGTGGTTCAACATCTGCCAAATATGCACCTTATGCGGTAAAAGCAGGCGCAGTAGTGGTTGATAACACTTCTTATTTCCGTCAAAATCCGGATGTCCCATTGGTTGTTCCTGAAGTGAATGCCCATGCTCTTGATGCTCACAACGGAATCATCTCTTGTCCAAACTGTTCAACCATTCAAATGATGGTAGCTCTTGAGCCAGTTCGTCAAAAATGGGGCTTGGACCGTATCATCGTGTCTACTTACCAAGCTGTTTCAGGTGCTGGTATGGGAGCTATTCTTGAAACCCAACGTGAGTTGAAAGAAGTCTTAAATGATGGAGTTAATCCACGTGATGTTAAAGCAGAAATCTTACCTTCAGGTGGAGATAAGAAACACTATCCAATCGCCTTCAACGCTCTTCCACAAATTGATGTCTTCACAGATAATGACTACACATACGAAGAAATGAAGATGACAAACGAGACTAAGAAAATTATGGAAGACGATAGCATTGCTGTTTCAGCAACTTGTGTGCGGATTCCAGTCTTGTCAGCTCACTCAGAGTCAGTCTACATTGAAACAAAAGAAGTGGCACCAATTGACGAAGTGAAAGCTGCTATTGCAGAATTTCCAGGTGCAGTCCTTGAAGATGATGTTGCTCACCAAATCTATCCTCAAGCAGTCAATGCTGTAGGTTCACGTGATACCTTCGTTGGACGGATTCGTAGAGACTTGGATGCTGAAAAAGGAATCCACATGTGGGTTGTTTCAGATAACCTCCTTAAAGGAGCTGCTTGGAACTCAGTCCAAATCGCAGAAACCCTTCACGAACGTGGACTCGTACGTCCAACAGCTGAATTGAAGTTTGAATTGAAATAGGGAGAAAAACAGAAATCAGTAACTCGAAGAGTTTGATTTCGTAGTTTTTCCCCCGCACAGTTGATTAGGAAGTACGAATGTTGCAAACATGAGTAGTTCCAATCAACCACTGCGTCACGATTCAGAAATCTGCAACTCGAAGAGTTTGATTTCTTCCTCAGCTTTCTAACGAATCAACTTGTTTTATGAACAGATCATGAGGCAAAGGCAAGCAAGCCCCAGCCTCTTTCTTATATAGAGAAAGGTTTTTCTATGTCTTATAATGATTTAAAAGATTGTAAAATCATCACTGCATTTATCACCCCCTTCCATGAAGATGGAACCATTAATTTTGACGCTCTTCCTGACTTGGTCGAGCACCTCTTGGCTCATCATACAGACGGGATTCTCTTAGCTGGAACGACTGCGGAAAGTCCAACTCTGACCCACGATGAGGAATTGCAACTCTTTGCGGCTGTTCAAAAGATTGTCAATGGTCGAGTTCCTTTGATCGCTGGTGTCGGAACCAATGAAACCCGCGACTCGATTGAGTTCGTTAAAGAAGTGGATGCTTTTGGTGGCTTTGCAGCAGGATTGGCTATCGTTCCTTACTACAACAAACCATCCCAAGAAGGAATGTATCAACACTTTAAAGCAATTGCGGATGCATCTAATCTTCCGATTATTATCTACAATATTCCTGGACGCGTGGTAGTAGAAATGACACCTGAAACCATGCTTCGTTTGGCAGAACACCCAAATATCATTGGGGTCAAAGAGTGTACAACTCTTGCTAATATGGCCTATTTGATTGAACACAAGCCAGAAGAATTTCTCGTCTATACAGGGGAAGATGGAGATGCTTTCCATGCGATGAATCTTGGTGCAGATGGAGTGATCTCAGTGGCTTCTCATACAAATGGAGATGAAATACATGAGATGTTCCAAGCTATTGAACACAACGATATTAAAAAGGCTGCGGCTATCCAACGTCAATTTATCCCTAAAGTCAATGCTCTCTTCTCTTATCCGAGTCCAGCTCCTGTCAAAGCTGTCTTAAACTATATGGGCTTTGAAGCAGGGCCGACCCGTTTACCATTGGTGCCAGCACCGGCAGAAGAAGCGAAGCGCATCATCAAGGTTGTAGTAGATGGGGATTACCATGCAACCAAAGAGATCATTACGGGAGTTCTTCGTCCGGATTATTAATAAAATTGTCATGAGGAATGTATGTCAGAGTTAGAGAAAACGGATTCAGAAAAATTAGAACTAGAAAAATTTAAAGAACGTCATAGCCTTGATAAGTTAGATGGTGTGATAATCTATGATAAACCGACCATTAAAACAGGCGAAAAAGCTGGATGCATCGGTGCACTCTTACTTTTAATTGGATTTGGTACAGGAATTATTTTGTTGCTCCTTCATTTCATATTTGACTTCGATTCCAAGCTACTCAATCTTCTTTGGGAATCAATAGCAGCTTTAGGATTCATTTTTAGTTTAGCAGGGGCTTTTCAAATCGGTCCTCTTACAATACACCGCTACTCAAGAGAAGCTGATAAGGATAAACATTTTGAAATTGATAGAGCCTATAATCTCTATAATGTTCTGTATAAACCGACTAAAACAGTCCTTCTCCAATATGATAGCGATGAAGATCAGCTGATTGCGGTCAATGCTGGTGGTGAACTACTAGTGGAACTCCTTAGAAAAGTAGAGATGGAGAAGTTACCTCTGGAGAAAATTTTGAAGACCTTCCGTTTGGACCATGTCTCTGACCATCTTTGGAGATTGACCTACAGCTATAAAAAAGAAGATGTGGTCATGGAAAAAAGTGATCGTTAGATTTTTTCATTCAATTAACCACACTAAGTCCTGAAAAGAGCTTTGATTCTTGTCAAAAAAATTATATAATAAAGTAGTAGGTCTTCATTTCATTATAAAGGAAATGGAGTATTCATGAAAATTTAAAATAAAGGAGACTCCGATGGAAGTCATTAAACGTAGTGGAGAAGTGGTTGAATTCAACCCAGATAAAATTTACCAAGCTATTTTGAAAGCTGCGCAAGTTGTCTATGTTTTGACAGATGATTTGCGACAAAACCTAGCTCAAGTGACCAAGAAAGTTGCCATGGATTTGGATGAAGCCCAAGTAGAACGCGCAACCATCAGCATGATCCAATCAATGGTTGAGCACCGTTTACTTGGTGCTGGTTATATTACCATTGCAGAACACTACATTTCTTATCGCTTGCAACGTGATTTGGAACGGAGCGGCTATGGTGATCATATCGCCGTGCATTTGCATTTTGAGCAAATTCGCTAAGCCACTAAGCTAGAGAAGTGCTCGCGAAGTAGATGCAATCGTGTTTGAACCACCCTTATAGGGTGGTTTTGACTGTCTAGCCAATTAGTTTATTTCGAAAGGTTTACATGTATGCAAAACCCAACCATCTATACCTATCTAAATCAGGATTTTACAGCTATTCCACTTTTTGATGGATTGAGCGTTGATGGTATTTCTCAAGAAAGTCAGGCAGATTTGCATCTGGCTGATGATTTTCAGTCCCCCTCTAAAGCTGTTTTCCATTTTCTAAACGGTCAATGGTTTCTGGAATGTTTGTCTGGAATGATTGAGGTGGATGGTGTCACCTATCCGAAAAATCAACGTGTTTTATTAAATCATCGTTCCATTATTCATCTTTGTGACGCTGACGGCCATGTTTTTCGCTCAAAATTCATCATTGTTGAAATGCAATCCCTTGAATGGAAGACCATTGCAAAAGATGCTTTTCCGATGGATCTGTCCTCGCTTGCTAGGATTGATTGTGCAGTATTATCAAATCAGTTGGTTGTCCAACTAGGAGAACAGATCATTTACCAAGATCTTCAGGCAGCAACTGCAGATCCATCTGTTTCAACTAGGGAGCGCGAGGATTTTTCTCATTCATCACTAACGATTGCTATTCAAGATGTAACAGTCGGAAATCTCTTAAATCGTAAGACCATCCTCAAGGATATTCAGGTAGAATTTAAACCCAAGGAAATGATCTTAATTCTGGGTGGTTCTGGTGCTGGAAAATCAACCTTTATGGAAGCAGTGACAGGACTTGTTCATTCAAATACCAGTGCTTATTTTAATGGCGTAGATCTGTTAAATGATGGGAAGAAACAAGGGGTCATCACCCTGGCACCTCAATCTCCTGATGAGCATTACCGAATGGAAGACACGGTCTATAAGAATCTAGAAGATGCGGCTAAACTCTATGGTCCATCTGAATTAGCAGACCATCCTGAACTTCGCAAAGAAGAAGTGCTATCTGTTCTGAAAAAGCTGGATTTGGAATCTGTTAAAGGATCCAAGTGTTCTTCTCTATCTGGCGGACAAAAGAAAAAACTCACGATAGCCATGGAATACATCACGCGCCCCGAAATCCTCTTTATGGATGAGCCGGATTCCGGTGTCGATGGAAGCATGGTTATGGAGGTCATGACCACACTGAGAGAGATTACAGATGAAGGAAAGATCTTATGTGTCATCACGCATACGCCCGATCGTATTCGTCATCTCTTTGACAAGGTTATGGTGGTCGGAAAGAGTTCGGAAGGGTGTGGTAGACTGTGTTACTTTGGCTCCGTAGACAATGCCCTGAAAGTCTTTGCTGCTCAGAGTTTAGAAGAAATCGTCCATAAAATTTCAGGTGCTGAAAATGCAGCTCTTGTTGACCAATATGTTCAATGGTTTGAAAATGAAAGGAGAGGTGGCCATGCTGGATAAGAAGCAAGTCTCGATTTATTTTAGAAAATTCCTTCGACTCCTTATCAACAAAAAATCTCTATTTTTTGTCTTAGAAGCGATTCTTCTTCCTTTCATCATTTCGATCGCTTTTAATGCCAATGAAGTTTTTGATAAATACCATATTACGAGAACTTCTTCCATTATGTTTATTTCTGCAGCACTCTGGATTGGTCTCTTTAATTCAGTGACCAGTATTTGTAATGAGCGTAAAGTCATCAAGTTTGAGTACCAAATTAAAGGCTTGTCCTTACCTTCTTATGTGACGGCGCGCGTGCTGACAGAGTTGGTTCTCTGTTTCGCGGAAGCGATCCTAATGATTGGAACCATTGTTGTGCGCTATCCACGTATCCAAGGAAACAGTAGCCAGATATTCCTTTTTGGGATCACTTTGTTTTTGGTGATCTTTACTTCAGATATGTTGGCCTTAATGATTTCAGCTTTTGTAAAAAAATCATCTCAAGCGATGACAGCCATGCCGCTAGTATTGATGGTTCAATTGCTGTTTTCAAATTTTCTCCAATCCTTGGATGAAAAAATTCCATTTTTAGTGTGGATCTCACATGCGACCATTACGAGATGGGGAACAACGGCCTTCTTTCGGATTGCAAACATGAACAATATGGTCCCGTCTCAAGGTCATACTGACTGGCAAGTTTATCAAAAAGATGGGGTAGGAACCTATGCTTATGATCTACTTGCGATTCTTGGAAATTGGGGAGCCTTGCTTGCTTTTGCCGCTCTATTTATAGTCGCAACTTCCCTCGTATTGACTTCTGTCCGTAAGGACGCTCGATAAACAATAAGGAGATGATTTATGAAAAACTGTACCAATTGCCAGGCACCTATTAATGCCGGTGATGCATTTTGTTCTAAGTGTGGAGCTAAAGTTCAAGTAGCTGCCCAAGCTGAACCAAAAGCTGTTGCTTTTCAACCAAAGACAGTGCAATTAGGGCCAAGTCCAACTCAAGCCCCAGCACCTAAAAAATCAAAAAGAAACATGAAAGGAATTTTAGCAGGGATTTTTGTCCTTCTTGCTGTCATTACTCTTGCAGGTTATTTCTTATTAAACCGTGGTAGCAGTGACACCATTAATTTAGAGGACTATATAAAGCTAGAATTTGAAGGGACTGATGGTGAAGGATCGATTGTTGAGAAGTCGCTTAGTTTGAATAAGAAGAATTTAGATCGGGATATCAAGAAAAAGATAGAAGCAGAAGGCTTGAATACTGAGAATTCAAACTACAATATCGATCAGCTAGTTTCAAAAGTAAAATTTAGTGTTTATAAAGGCGATGAACTGATCGAGGCAGAGAAGCGAAAGAACCTAAACAATCACGATAAAATTACGGTCAAATTACTTTACGATAAAAGCGATCTTGAAGACATGATACCTGGCCTTCACTTTACCGGTACATCTGTAACTCAGGAGGCGGATCTTATCCCGCTTGTAGGTTTTGACCCCTTTAAGGGTTTTTATCCAAAAATTAAGGGGATTTCTCCAAATGGAAGTTTATCAAAACCATCTCAATTTGAAGGAAAAGATCTAGATTTTATTGCAAAAGCAACCGCTAAATATGGCTTCCCATTTGATTATTATCTGAACGGTAAAGAAATATCAAGTAATGATCCTATTGCAGTTGGAGATGAAATTGAGATTCGTCTCAATGAAAGTGGTAAAAATGCATTGAAAGAACAAGGTAAAACTGTTGAGAAAGGAAAAGACAGTAAGAAATACAAGGTCACTTTGGCTGATTTTGAGGAAGGAGCTTATGTGACTTCCTTGTCAAAAGTGGATGAGGATACACAAGAAGCCATCTCTAAGAATGTAGAGGATGCAGCAAAGGCTTATGCAGCTGACCGCAATTATAAAGACCTTCCAAAATTTGAAGGGATGGCTTTTGCGGCAATCAAAGATGGAGTTGATTGGGGAGGTACATTTGATTCCAAAATCCCGCAATTGGTCTATGTATACTCTATTACCGATACATCTTATGGTAAATCAAAAACAAGTTATTTTGTCATTTCAAAGATAGCGGTTATTGAACAGGTCGAAAACCATGGAAAAGCCAACGTTCATAAAAAACCTGGAAAAACCATTCAAACCTTTGAGAAAAATGCTAAGAAGTACGATTTCCAAAGCATGTCTGATGAGAATGACTTGAAGAACTACTTTACTAGAAATATCGACACCTATACCTATACAATGGACGATCAATTGAAATCGTTGATAAATTGGACAGAATAGAAGAAAAATGAAGTTACCTAGGTAGCTTCATTTTTGTATTCTCGTTTAAGGCTGAGAATTCAGGAAAACATGGTATAATAGAAGAGATTGAACTGGAAAGGAATGGAGAACATGGCAACTATACAATGGTTTCCTGGACACATGTCCAAAGCTAGAAGACAAGTACAAGAAAATTTAAAATTTGTGGATTTTGTGACGGTTCTGGTAGATGCTCGTTTGCCCCTATCAAGCCAAAATCCTATGTTAACCAAAATTGTTGGTGATAAGCCTAAATTAATGATTTTGAACAAGGTAGACTTGGCAGATCCTGTGGCAACAAAAGAATGGCAGGACTATTTTGAGTCTCAAGGCATCAAAACCTTGGCTATCAACTCCAAAGAGCAATCTACGGTTAAGAAGGT
Source organism: Streptococcus sp. LPB0220 (assembly GCF_008727815.1). NCBI lineage: Bacteria > Bacillati > Bacillota > Bacilli > Lactobacillales > Streptococcaceae > Streptococcus > Streptococcus sp. LPB0220. The sequence continues at coordinate 1,123,462 of NZ_CP044230.1, read as the reverse complement.
CACAGATGCTGCTAAGTCTTTGATGGCCGATAAAATTGCTCGTCAGAAGGAACGAGGGATTCAGATTGAAACCCTTCGGACTATGATCATCGGGATTCCTAATGCTGGGAAATCAACTCTTATGAACCGCTTAGCAGGGAAAAAGATTGCTGTTGTAGGAAATAAACCAGGGGTGACCAAGGGGCAACAATGGTTGAAAACCAATAAGGATCTTGAAATCTTGGATACTCCAGGGATTCTCTGGCCCAAGTTTGAAGATGAAGAAGTGGCCTTAAAGCTCGCTTTAACAGGCGCCATCAAGGACCAGTTGCTTCCGATGGATGAAGTGACTATCTTTGGTCTTAACTATTTTAAAGAGCACTACCCAGCAGTTTTGCAAGGGCGTTTTAAACAAATGGATCTGGAACAAGAAGCTCCTGAAATCATTATGGAAATGACCCAGAAATTAGGATTTCGTGAAGATTACGACCGTTTTTACCAACTCTTTGTTAAAGACGTCCGCGATGGAAAATTGGGACGCTATACGCTGGATCGTGTAGGGGAAATTGATGGCAACAATTAAAGAAGTTAAAGAGCGTTTGGCAATGATTGACGAGCTAGATCATCCCTTCTTTGAAGAGTTGATCCTTGATGGTCGAGCAGGCGTTCAAGCGGCTATCAGCAAACGAAAACGCGAACTCCAAAAACAAGTGGACGAAGATTTGCGTTTGGAAAAAATGCTAGCCTATGAAAAAGAACTTTATACTCAAGGGATTCAGCTCATTGCAGGAGTGGATGAAGTGGGACGTGGTCCATTAGCGGGACCAGTTGTTGCAGCAGCCGTCATTCTGCCGAAAGCTTGTAAGATTCCCGGACTCAACGATAGTAAAAAGATTCCAAAATCCAAACACAAGGAAATCTATGAAGCTGTGCTCCAAAACGCCGTTGCGATCGGAATCGGCATCAAGGATAATCAAGTGATAGACCAGGTTAATATCTATGAAGCTACGAAGCTAGCCATGATGGAGGCCATTGGTCAGCTAGAGCCTCAACCCCAACATCTTTTGATTGATGCCATGAGGTTAGATCTTCCTATTTCCCAAACTAGTATCATCAAAGGGGATGCCAACTCCTTATCCATTGCTGCAGCATCCATCGTAGCCAAGGTGACTCGGGATCAGATGATGGAAGAGTTTGATCGAGAATATCCGGGTTATGATTTTGCTCAGAACGCTGGCTATGGGACGTCGAACCATCTGGCTGGCCTCGACCAACTGGGAGTGACCCCTATCCATCGGCGTTCGTTTGAACCCGTCAAATCAATGTGTGAGGATTAGGTTATGCTATTTACTATCGATATCGGAGGGACCTTTATAAAGTACGGTCTGATGGACGCAGACTATCAATTGGTTCATACAGACAAGATCCCAACACCACCTACGATTGAGGAGTTTTGGCAAGGATTAGAAGAAATCGTTACACCCGTAAGGGAAGAAATCGAGGGAATCGCCATTTCATGCCCTGGTGAGATCCAAAAGAGCCTTGGCTTTGTCTTTCGAGGTGGTCTCATTCCATATTTACGAGGCATTCCTCTAGCAAGTAGACTCGAACAAACATTTCAAGTACCCGTCACTGTTCTCAATGATGGAGAAGCCGCAGGTTTAGCGGAAGCAAGGCTTGGCAATCTAAAAGATTGTCCTTGCGGTGCGACCTTGGTCTTAGGGACAGGAGTCGGCCTCGCTCTTCTTTCGAATGGTGACCTATTGAGAGGATGGCAACTGACAGAATACATTCGGTCTATTGATAAGGCAGAAAGAACACCAGAAAATCGCCGCTTTCATCGCGAACTCTTTTTGCAAGGCATTTCCAATCTTTTGGAAAACACCGGTTCTGCTGTTCAATTTGTTGAGAAAGCTAGTCACATCTTGAACCTAGAAAAGGCAGATGGTATAGCTGTTTTCAAAGCTCTTGATCAAGAGGGCAACGAGGAGCTGACATCCTTGTTTCAGGAGTATTGTCATGATATTGCTATTCTGATTTTTAATCTTCAATCTTTGCTCTTGCTTGAAAAGGTGACGATTGGCGGGGGCATTAGTGGTCAACCACTACTGATCGATGAGATCAGTCGACAATACCATGAGCTGCTCTCTCAAAAAGGTCATAAACAATTTGAGGCCTTGCCGATCCAAGCGGCTCGCTTCCATAATGAAAGCAACTTGATTGGTGCCGCATCTTACTTTTATTTTTCGACACATTAAAAAAAGTTCTAGGAATAGAGCTTTTTTTCTTTTCTTTTTCGAATAAATAAGTGAGAGGAAGTAGAAGGTGACCATGGAGAAATTTGAAATCTTTAAATTAAAAGAAGCCGGTTTATCAAATGAGCAAGTCTTGAGAGTCTTGGACTACTGTAGGAAAGAGCAAGTCTTACCAAGCTTAGAAGAGATAGCAAGGATCGCTCGCTGTCGCAGTATCCTTCATTTTGTAGACAAATACCGGCAACTAGATGAAGACCATTTACACAAGGAGTTTGAACGGTTCCCATCTCTATCCATTTTTGATCCAGAATACCCTGAGGAATTGCTACAGATCTACAATCCTCCTGTACTCCTTTTTTACCAAGGGGATTTGGAGCTGTTAACCAGACCGAAGATCGCAGTTGTTGGAGCTCGGGAGACCACGCGAGAAGGGGTTCGTTCTGTAGAGAAGATTATTAAGGAACTTGGGAATGAATTGGTCATTGTTAGTGGACTTGCTAAGGGAATTGATGCGACCGCTCATTATGCCAGTATCCGAAATGGTGGCAAGACCATCGGAGTGATAGGAACGGGACTGGATGTCTTTTATCCTAAGAGCAATCAAAGACTGCAGGCGCATATGGGGGAACACCATCTGATCTTGAGCGAGTATGGTCCAGGTCAGGCACCACTTAAGTTTCATTTTCCTGAGCGAAACCGCATCATTGCAGGTCTCTGTCAGGCAGTGATTGTGGCAGAAGCTCGACTCCGTTCAGGCAGTTTGATTACTTGTGAGCGTGCTATGGAAGAAGGACGAGACGTTTTTGCTATTCCAGGAAATATTTTAGATGGAAAATCTGCAGGCTGCCATCATCTGATTCAAGAAGGTGCAAAGCTTGTCACCTCAGGCCAGGACATTCTTGATGAATTGAAATACGAATTGTGATTTTCCTATAGGAGAAGTTCCTAGTTGACATCTTTCTTAAAATGTATTAAACTCAATGAGATTTATACAATACAGAGGGATAAAACGTGGTAACAAAAAAGAAAAGCAGTACAACCAAGAAAAATTTGGTGATTGTGGAGTCTCCTGCTAAGGCCAAAACAATCGAGAAATACCTTGGTCGTAACTACAAAGTCATGGCTAGTGTTGGCCATATTCGGGACCTGAAAAAATCTACGATGTCGATTGACTTCGACAATAACTATGAACCGGAGTATATCAATATTCGCGGGAAAGGTCCCTTGATCAATGATTTGAAAAAAGAAGCTAAAAAAGCCAAACAAGTCTTTCTCGCAAGTGACCCGGACCGAGAAGGAGAAGCTATTTCTTGGCATTTAGCGCATATTTTGAACTTGGATGCTAAAGAAAAAAACCGTGTGGTCTTTAACGAAATCACCAAGGATGCCGTTAAAAATGCCTTTAAAGAACCGCGCCAAATCGATATGGACTTGGTCGATGCCCAACAAGCACGTCGTGTCTTGGACCGGATTGTAGGGTATTCCATTTCGCCTATTCTTTGGAAAAAGGTCAAAAAAGGACTTTCTGCAGGGCGCGTGCAATCTGTTGCCCTCAAATTAATCATTGATCGTGAAAATGAAATCAATGATTTCAAGCCGGAAGAATACTGGACCATTGATGGTGTCTTTAAAAAAGGGACCAAGCAATTCCAAGCTAGCTTCTATGGGATTGATGGCAAGAAGATGAAGCTCAACACCAATGAAGAGGTGAAAGCTGTTCTTGAACGCTTAGATGGCAAAGATTTTACCGTTGAAAAAGTTGAAAAGAAAGAACGTCGTCGGAATGCGCCACTTCCATACACCACCTCTTCCATGCAGATGGATGCTGCCAATAAGATCAACTTCCGTACACGCAAGACCATGATGGTTGCTCAGCAATTGTATGAAGGAATCAATATTGGCTCGGGTGTTCAAGGTTTGATTACCTATATGCGTACCGATTCCACACGGATCAGTCCAGTTGCGCAAAATGAGGCAGCTAACTTTATCGTGGATCGCTTTGGTGAGAAATACTCTAAGCATGGAAGCCGTGTGAAGAATGCTTCTGGAGCCCAAGATGCCCACGAAGCGATTCGTCCATCCAGCGTCTTCAATACTCCTGAAAGCATTGCTAAATACTTGGACAAAGACCAATTAAAACTCTACACCTTAATTTGGAACCGCTTTGTAGCTAGTCAAATGACAGCAGCTGTCTTTGATACCATGAATGTCCGTTTAGGTCAAAATGGGGTTCATTATACGGCAAATGGGAGCCAGGTGAAGTTTGATGGTTATTTGGCTATTTATAACGACTCAGATAAGAACAAGATGTTGCCGGATATGGTAGAAGGCGATATCGTTAAGCAAGTCAATAGCAAGCCTGAGCAACACTTTACCCAACCACCTGCTCGATATTCTGAAGCGACCTTGATTAAGACCTTAGAAGAAAATGGGGTTGGTCGTCCTTCAACCTATGCTCCGACGATTGAGACCATTCAAAAACGCTATTATGTGAAGCTGGTAGCCAAACGTTTTGAACCAACAGAGTTAGGGGGGATCGTCAATAAACTGATCGTTGAATTCTTCCCAGATATTGTCAACGTGACCTTCACAGCAGAAATGGAAGGGAAACTCGATGATGTCGAACTTGGAAAAGAAGAGTGGCAAAAAGTCATCGATGCCTTCTACAAACCATTCTCTAAAGAAGTCGCAAAGGCTGAAGAAGAGATGGAAAAAATCCAAATCAAAGACGAACCAGCTGGTTTTGATTGTGAAGTCTGTGGCAGTCCGATGGTGATTAAATTAGGACGTTTTGGTAAGTTCTATGCTTGTAGTAATTTCCCAGATTGTCGTCATACTCAGGCCATTGTCAAAGAAATCGGCGTGGAGTGTCCTGATTGTCATCAGGGACAAATCATCGAACGCAAAACCAAGCGCAACCGTATCTTCTATGGATGCAATCGCTATCCGGAGTGTGAATTTACCTCTTGGGATAAGCCGATCGGTCGGGATTGTCCAAAATGTGGCCACTACTTAGTTGAGAAAAAAGTTCGTGGTGGCGGCAAACAAGTCGTATGTAGCAATGGTGACTACGAAGAAGAAAAAGTGAAATAAGTTATTAAATGTCTGTTATAACAGCAATTTTTATAAATGTCTGTTATAATAGACATTCGTTGGACAGGAAGGAAAAGCCTTCCTGTCTTTTTATTTGGCTTTTTGGTATAATGGAGCAAGTAGAAAATTAGAAAGATTTGTGGGTGTCAAAACAGTCCATCAGGGTGTTTTGATACCCAAAGAGGTATTAGTGTCATGTCTCAATCTTATATCAATGTCATCGGTGCGGGCCTTGCAGGCTCTGAAGCAGCTTATCAGATTGCCCAACAGGGTATTCCGGTCAAGATTTACGAAATGCGGGGGGTCAAATCCACTCCGCAACATAAAACAGACAACTTTGCGGAGCTAGTTTGTTCCAACTCTCTTCGTGGGGATTCTCTCACCAATGCTGTCGGGCTCCTCAAAAAAGAAATGCGCCGTCTGGGTTCTGTCATCCTTGAAGCAGCGGAAGCGACTCGTGTACCAGCCGGTGGAGCACTTGCTGTGGACCGAGAAGGTTTTGCTAGCCGGGTGACGGAGAAGGTGTCCCAACATCCTCTTATTGAAGTCATTCGTGATGAAATTACTGAATTGCCGACAGATGCCATCACAGTGGTCGCAACGGGGCCTCTAACCAGCGATGCCTTGGCAGAAAAGATCCATGCCCTTAATGGTGGCGATGGTTTCTATTTCTATGATGCAGCAGCTCCAATCATCGATGTCAATACTGTCGATATGAACAAGGTTTACCTCAAGTCTCGTTATGACAAGGGAGAAGCGGCGTATCTCAACTGCCCAATGACCAAACAAGAATTTATGGATTTTCACGATGCCTTGGTCAATGCAGAAGAAGCCCCGCTCAACTCTTTTGAAAAAGAAAAGTATTTTGAAGGTTGTATGCCCATTGAAGTCATGGCTAAACGAGGCATCAAAACCATGCTCTATGGTCCTATGAAGCCAGTCGGACTCGAGTATCCAGATGACTACAAAGGGCCACGTGATGGGGAGTTTAAGACACCCTATGCAGTTGTTCAGTTACGTCAAGACAATGCGGCAGCTAGCCTATACAATATCGTCGGCTTCCAAACTCACCTTAAATGGGGTGAGCAAAAACGGGTTTTCCAAATGATTCCAGGTTTGGAACATGCGGAGTTTGTGAGATACGGCGTCATGCACCGCAATTCCTACATGGATTCTCCAAATCTGCTTGAACAAACTTATCGTTCTAAGAAACAAGCTAATCTCTTCTTTGCAGGTCAAATGACAGGGGTAGAAGGCTATGTGGAGTCAGCTGCCTCAGGTTTGGTAGCTGGAATCAATGCAGCTCGCCTTTTCAAAGGAGAAGAAGCAGCGATTTTCCCTGAAACGACAGCCATCGGAAGTCTGGCTCACTATATCACTCATGCCGACAGCAAGCATTTCCAACCCATGAATGTCAACTTCGGGATTATCAAAGAGCTAGAAGGACCACGCATTCGGGATAAAAAGGAACGTTATGAGAAAATTGCCGAACGTTCTTTACAAGATTTGGCTCAGTTTATGGAAAAATAACCCAATAAAGGAAAAAGTTTGGAGAAAATCCAGACTTTTTCTTCTAAAAATGGTATAATGAATAAAATTTAGAATATAGAGAGTTTTCTGACAATGAACAAATCCTATTTTTATTTAGATATGAAGACACACGAGTTGAAAGTGCCTTATACCGGAAAACTCCGTCGTGTGCGAGTCTTATTACCTAAGAATTATGAAACGGATACAGATAGACGTTACCCTGTGGTTTATTTCCACGATGGGCAAAACGTTTTGTACAGCAAGGAAGCTTATGCGGGTCATTCCTGGAAAGTCATTCCAGCCATTAAGCGGAATCCAGATATTAGTCGCATGATTGTTATTGCGATCGATAATGATGGTTTCCAACGCATGAACGAATACTCTGCCTGGAAGTACAAGGAATCCAATATTCCTGGCATGCAATTTGGTGGCAAGGGAGTTGAGTACGGCGAATTTGTCATGGAGGTGGTGAAACCTTTTATCGACCAAGAATACCGGACTCTTGCTGATCGAGAACATACGGCCATGATTGGTTCTTCCTTGGGGGGAAATATTACTCAATTCTTGGGATTAGAGTACCAAGATCAAATCGGTTGTTTAGGGGTCTTTTCATCCGCTAACTGGCTACACCAAGATGCCTTCAATCATTATATCGAACGCAAAAAATTATATGCAGACCAACGGATCTACATCTATGTGGGGACTGAAGAGGCGGATGATACAGATAAAACTTTGATGGCAGGAAACATCAAGCAAGCCTATATTGATTCATCTCTTCGTTATTACCACGACGTCATTCAACAAGGGGTGGCTTTGGAAAATATTGCCATTCGGATTCAATCTGGGGCTATTCACCACGAAGAAGCATGGGCCGAACATTTACCAGAATGCCTTCGTTTTTTGGCAGAAAATTGGGATTAATAGACTGTAAATAAAGAAATAAAGGAAAGAGGAAACTTATGAATATTGAACATTTAAGCCACTGGAGTGGCCAACTCAACCGTGAAATGTATTTGAACCGCTATGGACACGCAGGTATTCCTGTTGTGGTCTTTGCTTCCTCAGGTGGAAGCCATAACGAATACTATGACTTTGGTATGATTGATGCTTGTGCTCAGTTTATCGAAGAAGGACGGGTTCAATTCTTTACCCTTTCTAGTGTGGATAGTGATAGTTGGCTTTGTAATTGGAAGAATCCTCACGATCGTGCCGAAATGCACCGTGCTTATGAACGCTATGTGATTGAAGAAGCCATTCCTTTTATCAAACACAAAACAGGCTGGTTTGATCCGATGATGACAACTGGTTGCTCTATGGGAGCCTACCACGCGCTTAATTTCTTCTTGCAACATCCAGATGTCTTTTACAAAGTGATTGCCTTGAGTGGTGTCTATGACGCTCGTTTCTTTGTTGGTGATTTTGGAGGCGATGAAGCCATTTATCAAAACTCGCCATCTGATTATATTTGGAACCAAAATGATGGCTGGTTTATCGATCGTTACCGTCAGGCGGAAATCGTTGTTTGTACTGGTTTAGGAGCTTGGGAACAAGATGGACTTCCATCTTTCTACAAACTGAAAGAAGCCTTTGATCACAAAAATATTCCTGCATGGTTCGCTGAATGGGGACATGATGTCGCCCACGATTGGGAATGGTGGCGCAAACAAATGCCATATTTCCTAGGTCAAATGCATCTATAAGTAAAAAGGGAGGAGACCTCAATGAATTATATCGTTATTTCACCATATTACCCACAAAACTTCCAACAATTTACCATCGAACTAGCTAATAAAGGGATCACTGTTTTGGGAATTGGTCAAGAGCCATATGAACAGTTAGATGAGCCTTTGCGCAACAGCTTAACAGAATATTTCCGTGTTGAAAATTTGGAAAATCTGGATGAAGTGAAGCGTGCAGTAGCCTTTCTTTTCTACAAACATGGCCCAATCGATCGTATCGAATCCCACAATGAGTACTGGTTGGAATTGGATGCAGCGCTTCGGGAGCAATTCAATGTCTTCGGAGCTAAACCAAAAGATCTGAAGAAAACCAAGTTCAAATCAGAAATGAAGAAACTCTTCAAGAAGGCTGGAGTCCCAGTCGTACCTGGTGCAGTAGTTAAAACAGAAAAAGACATTGATAAGGCTGTGAAGAAGATTGGGTTACCATTGATTGCTAAGCCTGACAATGGGGTAGGAGCAGCAGCAACCTTCAAGATCGAAACGCCAGAAGATGTGGACCATTTCAAGGCAGAATGGGATGGCCATACTGAGTATTTCTTTGAGAAATTCGTCACTTCTAGTGAGATTTGTACCTTTGATGGTCTGGTCGATCGCGATGGTAATATTGTCTTTTCGACTACTTTTGACTATGCCTATACGCCACTCGATTTGATGCTCTACAAGATGGACAATTCTTATTATGTCCTCAAAGAGATGGATCCAAAATTGCGTCAATACGGGGAAGCCATTGTCAAAGCTTTTGGCATGAAGGAACGTTTCTTCCACATTGAGTTCTTCCGCGATGGGGACGACTATATTGCGATCGAGTACAATAATCGCCCTGCAGGTGGCTTTACCATCGATGTCTACAACTACGCTCACTCGATTGATTTGTACCGTGGCTATGCTGCCATCGTAGCAGGAGAACCTTTCCCAGCTTCTGAGTTTGAGCCCCTTTATTGCTTGGCAACTTCTCGTCGTGCCAATGCGGCCTATGCTCTGTCAGAGGAAGAAGTTTTGGCTAAATACCATGATCAATTCCGTGTCAAGAAAGATATGCCAGCGGCCTTTGCGGAACTTCAGGGAGATTACCTCTATATGCTTACAACACCTAGTCGTGAAGTATTGGAACAAATGATTCATGACTTTGGTCAACGCCGATCATAAGATAACAACCGGTAGGATAGGATCCTATCGGTTTTTTTATATGTATAGCAAAGGAAGAAGAGAAAATATTGTGAAATATTGTATTTGGATTTTAAAAAGCTTATAAAACCTTCTTACAAGGAATAAAGTTTGTGAAATCATATGAGCATTATTTTTGACAGTGCTTTCATTTTTGGCTAGAATGAAAGAGAATGAATAAATGCTAAGAAAGGCGAAATGATGGCAACATTAGATAAAAGTCTCTTATTGGAAATGTTCCGTAAAATGGAAGAAATCCGTCGCATGGACTTAAAAATTGCACAGTTAGTAAAAAAAGGGAAAGTGCCAGGAATGACGCACTTTTCTGTTGGGGAAGAAGCGGCTAACGTTGGAGCTATGTTGGCTTTAAACAATGATGATTTGCTGACATCTAACCACCGTGGTCACGGACAAGCCATTGCTAAAGGAATCGATTTGAATGGCATGATGGCTGAGATCCTGGGGAAATATACGGGTACTTGTAAAGGGAAAGGTGGCTCCATGCATATCGCTGACTTGGATGCCGGAAACCTTGGCGCTAACGGGATCGTTGGTGGCGGTATGGGAATTGCAGTAGGTGCTGCCCTTACACAACAAATGAAAAAGACTGGTAAGATTGTCGTCTGCTTCTTTGGCGATGGTGCAACCAATGAAGGTGTCTTCCACGAAGCGGTGAATATGGCTTCTATTTGGAATCTTCCAGTAATTTTCTACTGTATCAATAACGGTTATGGAATCTCTGCTGACATCAAGAAAATGACCAATATCCAGCATATCCACGAACGTAGTGCTGCTTACGGCATTCCTGGAATGTTTATTCCTGATGGAAATAACGTTATCGATGTCTATGAAGGATTCCAAAAAGCTGTTGAACACGTCCGCTCTGGTAAAGGACCTGTCTTGATTGAAAGTGTCACCTATCGTTGGCTTGGTCACTCTTCATCTGACCCTGGTAAATACCGGACTCGTGAAGAAGTAGAAGAGTGGAAGAAGAAAGATCCAATCGAAAACCTTCGCAAGTATCTCCTTGAAAATGAGATTGCGAGCGCAGAAGAATTGGATCAAATCCAAGAAGAAGTGAAAGAAGCAGTGGAAGCTTCAGTGAAATTTGCGGAAGAAAGCCCATTCCCTCCACTTGAATCAGCTTTCGAAGATATTTACGCAGACTAAGGGGGAGTAGAGAATTATGGAAACTAAATTAATGTCTTTCCGCGATACCATTATCCTTGCTATGTCTGAGGAAATGCGTCGCGACGAAAATGTATTGTTGATGGGAGAAGATGTCGGAGTTTTCGGTGGAGACTTCGGAACTTCTGTAGGGATGCTGGAAGAGTTTGGTCCAGAACGTGTCCGTGACTGTCCGATTTCTGAGGCCGCGATTTCAGGTGCGGCAGCAGGGGCAGCCATGACTGGACTTCGCCCAATCGTTGATATGACCTTCATGGATTTCTCAGTAATTGCCATGGATGCTATTGTCAACCAAGCTGCTAAAACTCGCTACATGTTTGGTGGTAAAGGTCAAGTGCCGATGACTATTCGCTGTGCTGCTGGGAATGGAGTTGGTTCTGCAGCCCAACACTCCCAATCGTTAGAATCATGGTTTACTCTTATTCCTGGTTTGAAAGTTGTTGCTCCTGGTACGCCAGCGGATATGAAGGGACTGCTTAAGTCTTCTATTCGCGACAACAACCCCGTTATCATTCTTGAATATAAATCAGAATTCAACCAAAAAGGGGAAGTGCCAGTTGATCCAGACTACACGATTCCACTTGGTGTCGGAGAAATCAAACGTGAAGGAACTGACGTCACTGTCGTAACCTACGGAAAAATGCTTCGTCGCGTGATGCAAGCTGCTGAAGAATTAGCAGAAGAAGGGATCTCAGTAGAAGTAGTAGACCCACGTACCTTGGTTCCACTTGATAAAGAGATCATCATTAATTCTGTCAAGAAGACAGGAAAAGTAGTCCTTGTCAATGATGCCCACAAAACAAGTGGCTATATTGGTGAAATTTCAGCTATTATTTCTGAATCAGAAGCATTTGATTACTTGGATGCACCAATCCGCCGTTGTGCGGGGGAAGATGTGCCAATGCCTTACGCACAAAACCTTGAAAATGCAATGATTCCAACAGTTGAAAGCATCAAAGATGCTATTCGTAAAACATACAACAAAGAATAATACAAAATTTAAATTATGTAATATATTCGTAGTTTTATCTTTCATTTTGAAATAGATAAAATGCGACATGAGTGAGTCGAATCGATTCTATTCGACGAACGAATTAGTAAGTCTACTAGGTTGACCGCCTGATAGCGGCAACCGTAGCAACTTGAGACACGTTCCGTGTCCAAGTTGCTTGTAGAGTTGAATCCGGACGGAGGACTGTGAAAAAAAGATAGATTTCCTCGTGTTCATGTAACACAGCGTCAATCTCCTATTTTTTCTTTGTCCTCTACGTCCTTAATATCTTGTAATAGAATAGGAGAAGTCATGGCTGATGATAAGCTAAGAGCGACTCCTGCGGCTAGAAAATTAGCGGATGATCTTGGGATCAACCTCTATGATGTTTCTGGTTCAGGCGCAAACGGTCGTGTCCACAAAGAAGACGTGGAAACATATAAAGACACAAATGTGGTTCGCATTTCACCACTTGCAAAACGAATTGCTTTAGAACACAATATTGCTTGGCAAGAGATTCAAGGAACTGGTCATCGTGGTAAGATCATGAAGAAGGACGTCCTTGCTTTCCTTCCTGAAAATATTGAGAATGAGACCATTAAGTCACCTGCTGAAATCGAGAAGGTGGAGGAAGCTCCAGATAATGTGACACCTTATGGTGAGATCGAGCGGATTCCGATGACACCAATGCGGAAGGTGATCTCTCAACGGATGGTGGAATCTTACTTGACAGCACCAACCTTTACTTTGAACTATGACGTTGATATGTCTCAAATGTTGGCCCTTCGTAAGAAGGTATTGGATCCAATTATGGAGGCCACTGGCAAGAAAGTCACTGTAACAGATTTGCTTTCTCTAGCAGTGGTTAAGACCTTGATGAAACACCCATACATCAATGCGTCATTGACAGAAGATGGCAAAACCATCATCACTCACAATTATGTCAACTTAGCGATAGCAGTTGGGATGGACAATGGCTTGATGACTCCAGTTGTCTACAATGCTGAAAAGATGACCTTGTCAGAGTTGGTGGTAGCCTTCAAGGACGTTATCGGACGTACTTTGGATGGTAAGCTTGCGCCAAGTGAATTGCAAAACTCAACTTTTACCATCAGTAACTTAGGAATGTTTGGCGTTCAATCATTTGGACCGATTATCAACCAACCAAACTCTGCCATCCTTGGAGTTAGTGCAACGGTTGAAAAACCAGTGGTTGTGAATGGTGAAATCGTTATTCGTCCAATCATGAGCTTGGGCTTGACCATTGACCACCGCGTCGTCGATGGAATGGCCGGTGCCAAATTCATGAAAGACTTGAAAGCCTTGATTGAAGACCCGATTTCAATGTTGGTCTAATCAACGAGAGAGAATAGAAACAAGAAAAAGAGGGAAATAAAATGGCCTTAGAAGTAATTATGCCAAAAGCCGGCGTAGATATGACCGAAGGACAAATCGTTCAGTGGAATAAAAAAGTCGGCGAATTTGTAAAAGAAGGAGAAGTGCTCCTTGAAATCATGACAGACAAAGTCAGCATGGAGTTGGAAGCGGAAGAAGACGGCTACTTGATCGCTATCTTGAAAGGGGACGGAGAAACGGTTCCTGTAACAGAAGTAATCGGTTATCTTGGTGAAGAAGGGGAAAACATCCCAACCGCTGGAGCAGCACCAGAAGCGAGTCCAGCACCAGCTGCAGCAAGTGCTTCAAACGATGACAATAAGAGCGATGATGCTTATGATATCGTAGTGATCGGTGGGGGTCCTGCTGGTTACGTATCTGCTATTAAGGCAGCTCAACTAGGTGGTAAGGTTGCTCTTGTTGAGAAATCTGAACTTGGTGGAACGTGCTTGAACCGCGGATGTATCCCAACTAAGACTTACCTCCACAACGCTGAAATTATCGAAAATATCGGACATGCAGCCAACCGTGGTATTATCATTGAAAATCCAAGTTTCTCAGTAGATATGGATAAACTTTTAGAAACTAAATCTAAAGTTGTTAATACCCTCGTCGGTGGAGTCGCAGGACTTCTTCGTAGCTACGGAGTAGATGTTCATAAAGGTATCGGTACCATTACGAAAGATAAGAATGTCTTGGTAAACGGTTCTGAATTGCTTGAAACCAAGAAAATCATCCTTGCTGGTGGTTCAAAAGTAAGCAAAATCAACGTTCCTGGTATGGAATCATCCCTTGTCATGACCAGTGATGATATCCTTGAAATGAACGAAGTACCAGAAAGCCTTGTTATCATCGGTGGTGGGGTTGTCGGTATCGAACTTGGTCAAGCCTTCATGACTTTTGGTTCAAAAGTTACGGTTATTGAAATGATGGACCGCATCGTTCCAGCTATGGATGCGGAAGTATCTAAGAACCTTCGCTTGATCCTTGAACGTAAAGGTATGACAATCTTGACCGATACGAAATTGCAAGAAATCATTGAAGAAGATGGTAAACTCCGTATCAAGGTTGAAGGCAAAGATGATATCATCGCAAACAAAGCTCTTCTTTCAATCGGTCGTGTTCCTGATCTTGAAGGAATCGGTGAAGTTGAGTTTGAATTGGATCGTGGACGGATCAAGGTCAATGAATACATGGAAACGTCTGTTCCAGGTATCTATGCGCCAGGTGATATCAACGGTACCAAGATGTTGGCTCACGCTGCCTTCCGTATGGGTGAAGTAGCGGCCGAAAATGCTCTTAAGGGAAATCATGCTGTTGCAAAATTGAACTTGACTCCTGCAGCCATCTACACCCTTCCAGAAGTTGCGGCTGTTGGTTTGACAGAAGAACAAGCTCGTGAGAAATACGATGTTCAAATCGGTAAGTTTAACTTTGCGGCGAACGGTCGTGCCATTGCATCAGACGCGGCTCAAGGATTTGTTAAAGTCATTGCAGACAAGAAATACGGTGAAGTTCTTGGGGTTCACATCATTGGTCCAGCAGCAGCTGAATTGATCAACGAAGCTTCAACCATCATTGAGATGGAAATCACTGTGGAAGAAATGCTCAAGACCATCCACGGACACCCTACCTTCTCAGAAGTGATGTACGAAGCTTTTGCGGATGTACTTGGCTTGGCTGTTCATTCACCTAAGAAGAAATAGTATTTGAAATGATAGAATGGCTGGACAGCAAATGCTGGACCAGTCTCTATCGTATATAAAGGAATCTTATGAAATACATTATTAATTATTCAAATGATACTGCTTTTAATATTGCTTTAGAAGAGTATGCTTTTAAGCATCTGTTAGATGAGGATCAAATCTTCCTTCTTTGGATTAACAAACCTTCGATTATCGTTGGTCGTCACCAAAATACCATCGAAGAAATCAACCGTGACTACGTTCGGGAGCATGGGATTGAAGTGGTTCGCCGGATCAGTGGTGGTGGGGCTGTTTATCACGATTTGAACAACCTCAACTACACCATCATTTCAAAAGAAGATGAAAACAAAGCCTTTGACTTCAAGAGCTTTTCAACTCCCGTGATCAACACCTTGGCTCAACTTGGGGTTAAGGCTGAATTCACGGGTCGTAACGACTTAGAGATTGATGGCAAGAAATTCTGTGGAAATGCCCAAGCTTACATCAATGGTCGGATCATGCACCATGGTTGCCTTCTTTTTGACGTTGATTTGTCAGTCCTTGCCAATGCTCTCAAGGTATCTAAAGACAAGTTTGAGTCCAAAGGGGTTAAATCAGTCCGTGCTCGTGTGACCAATATTATCGATGAGTTGCCAGAAAAAATCACGGTGGAAGAGTTCCGTGACCTACTTTTGGACTACATGAAGAAAGAATACCCTGAGATGACGGAATATGTCTTCTCGGATGAAGAATTGGCTGAAATCAATCGTATCAAGGAAACCAAGTTCGGTACCTGGGACTGGAACTATGGAAAGTCTCCTGAATACAATGTCCGTCGTGGCACCAAATTCCCAAGCGGTAAGGTTGAAATCTTCGCCAACGTCATTGAATCAAAAATCCAAGACATCAAGATCTACGGTGACTTCTTTGGTATCGAAGATGTTGCAGCAGTAGAAGAGGTACTTCGTGGCGTTAAATATGAACGTGAAGACGTCCTCAAAGCCCTTCAAACCATTAACCTAGGTCGTTACTTTGCAGGTATCACTGCAGAGGAAATCGCTGAGGCAGTGGTGGAATAAAGTCAAAAGAGATTCGCAGTAGCGGATCTCTTTTTTGAAACTAGTTTCGCATAGAAATTATTGTTTTCCAAAGGATTTTGTAGTATAGTAAAGGTGGAAAAGTGTATTCGTTTACAATAATATAATTAAAATTTTTATACTCAGTAATCACGATACAATTAAATTAATTGACTAGCTAGGTATTACTTTCCTTTTCTGCTTTAGAAAGTGTGATGATATGAAACGTGTCTTTATTATTTTATCAAACCTTTTCATCTCTAGCTTTTTGATTTGGATTGCCTTTATTTCTCCAAATACGGTTATCCACCACAGTCTTCCGGTAGTAGGGGTGCAGAGACAAGAAAAGAGCGTCACATATGAAGAATTATCTTCCAGTTTAGACCGCTTGGCAAGGGAAAATCATAGTATAATTGCCTGTCAGATACAAAGAACAGATTCTAAGGGTCAGGTTGTTTTCACCTATGATATCTACGGAGAGGGAAAACTTCCTCATGGAATTAAAAGAGAGAAGAAAGAACTGGCTGCCAAAGAAAGCCTGTTAACGAATTATTATGTATTAACAGGTGATTTAGAAACTGAAAAGCTGGATCAAACGCTTCATAATCTTGGCTTCTCACAAACTTTTATTGAGAAACCGAATTCTCTGCAGACCTTTATTGCCTTTTTTGGCTCCGGTTCACAATCACTTGCCTTAGTTATTTTTATCATTAGTTTTAGCGCTTTGACGATTATTCAAAAAACACTCGAAATGAGAAGCGCTGGGATTCGATATATCTCAGGAATGAGACGCTTGCAACTTTTCGGACATTCTCTAAAAGATGATAGTATAGAGTTGCTTTTGGGATGTATTGGCGCAAGTATAATGGGTGCTGTTCTGATTTATTGCTTTCAATTGACACCTTTTTCCTATTCCCTCGTCATTTCCAGTAGTATTATTTACAATGGGATTTTACTAATTTTGTCTGTTTTCTTATCCTTCCTCTTTGCATATAGTATTCAAACGATTCATTTAGTCCCCCTTTTAAAAGGGAAGGTTCCATTGAAGCGCATATTGGTTTTCCTCTTTATTTGTCAATTTCTCGCTGTGGCATTAATTGGCCTTGCGATTCATCGAATCAGTATTTATGGATCAGTCTGGCAAACTCACCAAGAGGGAAGTGAGGCTTGGTTAAAACAATCGAATTGGGTCCAAATTAGTACAAGTCGGGAGGATTTTTCACAGAAAACAAACAAAGAGACGCAAATTGAGGACAGAGCAAAATGGTCTAAGCTCATCGAGTCTGGTATTGAAAATGGTGGTCTTTTAGCTTACCATCACCTCGTATTTTTTAGTCCAAAAGGAGTTATGACGGATCCTAGTACAGGTAAAGAGTTTTCAATCACAGATTACGATCCTCTTGCCAATAGCCTGTATGTCACTCCAAATTATCTTGATATCCAAAGGATCTCAGTTTCCCCTGAGGAAAAAGAGCGCTTGAATCACTTGCAAGCTGGAGAATTTGGACTCTTGCTCCCTGAAAAGTTGAAGGGTCAAGAAGAGGAGCTGAAAAAACGGTATGAAGATTATCTGACTCCTAAAGATGAACAAGGAAAGGGTCAGTTGCCCATGAAAGCACGGGTGACCTATCTTCCTAACAACCGAAAACGCTTTATTTATAACAATACACCTATGAACTATCAGCAATTCTTGACCGATCCGATTTTAGTGGTTATTCAACCTGAAAGTTTTGGAGGCTATGAGAATCCATATTTCACTCATCTAAATTCCTACCTTTATTTTAATGGACTTCAGAATAGTAAGAAGCTAGTCGCTGAGTATAATCTTGAAAAAAGTGTTAGTCAGTACGACTATGCAGTAGACGTTTACCAGCAAATGGCCCAATTCATCCAAATAGAAAATCTCATGATAATTGCAGGAGGAGTCTTTGGTATAGCAACCTCTGTTCTTCTCTTTAACACCATGAATTTCCTTTATTTTGAAGAGTTTAGAAAACAAATCTTCTTGAAGAAGATTGCAGGTCTGGGATTTGTAAACATTCACCAAACGATTTTGCTCTCAGAAAGTGTCCTCTTACTATTAGGAAGCTTCCTTGTATTCATTCTCACTTCGGAATGGTGGATTGCTCTTGTCACTCTCTTTCTATTTCTTACTAATGCTTGGTTTATTCTCCTGTACCGGTCTCATAAAGAAGACCACTTGTTAGCAACTGTACTGAAAGGAGCCTAATATGATTAGCGTAGAACATTTAACCAAATCATTTGGCCAACGAACGGTCTTTCAAGATTTGAGCTTGCAATTTACAGAAGGTAAGGTCTATGCTCTGACCGGAAATAGTGGGTGTGGTAAAACAACCTTGCTTAATATTTTGGCTAAGATAGAGCCTTATGAAGAAGGGAGTATAAGCTATCAAGGGCAGGAACTGAAACAAATCAAACAACATCACTTTTTTAAGCATGAATTAGGCTATCTCTTTCAAAACTTTGGCCTACTTGAAAACGAAACGATCGCTAAAAATTTAGATTTGGGATTGATTGGTCAAAAATTAACAAAAAAGGAGAAGAAGCAGCAAGAAGAAGAAGTACTCAAAAAAGTAGGACTGGCTTACCTTTCTCTGGATCAAAAGATTTATGAATTATCTGGTGGCGAGGCACAACGTGTTGCATTGGCTAAAGTTATTTTAAAGGATCCACCTTTGATTTTAGCGGATGAACTAACTGCAGCACTTGATCCAGAAACTTCTCGAGAGGTGATGGACTTGCTCTTGACGTTAAAGAAGCAAGATCGTTTAATCATTATTGCAACCCATAATCCAGTAATTTGGGAACAAGCTGACGAAGTAATAAGGCTCAACTAGTCCATGGTTGAAGAATGGTAGGATCTTCTAGATTATCTTTTATAGCTATCCAGGAGGTATAGGCTGATGAAGAAAACAGATCATATTTATAAAGATTCTCATACGTTTATATAATTAATAAAAGAGCGGTAGACATTCAAAAAATCTATCGCTCTTTTTAAAACTAATATATTACATAATTTACGTTATGTAATATCACAAACTATCCAAAGCATTTTTCTGCTCATCATTAACGATATGCGTATACAAGTCTGTAACTTGTGTGCTAGCATGTCCCAGCTGGTGGCTGACCAAAACCTGTGATTTGGTTGCATCATAGAGACGGGTTGCTAATGTATGGCGAAGTTTATGGGGTGTCACGCGGACTTTGAAGTCTTCTGAATACTTGGCGACCATCTTTTCAACGCTAGAAGCATCAATTCGGTTTGGACCACCTCGATACAAGGTCAGAAAGAGGGCTGTATCAGTCTTTTCAGTCTTGTAACGTTTGTCTCGAATAGCAAGATATTGCTCCAGATAAGGCTTAGCAAAGGCAGCAACATTGACTGAGTCACGTTTCCCACCTTTTCGAGTAACATCAATCACCATCATCTTAAGATTGAGGTCACGAAGGTCCAAGTTGACTGCCTCAGATAAACGGACACCAGATGCAAGAAGGAGTGCGATAATGGCTAAATCTCGCTCTTTATTCTTATTAAAGGAAGATAAGGCGCGATTTGAGAGTGTTTTAGGGTATTCCTCATCGATATAATTCAAAAATCCCTCAGTTTCATCCCCTAAAAAGAGCTTTTGTTTGATATTTTCAGCACGAGCCGCCAAGGTTTCTTTCTTTTTCTTGGTAGCAACCTTCTTCATGACATTACGGTAGAAATAAGGTTCCCCTTGCTCATTTTCAACTTCCTCGGTCAAATACTTATAAAGGCTAGAAAGTGCAGATAAAGTGCGGTTAATCGTTGTTTGGGAAACCCCGTTTTTTGTTGTATTGGCATTGAGCAGAGGGCGTTCACGTAAGTAAAGAATAAAGGATTCCATGTCTTTCTTGGTCATGTGCTCCAGAACGTCTAAGGGGATCTCGGCCATGGTGTCAGCATCTGATATACCAGATTCCAAAACCCAGGTGAAAAATCGATCGTATTCCTTTAAGTATTCGTACAAGGTCGTAAAACTGTATGGAACGGCCAGTTTCGATTGGTAATATTCCAAAACGTACCAGGGCATGACTTGTTTGAGTTTATCAATCCGTTCTAATAAGATCTCGCGTTTCATGTTTTTCTCCAAATCTTTCTATACTAGTAGTATAGCATAGCCAGATATATTTTTCAAGAAAATTATAGTTTTTCGGAAAGATGTTATAGGGGCTCTATAGGACTGTTTTGTATCCCTTTCTATACACCCTTATAACTGGAATTTTTTTTCATCAAGAAAATAGTCAATTTTATACTTTATAAAAGTGAAAACTGGAAAATTTTCAAACCTGAATTTTAGTGAAAATGTACTTTACTAAATTCAAAAAACTGATTAAATCAAAGTTTCTATGCCTACAAGGGGGTTAAAAGGGACTATTTTGATACATTACGCATCTAAGCTACTCAATCAAAAAATGTACTTTATCCAGCATTAAAATAAAGTACATTTCGATTATAAAGTACATTTTTCAAAGAGTGTACATTACGCCTTAAACTCAGTCGTGTCAAGGGTTTATCCACTGTCTAGGGTAAAGTACAAAAAATTTTAGTTTTTAGATCCCTTTTAAACACAATAAAATCAGCAAACCTCATGGATTTACTGATTGGTTTCTTCTGTAACTTATTTTTCTACATATTGAAATGGAATCTTGCTACCACAGAGCCAATTATAGACTCGATCATTGACTTGAACGTTCATTGCTTCGTGGGCATATTCTGGCATGATTAAATGCTCTTTTGGACCTTCTAATCGATTATAAATGGCAAACTGCGTTTCAGGATAACAGACATCATCATCTAGACCTGTAATCATGTGAACCTGTCCTTTGATACGATGGGCAAAATTTTTCACATCAATATAGGCCAAAGTCTGCATCAAACGATCTTCCGTTTCATGGAATGGATCATGGAACTTGAAATAACGGAAAAGCTCGTCATAGGCCTCACTGGTATTTCCGATCTCTAATACCCGTCTGAAATCCGATAAGAATGGATAAATGGCGACTGTTCGTTGGATTCGGGGATTTAATCCAGCAGCAATCAGGGCCAGGGCACCACCTTGAGAGGCTCCGTAGCTGGCAAGTTTGCTGTCATCTACTTGAGGAAGGCTGGCTACAATTTCAATTAACTGGTAAAGATCTAAGTAGATATCCTTATAAAAGAGCTCTTCCGGACCTTCCACGGCTCCACGGATAATCTGTCCTTTTACCGTATTACCAAGTGGTGAACGGTCACCGTCTGTTGAGTAGCCTGACTGCCCTCTTACGTCCATAGACACAACACCATAGCCGGCTACTGTATAAGCCAACATATCAGCCCAATCCCAACAACGTCCCATATAGCCATGAAAATGGAAAATTACTGGAATCTTTTGATCCGTTTTTGGAAGAATCATTCTTGAATAGACAAGGCCATTTCTGGTTCCTTTAAAGGTTAATTCATAACAAATCACATTTGGAATGCTGAAATCTCGTTCTTCAAGCTTGTATTCAGGCAGTTCAGTCATCTTTGCTAGGGTTTGATTCCAAAAATTATCAAAATCATCAGGAACATCATCCCGTCCCTTGTATGCTTTCATTGTCTCTAGTAATTTAGGATCTTTCATAAAATCCTCCTTAGGTATGTGTAATCGCTACCAAAAATGTACCATATTTACTTAAGGATTGCAAGAGACAAATAAAAATTACATAACCTAAATTATGTAATTTACTTACAGATTCAAAAATAGACTTAATTGTTTCACTAGATCTGGATTAGTGGGTAAAGCTGAATGATGAGCCTTGCGTCCTTTTAAATTTACTTCTGTATAGGCTTGTTTCTCAAAAATAGATTTTGCTGCTTGTGCACTAGAGAGAGGGACGATGCCATCTGATTTTCCAGCAAAGCTACCAACAAAGTTAAGGACCTCTACTTCTTTTCCTAGGCGATGTTTCCATTTTTGAAAATCGTCATACATATCTTGATTGAATTGGTAAGGACTGCCAATAATAGCGAGCTTCCTTACGGTCAGCTTTTTCTTTTCTAAAAAGCCACTTTCCAGTAAACCAGTCAAAACTAGTCCACCATTGGAGTGCCCGACTGCCTTGAACTCTGTAAAATAATAGTGATCAAGGAGGTAGGTGATGGCGATCTTAAGGGATTCGATTTGCTGCTTGATATTGCTGTAGCCATCTCGATTGTTCTCAAAGCCAATCACAATCATAGGGTTTGGCTCTTTTGTATTTAGTCTTCCTTCCATCTCTATAGAATCATCTTTATTGACCTTTATTTTTAAGAGACTTTGCTTTTTTCTAGAAAAGCGATGGAGCATGCGAATGGTTCCATTGAATCGCTGGATACTTGCTGAACTCCCGGGGACAAAGATGATTGGTCTGATCGGTGGTTTCTTCGACCCTTTAGGGAATTCAAAGGGCTTGCTGTGCGAAGAAAACAATCTTGCAAAGAAACGAATGACTTGTTGAAATAGTTTTTTTAACATCTTTCCTCTAGTAGTAGTTTCTAAAAGAACCCAGAACAGTTTGTTCCAGGCCCTTATTAGAAAGAATTATTTCCGTTTTTTCTTATTTTTGCGCATTTGTTTGGCCATCTTGTTCATCGCCCGTTTCATCATAAATTCGCCGGCTTTTCCTTTGAGACCACCACCAAACATTTGGCTCATATCAGGCATTCCAGCGCCTCCGCCAAGAGCTGACAAGTCAGGCATGCCACCTTGTCCCATCATGCCTTCGAGGGCAGACATATCTGGCATTCCGCCAGGCATATTTTTCGGCATGTTATTCGGATTAAGCCCCATTTGTTTCATCATCTTGTTCATATCGCCAGAGAGGACGCCTTGCATCATCTGCTTAGCTTGGTTAAAGTCCTTGATGAATTTATTGACTTCGACAAAGCTATTTCCTGAACCAGCCGCAATCCGACGACGACGGCTTGGATTTAATAAATCTGGATTTTCGCGTTCAGCTGGTGTCATGGATGATACGATCGCGCGTTTGCGAGCAATTTCTCGTTCATCGACTTTGAGGTTCTTCATGGCAGGGTTATTGGCCATCCCTGGAAGCATCTTGAGCAGATCTTCCATTGGTCCCATATTTTGAACTTGGTCTAACTGATCAATGAAGTCATTGAAATCGAAGGTATTTTCCCGCATTTTTTCAGCGAGTTCAAGAGAGCGTTTTTCATCGTATTCTTGAGAAGCCTTCTCGATCAGTGTCAGCATATCCCCCATACCGAGGATCCGACCAGACATGCGGTCTGGGTGGAAGGTTTCGATATCAGTGATTTTTTCACCAGTACCAGTGAACTTGATTGGCTTCCCAGTAATCTGACGGACAGAAAGGGCCGCACCACCACGGGTATCCCCATCGATCTTGGTCAAGATGACCCCAGTCACTTCGAGCTGTTCATTGAACTCACGCGCCACATTGGCTGCTTCTTGACCGATCATGGCATCGACAACCAAGAGGATTTCATTTGGCTCGGCAAGGGCTTTGACATCCCGCAACTCGCCCATGAGTTTTTCATCGATTTGCAGACGACCAGCCGTATCGATCAAGACATAGTCATTGTGGTTGGCTCTCGCCTGCTCCAAACCTTGACGAACGATCTCTACTGCAGGGACTTCTGTACCAAGTGAGAAGACAGGGACATTGATCTGTTGACCAAGAGTCTTCAACTGGTCGATGGCTGCTGGACGATAGATATCGGCCGCAATCATCAAAGGACGTGCATTCTCTTCCTTGACCAATTTGTTGGCCAATTTACCCGCAAAGGTTGTTTTACCAGCCCCTTGAAGACCGACCATCATGATAATGGTTGGAATCTTAGGTGATTTGATAATTTCTGCTGTTTCTGAACCCAAAATCGCTGTCAATTCTTCATCGACAATCTTCACGATTTGTTGGGCAGGGTTCAAGGTTTCGATGACTTCATGACCTACAGCCCGCTCGCGGACGCGTTTGATGAAGTCTTTTACAACAGGAAGGGCAACGTCGGCCTCTAAGAGGGCTAGACGAATCTCTTTGGTTGCCTCTTGGACATCCGCTTCAGAGATTTTCCCTTTCTTACGAAGATTTTTAAAGACGTTTTGTAAACGTTCGGTTAAACTTTCAAATGCCATACTCTTTCTCCTAGTTAAGTCTTATATTTATTTAGTCTCGATTATCGATACTGGAAAGCACAGAAATTTGTTCCTGTAAAAAAGGATCTTCAGGGTATTTTTCAGAAATCTGATCCAAAATCTGACTACGAACAATGTAATCGGAATAGATATGGAGTTTCATTTCGTAATCTTCCAAAATTTTTTCTGTACGTTTAATATTGTCATAGACCGCCTGACGGCTCACTCCAAACTCTTCCGCGATCTCAGCCAAGCTGTAGTCATCTGCGTAGTAGAGCTCGATGTAGTTCATCTGCTTGTCCGTCAAGAGCGCTGCATAAAACTCAAAGAGCGCATTCATTCGGTTGGTTTTCTCAATTTCCATACCTTTCATTATATCAAAAAAGCCCGCTAAAGACTAGCGGGACTTGATGCTTTTTGAGCTTGAAATAAGAGGATCCGTCATTAAAGTTTCAGTGCCAACATATTGACCGTCATCCCTGCTGCAGTTCCCATCAAGAAGATGGTATCTCCTTCCTTCACATAGCCATGATCCAATGCATAGGCTAGGCCGAAAGGCACGGCTACCGAAACCATATTTCCATAATCACTGACAATATTAAGGTACTTGTCTTTGCCAACGCCTAATTTGTCCATGACCAGTGGCAAGGCACGGCTTGCTTGGTGAGGAATAATATAGTCTACAGCATCTTTAGAAATGCCTGATTTCTCTTGGAATTCTTGGAACATTTCTGGAATAACACGGGCAGAAAGCAAAAGAATCTTCTTCCCTTTCATATCAAACATGAAATCAGTCTTGGTTGCTTCAGAGTACAATTTCGGATGATAAGCTGTCAAACCACCACGAATTTCAGTATCATGGGCTCCCTCAGACCAGGTACGTTGCATACTGGCAATGATTCCTTTATCTTCCTTTGTTGCTTCAAAAATAAAGGCTGCAGCTCCATCACTAAACAATTCAAAGCTTTCTTTTTGTTTAGGATTCAGCCCTAGGCTCCCTACTTCACTAGATACAATCAGAACCCGTTGGTATTCACAACCTTCAATCAGATAAGAAACAGTGCTTAAAGCAGATACAAAACTGGTACAGGTGGTATTGATATCCATAGCAGGAATCGTTAGTCCCTTGGCCACGCGCTCATGGATCAGAGCTGCTGTACAAGGAATGGGCTGAACGCCAACAGCACTAGCCGAAACCAGGCAGTCGATGTCTGCCATCTTAAGTCCTGCATGGTTTAAAGCAGCTTTAATCGCACGCGCTGCAAGATCAATCTGTGTTTCTTCTCCTTCTTTCACGCGGTAACGAGTCTGGTCTTTGAAAGAAACTGTATGAGCTGGAAGCGCTGTTCCATAGCCTTTAATTTGCAAATGTCTTTTTACGGTAGTCATAGGATTCTCCTTTTATTGAAGTCGTTGAACACGTTTTAATTTACGTGTTGGGTCCCATTGGTAATCAATAAATTGAATACTTGGGAGAATGAATTGTTTTTGCTGAGCTAAGAGTTCAAATTGAGCAAAGATCGCTTGCTCCATAGACTCTGTCCGGTGACTCAAGGCAATGGTAATGGATCCATCTGCCAACTGAGTTACTTGATAGTCCTGAATATTTTCGACAAAGAGGATGCACCGTCGAATAAAATCCGGATAGATCATCTGGCTACTGCCATCTTCTTTTTTGAAATAAAAGATATCGTCCGATCGTCCTTCGATCTTTGCGATTCGAGTAAAGACGGAACCACAAGGACAAGGTGACTTATCTTCCACCAAAATATCATTGAGGCGGTAGCGATAGATGGGTTGACTGGTTCGTTTGAAATCCGTAATAATCGGATAAAAGCGACTATCATCAAGGTACTCTTTTTCGACATACAAAATATCTTCGTTAAGATGTAGATTGCCTTCTGAACAGGTACAAGCTAAAAATCCCTCTGTCGCTTGGTAGACCTGATCAACCTTGTCTAGTTGAAAAGCTTTGGCGATGGTCTGAGCATCTCGATCTTCTAGAATCTCTGCGACAGAAACAACCTTGACAGGTTGGATCGCAAGTTGCTGATTGCTGACATAGTTGGCTAACTCAATCAAGGTTGAAGCTGGTGCGACCACAATGGTTGGTTGATAGTCTTTGAGACGCTCTAAATGCTCCTTGCTATCCTTGAAAATATCAAAATATTCCAAGCGGATAAGGCCTGAATTAATGGTTTGATAGAGTTCATTGTCCGCTCGTAAGAAAAAGGCAATGCGATGACCAAACAGTTTTCCTTTCGGTAGCATCTTGGCTAGAATCGCTGCAGCCCACATACTTCTTTCTTTTTCTGTGGTGACAAAAACTCCTCGGTGGCCTGAAGTCCCAGAAGACAAGCCTACTGCTACTTCTCCATTCATCTCGGTAAAATCTCGTGTTTGTTCTCCGCGAATCGCCATTTCTAAAGCCTGATCTCGATCCACCCCTAGGGTATTGAGTTCATTGAAATGTGACATCATGAAGGTTTTATCCATGGTTCCAAATGATTCGGGAGAATGGGTTTGAAAATAGGGAGATTGAGAAGTGATAAAAGCATGGTAGCGTGCCAATTGTTTATCTTGGTATCGCTTCAAGGCCTCCTTAGAACGGAATCGGTGGCACCATCTGGTTTCAATAAAGGTTTTCAGAAAGACTGTTTTTTTCATTTAAAATCCTTTCAATCCGTTCTTGCGGGTCGTGGCTGACCAAAACTTGAATGCCCTCTTGCAAGAGTGTTTCCAGCAAATCAGCTCCTTTTAAATAAGCCTTCTTATCATCCTGAACCAAGGATGGAATGAGACGCATTTGCCGTGTGTAAGGCAAGAGCTCTACTCCCCAAGAAAGATCTGCTCCGATGAAGAGTTTGAACTCATCCAGATAAAGACAACCTTGCCCTCTCGCATGTCCATCGATGGACGAAACAAGGATGCTCCCATCTCCAAAAAGATCCGCGGTCGGGCGATAGGGGAAAGCAGGATGCCTTTGATCTGCTTTGAGACAAGTCACCCGATCTTTGAAATCAGCTGGCAAAAACTCTTTAAAAATCAGATCTTTAAACTTCGGTTTTTGGTACACCTCATAGACTTCCTGGGTGACAAAGAAATGAGCATTTGGAAAAAGTGCTGCTCCGCCGAGATGGTCAGGGTGCAGATGCGAAAGAATCACATAAGTAATTTCTGCTGGATCAATCCCACGCTCTTGCAATAAATAATCGATCTGGTCTTCTTTTTTCATCTGCATTGGGGTGGCTAGACGGTACCAGAAATACCGAGCTTTTTTCTTAATCTCGTAGTGATAGCCGGTATCGTACAAAATATAGCCTTTTTCACGATGATGAATCAAAAAGACACCTGCCGGAAATTGCATTTTTTCATTTGGAATTCCTTTAAATAAGAGACCAGAATGACTGCTACAATAGCCTGCTGGAAAATAATCAATGCGCTTGATCATGTTGGACATAGTTGTCAATCCCTTCTTCAATAGTCATTTTTGCATAGTAGCCAAGTTCGGTTTGGGCCTTTTGAATATCGAGGGTTTGGCTATATCGAAGGAGATAATAGGTATAGCGAGTCAATGGAGGTTCAGTTTTCAGATGGAATAATCGATACACTCCTTCAAGGCTATAGGCCGCACCTGCTACAAGACCTGCCGGAATTTTCCGATAGCGAATCGGCTCTCCCAATCCCTTTAGTGTGGTTTCGATCAAATACTTAAAGGTCTTTGGTTCCCCATTTGTAATATTATAAACCTGCCCGTGTGCTTCTTTTGCTTCCAGAGCCAAGCGAATGGCTAGGGCAACATTTTCCACACAGGTCATATCCATCAGCTGCTCTCCTTCTCGAATCAAAGGAATTCCAATTTTTCGACTGAGGCGTAAGACACGAGGCAAAATGCTGGTATCCCCCACACCAAATAATCCTCTAGGACGCAAGATGATACTTGGCACATCCGGATAGTCAGAAAAAAGTTTTTCAGACGCCAATTTACTTCGGATGTAATTGTTGAGGTGATTTTCTTTTGGAGCATCACTTTCCATGATGTTTAATTGATCTTTTCCAGCTGCGTAAATACTAGGAGAAGATACGTAAACCAAGCGTTTTACCGCATATTCACGGCACAATTCAAGGACATTTTTAGTGCCAACTACATTCGCCTGATAGAAGGCCTTCCAAGGTCCCCAAGCTGAAGATAAAGCGCCAGCGTGAACCACAGCATCGACATGCTGAAAGGCTTGTCTTAATTCCTCTGTAGAGCTCAAATTCCCTTTCACAAATTGGACGCGCTCATTTTCCAGAGTCTTCCCAATTTTTTCATTTCGGCCAAAGGCTACAATGTTATAATCGTGAGCCAACAACTCATCGATCACATATTTTCCAAGGAAGCCAGTCGCACCTGTTACAAGTATTTTCATAGTTTCCCATCCGTTCCACGTCTTAATAATCGTTGAATTTCAAACTCTAAAGTATCCAACGGCTTGTAGGTTTTTGAAAGTTTGTTTAGTCTTTCTAACTTTTCCCAAGATTCTTTTTCTAATAGGGCATTGAAACCTGCTTGAATCTCTTCGGTGCGATTGCGATGAGCTTGAAAGGCAATTCCTGCTTCTACTCCTCGAATCGCATAGTCAAATTGGTCATAATCATGTGGCAAGATCAAGGCTGGTTTTTTAAATTCGATACACTGATAAAAGATTCCAGCTCCTCCATGGTGAATGACATAGTCCATCTGCGGAATATATTCTTTGTAGGGCAGATAAGAGACGACCGTCACATTTGGTGCTACTTCTTCTTCAGAAAAGTCTTTTGCTCCATCTCCTAAGGTGACGAAAAAGTGGCATTCTGGATGGTCTTTGGCCAACTGCTTGGTTTGCTGGAGCAAGTTCTCTTTTGCCCAAGGCAACTGGGTTCCACATGTCACGAGTACCTTCGTCTTGTCCTCGTAAGGACTAAGATCTAAAGGATAATCTTCTGCTTTTTCAAGAGAAGTCCCCAAAGGGCCAAGCCAGGCATATTGATGAGGGAAGTGTGTCTTCAACTCTAGCTCCATCATACCAATTCCAAAGATGGCATAAGGAGAGTAGATGGTCTCCACTCCATTTTGATTGTACAACTTGAAATTGTAACGTTTTAAGCGTTTGCGTAAGAGGAAAGCCCCACAGTATTTTCCAATGCGCGTGAGTTTACGGCATAGTGCTTGGATCTTCTCTTCTTTCTTTGTGCGCGGGATTCCCATCCCTCCGAAGAAGCAAGGAGGACCATAAGGAGTTTCGATTGCAAATTGGGTTGCCATGGTGGTAATCCAAGGAATTTCCAACTTTTCTGCCACAAAACCAGCTGATAGAGTGATAAAATCAGCAATCACAATATCTGGACGATTGACGCGCCACTCCTCTAGCAATTGATCCGATACATGATTAATCAAATCGAGGCTCTTGGACAATTGACGATAGGCTGAAAAGATATTGAGTTTTTTATCGTTATTCGCCGCACGTTCAAATTCTTCTACTTTGTCCTCTAGAATTGGAACGACAGTGAAGCCAAGGTTTTCTGCAACGGCCTTTTTCTGAGGCCCTGTGAAAACCCGGATCTCCATCGAAGGATCATCTAACAAGGGTTTAACGAGATTTAAAGTTGGGTACAGATGCCCGCTCAAGGGAACAACTACCACATCGATTTTAATTTTTTTCATTTTTTCCTGCCTTATATCTTTTTTTAGATCTAAAACTAGCTTCTATCTATTAATTCGTAAAAAAAATCAAAAATTGAAGAAAAAATAAAAATTTTTAAAAATTTTTTTCAAATCTTTTTTTGACCATACTATCACTATTTAGAAAGAATGACTTCAACCTAAAAAAGCTCCCAAATGCCAAAGAGAGAGAGTCTCTCAAACATTTGAAGAGTTTTTTTATTACTGTGAATTGTGAGTTTAATTGTTTTCCAAATAAAATTCGAAACGTTCGCCGACATACTGGCTTTTCACATACTCAAAAGCCGTCCCGTCTTCAAAATAGGAAACCTGTGTCAATCCTAAAATAGCCTGTCCTTTTGAAATCTGTAAGTAGTCCGCAATCTTATCTTTAGCTAATCGCGCATAGATGGTCTGGTGCGACTTTCCAATCTTATAACCATGACGCTCCAAGGTTTGGAAGAAATGGCTGGTAACCTCTTCACGATTGAAATTCTTAATAAATTTCTCTGGAATAGAGGCCACTTCATAAACAACAGGGATCCCATCAGCATACCGGACCCGTTCCATCCGAATGATGGTCTCTGTCTTATCGATGCCCAATTTGTCCACTTCTTGAAGGCTAGGAATGGTTTTCCGGTAAGAAATCACTTGGCTAGAAGGTTCCTTGCCTTGCGATTTCATAATCTCTGTAAAACTGGTTGTTCCCCGCATTTTTTCTTGGACGCGCGTGCTGGTGATAAAGGTACCACTTCCTACTCGTCTTTCAAGCACTCCCTCTTCAACCAGAAGGGTAATGGCCTGCCTAAGCGTCATCCGACTCACCTGAAATTTCTCAGCTAGATCGCGTTCGCTGGGAAGACGCTCCCCGATTTTCCATATTTTTTGATCAATCTCAGACTTAATCTGATCATGAATTTGAATGTAAGCTGGAATCATAACCTTGCTCTTTCTCTGTGTTATCTCTATTGTAGCGTAAAATTCCTAATTCTTCAATCAGAGATTGGTAAAGACAAGGCTTTTGTGTTAGAATAGAGGAAAGTAAATTTCTTTAAGAAGGGGATAAGATGACAAACCTATCAACTGATTTGCATGATGTTGAAAAAATCATCGTGCTTGACTACGGTAGCCAATACAATCAGCTTATTTCACGTCGGATTCGTGAAATTGGAGTCTTCTCAGAATTGAAGAGCCATAAGATTTCTGCTGATGAAGTTCGTGCAATCAATCCAGTTGGGATCGTTCTTTCAGGCGGACCAAACTCTGTATACGAGGAAGGTTCTTTTGATATCGATCCTGAAATTTTCGAACTCGGTATTCCAATCCTTGGAATCTGTTACGGAATGCAATTGTTGACCCATAAATTGGGCGGGAAGGTCGTTCCTGCAGGTGATGCTGGTAACCGCGAATATGGTCAATCTGAACTGACTTTGACAGAATCTTCTGCTCTTTTTGCCGGCACACCAGACAAACAATTAGTCTTGATGAGCCATGGAGATGCTGTTACAGAAATTCCGACTGACTTTATCCGCACTGGTACTTCCGCTGACTGTCCATTCGCTTCGATTGAAAATCCAGACAAGAAAATCTACGGAATCCAATTCCACCCTGAGGTTCGTCACTCTGTTCACGGTTATGATATCTTGCGTAACTTTGCCTTGAACATCTGTGGGGCTAAAGGCGACTGGACCATGGACAACTTCATTGACATGCAGATCAAAAAAATCCGTGAAACCGTCGGAGACAAACGTGTCCTTCTTGGTCTTTCAGGTGGTGTTGACTCTTCCGTTGTTGGGGTTCTCCTTCAAAAAGCCATCGGCGATCAATTGATCTGTATCTTTGTAGACCACGGTCTTCTTCGTAAAGGAGAAGCTGACCAAGTTATGGAGATGCTTGGTGGCAAGTTTGGTTTGAACATAGTCAAAGCAGATGCTGCAAAACGTTTCCTTGATAAGTTAGCTGGTGTATCTGATCCTGAGAAAAAACGGAAGATCATCGGTAACGAGTTTGTTTATGTTTTTGATGACGAAGCAAGTAAACTCAAAGATGTGAAATTCTTGGCACAAGGAACTCTCTACACTGACGTGATCGAGTCTGGTACGGATACTGCTCAAACCATCAAGTCTCACCACAATGTGGGTGGACTTCCAGAGGATATGCAGTTTGAACTGATCGAACCACTCAACACTCTTTACAAGGATGAGGTTCGTGCTCTTGGTACAGAGCTTGGTATGCCAGACCACATCGTATGGCGCCAACCATTCCCAGGCCCAGGACTTGCCATCCGTGTTATGGGAGAAATCACTGAAGAAAAACTTGAAACCGTTCGTGAATCAGATGCTATTCTTCGTGAAGAAATCGCCAAAGCTGGTCTTGACCGTGATATCTGGCAATACTTCACTGTCAACACAGGCGTTCGTTCAGTAGGTGTTATGGGTGACGGCCGTACCTACGACTACACTATCGCTATCCGCGCTATCACTTCTATCGATGGAATGACAGCAGACTTTGCGAAGATTCCATGGGAAGTCCTCCAAAAAATCTCTGTTCGTATCGTAAACGAAGTTGACCACGTTAACCGCATCGTCTACGATATCACAAGCAAACCACCTGCAACTGTAGAGTGGGAGTAGAGTAGGTTATTCAAAAAAACGCTTGAAATCAATGATTTCAGCGTTTTTATTTTCTTTATAGCACCAATTAAGCACCAAAAACTATTTTTCAATATCTAAATCTAAAATCTTTTTAACAGTTTCAGTACTCTCTTTATACATACCCTTCTTTGATTCTCTAACAATTCTGATATAATCACTACCATCTTCATCTAATTCGTAAACTCGGTATAAATCATTTTTATACTCAAATTCACAACTTAACTCTTTGTTCTGATTCATATCAACCTCATTAAATCATGTTCTTATTTATATATTTATTATAAAACTTCCTACTTTTTTAGCAAATTAATCGGATTTTAGATTTATTTTTCCTTTCACGATATCTGGTATAAACTTCGATGTTATTTCATATTCAATTGTTCTAGGAACATTTTTAAATAATAGTTTAGAAGGAAATGCCATTGAAGTGTTATGTTTCAAATACTCAATATCAAACCTTAAAATATCAGATTCTGGTTTATCAAAATATCTGTATATAAATATATCGTTTAATGAATCTTTATAATAGTTTTTTTGGCTTTCATAACTAGATGTTCTATTATATGTTAGAAGTGGAGAAACATTTATTTCTTCTGACCGTAATAAGGGTTGCTGAGGATAATCATATGCACAAACCGAATCAGTTTCACTAATTTTAAATAGTATTTCTTCTATTTTAATTTCCTGTACCTCCTCTATTATATTTTCCCCTGGATATAATAGGTCATGATGTTTTAAAAGACAACCTTTAGGTACTATTAATTTAATATCAATATCTTCATCATATGACTTACCTATATTAGAAACCATTAACTCTATATATTCAATGTTATCCATGAATGTAAAATATTCCGTGTATTCATTGAATGACACTATTTCCCAGTATAATTTTTTTAATAAAGAAAATCGGTTCCTTTCTTCATCGGTTCCAATATAAGAAGGCGCACTTTTTCCGAAAGGCGTTGGCATTTGAAGTTTATTTTTTTTCAAATTTCCTAAACACCAGAATTTCTCATGTAGTTTGATTTCCTCTTTGATAGCAAAGTCGTTTATGAGTTTTTTAAAATCATCACTAATAGTCACATCATCAGCTATTTTAGAAAGAAGAATAACGTTATCTTCTTCTTTTAGAGAACGAGTCAACTTTTTAGTATTATTATCTACTTTAGCTGGAACTTCAGAAATAACAGTTTTATTTAATTTTTCAAAATAGTCAATAATTTTCTGGTAGTTTTTATTTAAAAATTCTGAATCTAGTAAATTAAATTTTATAGGAACACAACATTCGTCAGAAGATGTATTCTTATCTCTTATTGTTAAAAGAGGTTTTAATGGTTCATTTTGAAAAGTTTCTTTTTCATTAACTAAATTTAAAAAATATAATGTTAAATGATTTGTAAAATGGCGTTTAAATTCACTTTTGTCCTTAACTGTAAAAAATATTCCTCTATCCTTATATCTTTCTTTGAAATTCTTTACAGCAGCAAATTGCTCCTC
This sequence comes from Streptococcus sp. LPB0220, assembly GCF_008727815.1. Taxonomy (NCBI): domain Bacteria; kingdom Bacillati; phylum Bacillota; class Bacilli; order Lactobacillales; family Streptococcaceae; genus Streptococcus; species Streptococcus sp. LPB0220. The sequence goes on along the minus strand of NZ_CP044230.1, from coordinate 1,089,371 downwards.
ATTTATTTCTGAAGGATTTATAGGAGTATCTAGAAAATACATAAAAACTTGTTTTTTTGCTAATAACATCTCCTCAATTTCTTCTTCCGTTCCAGAACCATACCTATCTGTTGCTGTACCAAATCTTGTCCAAAATATAGCAACAGCTGCATCACAGTTCCTAACAATTTGCTTATTTAATAATTCCTGTGGTTTATCACCCGACTCAGGAAAACTATCCGTTGACCAATGCTTGACTGATACTTGTATATTATTCAAACTACCATAAAGTTTATTAAAGTTATCAACAGCTTCTTTAATTAACTCAAGATATTCATTAACATCTCCAGGGCAAGAAATTAATAAATCGTAAACAGCAACTCCTTCTCTTGGCATCAATGCCCCCCCAATAACTTAATACAATATTACATAGTTTTATGTTTTATATTAGATATACTTCTAAACAAAAAATGTAAGTTTAACCTATTATAATTATAAATTAAAATAACAGTAAAATCAATTCATTTACTGTTATATTATTAGTTAGAGATACAGAATTCACTTATCTATTTATCGCAATTTAATTCTATGCTGATTACCATTAAATCTAGTCTTTCTGATATTATTATCACTCACCACTACTTTCCCAGTCATTCTAGTAGCTACTTCTTTCATTGCATTTGGTCTTAAATGAGAGTACGTTCCAAGTGTGGTCTTAATATCAGCATGTCCTAGACGATTTTGCATTTCTAGATCATTCATTTTAAGTAGATTTTGGTTATTTACCATGTCTACTTAAGAGGTATCATATCACATCTTGTCAGGAGTGCTTTCCTGCTATTTTTAACCAACCAAACCACTAAAGAATTTGACGATGGCATTCCAGATGGCTCCGAAGAAGCCGGCAATGGCATTCCACGCATTTGTGAAGAAGTTTCCACTGTCTTTTAAAATGGCATTGGTATCAAAATTGAGATTGATATTGTTAAAGGTATCGCCTGCCTTGTCTACGATACTATCTTTCAGATCCGACAAGGTCTTCGTAAAGCTTTTGCTACTGATGACGCTACTCTTTGAGAGGTTGACTGCGAAATTCACGATCAAATTAATCTGATCACCTGTCACAGTTGTATCCAGCTTATAATTTTTCAGGGTTTCTTCGACGATCTTTCGAATATCATCCTTGCTTAAATCCTGATTGTTCTGTTTGGCATTGGCTACTGCCGTTTTTATGTCGGTCAATGCTACGTTTAACTTATCCGCATCGAAGTTTTTCTTTCCCGCGTTCTCTTCATTGATCCCTGATAGAGTCTTTAACTCTTCTTGGGCCAGATCTTTGCTTTCTTGAGAAACTTTGGCACCATTTTTTTCAAGCGAGTAATAAATACCAGCCAAGGCACTTTCTCCGGTCACTTGGATAGGAGAAGCTACTGTAATTTGAGCATGCTCTAATCCAAGTGTAACGGCTGCATTACGATACATATCTGAAGTGACCTTGGTGATATTTTGAGGTGTCACGATATTCACTTCTAGTGGCTTATTTTTGCCTAATTTTTGAATTTTAACAGAGGAATAAAGTTCCAAACTATCATCGTTGGCAACGTTCATAATCGAAGAATAAACCTCTGGTGTCATGGTTTTCCACTCTTCTTTATCTTTTGAACTATCGTAGTTCAAGAGACTCAAGGTTTGTTCGATTTGACTTTGGTCCAGCGAATAGCCCAAAACATAGTCTGGCTTGACATAGGTTTCATCAATGACTTTCTGCACATTGCTATCTGCAAAAACACGTGGGACAGCTGTCAACAAGGCCAAAGTCGTCGTTACAAACAGTGCAATCTTCTTTAATTTCATCTTTTTCTTCTTTCTAACTCAAATCAACTTTGGGTATCTCTTATTACCTTTCTCACCTCACTAGAGATGAAAAAAGAAGTAAATAAAGAGTTTACCCACTTCGATTTTCATTATACAGTTGATTTCTTAAAACTAGCTTACAGTTTTTTTAAGAATGCATGACATTTTTATTATCCCTCAAAATCGGAGGCAGAACTGATCAGCTTAAAAAAGAGCCAATCGGCTCTCTGGAAAATGATTAAAACCATGAAAATAACTTCATAATCGTCATATTGGTTTCTACTAAACGAGAATAATAAATGTTCCCCCCATTAATGTAGAGTTCCATCCCGTTTAAAAGAGAGATAGGGTGGAGGTAAAGATAAGTTTCACCGGTTACATTGCCAAGACTTGGTGCCACTACATCTCGTGAATAAGCGCGGGCCAACTCGAGGGAATTTGTTCCACCGTGTTTTGCGACGTAATCGATGTAGTCTTTCCCAAAATTATAGGCTTGAACCGCTGTCCAGCTATCAACGCCTTTTTTCTTGGCTTCTTTTAACTCATCTGAAAGAGTTTGAATTCCTTGGCGAATGCTGGCCTTATTATCACTAATAGTATTGGTCTCACCACTTGCACTCTCACTCGCCTGCATGACATCGTCCTCTCGACCTTTGGTCTCCGTATAGATCATAGCAAGAATGAGGTTTTCATTGGCCGTGGTGTCCTCCTCAGCAAGGACTTCTCTAACCAGGGAGCGGTACTGCATGACTTGTTTGACATCATGGTGGATCTGAACCCCCTTGTAGATTCCAAATATTAGTAAGATGAATAAGAAGATCTTCACTATACGTTTAATCATTATTTACTCTGTATATCCTCAATATTTTTGATCAAAATAGAATAGGTTCCGTTCTCGTTTAGAATAAATTCAACAGATTCTGCATCTTCATAGACATTATTCGGAACGATTAGTTCAATTCCATTTGACAATGACAATTTCTGATTTTCGAACTTCTTCAACTGGCGACTTGCATCAATCTCTTCAAAGGTGACAGGCTCTGGTACAGCTTCTTTAACTTGGTCAATAAAACTAAGGCGAGCTGTCAGATTGTCGTCGAAGAGATAATCCGCTAATTTCTCTGGAGAGAGTTTATTTTCTTCCTCAATATGGTTAAAAATAGCTGATTTAACCTTTGATTGAAATTGAAAATCGTCTGTGTTAAAGCTTTCCGCAATCTTCTGAGCTGTTTTTTCTAGTGCCTTGATCGATTTTTTAGGGGAGATCTTGGGTTGCGTCTGCAAGAGATTCTCAGAAAAATAGTTCAAGAAAGTCCCATTGTACTTGATCCGTTTTTCAATCAAGTGGTATTTGCGACTTTGAAGATTGATGACCAAGGCCTCATCAGCACCAGTGCCAAAACCAGGTAGATTATTTTGCGTCAGCTTAATCGGATTATCCACTTCACCACCAAGATGCGTCAGGGTTTCCCGTAAGGCAATCCGAAGAAAGGCAAAATGGTCCACCCCTTCTTTTGAGAATTGAATGAACACCAAATCGTTGGTTTTTTGATTCTCAGAGACGACAAATTCTTCCTTCCAACGATTCGCTACTGCGACCGAAGTTTCTAGTAGGTCATCTGAAATCATCTCAAGAAAAGGATTGTCCTCTTCGAAAATACCGGTCCTGGCTTCATCAGAATAAACCCGTTCAATCTTTTTGCGCAAGTATTCCTCAATTTTAGGCGTGATATTGAGCAATTTATCTGCCAGATAAAGATCGGTATCGTCGGGGCTAAATTGATGAATGATGGCTTTTTTTACGTAAATATCCATAAGATGGTTTAGTCCTCGTAAAGTGGAAAGGCGTCTGTCAAGGCTTTAACTTGGCTACGCACTTCGTCTAATACTTCTTGATTGTCCGCATTCTTCAGCGCTTTGATCATCAGTTCAGCAACGGTGCGACTTTCTTTTTCACCAAAACCACGAGCGGTGATGGCCGCTGCACCAATCCGAATCCCACTGGTCTTAAATGGAGACAAGGTTTCATAAGGAATAGAGTTCTTGTTGAGGGTGATATTGACTTCATCCAACAAGTTTTGCGCCACTTTCCCATTTTCAACGACTTTAGTGACGTCGACAAGGAAAAGGTGGTTCTCTGTTCCGCCTGAAATAACGCGGAAATCAGGATCTTGCAAGAAGACATCAGCCATGGCCTGACTATTCTTAATCACATTAGCTGCATACTCTTTAAAGGCAGGATCCAGCGCTTCTTTGAAAGCGACAGCTTTGGCTGCAATGACATGCTCCAACGGTCCTCCTTGAATACCAGGGAAAATAGCAGAGTTAATTTTCTTAGCTAATTCCTCGTCATTGGTCAAGATCAGACCTCCACGAGGTCCACGAAGGGTCTTGTGAGTGGTCGTAGTCGTGATGTGGGCATAAGGAACTGGACTTGGATGAAGACCCGCTGCCACGAGACCAGCAATATGGGCCATGTCAACCATGAGCTTAGCTCCTACTGCATCTGCAATCTCACGGAATTTTGAGAAATCAATAATATGAGAGTAGGCTGAGGCACCAGCAACGATGAGTTTTGGCTTCACTTCTTGGGCTTGTTTTAAGATGGCATCAAAATCCAAGAGCTCTGTTTCAGGATCTACACTATAAGACACAAAGTTATAAGTTTGACCAGAGAAGCTCACAGTAGCTCCGTGCGTCAAATGCCCACCGGCAGCTAGATCCATCCCCATGACGGTATCACCAGGCTCAATCAAGGCCATATAGGCAGCACAGTTTGCCTGACTTCCTGAATGCGGTTGAACGTTCGCAAATTTAGCGCCAAAGATTTCTTTGGCCCGTTCGATCGCGAGACTTTCGACCACATCGACCACATCTGTCCCGCCATAGTAACGACGACCAGGATAGCCTTCGGCATATTTATTGGTCAGAATAGACCCTTGAGCAGCCATCACTGCCTTAGAGACGACATTTTCAGAAGCAATCAATTCAATATTGTTTTGTTGACGCTCTTCTTCTTTAGCGATCGCATTCCATAGGTCTGCATCATAGGCTTTGTAATCTTCTTTATCAAAAATCATCGGTCTACTCCTTTATAAAAAATTATTTATGTACATTATCACTGAGGAAGTTTATCATCCTCAAAGGAAAGCTCTGGCACTTGTGCAAGCAAATCAGCTTGTGTAATCGAACCTTGCCGCAAAATCCTGGCTTTAGAACCAGAGATATCCAAAATAGTTGAATCTTGGCCAGTCAAGAAGTCATCATCCTCTATACCAGGAACCACTTGATCAAATTCGCTTACAATAGCCTCATACTTTGTTCCACTTGCATGACCTGAAAGATTAGCCGAGGGACCAACCAAAGGACCGTACTTACGAATTAATTCCAACGTTTTTGGGTGAGCCGGAATACGGAAGCCAACTGTATCCAATCCTGAATGAATCCAGCCAGGTACCTTGTCATTCGCCTGAAGGATAATAGTCAGAGGTCCTGGTAAAAATGAATCAACCAGTTTTGTTAAATAACTAGGTTGATTTTTCGAATAAAGTCGAATTGCTTTTTCATCGGCTACATTTAAATTCAGAGCCTTGTCTCTAGGTCTACGTTTTAACTCGTATATATAATCGACTGCCTCTTGATTCAAAGCTTTGGCAAAAATACCATAGACTGTTTCAGTTGGCAGAATAACCGCACGTCCTGCTTCTAATTCTTTCTCAATGTGATCCATTGTCTACTACTACCATTCTATCTTGTCCAAATTGGTCTTTCAGAACGCGAACGCGTTTGTCGGGAAATGCCTCTTGAAAAAGCTCTTTTACCTTGCTTCCTTGCTTATAGCCAATTTCTAGGTAAATCTTTCCATCTGGTGTTAAAACACTTGGTGCTTGCTGGGCAATCTTTTCGTAGATGGCATATCCATCACGATCCGCAAAAAGAGCTAAGTGGGGTTCAGAGGCTAAAACATTGGCTCCAACCTCTTCTACATCATCCCGAGAGATATAGGGAGGGTTGGATACAATCAGGTCATAAGGACCTTCTAGTTGATCCAGTACATCTGACGACTTGAAGGCAAGGACTGCTTCTAGCTGCTTGGCATTTTTTTGAGCCAGGGCTAAAGCCTCTTCTGATACATCGCTAGCTTGAACCCGCCAGGCAGGTCTAGCAAGGGCTAAGCTAATAGCGATAGCACCACTTCCTGTACCAATATCCAGAACTCGTAAGGCTTTCTCATCGTTTTCTTCGAGAATTAGAGCCACCAACTCCTCTGTTTCTGGGCGTGGAATCAGCACGCGCTCATCCACTGTAAAAATATGGCCACAGAATTCTGCACTGCCAATAATATATTGGGCTGGGACGTGATATTTCAACTGCTCAAAGATGGATTCAAGCAAGGCCTGATCCTCTACTTCCACTTCTTTTTGCAAGGCAAGGACAAAGTCTGTAAAAGTCCAGTTTTTTAAAGCTCGATACGCGAAGGAGAGGCTTTCTGCTTCCTCTCCAACGGCTATTAATTCTTCTTCATACTGGGCTAATAATGGTCCCAACAACATTATTTGTTCAACTCTTCTAGTTTTTGTGTTTGATCATACAAGACCAAAGCATCGACCACTTCATCTAATTTACCAGATAAGATGGTATCCAGTTTTTGAAGGGTCAAGCCAATCCGGTGATCGGTCACACGGTTTTGAGGGAAGTTGTAAGTCCGGATCCGCTCTGAACGGTCACCAGTCCCGATAGTAGACTTCCGCTCAGCGTCTTGCTCGTCTTGGGCAATCTGAGCAAAGTGGTCAGCCACACGCGCACGGATGATCTTCATGGCTTTTTCGCGGTTCTTCTGTTGCGTCCGTTCTTCCTGCATCTCAACCTTGATATTGGTTGGCAAGTGGACGATACGAACGGCTGTTGCGACCTTGTTGACGTTCTGTCCACCCGCACCAGATGCGTGGTAGATATCAATCCGAAGGTCTTTTGGATCAATGTCGTACTCGACTTCTTCAATTTCTGGCATGACCAGAACGGTTGCTGTAGAGGTATGGACACGCCCTTGGCTTTCAGTCACTGGAACCCGTTGTACCCGGTGGGCACCAGATTCATACTTGAGTTTTGAATAAACCGATTGACCAGAAACCATGGCTACGACTTCTTTGATCCCACCAACGCCATTGTAGGAAGCTTCCATAACTTCAAAGCGCCAACCTTGGCTTTCCGCGTATTTTTGGTACATCTGCAAGAGGTCACCAGCAAACAATTGGGCTTCGTCTCCTCCAGCTGCTCCACGGATTTCCAAGATAATGTTCTTGTCATCGTTTGGATCTTTTGGAAGAAGTAAGATCTTCAGTTTTTCTTCGTACTCTTCTTTTTCAGCCTTAGCATCTTTTAGCTCTTGCTTGGCCATTTCTTCCAAGTCCGCATCGCCGCCTGCTTCCTTAATCATTTCCTCAGCGTCAACAATGTTTTGAAGGACTTGCTTGTACTCACGGTATGCTGTCACCGTATCACGAGTGGAAGCTTCTTCTTTTGAAAGCTCCATAAAGCGTTTGGTATCAGAGACCACATCGGGGTCACTCAATAATTCTCCTAACTCTTCGTATCGGTCTTCTACAGCTTGTAGTTGATCATAGATATTCATTTTCGCTCCTTAATTCTTGGTTGTTAGATCATAGATTGCTACAATTTCGTTTTCTATGACTTCGCCAGTTTCTTTAAATCCATAATGGAGATAGCAAGATCTCGCTTGATTATTTTCCGGTTCATAAGATAACCAAAGACTTGTTGCTTTTCCAGCTGGTTCTTTTCGAACAAAGTCAATGACTGCATCCATAGTCGGTTTAAAATAGCCTAAACCTTGAAATCGTTTATCGATCATAAAACGAAATAACAAGTAGTTCCCCTTGCTGATCCCAATTTTCTGGTCATAGGCAATCATAACAAAACCAACTAATACTTCCTTATCATAAACTGCTAAGGGAGCTATAAAATCACCATTTTTATCATATACATAGGCTTCAGCTAAGCTAATGGAATTGGATGCAATAAAATTCCTTTGATTTGGATGAACTTCTAGATTTAAAACGTCAAAATAATTCTCTATCGTAATATCTTTTAAACAAATAGACATTATTATCCTCTCTAAAACGTTCTAGACGCTTTCGGTTGGTATGTCTGGATTAAAATAATGCTTGCGGCAAACCGAGATATAGGTCTCGTGTCCACCGATCTGGATCTGCTCTCCATCATAGACAGGTTTACCCGCTTGGGTACGCAAGACCATGGTTGCCTTGCGGGAACAGTATTGGCAGATGGTTTTGATCTCCTCGATCTTGTCGGCTAACAAGAGGAGGTGTTTGGAACCTTCAAAGAGTTCATTTCGGAAATCATTTTTGAGGCCAAAAGCCATAACCGGTACATCCAGTTCATCCACGACTCTTGCCAAGTCATAGACATGGTGGCGTTTCAAAAACTGAGCTTCATCGATTAACACACAGTAAGGTTTGATTGTTTGGTTTTTAATAAAGCCAAAGATATCCGTATCGTCTTCAATTGCAACGGCTTCTCGTTTCATACCGATCCGACTAGAAACCACTCCTACTCCATCTCGTGTATCGATTGCCGAGGTCATGATGACGACGCTCTTGCCTTGCTCTTCATAATTATGGGCCACCTTCAAGATCTCAATGGTTTTTCCCGAGTTCATGGTCCCATATTTATAATATAATTGTGCCATTTTCCTTTTGTTCTCTCTAAAATGTGTTTCATTATCATTTTACCATAATTTCGCTAAGCTTTGTATCCCAAAATGTGATAAAATAGTCCTATAAAAAATTTAGGAGGTGGCCATATGCCATTTGTACGAATTGACCTATTTGAAGGACGCACCTTGGAACAAAAGAAAGCCCTCGCTAAAGAAGTAACCGAAGCTGTTGTTCGCAATACTGGTGCTCCTCAGTCAGCAGTTCACGTTATCATTAACGATATGCCTGAAGGAACCTACTTCCCTCAAGGTGAAATGCGCACCAAATAATGGTTCCACTAAAAAAGCCTTTCTTGCTTGTGATATCACATAGCAGGAAAGGCTTTTTCTTATTTTTCTTGGGCTTGACGTTCTGCTTTCCGTTCTTCGAATTCTTCGTCACTCATCAAGGTTCCGCCGACATTGGCTGATTTGGCAAAGGCTGTATAACGACGCAACCAACCGCTGGAGATTTTTGATTTGAAAGGTTTCAAATGTTTGCGACGTTCTGCAAGAGTGGCATCATCGACAAGCAAATCAATAGTACGATTTGGAAGGTCAATCACGATTTCGTCCCCATCTTCAATCAAGGCGATATTACCACCTTCTGCCGCTTCTGGAGAAACGTGACCAATAGCAATCCCACGAGTAGCTCCTGAGAAACGACCATCCGTAATCAGTGCCACATCCTTACCAAGACCGCGTCCGACAATCTTAGAAGTTGGTGCTAGCATCTCTGGCATACCAGGTCCACCCTGAGGACCCTCGTAACGAATGACAACGACATGTCCCTTCTTGACTGTTCCATTGTCAATCAACTCAAGGGCTTGATCTTGTGAATCGCAACAGATGGCCTTTCCGCGGAAAGTGGTCACAGATGGATCGACCCCACCGACCTTGATAACCGCCCCATCCTGAGCGATATTTCCATAAAGGATCGACAAACCACCTACAGGTGAAATCGGATGCTCGATTGGATGGATAATTTCTTGATTTTTGATTTCAGCACCAGCTACGTTTTCTTTCAAGGTTTTACCAGTAACTGTGATACGATCACCCTTAATGGCACCTTTTTTGATCAACTGATTGATAATGGCTGGAACACCACCAGCTTCATGCACATCATGCATAGTGTAAACACTTGAAGGAGCAATTTTAGAGAGATAAGGTGTCTTCTTAGCAATCTCGTTGATATCTTTGAGATCATAGTCAATCCCTGCTTCACGCGCAATAGCCAGCGTATGAAGCACCGTATTGGTTGAACCACCCATGGCCATATCGAGCGCAAAAGCATCGTTGATGGCTTCTTTGGTCACGATATCCCGTGGACGGATACCCTTTTTAATATTCTCTACCAATTGTTTGGCTGCTTGACGAACCAATTCCCGGCGTTCATCTGAAACAGCTAGGATAGTACCATTTCCAGGAAGAGCAAGGCCTAATACTTCCATCAAACAGTTCATGGAATTGGCAGTAAACATACCAGAGCAAGAGCCACAAGTTGGACAGGCATTTTTTTCCAAGAAATCCAGCTCATCCATGCTCATATCACCAGCTTGATAAGTACCTACAGCTTCAAACAAACTTGAGAGCGTCGCTTGATGCCCCGTCATGTCAACGCCGCCCTTCATGGGTCCACCAGAACAAAATACGGCTGGTACATTGGTCCGCATAGCTGCCAAAATCATTCCTGGTGTAATCTTATCACAGTTGGGAATATAGAAAACACCGTCAAACCAGTGGGCATTGATGACCGTTTCAGCAGCATCTGCGATCAACTCGCGAGATGGCAAACTATAACGCATCCCGATATGGCCCATAGCAATCCCATCATCCACACCGATGGTATTAAATTCAAAAGGAATCCCACCAGCCTCGCGAATATCTTCCTTGGCAACATCTGCTAATTCACGCAGGTGAACATGGCCTGGAACGATATCAATATAGGAGTTACAAATGGCAATAAAGGGCTTTTGCATATCCTTTGCTGATTTTACTTGCCCTGTCGCATAGAGGAGACCACGCGCTGGTGCTCGGTCGATCCCCATTTTGATCATATCACTTCTCATCTTGTTCTCCTTCTAGTTCTTCATTTCTACCTCCTAATCTTACCACTTTGACATCAATTGTCAAGAACTTTCAGAAAATTTATAATATTCACGGTACATAAAAAGCCTGGTTTCCCAGACTTCATTTTAGTTTGTTTGTTTTTTTTCGATCTGCCAGAGCCGAAGTTGGTAACAAATTCCACTCACGACAAGGCTAGAAATAAGGCCGATCCAATAAGCATAGGGACCGAGGTTGGTCACATGGTCAAGGAAAATCCCTAGTGGGATAGAGATACACCAATAACTAAAGACTCCTAATAAGAATGGAACGGTTGTATCCTTATATCCCCGCAAAATCCCTTGAAGGGGTGCTGCGAAGGTATCGGCTACTTGGAAAAAGAGGCTATAGGTCATGAAAATAGCTGTTTGTTGCACAAAGACTGGGTCCTTGCCGTATAGCCCTGCCAGTTGGAAGCGGAATGTATAGAGAAAGACGAGGGTGACAATCGCAAAGCCAAAGGCTGTCAGTCGTCCCAAACGGCAATATTGTTTGACCACTTCTGGTCTTCCTGCTCCCAGTTCGTAAGATACGATAATCGCCATAGTACTGGAGATACTAACTGGGAAAGCATACATCAGGGTAGAAAAATTCATGGCCGATTGGTGGCTCGCAATGGTCAGTGATGGGAATTTTGCCATTAACAAACCAACCAGCGAGAAGATGATGACTTCTGCAAAAACAATTCCACCAATTGGAAGCCCAAGGCGCAGTACTTCTTTCATCCCTTTAAAATCATAAGGTTGAGGCTTCCACAATTGGAAAGGTGCTACCTTGGGGTGTTTGCACAAGATCAAAACCGCAATGGCCAACAAGACCCAGTAGGCCAGAGAGGTTCCAAGACCTGCTCCTGCTCCTCCCATCTCAGGAAAACCAAATGCTCCATAGATCAGGATATAGTTAAAACAAGCATTGAAAGGCAAGAGCAAGAGCATCAAGTACATGGATAGACGCGTCATGCCCAAGGTATCGAGGAAGGTCCGCACGATACTAAAGAGCAACAAAGGTAAGATTCCTAGAGAAAGGAAATATAAGTAGCGAATGGCTATTTGAGCAACAACATTTTCTAAGCCGATCTGCTTGAGAATCATGGGTGCAATCCCCCAAACAAAGCCTATTAAGAGAATGGCCATACCAAATGACAGATAGAGGAATTGGTAAAAATCGCCAGCAATCCGTTCTTTATTTCCCTTTCCTAAATGATGCCCAACAATCGGTGTCAGCGCAGAGACAATCCCTGTCAGGAAAGTAAATAATGGATTCCACAGACTGGTAGCTGTAGAAACACCAGCCAAATCAAGGGTCCGGTACTGACCGGTCATGGCTGTATCGACAAAGCTGGCTGAATAATTGGCCAATTGGTAGATTAAAATCGGCAAAAATAAACTCAAAAACAAGCGCAAGCGCTCTTTAAAGTGATAGGTTAAATACATGATTCTAACTCTCTTCTCATCAAATAAGATTCTCTCCTCTTCCACTCTACTATATGTTTCCTTAAAAGTCAAAAAAACCGAAGATCCAAGGACCTCCGGTTCATGTGAGATTAGTGTTTATTGCGGTTTAAAATAGCATTGAGAACGATCGCTAAGACACTGGCAACGACAATTCCGTTTGCAAAGAACATTTGGAATCCTGTTGGAAGGCCATTGAAGAGGGTGCTGTTGTTCAAACCAACCCCTGCAGCAATCGATACAGCAGCGATCAAGAAATTGTGCTCATTGTGTTCAAAATCAACACGCGCAAGAATCTGCATCCCTTGAATCGATACAAAACCAAACATCACTAGCATCGCTCCCCCAAGAACTGGACTTGGAATGATTTGTGCTAAAGCTCCAAACTTAGGAAGGAGACCAAGAAGAACAAGGAAACCAGCCGCATAGTAGATTGGAAGACGAGTCTTGATACCAGACAATTTCACCAAGCCGACGTTTTGTGAGAATCCGGTGTAAGGGAAGGTGTTGAAGATACCACCGAGGAGAACGGCCAACCCTTCAGCACGATAACCATTGCGAAGGCGCGTGCTATTAATTGGATCTTTGGTAATATCAGAAAGAGCAAGATAGACACCAGTCGATTCAACCATGGAAACCGTCGCGATAATACACATCATCAAGATTGAGGTGATTTCAAACTTAGGAGCTCCAAAGAAGAAAGGTGTTGGAACGTGAACGACTGGTGCTTGCGTCACAGGTGTGAAGTCTACCAAGCCCATAGAAGCCGCAATGGCAGTACCTACGATCAAACCAATCAAAATTGAAATGGATTTAATAAAACCAGTCGTATAGATATTAACGACTAAAATGATGAGAATAGTCACCACAGCCAAAATCAAGCTTTGAACGGTTGGTTTTGGCGCATTATTTCCCATATTTCCAATCGCTACTGGAATCAAAGTCAAACCAATGGTTGTAATAACGGATCCCGTTACAATTGATGGGAAGAGATTGGCAATCTTAGAGAAGAAACCAGAGACAAGGATGACATAAATCCCTGAAACAATCAAGGCACCAAACATGGCCCCACTACCATGGCTAGCCCCGATCATGCTGAGAGGTGCCACAGACTGGAAGGCAACCCCAAGGACTACCGGAAGACCGATCCCAAAGTATTTATTGAGCTGCACTTGAAGGAAAGTTGCTACCCCACACATGAAGATATCTGTAGAGATGAGGTAGGTTAGTTGATGAGCGTTATAGCCCAAAGCTCCTGCGATCATGATCGGCACCAAAATAGATCCCGAATACATGGCCAAAAGATGTTGCAAGCCTAGAATGGCCGCCTGTGAATGGCTTTCTTGTTTTTGCATTAGATGTCTGCCTCCTTAAATACAACCTGACCATTTTCAAAACGGTCCAAACGTGCGAGGGATACAACTGGATATCCCAACTCTTCTAACAATCCTCGTCCATCTTGGAAGGATTTTTCAATCACAATCCCAATCGCTTCGACTTGAGCCCCGGCTTGTTCGATGATTTGAATCAATCCTTTGGCTGCTTGACCATTTGCGAGGAAATCGTCAATGATCAAAACCTTATCTGATGGATCCAAGAATTTACCAGCAATCGAAACGGTGCTGGTGACTTGCTTGGTAAAGGAATAAACCTCAGCCGTCAAGATGCCTTCATTCATCGTGATGTTTTTCGCCTTCTTAGCAAAGATCATGGGAACATCCAAGGCTTCAGCTACATAAAGGGCAGGTGCAATCCCAGATGCTTCAATGGTCACGACTTTGGTCACACCAGCATCTTTGAACCGGTCCGCAAAAGTCTGACCAATTTCTTTCATCAATTTGAAATCCACTTGGTGGGTCAAAAAGGAGTCCACCTTGAGGATATTCTCACCTAAAACATTGCCATCTTTTAAGATGCGCTCTTCAAGTAATTTCATACTTCCTCCTACTTTTTTAAAAAATCCTCTACTTCATTCACAAAATACAAAAAGGCCTGCTAAGCAAGCCTTGAAATCTCTCTAGAAAGAGAAATAATCCCGACTTACTTATTGTTAGGTGTTCCGGCACCTTGTAGAAACATCACGCCTATTCGTGAAATAAATAAGTAATTCAATTAGTGTGCATCGCCATTCCAGATAGAATTCTTAACGATCACATAGTCAACATGTTTCAAATCTGCTAATTTTCGGCCTCCTGCATAAGAGATCGAACTTTGCAAATCTTGTTCCATTTCTGTCAAGGTATCTTGCAAATGACCCTTGGCAGGCAATAAAATCTTCTTACCTTCGACGTTTTTATAAGCACCTTTTTGGTACTCTGAAGCAGATCCATAGTACTCTTTGAAAGACTCTCCATCAATCTCTACTGTTTTACCAGGACTTTCGATATGTCCTGCAAAGAGAGAACCGATCATGACCATAGACGCCCCGAAACGAATCGATTTGGCAATATCACCGTGGGTCCGAATACCACCGTCCGCAATGATTGGCTTGCGCGCTGCTTTTGAGCACCAGCGAAGAGCAGCCAATTGCCAACCACCTGTACCAAATCCAGTCTTAACTTTGGTGATACAAACCTTACCAGGACCAATCCCGACCTTGGTCGCATCAGCTCCCGCATTTTCCAATTCACGAACAGCTTCAGGTGTTCCAACATTTCCAGCAATGACAAAGGTATCTGGTAATTCTTTCTTGATGTGTTGAATCATTCGAATGACACTATCCGCATGACCATGTGCGATATCAATGGTAATGTACTCAGGCGCATCTTCCTTCAATTGACTCACAAAGTCGTATTCGTATTCCTTAACACCGACCGAAATAGAAGCGATCAAACCTTGATCATGCATACGTTTGACAAAAGGAATCCGACCTGCTTCATCAAAGCGGTGCATGATATAGAAGTATCCACCACGCGCCAACTGTTCTGCCACATCCTCATCTAGAATGGTCTGCATATTAGCTGGAACAACTGGTAGCTTGAAGGTATGCTTTCCAAATTGAACGGTTGTGTCTGCTTCAGACCGGCTATTGATGATACATTTGTTGGGAATCAACTGGATATCTTCATAGTCGAAAATAGGAAATTCATTTAACATAGATTGAAAAATCTCTTTTCTAAAAACTGACCTACCTATGCGCAAGCGCATCGCTACGTCTCTTGACGTTTCCTTGATAGATTATATCAAAGATACGGACTTAATGCAACGGGAATGATTTTATAGGAAATAACGTTCGGAAATTAAAAGATAAAACCTGTTTCAAAAAGAGAAACAGGTTTTATTTATGAACATTTTGGAGCCAATTGTTGATTTCTCTAGCTACAATTTCTGGTGCCTCTGTATACAGTTCGTGCCCCAAGCCTTCTAGCAAGACTTGCTTGATCTTGGGATCTAGTTGATTCAGAGCTGCTTTCCTCCATTCTGGTTCTTCTTGGTATCGAGGTCCAATAAAGAGGACAGGCAGGTCCGCCAGTGGAATCTGGTAAGTCTTGATCTGACGCCGTAGACGCAATAAGCCCAAGACCTTTTCTAGATCCAGATTTAATTCATATTGTCCACTCGCTGGATTCCAGCGATAGCTAGCCTCTACTGCTTTTCGCGCTATAGGCGTAGGATCTGCTCCAGAACCAAGTTCTGCTAACACTGCTTCTTCCAATGTCGAAAAGACTTGCTGCTGCATGAAGGACGACGTGCCTTCTAGCTCTTCTTCAAGAGGCAGGATCTTTTCCATATCCAGATAGCCACCATCCAAGAGAATCAGAGCTCGAATCTGAAGAAATTCACTAGCCAGATAACGAGCCAAATCTCCACCCAAGGAATGCCCCAATAAACAGATCTCTTCATCTTGTCCAATCTGATCTTGAAACCAAGCACAAAGATCTTTTTCTGTCTGAATCATTTCCCTGTAAGGATCTAGAAAGGTTACAGGAAAGCCGAGCTCATCAATTAGTGGCGCCAAATGGTAGCCATTCCCACCTAAGCCACCAATAAAATAAAACTGCATGTGTTTTGTCTCTTCCTTTTTATTTTATAATTAATTCCTTCATTGGTTAGCGCCAGTCTTTTCAATCCAATATTGCTCCTCTTTTGGGATCAAATGATCGAATTTCCCTGAAAAAATCTTCCATCCGTTCGGAACATATCTTTCGTAGTTTTTCATCCCCAGATGGTTTGAATAAAACTCCTCTTTATCAAAATCGATTAAAAGATCCGGGAGTAAACCTTTTCCTTCAAAAATAATCTCTGAATGTAAGTCCTCACAATCTATTGAGCGTTTGATCATTTCGATCAATTCTTCAACCGTCACCTTCAGCCAATCATCTTTATACATTTCTAAGTAGCTCTCAAGATTGCTTTTTGTAATCACATGAAGATTCTGTTGAATCTCAGGTAAATAGGAGAAATCAACATTCAGACCTGCTTCCTGGTATGCCTGAATATATTTATCGATATCCATTGTCCACATATCGTTTGAACAAATATACCAGTTAAACTGATGATTTGCAATAACCCCAACAATATTTATTTCTGGTTTCTCTATCAATTGGTCTTTATCCACTAGTTTTTCTCCTCTTCTCCTATCTAATTGTTCCGAACTGACAATAGGGCTACTTACCAAGCATTATATATCTATGATACCGAATTATACTTTGACAAGCAAGTTAGTGACCGAGTCGCTAGCAAAAAAAGACAGCTAAAAGGGTTTAGCTGACTGATGTCATATCTAATAAAAATTTTTCTCTGCTAGATCATCTAGCAGAGAAAGCAAGTATTCCACATTCATAAATAGATCTAACTGACCTAGGCACTCTATCAATTTTTGACATTTTTCATCGATCAATTCTCTATTCACCAATTGTTGTCCCCATTTATCTGGAATACCTTCCAGTTTATAGAGAGCTCCAGCAAAGCTTCCTGTGATGCCACCAATCGTATCGGTGTCATTTCCGAGATTGACCGCTTTTAAAGCAGCTCCTTCAAAAGTCTCTGTTGTCCCTAGACACCAGAGACTAGCTTTCAGACTATCAACCACATAGCCTGTAGACATTATTTCTTCTCGTTGTTTTTGATAAAAATCCTTGTCAAATAGCTCTCTGAACTGATCTTGGTATTCTTTCCAGTATTCTGAATTAGCTCTCAAATAATCCTCTAACAGAGGTTGAAGGTCTTCTTGGAATTCTGTCAATATTTTGGACACATTTTGGGAGAAAAATTTGAAGGATAGCGCCCTCAGGTTGCTGGACCCCTTCTACGAGATTGTAAAATGAATTTTATAATCTCGTAGAAGGAGTGCTATTAACTAAGCAATTTGTTTTTCAAATTCATTCGGACTAAAAACTCTTTCTTCTTCAAGCTTATCCTCTACTACTGTTTTCTCTTGCCCATTCCGGGTTACTATAATAGCGTACATAGAAATTAGGTTTGCCACCAGCTTCATCAATTTTATCTTTAATGTTAATTTCTGAATGCGTGACTTCTCCTGTTTTTGTAAAATACTCTCCGATTTTACCCGTGCTATTTTGAAGCCCCCACGCTACATCATTTCCTTGAATGGCAGCTAAGAAGCCATGGTTCTGCACGAAGTTAAAGAATTCAGCAACAGTGAGGCTTTCTGGCACCTCGAATGTCATCTCATGGTTGTAAATATCATCTCCGGCACAAACTGAATCTCGATCAACTATAATTTTCATCTGGCCACTTCCTCTAATGAAATACTTGTTACTCCATTATACCATATCCGTATTCTATTTTCTTATATTCTATAAAACAAAAAAGCACTCTGCAGAAACAGAGTGCTAAGATCTTGTAAGTAATTCCAGTAACGAATTAACCTTTACTAAATTGTGATGCTTTACGAGCTTTTTTTAAGTCTGGTTTGGAAAGTATGAGTTTCAGTTGGACTAAAAATAGCGTAATTTCAATATTCTATAGTTTTCAACTATCTTTTTATTTGCCCTGTTGAAAAATGAAGTGCAACACAAAAGACATGTTCATCTGATATACTAGAGTTGCGAAAAATAGGATATAGGAAGATTAGCATTTTGTCGTGTATATATTAGTGAGAGGCGTTTGAAATACTAGTTAGCAACTCTTGCGAGTTTTCCCTATTTATTGATAGCAATATAAATTGAAAATAGGCATGAAAAAGACGATAGATTTTTTATTTCTAACGTCTTTATTACTTTATATTCCGTTCGACAAACTTGAAATTGTTTACTTACAGTACTCCTCTATTTTGTAGCTATATTCTTTTAGAAGTCCCCGTGAATAAATTTTTTTATTTTTTGAATCTCTAACTTCATTCCAAAGGATAGCCGCAACTTTTAACTTGTTGGAGTAATGATTGCTAAATTCATCTGCACAAAAGTCTTTTAGAAATTGATTCCATTGGCAAGCTGAATTATCATACTTGGCGTAGTCTGACTCTCCATAGTATATTTTAATCATATCTTTGATTGTAAAATTTATGTTGTTGTCCCGTTTTACTTTTCTCCAAGCAGTTGCCATATCAGCATTAAACTTAAACGGATTAACACCTGTTACAGCTGAAAAATAATCACGAAATTTCTGATTAAAGGAAAACCCACATTCAAGTAATGATGTATTTAGGGTTATTATTTCGGTTTGATTTTTGTTTCTTTTCCTCAAAAATTTTTCTACTCTATTTCCCTTAAAATATTGTTCTATAATATGATTTAATTCTTTTTTTGTACATCTGTATTCTAATCCAAGGTACTTACAAATTTGTGAAAGCTCTTCTCGATACCAGTAGTATCTGTTAAATTCTTCAAATGATTTAATATCTCTAAAATCAGGTCTATGTCCTTCCAAATGCTCACCTCTACAACTCCAAATTTATCTCATTATACCATAGATAATAAAAGTTATATCAATTTATACCCATGCCACATAAAGCTATAACAGAAAATATTAGAATCTTGTAATTACTGTATTTCTATTAAGCTTAACTTTCTTATAAAATAGATAAGAAAAACAAACGATATAGTCCATCACTAGTAACAAAAAATACTAGGAGTTGAAAGATATAAAAACATTGAAATGGAAAGCATAGCAATAAACAAAACAGTCAGTAAAACGATGGTTTTGTTGTGTTGTTTCACTTGCTTTCTAAATTCCTATTTTGACTTTGTCCGCTGACGTCCTTTGTATCTTGATTTAGTCATGGAACTTCTAAGAAGTTCGCTGACGTCCGTACTCACTTAAGGAAAGTTTTTATATGACTTTATCTTCAATCTGAGACCGTTAAAACCTCTTTGTTTTAATCTTTCTAACTGAATTGGATACAAAAAATCCACTCACACAGGGTGAAATGGATTATTTCTTTATTAACGGTTCAATAAGAAATTGAACAATTTTTCGACAATTTTTACGACTAACCAGCATAAGAATCCGATATAGCTGAAATAGAAAATGAGTGACAAAATCGTAATAATCATAGTTTCCTCCTTCGTCGATTGCAAGTCCTTGTCTTATTATACCTTTTTATGCAATCGAACTCAATAGAATTTTAAAAATTGTCTGATTATTCTTTTTCTTTCTTGTCTTCTTTTGCGTCATGATCATCTTCTTCACTGCCTTTATTGACAGCTGTCTTAAATTCAGCAAACATTTTGCCGATGGACTGACCCAACTCTGGCAGGCGTTTTGGTCCAAAAATCAAGAGGGCGCCCAGGATGATGATGATCAAACCTGGTGCTCCAATATCACGTAAAATTCCCATTAGTTTCTCCTTTTTCTTAAATAGATGACTTTACTGATGGCGACACTGACTTCGAATAAGAGGATCAAAGGGAGTGTCATGGCCAAGTCACTGATAAAGTCTGCAGGGGTTAACACGACGGCTAAGACCAGCAGAACAAAGTAAGCGTAACGACGGTAGGTGATTAAAAACTGCGGTGTCAAAAGTCCAATCGAGGTCAGAAAAGCTACCAAAACTGGTAACTCGAACAAGACCCCTAAAGGCAAGGTGGTGTGCCATAAGAAGGTTAAATAATTTTGTGCCGTTAATTGGGTATCAAACAACCCTTCTCCCAAGCGCATCAGGACCTCTAAAATAGCTGGACTGACAAAGAAATAACCAAATGCAAGCCCCAGCACAAAGCAAATAAAGCTAGCTGGGATGTAAGCAAAGACTGCACGCGCCTCCTTCTCCTTCAAAGCCGGCCTTACAAATTGCCAGATCTGGTAGACAATAAAGGGCAAGGTCAGGCTAAAGGCTGTGAGATTAGCCAGCGATACATAGATCCAGAGGATATCATTTGGTCCCAGTACCAGCAGTTTTTGATGCAGGCTAGCCGTCAAGGCTTGGTAAAGCTCTCCACCAAATACAAAAGCCACCAGAAAGACGATAATATAACACAAGACCACTGCGATCAATCGTTTTCGAAATTCGACCAAGTGCTCAACAATGGTCATTTCATCTGCTCTACTCTTTGCCATGCTGTCTCACCGTGATAAGGGCGATCAAGGCCACAAACATTAACTGAGGAAGAAGAACTTCCCAGCTTGGATAGATCCCCGCCCAATCGATGGTTGGAAGTCCATTGACCAAATGGCTAGGTAGGATATTGGTCAACTGAAGGGCGTGGATGCTGACACCGAGCATCTTGAAGGCCAAAGCGTAAATCAACCACGTCAGAATGAAAAAGATTCGATGAGGTTGGATAGCTTGACTAGCCTTGGTCATGGCCACTGCAATAATGATGAGAACAGCTATAGCAAGCCCGATTCCCAGTAAGAAATTCGCAGTTGTAATCCGCGGAATGATCCCGACATAAAAGAGAATAGTCTCAGCCCCTTCACGAAAGACTGCTAAGAAACTGAGGGCAAACATAGAGACAAAGCTTCCTGTAGCCGTCACTGTCTTCATTTGACGGTCCATAAAGGCATTCCACTGTTTGACAGAGGACTTGCTGTGGAGCCAAATTCCGATGAGGATCATCATGACCACAGCGAAAATCCCAACGCCACCTTCAATGATTTCCCGATTAGACCCCGAAGTAACAGCTGGAAATGCTACTTGCAGAACAAGAGCAATCGCTGCACTGGCAAGAACACCAGCAATAGCTCCACCATAAACCCATTTGAGTCCTTTCCTCATCTTAGCAGCCTTAAGGGTCGTCACAAGCGCCATCACGATCAGAAGGGCTTCTACTCCTTCACGCAGAAGGATCAACATGGCATCAAAGGCGTTGTAAGAAGCTGTCGTATCGACCGCAGACAGATCCCTGATCAAGGCTTGTAATTTCTCTTGATAGGCCTTTTCTTTCCCCTTGACCATAATGACCGGGGATTCGCTCTCTACGCGCGTGTAAAGACTGGGATTGGTCGTGCTGACATCCCCCTCGATAGTTGGCCAGATCGTGATGAACTGCTTCATAGTTGCTGCGGCAGATTTATCATCGCCGGATTGGAATTGGCTTTGCGCCTTCTCCAAAAGCTTGATCCCATCGTTCAACGTCAAATCCGTACTGGCACTGCTAACGGCTTCTCCTTTTACAAAGGCATCAATCCCATTTTTGAGGTCATCATAAGAGGACTGGATGTTGATAAAATCGGTAGGCTCTGTTTCAATACTACTGCGCAAGAGCGAAATGGCCGTCTCGATTTTGCCATAGTAGGCTGTGCTGTGATCTCTTACCACCGCTTCGTTTCGCGTCCATGTGTTATTGAGATCTGCATAGGTTTGACGGGTTTTATCCAGATCCTTAGCTGTAATGGCCTCTTGTAGGTTCTTAAAATAAGGTGCGAGGCGACTCACGAGTTTGTCTTTTTCCGCCTCTAAATCGACCGGATTTTGCTCTTTTTCAAAAGCGAGCAAGGCTGATGAGATCTTGGTAAGATCGTCTTTGGTTACCTCCCCTTTTATAGCCAGGGCTTGGCTAACTTTTTTTCCTGCCTTGGAATCATGGTGGTCTTTGGATTCAAAATCAGCCTGAATCTCAGCGATCAATTCCTTGGCCTTATCCTGGTCCTTATTTTCTACAGCGGTTGTTGCATCTGTGATCTTGATAAAGAGATCGCTATAAGATTCCGCAGCTACTGGATGAGTCCAGAACAAGGCAAGAAGGCCGAACAAGATCAAGAGTTTATTCAAAGAGTGCTTGACCAAGATACCCTCCTTTCTCAACGCCTGCAAAGCAAGCAAAGAGTCCACTTCCGATATGGGTGATGTACTCGTTCATTTTGTCCACTGCGCCTAAGTTGGTTTGGATTTTGACAAAGCTGTTCGGATCCTTTTGAAAGGCGATAAAGATCAAGCCAGCATCAAATTGCCCAGTCTGTTCATTGATGCCATCCGAATAAGAATAAGAACGCCGTAAAATCGGACGATCGACTTCTTTGGCCAAACGAACATGTGAATCTACAGGTAGTTTAGATAAATCTACCTCATCAAATTCGTTGGTTTTACCAAAGGGAGCACCGGACTCCTTGTAGCGACCAAAAGTGTTTTCCTGCTCCTGCAAATTGGTTCGGTCCCAAGTTTCCAAGTGCATTTGCACTAGGCGAAGAGCCATATAGGAACCACCCTTCATCCAATCCTTGCTGTCTGTCCAGACGACCTTATCAAAATCCTTCTCCGTCGTGACATTTGCTGTTCCATCCTTGAAACCAAAGAGGTTACGCGGCGTTTCTTTTCTGTCACCAATCGCCGCAAAACCGGACTTGCTCCACTTCATGGTGATGGTATTGCGACCTTTGCGGATGAGATTTCGGACCGCATGAAAGGCTACTTGCTCATCGTCGGCACAGGCCTGAATGACGATATCACCACCAGTGTATTTGTCCTGCAACTGCTCCTTTGGAAATGGAGGCAAATCACGAAAGAGCTTGGGACGTTTGGACTCCAAACCTAATTTCTTGAGAAAGCTGGCAGAGACACCAAACGTCAGGCTCAAGCGATAGGGATTGAGTCCTACTGTTTCACCTGTATCTGTTGGAGGCAAGAGGGCATTGGCGCCATCTTTTTTGACCAATTCTCCTTCGACTAATTTACTACTATAGTCGGTCCAGTCTTTAAAAAGCTGGATGATTTCTTTTTTGTCCGTCGTGTGAAGGTCTAATACCACCAAGTAGCAAGCCTTCTGCATAGGAGTCGTAATCCCTGCTTGGTGCTTGCCATAAAAGGAGATGTCTTCATCCCCATCATAAGCTTTTTTGCTGGAACTGTCTTGATTAGCGAAAAAAGCAGATGCACCAGAGAGGCCCAGCGCTAGACCAGCCCCTCCAATACCTGCTTTTTTAAGAAATTCACGACGGTCCATTTTTTTATCTAAAAATTTTTCGTCAGCCATTTTTCTTATTTCCCATCTAAAATCACACCCATTTGAGACAAGGGTTCACCAAGTTTGGTCACAGCTTCTGCCAATTCCTTGGTATCTTCCTTGGATAAATCTGTGTAAGACTTATAGTTTGAATCATCTGTCATGTGTTTGTCCAATAAAGCATTAACATTCTTGAATTCTGATTCCAAGGTTTTAACCAATTTGGCATCTTTTTTCTCAATCAGGGGTTTAAAGAGAGAGAAGATCTTTTCAGCCCCTTCAATATTGGCGCGGAAGTCGTAAAGATCTGTATGAGAGAAGACTTCTTCTTCACCCGTAATCTTTTGCGTTGCCACTTCGTTGAGCAAATCGACAGCTCCGGTCAACATGATATCCGGTGTGACTTCTACTGTAGCAATTTTAGCTTTCAACTCCTTGATATCGTTCACCAGTTGGTCAGCATATTTGTCTGTTCCATCTGTAGTATTGTTTTCCCAAAGGATACGCTCAATCCGGTGGAAACCTGACCAGCCATCTTCTGATTTATTTTCATCCACATAATCCACCAAGCGGTAGTCGATCTTGACATCCGATTCTCCGAAAGTTTCAGCGATCGGTTCGGAACGTTCATAGGCCATACGGATCAAGGGGTATTGCTTTTTGGCTTCTTCCAAATTCCCGTCTTTTAGGGTAGCTCGGAATCCTTCTGTATCCTTGAGCAATTGGTCAATTTGCATTTCAACAAAGTCTTTGTATTCAGCTGTCGCATTGTCCAAGGTCTTCTGGTCAGCCTTTGACAAGTGCACCGTTGAGCTGGTTTGCGTCTTTTGACTCGACTGTTTGCTAGTAGAATTTGCACACCCTGCTAAAAGAGCAACACTCAATAAGAGTAGACTATATTTTTTCATGAAAGACCTCTCCTCATTTGTTCTTGCCCTTATTTTACC
Organism: Streptococcus sp. LPB0220; assembly: GCF_008727815.1. Taxonomy (NCBI): domain Bacteria; kingdom Bacillati; phylum Bacillota; class Bacilli; order Lactobacillales; family Streptococcaceae; genus Streptococcus; species Streptococcus sp. LPB0220. Next base: position 1,065,016 of record NZ_CP044230.1, on the reverse strand, counting down.
AGATATTTTCTCATTTTTCAATAATTGTCTGAAAATTTAATAATAGAAAAACTTTTCTAAAAATCTGTCTTTTACAAAAGAATATCTTTGACCCGTCCGATTTCGGATTCTTTAACCACCACAAAGATGCTATCCCCTAGATACAAGCGAGTCGCGCCATTGACCGTATAGCTCTTACCGCTTCGCATTTGCGTGGTGATCAAGATATCTTGAGGGAGGTGCAGTTCATGAACTTGCTTACCTGCAATCTTTTCTGATACAGGGATCTCAATTAAAGTCAACTCTCCTTCTTCTTGCGCCTTATCCGGCAACAATTGCTCGAGCATGGCTTCATAGACTGGCGCTCCATGGAAGAGATCCATGATCATATAAGCCAGCAAGGTCACCATACCTAGGGGCATTAAACTGCGAATATCACCGACCATCTCTGTTACCAAGATCATCGCTGTTAAAGGTGCTTTTGAAATAGCTCCAAAATACCCACTCATTCCTAAAATGATGAAAAGAGGCAGCTGATTTTGAGAGATAAAGCCAATGTTTTGGAGGAAGGTTCCAACGATGGCCCCTAAAAGTGATCCTAATGCTAGTATGGGCAGGAAGATGCCACCTGGTAAGCCACTACCATAGCTCAACATACTCCAGATGAAACGGATCGCAAAATAAAGAAGGATGGTCAGCACTGTATACGGTACTCGAGCTAAATCCAAGACTAATTGGTTCCCACCACCAAGAATTTGAGGAAGAAAATAGCCGATTGGAAGAATCAAGACAAAGGCAAATAAAGAAGAATAATGAGAAGGAACATGGAAAATCTTCTCTAGCAAACGATAGAGTCGACCGATATTAAGGACCACTATTTCGTAGACATACCCTGCTGCCCCTAAAAAGACTCCAAGAAAAAGATAAATCCAGTACTGAGACAGATGGAGTGGTGGAATATTTTGAGGCATATGAAGCACTGGTGTTTGACCAAAGACATTGAGTGAAATGAAATTAGCAGTCAAACTAGCAGCCAAGGTCGAAATCCAAAAGAAACGTGAAAAATGATGGTAGACCTCTTCAACAACAAATAAGAGCCCCGCTATAGGTGCATTAAAGGCAGCTGCAAGACCAGCAGCAGCCCCACTTGCAATTAAAGACCGCTCCTCAACCGGGCTGACCTTCAAATGATGGGCCACTCCTTTTCCACCCATTGCCCCTAATTGAATACTAGGACCTTCACGACCAAGCATCAAGCCACTTCCGATGGCCAAGACACCTAGAATATACTTCTTCCACAAGGTATCCCACCAGCTCACCGCCAAGAGGCCCTTAAGCTCCGCTTCGACTTGCGGAATTCCTGATCCCTTGATATCCCGATTGGTGCGAATGAGGCGACCAGCAAGCAGTACGATCACCCCATACCCCAACAGCATCGCCAGCAAATAGAGTGGTTGACCAGACATCTCCTTGTAAACACCTTGAACGAAATGAAAAATATGTTCGATCAAAAAGCGAAAACTTGAGACGATGCAGCCCACAACGATCCCAACCAGAACACCTCTGACAATATGGGCCACAATTGAACTAGATGCAAATTGAAATTCATTTTTAAAGGCTTCTTCTTTTGCAGACATTCCCTAACTCCTTCAAACTCTTATCCTATTCATTATACCTTATTTCACTGCCTCTGAATACATGTAAAGACAGAAAAAAACAAAACCACCCTTGTTAGTTTTGTTTAGAATGTAGACAAACCATTTTATCAAGTAAAATAAGTTAAGAAATTCAAAAAAGAAATATAAATATGTTCTATTTATTATGGAACGAATAAAGAAAAGTCAAAACTTTCCGCTGTGAGAAAAGTGCCTGAAACAATACAGTTTCAGGCACTCGGAATTATTGAGACCTTAGGCTCAATAATTAGTCTTGGAACTTCGAAGAAGTTCGCTGACGTCCGTACTCACCTAAGGAAAGTTTTTAATAGAACTTTAGCTATTATTCAGCAGTTAAAGCTGCCATTGTGATGTAGTTGTATGGTTTGTTGAAGTGTGGCAAGAAGAACAAGTCTGTCAAGGCCAATTTATCAATCGTCACGTGTTCTTGAATCGCAAGTGAGAACATGTGGATAGCCATTGAGATGGCGCTATCACGTGATACCATTTGAGCTCCAAGGATTTGACGAGTATCTTTATCATAGACGATCTTGATACCAACTTCATAGTTATCGTGTTTGATAAATTCAGGTTTTTGAAGGTCGTTAAAGCCAGTTTCAGTGGCATTGAAGCCTGCAGCTTTCGCTTTTTCAAGCGTCAAACCAGTTGAAACCATGTGAAGGCCGTAGATAGAGATACCGTTAGAACCTTGAACACCGATTCCTTCTAATTCATGACCAGTCGCATTGTAGGCACCGACAATACCTGAACGAACCGCATTAGATGCAAGAGCAATGTAGCTCATTTCGTTACGAGCGTTATCGAAGATAGTCGCACAGTCACCAACTGCGTAGACACCTGGAAGTGAAGTTTCTTGTTTCTTATCAACAAGGAAAGCACCGTTGCGGAAGAGTTCGATCTTACCATCAGCAAGAGCTGTATTAGGACGGAAACCAACAGCCAAGATAACCATATCTACATCGAAGGTTTCTTTATCGGTTACAAGGCGTTCCACCTTACCATCTCCTTCAACCGCTTGAACTGTTTGTCCAAGTGCCAAACGGATGTTGTGGTCTTCCAAGTTTTTCGCCATGATGTCAGTGAAGTCTTTGTCGTAGTAACCATTCAAGACAGTGTCCACGATATCCACCAAGACAACATCTTTACCAAGACGTTCGAAAGCTTCAGCAAGTTCAACACCGATGTAACCACCACCAACTACGGCGATACGGTTCAAGTGTTTGCTGTTGTCTTTCAATTTTTCGATGACTTCTTCAGCATTTTGGTACAATTTAACGAATTGAAGATTTTCAAGTGTTGCTTTGAATTCGCGGTTACCAGGTACGATTTCAACTCCTTTAATTGGAGGAATGATTGGTGTTGATCCAGTCGCAAAGATCAATTTTTCGTAAGATTCTTTGTGTTCTTTTCCATCAACTTCTGCAGTCACCACTTTGTTGTCATAGTCAATTGAAAGAACAGGTGAATTCATGTAGACTTTTGCACCTTTTGCTTCCAATTTTTCTTTGTCAGAGTAGAAAAGACCTTCAGGACCATCGATTTGCTCACCGATCCAAAGCGCCATCCCACATCCAAGGAATGAAATGTTTGAGTTTTGGTCAAAAACTACAATTTCATTTTCATTTCCGAAATTATCTAACATAGTGTTGATACAAGCTGTTCCGGCATGGTTAGCCCCTACAACAACGATTTTACTCATAGAATAAATCCTACCTTTAATTTAATTTACTTCTTGAGTATATCGCAAAAATGATATCGGTTACAATTATTTTGCTCAGAATTTGTGATATTTTTTTCAATTTTCCAGAAAATCACACTTCACATGTTTCAAAAAATGTCAAACAATATGCTCGAAAGGATTGTGAAAACGATATCTTTTTGATATACTGTAAGTGAGTGAAAATAGGAAAGGATAGATTTTTAGTGGACCTAAGTAGTCGATCCGAACGTTTGATGGGTACGACCATCACTGTTTCGATCTGTCACCCACAAGCGAATGAACTCTTAGCCCGCTGCTTTGAACTTCTTCGCTCCTACGAACATCGCTTCAGTGCTAATGATGCAAGTTCTGAACTCATGGAGGTCAATCACCAAGCTGGTATTGCTCCTGTCCAAGTTCATCCAGATCTTTTTGAACTGATTGCATTAGGTACCTTGCATAGTCAAGCTCAAGACAGCCATTTAAACATCGCCATTGGTCCTCTTGTACAGACCTGGCGAATTGGATTTTCAGATGCTAGACGTCCCCAGCAAGGGGAAATTGATCAAGCCCTGGCCAAGATCGATCCTAACCAAATCCAGCTCGACCCAGAAAACCATACAGTCTTTCTGACGCGTCCTGGAATGAAGATTGATTTAGGAGCTTTGGCCAAGGGCTATAGTGCAGACTGTATTGCAACCTTTTTAAAGAGTCAGGGAGTAACAGATGCCTTAATCGATCTTGGAGGAAATATCCTCACTGTCGGTCAACACCCTATCAAACAACAGCCTTGGCGGATTGGCATTCAAAATCCAGTCGAAAAAAGGGGTCAGCACCTACTGGTCCTCTCTGTCAAGGATAAATCTATTGTCACCTCTGGCATCTACGAGCGTCATTTAGAAGTTGACGGCCAGTCGTTTCACCACATCTTTGATAGCGCGACGGGCTATCCGGTCGAGACAGACTTAGCTAGTATCACCATCATATCTGATCGATCCGTAGACGGGGAGATATGGACTACCCGCTTGTTCGGGGAATCTCCTGCTTCTATCCTCAACACTGTTGAATCACTTCCTGGTATAGATACCTTATTGGTTTCTCAATCAGGCAAGATTGCCTATACAAGTGGGCTTCAATCTTATTTATAATTCTCCTATCAGAAAGGAATTTTCCATGATAAAACTTATTGCGATTGTGGGGACTAACTCCAAACGTTCTACAAACCGTCAACTGCTTCAATACATGCAAAAACATTTTGCTGACAAGGCTGAGATCGAATTGGTCGAAATTAAAGATATCCCTGTCTTTAACAAACCAGCCGACAAACAAGTGCCTGAAGCTGTCTTAGAGATTGTTGCCAAAATTGAAGAAGCTGATGGGGTGATTATTGGGACTCCAGAATACGACCACTCTATTCCAGCAGTCTTGATGAGTGCACTCGCTTGGCTGTCATACGGAGTCTTCCCATTGTTAAACAAACCGGTCATGATTACTGGGGCTTCATACGGTACGTTGGGATCTTCACGCGCCCAACTCCAACTTCGCCAAATCTTAAATGCTCCAGAAATCAAAGCGAATGTCTTGCCAGATGAATTCTTGCTCTCCCATTCATTGCAAGCCTTTGATCAAAATGGAGACTTGGTGGATTTAGATGTCATTCAAAAATTAGATGCCGTCTTCAATGATTTCCGTGTGTTTGTAAAAATCACAGACAAATTGCGCAGCGCCCAAGAATTACTTCGCAAAGATGCTGAAGAATTTGACTGGGAAAACTTGTAAGATAGGAGACAGAAAAGAATGAAATTTGTTGGACTTGTAGGATCGAACTACGATCAATCATATAACCGTAAACTTTTGGAATTCATTCGCCGCCAATTTAAAATCAAATTTGAATTGGAAGTTCTTGAAATCGACGAAGTTCCAATGTTTAACCAAGATGAAAAATGGGACGAAAGTTTCCAATTACGTCTCTTATATAACAAAATCACTCGTGCAGATGGTGTTATCATTGCCACTCCAGAGCACAACCATACAATCTCTGCTGCTCTCAAGTCTGTTCTTGAATGGCTATCTTTCGAGGTGCATCCATTTGAAAACAAACCAGTCATGATCGTCGGTGCTTCTTACTACGATCAAGGGACTTCACGTGCACAAGTTCACCTCCGTAAGATCCTAGATGCCCCAGGTGTCAATGCTTATACCCTTCCAGGAAATGAATTCCTTCTTGGAAAAGCAAAAGAAGCTTTTGACGAAAACGGCAATATCATCAACGAGGGAACCGTCAAATTCCTTGAAACCTGCTTGGATAATTTTATGAAATACGTTGAGGTTGTATCGAAATTGAAAAAACCAAAACCAATTGAACCAGAAGACTTGGATTGTAATCATCCAATCGCTACAACTGTTACTGAAGTCGATCCTGACGATCCAGATTGGGTAGAAAAAGTAGCTGAAATCACTGGTGCCGTTTCTGGCGATACCTATGTCAAACTCGACCACGGTATCCTAACTGTTAACCAAATTGATATGTTCTTAAAGGCTATGCCATTTGAATTGACTTATGCCGATGATAACAACCAATTCCTCTACTACAACAATGCCCATCAAGATCCAGATACCATGTTTGCTAAACGCGTGCCACCTCAATCAGGAAGCCGGATGTCAACCGTTCACGGCTCCCTACCACCAGCACGTATGAAAAACGTGGAATGGGTGATTGGTACCCTTCGTAACGGTAACCAAGACTATGTTCGGACCATTGTTCCAGGATCTCCTGAAGGCGTGATCAACACTCACAACTACCAAGCTATGTACTATGAAGATGGTTCTTACGCTGGTATCAATGAGATTGTCTTCAACTTCAAACCATGGTTGGACTGGTACCTGCAAACAACAGGTCAACGTCTAGTTGGCGGAAGCGGTCCATTTGCTCCTGCTGGTGGACACGGTAGTGCAGATGCAACTTCTGGTGCTTCTGATGCTGGAGGACATGGTGACGGAGGGCACGGAGATGCCGATGCCACTTCTGGTGCAAGCAACTAAGAAACTAGAAAAAATGAAGCTTCGTGCTTCATTTTTTTATTGTAACTCCTTGATGATCTTCTTAGCATCTTCGTTTGAAATAGCCCCTAATTGGACATGTCCAATTTTCCCATGACTGTCTATAAAGACTTCTGTAGGAATAGAGCGAACCTGATAATCTGCAAATGCAGAACCATCTGGATTGTACAAGACCGGTACGGACTTGTAATCTTGTTGATCAAACCATTTAACGAATTCTTCTTCTGTTTTTTCACCTTGGAGTCCTGGTGCCATAATGGTCAGAATTTCAAAGTCTCTATCCGTATCCTTGACCAGTTTCTCTAGTTCAGGCATACTTTGCCGGCAAGGGCCACACCAGGTTGCCCAAAATTTCAAATAAACCTTCTTCCCTTTGTAGTCTGAAAGTTTAACCGTATTCCCCTTCATATCTTTTAGTTCAAAGTCACTAGCGTCTTTTCCTACCAAAGCATTCTTATTCGTTGTTGTATTCATTGTTGGCTGATTGTCCATACTACTCTCACTGGATTGATTCATGGAACAAGCTGACAGCAAAGCTAAAGAGAGAACTGAGAAACAAGCGTATTTAATACCTTTCATCATGCGTTAAACCTCCGGATTATTTTATGAAAAGATAGATGACAAACTGTTCAATTGTCCCAAAAGTAAGAGAATTCCCATCAGAATAATGATGGCTCCGCCGATTTTCTTCAGCAACAACAAATGGGGTTTGAGACGATTAAAGTAAGGTAGGACCAGACTAGATGCTAAGGCCAACAGTAAAAACGGAAGAGCCATTCCCAAGGTATAAACAAGGAGATAAATAGCTCCCATAAGAGCATCTTGCCCATCCGATGCTGCTAGAGCAAGAACTGATCCCAATACAGGGCCGATACAAGGCGTCCAACCAAAACTAAAGCCAAGACCAAGGAGAAAAGCTGAAAACAACTCATTCTTCTGTTTGTTGGCTCCAAAATCCATTGTTTTTTGCTTCTCAAGGAAATGAAAGTGAAAGACTTCCATCTGATGAAGACCAAGGATAATGATGAGGGCTCCCATCAGATAACGGAACCAATTGGTGTACATGATCTTTCCAAGCAAGCCCGCTCCAAAACCAATGAGGAGGAAAATAACAGAAATACCAGCAATAAAACATAGGGTTTTCAGCAAGCCATGCCAGCGAATTTTTTTCCCGAACAATTGGATAGCCTTTTCCTGATCACTTCCTAGCAAGATTCCAATATAAACAGGTAGCAAAGGAAAGACACAGGGAGAAAAGAAAGACAGAATACCCGCAAGAAAAACTGTCAATGAAAAAATGATTGGATTCATAGTTCACTCCGTATATTGATATGCTACATTCAGTATAACATTGACTGACAAAAAATAAAAATTTCTGCTACGTTTTTTTACTAAAGTTTGGATTTAGATACTAGTTTCGAAAGAAAAACCCTAAAGCACAAAACTTTAGAGTTTTTAATATAACTTATTCTTCTGCCGTTTGTTTATTTGGTAATACGAGCGATAAAAGAATCCCGATGACTACCGGCACTAACCATGGAAGAGATTGAGCCGCAAATGGAAGCAAGGCAATCCCCTTTTCTACTAGTGAAATTTTAAAGGTACTTGCCAGAACACTTGCAAGAGAAACCAAGCTGGCCAAGAAAATAGTCAGTTGCATTCCTGGTTTTGAAAGAGCCACAAATTTATTCACTATCACAATCAATACAATGGTAATGGTGATTGGGTAAAGAATCATCAAGACTGGCAATGAGAAAGCAATAATGGCATTCAAGCCAAGGTTTGCAATCGCAAAACCAATCAAAGTGAAGACACTTGCATAGACCTTGTAAGAAACCTTAGGGAAGGTGCTATGGAAGAATTCACTGGTAGAGACGATCAAACCAGCTGTTGTGGTAAAGCAAGTTACCGTCACCATTCCTGCTAGGAAAATCTGAGCAGTCGGACCAAAGATCGCTTTGGTCGCTTCTGATAATACATACACCCCTTTATTGGTATCAGATGCCATAACAGAAGCCGGAATTGGAAAATGATTCCCCAAATATCCTAAACCGATATACAGCACACTAAAACCAAGTGCTACGACAATCCCAACCATCCAAATGGTCTTGATATATTCTTTCTTACTTGAAAATCCAAGTTGATTCAAGGTAGTCACCGCGATTACACTAAAGGCAACAGATGCCAAGGCATCCAAGGTATTGTACCCCTCTAAAAATCCTTGCCCAAAGGCAGATGCCTGATAGGCTTTTGTGGCCACCATTGGAGCATGTCCACTGTATTTCAGAGCCCCAAGAACGACCAAGATCAAAATGAGAATCGCAAAGATCGGGGTCAATATACGACCAATCCGATCTAGAATCTTAGATGGATTCAAAGCAATCAGAAAGGCTAGCAAAAAGTAGACCAGGGTAAAAATGAAAAGTGCTAAACTGGCATTCATTCCACCTAATAAGGGGGCTATCCCCACTTCGAAAGATACCGTCGCCGTTCTTGGAATGGCAAAGAAAGGACCAATCGAAAGATACAGCGCAACTAAGTATACAATCGCGAAAACAGGTGAAATCTTACGAGAAATCTCATCAATATAACCTTTAGGATTGAGTGTCCCGATAATCAAGGTCACAATGGCAATTCCCACGCCTGAAAGGACAAACCCAGCAATAGCTGGCCAAAATTGATTACCCGATAAAGCACCAAGAGCCGGTGGGAAAATCAGGTTTCCAGCACCAAAAAAAATACCAAACAGTAATAAACCTGTCAGGGAACCCTTTCGTAACATACGATCTCCTTAAAAAAACGATAATCTTAACTTTATCAAATTCATTTGAAGAATGCAACTTATTTGCATGAACAATCCGCTATTTCTATCAGTCATTATGGTACAATGGATGTAAGATTTTACGAGGGGCAAAACATGTATCTATATCTATTCTGGTTATTTCCAGTTCTTATTTTTTTATTGTTCTTTATGAGTGATCGCAGAAGGCTTTTCAATGCTTATCTCTTTTCGATAAACCTGGGGCTTCTTCTACTGATTTCTGCATTTCTACTAGTCGTTCGAACTGAGCTATGGTTTAATCAACAAATTGCAATGATTGTCTTTGTTGTGATTTCCATCCTCGTTTTTCTCAGCATTATTTTCTCATCTATCTTTCTCCTTTTTAACGGCCGTCAAATGATGCTTTTTGAAGGAAAAAGACTGGCCAACCTCCTCTCTCTGCTTTATGGACTGTTTATTATCGGAGCTTTGGCACTACATTTTCTACCCTATTTCCCAGGGAATGACATCCTCATTTATCTGACTGACTTTGCCCTGTTTTACATGACCTTTCTCTACCTCTCTTATGTATCCTATGGAACTTTTTGCAATCTCTTTCCAATTCGCAAAGAGCCAGACGCCATCATCATCCTTGGTTCAGGTTTGATTGGAGACAAGGTTCCCCCACTCTTGGCCCAGCGTCTTGAGAAGGGAAAGGCCATCTATGAGAAGTTTGAGAGACGACCAAAGCTGATTGTTTCTGGTGGTCAAGGGTCAGATGAGCTGATCGCTGAGGCGGAAGCTATGGCCGGATACTTGATAGAACACGGGGTTCCAGAAGACGCCATTCTCATCGAGAATCGCTCTCGTACTACTTTTGAAAACCTGACCTTTAGCAAGCGTATCCTTGAAGAAGAGGGTCTTGGTAAGAGAGTCCTTGTGGTAACCAATTCTTTTCACGCGCTCCGTGCAGGTGTCTTTATGAGACGATTTAAAATACCTGGTCGAAGTATCGGTTCAAGAACAGCTTTTTACTATCTCCCATCCGCTTGGATTCGAGAAACCGTTGGCTTGGTTTCACTTTATTGGAAACGGCATGTTACCTTCCTAGCTCTTCTATTTCTGCCTTGGTTCTTTACACAAATCATGAAACTGATTGAGTTCTTCATTAAATATCTAAACTAAAAGAGGCTGGGCAAAAACTGTCCAGCCTTCTATGCTTGATAGAAGTAACTATATGACGCAGTGGTTGATTGGCATCTTTGTTCGCTTTTCAAGCTACAAAGATGACCTAATCAACTGTGCGGGGGTGGGAATACGAACTCTTTTTAACTAATCAGAGTTCTTTCCCACTCCCTTTCTTGTCTAGTGATCACTAAAGTGTCTATATTTAATGCGGAAATCGAAATAATTTTCTTCCTGCAGTTTACGAAAAATATCGCGATAAGCCTCTTCGTCAAAGTGATCACCCCGATAGAGAATTTCAAAGCTCAGTCCTTCGTATTCTAAAAAAGCATTAGCAGTTTTAAAACCATTACGCTTATAGAAATCCATCCGAGACTGACGTTGCTCTAGATTGTCACATTCTTCATCTAAACGTTCCACTTCAAGAATCATGGTTCTTTGGTAAAATTCTACCAATTTTTCAATGATTTCTTGACCATAACCGTGGCTACGTAGGTGGGGCATAATGGCAAAGAAGCTAACATAAAAAACTTTCTGATTATAGATAGAAAAAGCAAATCCTACAAATTCTTCTTCGTTATAAAAAGCAAAAAAATTAGCATCGTCATTGTCCGTATAACGCAGGTATTCCGACAAAGGAACTCGCTCTTCTTCTGGAAATGCCTCGATATTCAGCCTCTCGACCTTGTCCAGATCTGGGAACGTTTCCGTGATTAATTGGCTGGTTAAGCTCATAAAAGCCTCCTTTTCTGCCCTGATTATACCAAAAAATGTAAGGGCCTTCAACTATCGACGCTTGTCGCTAGTTCCTGAAGTTGGTATAATGACACTATGAAAAGAATTCAACGTGTGGACCTCATAGATGGTCCTATTTTACCCGCTCTTTTGAGTTTCGCCTTTCCTATTCTTTTGTCCAATATCTTTCAACAACTCTACAATACCTCGGATGTTATGATTGTAGGGCGTTTTTTAGGTCAAAAATCATTGGCTGCCGTTGGAGCAACCTCTGCCATATTTGATTTGATCGTTGGATTTGCTGTCGGTGTTGGAAATGGGATGGGCATCATTATCGCGAGAAATTATGGAGCCAAAAACGAAGACCAATTACGAAAATCAGTCGCCGCAACTGCTATTATTGGTGGCATCCTCGGTCTCTTTGTGATCTTCATTGGTGCTGTCGGACTTTTTCCCCTGCTCCAATTTTTAGGGACCCCATCAGCCATTGTGTCTCAGTCTTATCTCTATATCGCTACTATTGTTAATGGTGTGGCTGTGACCTTTGCCTATAATCTTTGTGCCGGACTTCTTAGAGCAGTCGGCGATAGCTTAGCGGCACTCTACTTCCTGATTATCGCTGCCATTCTCAATATTCTTCTCGATCTATATTTTATTACCCAACTTCATCTCGGAGTTCAATCCGCAGGAATTGCGACCATTATTGCCCAGGGTATTTCGGCCCTTCTTTGTCTTCTCTATATTCGTAAGAAGGTCCCTTTTCTGCTCCCGCATCGCAAGGATTTTGTTTGGGACAAGGAGCTTAATAAGGATCTGCTAAGTCAGGGCCTTGCCATGGGTCTCATGACTTCCATCGTTTCGATTGGAACAGTTATCCTCCAATCCGCTATTAATCAGCTTGGAACAACCATTATCAGTGCACAGGTCGCAGCCCGTCGCATCATGTCCTTTGCCGTTTTACCGATTACAGCTATCGTCTCAAGTATCACAACCTTTATCTCGCAGAATTTTGGCGCAGAGCAATTCCAGCGGATCAAAAAAGGCGTTACCATTGCCAACCTTCTTTCTTGGGTTTGGTCTGTCTTGGTTGCTGCTCTTCTATTCTTCACAAGTCCGTCTTTAACCAGCTTTATTTCCGGCTCGACAAATCCTGATCTCATTGCAAATGCCAGTCTTTATCTCCAGATCAGCTCTTGCTTTTATCCTATTTTGGCGAGTCTCATCATCCTGAGAAATGCCCTACAGGGAATGGGTAAAAAATTAACCCCACTCACATCCAGTTTTATTGAATTGTTTGGAAAAATTTTCTTCGTTCTGTGGATTATTCCTCACACCGGCTACATGGGGGTCATTCTCTGCGAACCCCTTATCTGGATTCCCATGACCCTACAGCTCATCATAATCTATCGAAAAATCAGGTACCAACTCCTTACTGAATAGTGATTGATTAACAAGACCAAAATAACTTCTGCTCATTTGAACAGAAGTTGTTTTTAGATATCTAGCTATTAGAACAAACCGATGGCTGTTCCATCAGCAGCCACATCCATATTCAAAGCAGCTGGACGTTTTGGTAAACCAGGCATGGTCATGACATCCCCAGTCAAAGCGACAATAAAGCCTGCTCCCAATTTTGGAACCACTTCACGGATAGTGATTTCAAAGTTTTCAGGAGCTCCCAAGGCATTTGGATTATCAGAGAAGCTATATTGTGTTTTGGCCATACAGATTGGCAACTTATCCCAACCATTTTTCACGATTTGAGCAATTTGTGTCTTGGCTTTCTTCTCAAAATTCACCTTCGTACCGCGGTAAATCTCTGTAACAATCTTTTCAATTTTTTCTTCAACAGAAAGGTTGTTATCATACAAGCGTGTGTAGTTAGCTGAACTTGTTTCGATGGTCTTAACCAAGGTTTCAGCAAGGTCAACTCCACCGTCCGCACCATTCGCCCATACACTCGCAAGCTCAACTGGAACATCAATTTCAGCACACAATTCTTTCAAAGCAGCAATTTCTGCTTCTGTATCAGTGATAAATTCATTGATGGCAACCACTGCAGGAATGCCAAACTTACGGATATTTTCAACGTGACGTTTCAAGTTGGCAAAACCAGCACGAACAGCCTCTACATTTTCTTCAGTCAAAGCATCCTTGGTCACTCCACCGTTCATCTTAAGAGCACGGAGAGTTGCTACGATCACAACCGCATCTGGTGATGTAGGCAAGTTTGGAGTTTTAATATCGAGGAATTTTTCAGCGCCAAGGTCAGCCCCAAAACCTGCTTCTGTAATCGTATAGTCTGCTAAATGAAGAGCTGTCGTCGTTGCTAACACAGAGTTACATCCATGGGCGATATTGGCAAATGGACCACCGTGGACAAAGGCAGGTGTTCCATAGATGGTTTGAACCAAGTTTGGCTTGATCGCATCTTTGAGGATCAAGGCAAGAGCCCCTTCCACTTCCAAATCACGGACATAAACCGGGCTACGATCATAACGGTAACCAATCACGATGTTGGCCAAACGACGTTTCAAATCTTCAATATCTGTCGCCAGGCAAAGGATGGCCATGATCTCAGAAGCAACGGTAATATCAAAACCGTCTTCACGCGGAATCCCATTTAAAGGACCACCAAGACCGACAGAGACATGACGAAGAGCGCGGTCATTCAAGTCCACTACCCGTTTCCAGATAATCCGACGTTGGTCAATACCTAGCTCATTTCCTTGATGCAAATGATTATCAATCAATGCTGAGAGGGCGTTATTAGCCGTTGTGATCGCATGCATATCCCCTGTGAAATGAAGGTTGATGTCTTCCATCGGTAGAACTTGGGCATAGCCACCACCAGCAGCACCACCTTTAATCCCCATAACCGGACCTAAAGAAGGTTCGCGAATAGCAATCATGGTTTTTTTACCGATTTTATTCAAAGCATCTGCTAGACCAATGGTAATGGTTGATTTTCCTTCTCCAGCTGGAGTTGGGTTGATCGCAGTGACTAAGATAAGTTTTCCTACTGGATTTTTCTCAACTTCACGAATCTTATCAAAGCTCAATTTTGCCTTGTATTTTCCATACAATTCAAGATCATCGTCAACCAAACCAATCTTCTTAACAACGTCAACAATCGGTTGGAGTTCAATGCTTTGAGCAATTTCGATATCTGTTTTCATAAGGGACTCCTTTATATTTGATAGATCTATTATACCTAAAATTCGCGAAAATAACATGGTTTTCCCACCTTTTGAATCGAACGTTCGTTTTTTATCTAAATTTTATGGCTACACATAGCTAATCCTAATAGCTTCAGAACTTTACTTACGTATCTTTTTTGTGTAAAATAAGCATATGCATATTTTAATTACATCAGGCGGGACGAGCGAAGCCATTGATAGTGTTCGTTCAATCACCAATCATTCCACCGGGAGCCTAGGGAAAATCCTTGCAGAAACAGTTCTTGCTAAGGGACATCAGGTGACCTTGATCACAACGCCTACCGCGCTTAAACCTGATCCTCACCCACAGCTTCGTCTTCTATTGATCCAGAATGTCGAAGAACTAGTCGCACAAATGAAAACAGAAGTCCCTCATCATCAGGTTTTGATTCACGCTATGGCTGTTTCAGACTATACACCTGTTTACATGACAGGCCTTGAGGAAGTTGAGAAAGCTCAGGATCTCCATAGCTTTCTACATCGCGAAAATCAGGAAACCAAAATCTCTTCCAAAGAAGAATACCAAGTACTCTTTCTAAAGAAAAATCCGAAGATTATCTCGCTCGTTAAAGAATGGAACCCTGCTATTCAACTGATCGGCTTTAAGCTATTAGTCGACGTTTCTTCTGAAGAGTTGATCCAGGTAGCGCGTGAAAGCCTGGTTAAAAATCATGCCAGCATGATCATTGCCAATGATCTGACCAAGATTCAGAACGGTCAGCATCAAGCCTATCTAGTGACAGATGATCACGTCCTAGAAGCTTCTACGAAAACAGAAATCGCAGAGGCTATCCTACGTTATATCAAATAAAAAGGAACATATGACACACATTACTTTAGCGGTTACCGGTAGTATTTCCGCCTATAAGGCTGCTGATATTACCAGCCAACTAACCAAATTGGGCTTTGAAGTGAAGGTCCTCATGACTCCTTCAGCCCAAAAATTTATCACCCCTTTAACCTTGCAAGTTCTTTCAAAAAATCAAGTAGGGCTAGATGTTATGATGGAAGACGATCCACAGCGGATCGAGCACATCAACATTGGGAAAGAAACTGACCTCTTTCTTGTCGCGCCAGCCAGTGCCAATACCATTGCTAAATTGGCTATGGGACTGGCAGATAATATGGTCACAAGCACAGCTCTAGCCTTGCCTCAAAGAACTAAAAAATTACTGGCCCCTGCGATGAATACAAAAATGCTAGAACATCCCGCTACCCAACGAAATCTAAAACTCTTACAAGACTATGGTTACCAGATTATCCAACCTCGTGATGCTGTTCTTGCTTGTGGGGACAAAGGTGCTGGAGCTCTAGCGCCTGTAGAAACTATTGTAGAAACTGTTAAGGAGAATTGTTTATGAGAAAATCATCTTCTATTTCACGAATTGCCATCTTTTTTGCGGTGATGATCACCATTCACTTTGTGACGTCCTTCATTCTGCAATTTGTTCCATCAGGAATTCAACCAACCTTGGTTCATATTCCTGTCGTGATCGCCTCTATCATATACGGTCCACGGATTGGAGCTATCTTAGGACTCCTCATGGGACTCTTTAGCCTCACTATGAATACCCTGATTATAACACCAGCCAGCTATCTCTTTAGTCCCTTTGTTCCTCACGGGAATCTCTACTCCCTTATCATTGCCATAGTCCCTCGGATTCTCATCGGGGTAACCCCTTACTTCGTCTATCGTTGGATTCGCAATCGTACAGGACTTGTGATCGCTGGAATTGTCGGCTCTATGACCAATACTATTTTCGTTCTAAGTGGGATTTATTTCTTCTTTGGAAATAGCTTCGGTGGTGGGATTCAACATTTCCTAGCCTTGATTGTATCTACCAACTCTCTCATCGAAGTCATTGCGACAGTACTCATTACCAGTGCAGTCGTTCCATCTCTTGAAAAATTAAAATAACCTTTCAAGCCAAGACCAATTTATCTTGGCTTTTTTTGATGGTGAATTAGCTCTATTTTTTTTGAAAAGATTTACAATTATCGCTAGAATTTTCTGAAAAAATTTGCTATAATGTAAGCGATTAAATTATAAGCAAAAAGGAGACGCTTGCATGACCTATCAAGAAAACTACCAAAAATGGCTCGACTTTGCTGAATTACCAGCTTACCTTCGTGATGAGTTGGTCGCAATGGATGAAAAAACAAAAGAAGATGCCTTCTATACCAACCTTGAATTCGGTACAGCTGGTATGCGTGGATTGATTGGTGCTGGTACTAACCGCATTAACATTTACGTTGTTCGCCAAGCAACTGAAGGTTTGGCCCAATTGATCGACTCAAAAGGTGAGGAAGCGAAGAAACGCGGAGTTGCGATCGCTTACGATAGCCGTCACTTCTCTCCTGAGTTTGCTTTTGAATCTGCTCAAGTTTTGGCTGCACACGGTATCAAATCGTATGTATTTGAAAGCCTTCGTCCAACACCTGAATTATCATTTGCTGTTCGTTATCTCCACACATTTGCTGGGATCATGGTAACAGCTAGCCACAACCCTGCTCCATTTAACGGATACAAGGTTTACGGTGAAGACGGTGGACAAATGCCACCTGCAGATGCTGATGCATTGACAGATTACATCCGTGCTATCGAAAATCCTTTCACTGTAAAATTGGCTGACCTTGAAGAAAGCAAGGCTAGCGGTCTCATCGAAGTTATCGGTGAAAATGTCGACGCTGAATACTTGAAAGAAGTGAAAGGCGTTAACATCAACCAAGACTTGATCAATGAATACGGTCGTGACATGAAGATTGTCTACACTCCACTTCATGGTACTGGTGAAATGTTGGCTCGTCGTGCTCTTGCCCAAGCTGGATTTGAAGCTGTTCAAGTTGTTGAAGCTCAAGCTGTTCCAGATGCTGACTTCTCAACTGTTAAATCTCCAAACCCTGAAAACCAAGCTGCCTTTGCTCTTGCTGAAGAGCTTGGTCGCAAAGTAGACGCTGATGTATTGGTTGCAACTGACCCAGATGCTGACCGCCTTGGTGTTGAAATCCGCCAACCAGACGGTTCTTACCTAAACCTTTCTGGTAACCAAATCGGAGCGATCATTGCTAAATACATTCTTGAAGCTCACAAAACAGCTGGTACACTTCCTGCCAATGCTGCCCTCTGTAAATCCATCGTATCAACTGAGTTGGTGACTAAGATTGCAGAAAGCTACGGCGCAACAATGTTTAACGTCTTGACTGGTTTCAAATTTATCGGTGAAAAAATCCATGAATTTGAAACACAACACAACCATACTTACATGCTTGGTTTCGAAGAAAGCTTCGGTTACCTGATCAAACCATTCGTACGTGACAAAGACGCTATCCAAGCCGTTCTTATCGTTGCTGAAATCGCAGCTTACTACCGCTCACGTGGTATGACTTTGGCAGATGGTATCGAAGAAATCTACAAACAATACGGCTACTTCGCAGAAAAAACAATCTCTGTTACCCTTTCAGGTGTTGACGGGGCTGCTGAAATCAAGAAAATCATGGATAAATTCCGTGGCAATGCTCCTAAACAATTTAACAAGACAGACATTGCTAAGACAGAAGACTTCTTGGAACAAACAGCTACTACTGCTGACGGCGTTGAAAAATTGACAACTCCTCCAAGTAACGTTCTTAAATACATCTTGGCTGATGATTCATGGTTTGCCGTTCGTCCTTCAGGTACAGAACCAAAAATCAAATTCTACATCGCTACAGTTGGTGAATCTGAAGCAGATGCTAAAGAAAAAATTGCTAATATCGAAGCAGAAATCAATGCTTTTGTAGGCTAAAACATGAGGCTGGGACAAAAGTCCTAGCCTCTCAATTATTTTTTGATTGTTGAGCAAGACGCAGTGGTTGAGTGGGCTCTACTACGCTGATTTCATCAGCTTTTACAGCCCCACTCAACTGTGCGGAGGTGGGACGACGAAATCGAATTCTAACGAATAACCGATTTCTGTCCCACTCTCTCTTTCTTTCGTAGCAAATACCAGCGATTTTATAGAAAATATGGCATACTAGACATAGAAGAAAGCGAGGTAATCTCATGGAACAATTTTTAGAAGATATTAAAGATCTTGAAGTCACAACTGTCGCGCGTGCGCAAGAAGCGATCGATCAAAAAGAAACAGCAACCTTCTTTATCGGACGCAAGACTTGTCCTTACTGCCGGAAGTTCGCTGCTAAGTTGGCAACTGTCGTAGCTGAAACAAAAGCTCATATCTACTTCATTAATAGTGAAGAACCAAGTCAGCTAGACGCATTACAAGCCTTCCGTTCAACTTACGGCATTCCAACTGTCCCAGGATTTTTACATGTCGAATCTGGCGAAGTCACTGTTCGTTGCGACTCATCTATGTCTGAAGAAGAAATCAAAGCATTCGCTCATTTATAAAAAAATAGCTAGAGATCAGTCTCTAGCTATTTTTCATTTTCCGAAAAAGATGTCCAAATCTTCTGCTGAGGTTTAGCAAAAGGATAGTCCGAAAATTCTTCTGGTGTTAACCAAACCGTCGATTCACTTGCTAACTCTTCACCTTCTTTTACCAGACCATATCGGATCTGAACCTGCCACTTGCGATGCGAAAAGACATGCTGGACGATAGGATACGATCTGTCCTGCCAATCAATGGCTAAGTCATAGTCCTGTTCAAAAGAAAGAATTTCTGGGTTGCTCTCTGCTTCCCCCTTACTATCCAGTAATGATAATTGGCCTAGGTTCTCAGACAGGCAATCCACTTCGATCAAGGGGAAATGCCAGAAACCCGATAAAAGCCCTTCTCGCTCATTTTTCTCCAGCAAATAGCGTCCTTGACTATCCTTGATAATAAAGGCTGTGAGATAGACAGGTAGTGGTTTCTTCTTAGGAGCCTTAATGGGATAACGATCCATAGTCCCATGTTGGTAGGCCGCGCTAAACTCCTTGACAGGACTCTCTTCCGGACGTGGATTGACTGGGGACTCAATATCTGAGCCCAAATCCATCAAAGCCTGATTAAAATCACCAGGACGGTCTGGATCAATCAAGACTTCCATCATAGCTTGAAAAATCTTACGATTGGTTGGGATTCCTATATCGTAGTCCACCTCAAACAAGCGGGCTAGAACCCGCATGACATTGCCATCCACTGCTGGCTCTGGTAATCCAAAGGCAATACTAGCAATGGCACCAACTGTATAAGGCCCAATTCCCTTGAGTTTTGAGATTTCGTCATAGCTTGATGGAAAAACACCCCCATGGTCCTCCATGATCTGCTGGGCAGCCTTCTGCATGTTGCGGACACGTGAGTAATATCCCAAGCCTTCCCAAGCTTTTAAGAGTTTTTCTTCAGGAGCTTGAGCCAAATCAGCGACCGTCGGAAACCAGTCTAAAAAAAGCTCATAATAAGGAATCACCGTATCGACACGTGTCTGCTGGAGCATAATCTCTGAGATCCAAATTTTATAAGGATCCTGGGTCCTTCTCCAGGGGAGATCCCGTTTATGGGCATCATACCAGGCTAATAACTTTTCTCGGAAAGAGGCGATTTTTTCCTCCTCCCACATGGTAATCCCGTAATCTTTTACATCTAACATATTCCTAGTATACCATAGAATGAGTTAGAGTTTAGAAATTCTGATTTTATAAAGAAAAAGAGGCTGGGACAAAAGTCCTAGCCTCTCAATTATTTTTGGATTGTCGAGCAAGACGCAGTGGTTGAGTGGGCTCTACTACGCTGATTTCATCAGCTTTTACAGCCCTACTCAACTGTGCGGAGGTGGGACGACGAAATCGAATTTTAACGAATTACCGATTTCTGTCCCACTCTCTAAATGCATTACTTATTGTTCTACAGCTTGAGCTGCTGTAATCAAGGTTAATTTGTAAACGTCATCTGCATTACATCCACGAGAAAGGTCGTTGACAGGTTTGTTCAACCCTTGCAAAACTGGACCTACCGCCGCAAAGCCACCAAGACGTTCTGCCATCTTGTATCCAATGTTACCTGCTTCAATACCAGGGAAGATAAAGACATTGGCTTGACCTGCTACCTTGCTTCCTGGAGCCTTCAAGGCTGCAGTTGCAGGGACAAAGGCTGCGTCAAATTGCAATTCCCCGTCAATTTCAAGGTCTGGACGAAGTTCATGGGCAAGCTTAGTCGCTTCTACAACCTTATCAACACTATCACCGAAACCAGATCCTTTTGTTGAATAGCTCAACATAGCAATTTTTGGATCAATACCAAACATCTTGGCTGTGATAGCTGAATTGATAGCAATTTCGGCTAATCCTTCAGCATCTGGATTGATGTTGATGGCACAGTCGCCGAACAAGTAGCGTTCAGATCCACGAACCATAAGGAAAGCCCCTGAAGTCCGTTTTACATTTGGACGAGTTTTGATAATTTGAAGAGCCGGACGAACAGTTGCGGCTGTTGAGTGAATCGCACCAGATACCATCCCATCAACAATTCCCATGTGCACTAACATGACACCAAAATAGTTAACGTCATCTTTCAAGACTTGACGCGCTTCTTCTTCTGTCATTTTGCCCTTACGACGTTCTACTAAGGAAGCTACCATTTCTTCAAAACCTGGATAAGAATGAGGATCGATGACTTCATATCCATCCAAAATCCCTTCGATTTCAAGATAAATCCGAATTTTATCCGGATTACCAAGCAAGACAGGGGTTACTTCTGTCTCGTTCACAATGCGTTTTGTCGCTTGGAGGATACGAGGTTCTTCACCTTCTGGTAATACAATACGTGCATTCTTACCAACGAGGTTGGCTTTGAGATTTTCGAAAACTTCCATGAGTTTTACTCCTTTTAATAATTAATAACTTATTTGAAGCTGTGTTAATACAGCTTGGAAATCTGGAGGCAGTGGACTTTCTATGACCAATTCTTCCTCTAGAAATGGATGATAATAGGATAGACGATGACAATGAAGGGCTTGGCGCTCAATGCCGTCTTCTAAACTTCCACCATAGAGATCATCTCCCAAGAGCGGAAAACCAATATGGGAAAAATGAACGCGGATCTGATGGGTTCGACCTGTGTGTAACTGAATATCCACTAGGTGAATATCACCAAAAGATTGAACAACCTGGTAGCTTGTATGAGCATACTTGCCACCTTTAGCTACCTTTCGGGTGATAATTGAATCTTCATCACGCGCAATCGGAGCAATAATCTCTCCGACAGGATCAAGCTTCCCAGATCCCTTGACCAAGGCATAATAGCGTTTCTGAATCGTTTTAGACTGCAATTGCTTATCCAAGCGGGCATGGGCATAGCCATGTTTGGCAAAAAGCATGACGCCACTAGTATCCTTGTCCAGGCGAGTGACAATGTGAACCTGCTGGTTCTCGTAGCCCTGTTTCACATAATAGCCTTTTACAAAATTGGCTAAGGTATTGGAATGAATCGCACTTGGAATAGAAGCAATCCCAAAGGGTTTGTTTAAGACCAAAAAATGATCATCTTCAAACAAAATATCCAAAGGCCGATCCATGGGCTTTAGGGTTTCGAAACCTTCTTCTGCTGGAATATCAATGACCAAGCGATCCCCAATATCCAACAAATAAATTGCATTCTCCGGACGTCCATTGACAAGGATCTGGCCACCACGAAACTTAATCTTTGCTAAGAGACCCTTAGAAACCTCGTGCTTTTTCAGGAAGGTCTTGATCTTGACATGCTCATCGACAGTGAATTCAAATCTCATTCTCTATCATCTCCGATAAAGGCATCCTTGACCCGATTCCAGAAGCTGGTGTGACTGGAACTTGCCACAAAATTAATCTTATGGTTGTCAATCTGGTATTCTACCTTTGCAATATTGCGATAAGAATAGGTTGAATTGTCAACAGAGATAATGTGAAAGCCAGGACGCGTCGGTGTAATCTCGATCTTATCCTTTTTAGGGACAATGACAGAAGAACCCAAGGTACGATAAACGCGGTTGTTGAGACTGGCGATCTCCGCAATCTGCAGCGCCTCAATAGTTGGGTGAAGGACTGCTCCTCCCAAGGATTTGTTGTAAGCCGTACTTCCTGTAGGAGTCGAAACGGTAATCCCGTCTCCTCTGAAGCGCTCAAAATCCACTCCATTAATCGTGAGATCAGCAACCATGGTCCGGTCGCTTCTCTTAATCGTTGCTTCGTTCAACGCTCTCATGGTACGGGTTTCCCCATTTTCGAAAGTAATCTTGACATTCAAAATAGGGTAGGAAACCTTAGCGCCTGTATCATATTTTAAGTTCTCAACCAGCTTATCGATTTCACTGTCTAAGTAATCCGTATAGAATCCTAAGTGTCCGGTATGGACGCCAACAAATCGCACCCGATCCAACTGGTGTTCATACTTGTGAAAGGCTGATAGCAACATCCCATCGCCACCAATTGAAATCACAATATCCGGGTGCTTCTCCGTCAAAATAAAATTATTTTTCCGAAGCTTGTAGCGCAACTGCTGAAAAACCTCTTCACTTTGACGCTTGCGATTGCGAATAATGGATACTTTTTTACCTGTAGTCTTCATCTGTGTCATCACTATTTCCAACGCCATCATTTAACTTACGATGAAGTGGATCAAACAGGGCTTGAGCTTCCTGAATCGCATCCCGAATTGCCCCCATCTCTTCATCCAAGAGATAGGCCAGGTTTGCTGTCGTCTCTAAGCGTTTTTTGATCTCGTCTGGAAAGTCTCCTTTATATTTATAATTGAGCGAGTGTTCAATGGTTGCCCAAAAATTCATGGACAAGGTCCGAATTTGAATCTCTGCTAAGATCGTTTCATTTCCATCAATGGTATCGACCGGGTACTCGACAACGACGTGGTAACTCCGGTAGCCACTTGATTTCTTATGGCGGATGTAGTCTCGCTCTTGGACCACGCGCATATCCTGCCGTTGTCTCAGAACCTCTAGGATCTCTTCGACGTCATCTACGAACTGGACCATGATGCGAAGACCAGCAATATCTTGCATATCCTGAGCCAAATTTTCTTCAGAAATATTTCTTCGGATCATCTTTTCACGGATGCTCTCAATCGGCTTGACCCGACCTGTGACAAACTCAATTGGAGAATGCTTTTGCTGTTTACGATATTGCTTACGAATCCCACGCAGTTTGATTTTTAATTCCCCAACTGCTTGGATATACGGATCTAAGAAGTTTTCCCAATCAATTGCCATCCTACCACCTTGTAATCTGAACCATTTTTGTATACAATAAACACATCTCTTATTATATCATGAATCGCTTTCGAAAAAAAGCAAAGGACTACAAAATGAACCATTTAGAAATTGAATACAAAACCTTGCTAGACAAGGAGGAATACCAATCCCTTCTTCCACTTTTTGCTGATACAGATTTGGTTGTTCAAACCAATCACTATATCGATACACCCGACCAGCTCATCCGTAAGGAAAAAATGGCCTTGCGGGTGCGTACTTTCACAGATCAGGCTGAATTGACTCTCAAGGTCCCTGAAGCAGTTGGCCATTTCGAGTACAATCAAGACCTCAGCCCAGAAGAAACCGAAGCGATCCTTCAACACCAACAGTTTCCTGACGGGGAAATCAAAAACCTCTTGATATCTAAAGAAATCCCTGTTGAGCAACTCGCTGTCTGGGGAAGCCTAACAACAGAACGCTTCGAAAAAGAAACAGCTGCAGGATTGGTGGCACTAGACCACAGTCTCTATTTAGACACTGAAGATTATGAATTAGAAATCGAGGTCGAAACTGCTGAGCAGGAAGAAAATTTCCATCAGTTCATCAAAGAGCATGGAATCGTCTACAAAGCTGCAAAAAATAAAATCGCCAGATTGGCGGAAAGATTGTAAAATAGCTGAAATTATCGCAAATTTTTGCTAAAATAGTGCTAAGATCAAAAATCTAAATGAGGTTGGAATCACATGTCAGATAAAAAAAATATGAAGCTCTTCTCTCTCAATTCAAATCCAGAGATTGCGCAAAAAATCGCGGATCATGCTGGGGTTCCACTTGGGAAAATTTCATCCCGTCAATTCTCAGATGGTGAAATCCAAGTCAATATTGAGGAAAGTGTTCGTGGATATGATATTTATATCATTCAATCAACCAGTTTCCCTGTGAACAATCATTTGATGGAACTGTTAATTATGGTAGATGCTTGCCAACGGGCCAGCGCAAATACTGTCAATGTGGTCATGCCTTACTTCGGTTATGCCCGCCAAGACCGGACTGCTGCTCCTCGTGAACCAATCACTGCTAAACTCGTCGCAAACATGTTGGTCAAAGCTGGGGTGGATCGCGTCGTCACACTGGATCTCCATGCAGTGCAAGTTCAAGGTTTCTTCGATATTGCCGTAGATAACCTCTTTACCATTCCACTTTTTGCAGAGCACTACATCAACAAAGGTCTAACTGGTCCTGATGTTGTAGTCGTCAGCCCTAAAAACTCAGGTGTTAAACGGGCTCGTAGTTTAGCTGAATATCTTGATGCACCGATTGCGATCATTGATTACGAGCAAGATGATGCAAACCGTGATTATGGCTATATTATCGGGGATGTCAAAGATAAGAAAGCGATCTTGATTGACGATATCCTCAATACTGGTAAGACATTCTCAGAAGCTGCGAAAATCGTCGAACGCGAAGGTGCTACTGAAATTTATGCTGTATCAAGCCATGGTTTATTTGTAAAAGGAGCTGTTGAATTATTAGACCAAGCTCCGATCAAAGAAATCTTAGTAACCGATTCTGTTGCTCCAAATGGACCAACACCAAAAAATATTAACTATCTGACAGCTAGCGAACTGATCGCTGAAGCTATTGTTCGCATTCAAGAAAGAAAACCTGTTAGTCCTCTATTTGCCTACCACAAGAAATAAGGTCTTAATGTGATATATTTTGATAATGCCGCAACAACTCCCCTTCTACCTGAAGTCATTGATAAAATGTCTGAAACTATGAAGACCACTTTTGGAAATCCATCGAGCCTTCATGCTCATGGACGGATGGCTAGTAAACTTCTCCGAGAATCTCGCGAGCAGATTGCTCAGTCTCTCCATACTCTTCCAAATCGTATTTTCTTCACTTCAGGTGGATCAGAAAGTAATAATACCGTTATAAAAGGCTACTGCTTGAAACACCAAGCAGATGGCAAACACATCATTACGACCGCTTTGGAACACCATGCGGTTCTCGAACCCATCGAATACCTTGTAGAACGTTTCGGATTTGAAGTTACGATCGTCCAACCAAGAGATGGACGCATTCAGGCTAGTGATATCAAGGCTGCACTTAGACCGGATACCATTCTTGTCTCTACCATGTTTGCCAATAACGAGACAGGCGATCTTCTACCGATTAAAGAAATCGGAGAATTCTTAAAAGATCATCCAGCTGCCTTTCACGTTGATGCGGTCCAAGCAATCGGAAAGGTCCCTGTCTATCCCGAAGAGTTGGGAATTGATTTTCTCAGTGCTTCTGCCCACAAATTCCACGGACCAAAGGGCGTCGGTTTCCTTTATGCAACCTCCCCAGATTTTGATAATCTTTTACATGGTGGGGATCAGGAAAGTAAGATGAGAGCCAGTACGGAAAATCTCATTTCTATTGTCGGGATGGCAACCGCGCTTCAGCAAGCTACACTTCGTCAAGAAGAAAATTTCAACCAGGTTCAAAAACTCGGCCAAGAACTAGTCAATGGTTTAGGGACATACGATTACTATGTAAATGCTAGTGACGATCATCTTCCATTTGTTTGGAATCTTGGCTTCCCAGGCGTCCAAAATGATGTCTTATTGATGCGACTTGATCTTGCTGGAATTTCTGTCTCTACAGGTTCTGCTTGTACCGCTGGTACAGTTCAACCCAGCCATGTCCTTGAGGCGCTCTATGGAAAAGATAGTTCACGCCTAAAAGAATCCATTCGAATTAGTTTTTCAGAACTCAATACCATAGAGGAGGTCCAAGACTTCCTCACAAAGCTTAAAGAAATTTTATCATAGGAGAACAATATGGCTTTTGAAACAAGTGTTTCATTGAAAGACTGCAAATATACCTATAGTCTACACCCAAATGTAAAAAAATATACCTTACGTGACAATACATTCGCTGTTACAAAAGTTGGAAATTACGAGTTAAATCGTTTGCTCGAAGCCGTTCCAAATAGCGGCGAAGGCTTCCTACTTAAAATCATTTTCAATAAAGATTTGACAGGTTTTAAGATCAATATTACAGACAAGTCTGGGCTTCGCCTGGTTAATATCTTTAAAAATCCAGAAAATGATATTATCCAACAAAAATTCTATTTCTTAATGGATAGTCTCGTCGAAAGAGAAATTTTCAACAAAACAGAGGTTTAATATGGTAACCCTAACTTATATCGACGCTTACCAAGTAGAACGAACAACTACTTATCCCAACCTTGCAGCCTGCATCCTAGCTTTTTCAGGCTGTGTAACCTTGCCTGACTCTTACTCAATCGTATCCATTGAATACAAGGGAGAAAAACTCCCCTATACAGGACGAGTCGATGGACTCTATGCTTTTTTGAAAAAGGTAGAGCAAGCTGAAAACTAAGCTGATGATGATGGAACTCTCCATCGCCATCAGCTTTTTCTTTAGACAAAAATATTTTTGAAAAAACACTCTAGATAGTTGATTTTTTCACAATCTTCCTATACAATAAGAGGGAAAGGTTGTGATATTGTGAAACATGATAAAAATACTCCAATTCCACGCGCAACAGCAAAACGCTTATCGCTCTACTACCGAATTTTTAAACGCTTTAACTCTGAAAAAATAGAGCGCGCCAATTCCAAGCAAATTGCTGATGCAATTGGGATTGACTCTGCTACCGTTCGCCGAGATTTTTCTTATTTTGGTGAATTAGGAAGACGTGGATTTGGTTATGACGTAAAAAAACTGATGAACTTCTTTGCCGATCTCTTAAATGACAATGCCATTACCAATGTCGCTATTGTGGGGATCGGAAATATGGGAAGTGCGCTCCTCAACTATCGCTTCCATGAACGCAATAAGATGAAAATTGTCATGGCTTTTGATGTAGATGATCATGAACTGATTAATACCAAAAGTAAGGATGGGATCCCCATTTATGGGATTTCTACGATCAAAGAGAATCTCAAAAAAGAAGGCATTCAAACAGCAATTTTAACTGTCCCAAGTATTAAAGCGCAGGAAGTTGCTAGTCTTTTAGTAGATGCCGGTGTCAAAGGAATTCTAAGCTTTTCTCCAGTCCATCTGACAGTTCCTAAAGAGGTTGTTGTCCAATATGTCGATCTTACTAGTGAATTGCAAACACTTCTTTATTTTATGCGTAAAAACGAAGAATAAAGACTTATACTTCAACAACAAAAAGGTTGGAACAAGAAGGTTCCAACCTTTTTTATACCAAATAATCCGTTTCTTCTCGATAACTATAGTAGTTTTCTTCGGATACAATCAAATGATCCAATAGGGTCAACCCCATTACTTCACAGGCCTCTAAGACTCGCTGAGTGACTTCATCATCATTTTTACTGGGGAACACAGCACCAGATGGATGATTGTGAGCCAAGATAATGGAGGTTGCCATGTGCTTCAGTGCATAATGCAGGATTTCACGCGGCTCCGCGATACTTCGATTCACTGTTCCAATAAAGATCGTCTGTTGATGAATAATTTCATTTTGGGTATTCAAATAAAGGGCAACTAGGTGCTCCTGCTTTTTATGGCCAATTTCCTGTTGAATTTTATGGGCCAATTTCTGACTACTCATGATTTGTTCGGAACTCATTAGTTCATCTTTATGAATCCTTCGTCCAAACTCAATAACAGCCTGAAGTTCGATGGCCTTCACTCGCCCAATGCCAGAGATTTCCTGTAGCTCCTCTAGGGTTAATTGCCCTAACTCCTTTAAACTATTTACCGAGCTCAAAAGACCTTGTGCAATCTCATAAACGCTTTTTTGCTTGTTACCTGTCCGTAAGAGAATGGATAACAATTCCTGATGACTTAGCTTATCCACCCCTTCAGAAACTAAGCGCTCCCTAGGAAGCAAAGATGGTTCAATAAATGATATGTCGTACATAATTTCCTCCTCACTTATTAATTCGTAATAAATTGAGAAAATAACGACCTTTCATTATTTACTGGCGATTTCTTGCTTCAAATCATCTAACACTAAGACTTCATCTTTATTAAAGCGGATCTGATAACCTGTTTGAACTTGTTCAAGCTCCTTTAAAAACTGTTGAATTTCACAGCGGATCAAGTACTCCTGACTCTGAGGAATGGCTTCTAAGGTTTGGTAGACTTGCTCTACTTCGTAGATTCCTTTCGTAATTAATCCATTTCGTGGAAAATCATTTATTAAGAGATTATAGAAATGATGCAAGAGATGATAAATTCGCTCTTTTGTCACTATTCTACCTCCTTATCATACTCTTTCTCCTCTTATTATATACCTATTTTCCCTCAATATTATGACAAATTCCTTACATTATATTACCAATCGCTTACAATTTTACAAGAATCCTTTAGTTATTTCATGCCATACTATAAAGAAAAAAGCCCCGGCATCTCTGTACTGACCCCAAAAAGTTAGACAAATAATTTAAGTTAAGGATTTAGTCCTGTATTGCACAGGACTAAGTCCTTTTAGTTTTACCTTAATTCGTTTGTTGTTGTAATAGTCAATATAGTTTACAATAGCTTGTTCCAATTGGTTAAGTGACTTAAATGTATTCTCGTAACCATAAAACATTTCCGATTTCAAAATGCCAAAGAAGGATTCCATCATGCCGTTGTCTGGGCTGTTTCCTTTACGTGACATGGACGGTTGAATTCCTTTATCCTCTAAAAAACGATGATAATACTGGTGTTGATACTGCCATCCTTGATCACTATGAAGAATTGTATTTGTGTAATGATTCTCAGTAAAGGCCTGGTCTAACATAGCTTTCACTTGTTCTAAATTCGGTGAAGTCGAAAGATTATAGGCGATAATTTCGCTATTAAAACCATCTAAAACTGGCGATAAATAAAGTTTTTGATTGCTTGCTGGAATGGCAAACTCGGTCACATCTGTGTAGCACTTTTCCATTGGCTTGGTTGCTTCAAATTGGCGTTGAATAAGATTATCTGCTTTCTTACCAATCTCTCCTTGGTATGAAGAATACTTCCGTTTACGACGAATACGAGCACTTAAACCAAGGACCTTCATCAGACGTTGGACCTTCTTATGATTCACTACAAAACCACGATTCCTCAATTCAAGAGTCATTCGACGATAGCCGTAATTCCCTTTATGCTCAGTAAAAATAGATTGAATTTCAACTTTAACATCATAATCCTTATCGCTTTGATCGAGCTGTTTTAAATGATAATAATAAGTTGAACGGGCAAGCTTAATAATCTTTAGAAGAATCTCTAAAGCAAACTCTGTTACCAATCCTCGGACAATTTCCGTTTTTCTTCTTGCTCTTTTTCGTCCCTCAATCGGAGTTCTCTCAACTTTTTTAGAACCGCATTCTCCGCTCTCAAGTACTCATTTTCTGCTTGAAGACGTTCTAGTTCTGTCATCTCTTCGGGTTTCTTCTTTGGCTTACGTCCCATTTTAGGTATCCTTCCTCTTGTTTTCTCAACAATAGTATACCCGTTTTTCTTATATTGTGCTATCCAATTATGCAACATTCCAACACTTGGAAGAGCATAATCTAGAGATACCTTTATTTGTGAACGACTTTCAAGCAGAACTTTATCAATGATTTCTTGTTTTAGTTCGGGAGAATAGTAACAATTCTTTCCTTTTTTGACGATTTCTATTCCATAACGATCAATCAATTTAATCATGTACTTAAGATTAGAAATGTTTATCCCAAATTGATTTGAAAGCTCTTTGAAGCTTCGCCCTTGTTTTTTATGTTCATAGATCTGAACTTTATCTTCATAAGTTAATTTCATAATAAAAACACCCCAAAAGTTAGATTTTTTTCTGTCTAACTTTTGGGGTGCAGTTCACTCTGCCTCGGGCTTTATTTTCTTAAAGTTGCATTTGATTATAAGACTTGCTGAATGAATCCAGGATGTCTTTTGGAGCCTTGTCATAGTCAACAGAGGTTTCCAAATTTCCTTTTACAATCGTACGGTAAGTCGCTGCAGCATCCTCACAAGTCACCAAGGTGATCTCATTGACACCTTCACGATCTTGAATGACATCTACACGGTCTGGAGTCACTGTCTCAACAGACGAGATGACATAAGTATAGATTTTTTCTTTATCCGTGATGTAGATCTTCATACCCGCCTTGGCTTTCTCTAATGGTGAGAATAACATGGCATTTGCTCCAGTTAGACCAAACACGTGGTGACTAGCAAGAGAATAATTGCCTTGCCCCATGACTTGGTTTTCCTTCATGGTCCCTGCTCCGTAGTAGAGGGCTACATTTTCAAGCCCCTTAAAGATCGGAAGGTTCATGTTTAATTCAGGAATCGAAATCCCCCCAATTACTGGTAGCTTTTGAGCTTGCCATTAGGCATTGATGACGGCTTCCGTCGAGAGTGACTGGACATGTTGGAAATCAAAGCTCGTCTTCACTTCTTTATTCTTGTCAATGGTTTTTTTATCGACCTTGCTAACCTGGTATTGGTTGGTATGCCAAACCATAATCATATTTCGGATCGGAGCATTGAAAATCAAGAGAAGCGAGAGAATAATCAAAAGTGTTGCAACGATGTTGATAAGAGTATTGCGTAAACTCTTTTTCTTTTTTCTTTTGCGTGACATGCTGTCCCCTTATCTATTCGTTTTCTTCCACTACTTCTTCATCTTTTTCATCAGGCTGGACAGTTGTAAAGGTCACAATTTTCGCATCCTGATCCAGTCTCATGACTTTCACACCCTGAGTTGAACGACCCGTTTGAGAAATGTTAGCCACACCTGTCCGGATCATAACTCCGGTATCGGTAATGATCATCAGATCTTCATCCCCTTTAACAGTTAAAAGACCAGCTAAGGGACCATTTTTCTCTGTGATATTGGCTGTCTTGATTCCTTTACCGCCACGGCCTTTGGTTGGGTATTCGCTAGCCATTGTACGTTTACCATACCCTTTTTCAGTGATGATCAATACTTCATCTTGATCCGTAACGACACTAGCACCAACAACCTTGTCTCCTTCACGGAGATTCACACCACGTACACCTGTAGCAGAGCGTCCCATATTCCGAACTACAGCCTCATTAAAGCGGACAGAATAACCATACTTGGTACCGATAATGACGTCAGCATTGCCATCTGTAAGGAAGACATTGATCAATTCATCCTCATCGCGCAGATTCAGAGCTTTGAGACCGTTCTGACGGATATTTGAAAATTCAGCTACATTGGTCCGCTTGACCAAACCTTGTCGCGTCGTAAAGAAGAGATAAGCCTCGTCACTGCGATCTTGCTCCACATTGATAATGGTTTGAATCGATTCACCTTCGTCCAATTTTAAGAGGTTGACGATTGGTAATCCTTTGGCTGTCCGGCCATATTCTGGAATCTCATAACCTTTCAGACGATAGACACGCCCTTTATTGGTAAAGAAGAGCAAATGATCATGGGTGCTCGTAGAGACCAGTTCACGGACAAAGTCATCATCTTTGACACCAGTTCCCTGAACACCACGTCCACCACGTTTTTGAGCCGTAAATTCCGCTTGGTCCAAACGTTTGATGTAGCCTTTGTTAGAAAGGGTGATCAAGACATCTGTTTCTTCAATCAAGTCCTCATCTTCAAGAGAAAGGACTTCTCCAACCATCAACTCAGTTCGACGAGCATCGCCAAACTTGCGTTTGACTTCTTCCAGTTCTTCCTTGATGATGGTAGCCACACGTTCTGGTTTCGCCAAAATATCAGCCAAATCAGCAATCAGGGCAACCAAATCATCGTATTCACTTTGGATCTTGTCTCGTTCCAAACCAGTCAAACGACGAAGACGCATGTCCAAAATGGCTTGACTTTGACGTTCAGAGAGCTTGAATTTAGCCATCAATTCAGCTTGTGCTTCAGCGTCTGTCTGGCTATTGCGGATGATCCGGATCACTTCATCGATGTGATCCAAGGCAATGAGCAAACCTTCTAAGATATGGGCACGTGCTTCCGCTTTTTCTTTATCAAAGATGGTCCGTCGAGTCACCACTTCTTTCTGGTGCTCAATATAAGCACCTAAAATTTGGCGAAGAGAAAGAATCTTTGGAACTCCATTTTGGATCGCCAACATATTGAATCCAAAATTGGTTTGCATTTGTGTCATCTTAAAGAGGTTGTTCAAAATAACGTTAGCCGAAGCATCTCGGCGGACCTCAATCACAAAACGAACCCCTTCACGGTTTGATTCATCACGTACAGCTGTAATCCCTTCGATCCGTTTTTCTTGCACCAAGCGAACGATGTGCTCGTGAACCTTGGTTTTATTGACCATATAAGGGAACTCAGTGACAACAATCCGTTCACGGCCACTCTTAGTTACTTCAATTTCTGTACGAGAACGAAGAACAATTGAGCCTTTTCCTGTTTCATAGGCTTTGTGGATACCTGATTTCCCCATGACCAAAGCACCTGTCGGAAAATCTGGACCAGGAAGAACTTCCATAAGTTCACGGGTCGTTACCTCAGGATTATCCATCATCAGCTTCACTGCGTCAATGGTTTCTCCCAGATTGTGTGGAGGAATATTTGTGGCCATCCCAACAGCAATCCCAGTAGCACCATTGACAAGAAGATTAGGAAAACGTGCAGGTAAGACCAAAGGTTCGCGCTCGCTGGCATCATAGTTATCAGTGAAATCAACTGTATTTTTGTTAATATCCCGCAACATTTCAAGAGCGATCCTACTCATACGGGCTTCGGTATACCGTTGTGCAGCGGCACCATCACCGTCCATGGAACCAAAGTTTCCATGACCGTCCACTAACATGTAGCGATAACTCCACCATTGCGCCATCCGAACCATGGCTTCATAAATAGAGGAATCCCCGTGTGGGTGGTATTTACCCATAACATCCCCTGTGATACGGGCTGACTTCTTATGTGGTTTATCTGGCGAAACACCCAATTCATTCATTCCGTACAAAATACGACGGTGAACGGGTTTTAAACCATCCCGAACATCAGGGAGGGCACGAGCAACGATAACACTCATGGCATAATCGATAAAACTCGTCTTCATTTCTGATGTTAAATTCACATCAATTAGATTCTTATCCTGCATTCAAAAAATGCCTCTCTTTACTTAATTCACCATACTATTATAACACATTTTAGCCTATTTTTCTTCTTAGGAACACAAACGTAAAAACGTTTACATCAAGGATTCATACTGTTTCAGATGACAAAGACTTTCAAAAGTGGTAGAATGAAATCGTATGAGAATCTATCTCAAAAAAAAATGAAGGAGACGTTTAGACTCATGGATTTGACTAAACAACACAAAAAAGTTATCCTTGTCGGTGACGGTGCCGTAGGTTCATCTTATGCATTTGCACTTGTCAACCAAGGAATTGCACAAGAGCTTGGAATTATCGAAATTCCTCAATTGCACGAAAAAGCTGTCGGAGATGCGCTTGACCTTAGCCACGCCCTTGCCTTCACTTCACCTAAGAAGATCTATGCGGCTGAGTACGCTGACTGTGCGGATGCTGACCTTGTTGTAATTACTGCAGGTGCTCCTCAAAAACCAGGTGAAACTCGCCTTGATCTTGTTGGTAAAAACCTTGCCATTAACAAGTCAATCGTAACACAAGTTATTGAATCAGGATTCAACGGTATCTTCCTTGTAGCTGCTAACCCAGTTGACGTTTTGACATACTCTACATGGAAATTCTCAGGATTCCCTAAAGAACGCGTTATCGGTTCTGGTACTTCTCTTGACTCAGCTCGTTTCCGTCAAGCACTTGCTGAAAAATTGGACGTTGATGCTCGTTCAGTACACGCCTACATCATGGGTGAACACGGGGACTCAGAATTCGCTGTATGGTCACACGCTAACATCGCTGGTGTAAACCTTGAAGAATTCCTTAAAGACACTCAAAACGTTCAAGAAACTGAATTGATCGAATTGTTCGAAGGTGTTCGTGATGCTGCTTACACTATCATCAACAAAAAAGGTGCTACATACTACGGTATCGCTGTTGCCCTTGCTCGTATCACTAAAGCAATCCTTGATGACGAAAATGCAGTACTTCCACTTTCTGTATTCCAAGAAGGTCAATATGGTGTTAGCAACGTCTTTATCGGTCAACCTGCCATCGTAGGTGCACACGGTATTGTACGTCCAGTGAACATCCCATTGAACGATGCAGAACAACAAAAAATGAAAGCTTCTGCTGATGAATTGCAAGCAATCATTGATGAAGCATGGAAAAACCCTGAATTCCAAGAAGCTTCTAAAAACTAAGAAAAAAACATCTCCTTATTAAAAGGGGATGTTTTTTAGCTGCTTTATTTGGATTTGTCAGCAAGGATTTCAAGCAAATAAGGCACAACGAGATTGCTCTCTATGTCTTTCAAAGAAGAAATCCATTTAAAGTCTGTATGCTCTTCTGGATCTAATATAAAATCACGCTCTTCCAAAATCTCGCCAGCATAAACTAGGCGTGTAAAGACAGTATCTTTGCTGGCATCAAATTGACTATCTTCGTGGATAATCTTATTAATCCGAAGCTTTTGATTAACCTCCTCAATAGCCTCACGTAGAGCAGCCTCTCTGGGCAATTCATTCTCTTCTACACTTCCACCTGGAATATCCCAATAAGATGGATAGACATTAGGGAGACCTCGCTTTATTTTCGAGCGTTTGATAAGCAGATACTTCCCGTCTTTCTCAATCAAGGTATGGGCGATTAATTTTACTGTCATTGCATGTTCCTCCAAGAAAGAGCAAAAAAGACTCCGAGGAGCCTCGTTATGAATCATCCACCCTGAGGGAATCGAACCCCCATCTCAAGAACCGGAATCTTACGTGATATCCATTACACTAAGGGTGGCAACTATTATAGTATATCAAATTTTTAAAGATTTTACAAGTAAAAAAGAGAGTGGGACAGAAATCGGTAATTCGTTAGAATTCGATTTCGTCGTCCCACCACCGCACAGTTGAGTAGGGCTGTAAAAGCTGATGAAATCAGCGTAGTAGAGCCCACTCAACCACTGCGTCTTGCACGACAATCCAAAAATAATTGAG
Source organism: Streptococcus sp. LPB0220 (assembly GCF_008727815.1). NCBI lineage: Bacteria > Bacillati > Bacillota > Bacilli > Lactobacillales > Streptococcaceae > Streptococcus > Streptococcus sp. LPB0220. The sequence goes on along the minus strand of NZ_CP044230.1, from coordinate 1,029,494 downwards.
AGGCTAGGACTTTTGTCCCAGCCTCTTTTAAATATTACAATTCGATATCGCCAAACAAGTCAGCCATTGAGAATCCAGTTTGAGTTTCTGGAAGATCAAAGTCGCGTTTTTCTTGTTTTGGACGACGTGGGCGAGATTGACGTTTTTCTTGTTTTTCGCCTTCTTCTTGAGCTGGACGTTCTTCAAGAGCTTTGATAGAAAGTGATACACGTTCATCTGCAGCATTTACTTCAAGAACTTTAACAGTTACTTCTTGTCCAACTTTAAGAACATCTTTTGGATTTTCAACACGTTTGTGTGAAATTTGTGAGATGTGTACAAGTCCGTCGATACCTGGCAATACCTCAACGAATGCACCGAAGTCAGTCAAACGTTTAACAGTTCCTTCGATAACATCACCAGCAGCCAATTTTTGTTCAACGCCATCCCAAGGTCCAGGGGTTGTAGCTTTCAATGAAAGTGATACACGACCTTCTTCTTCGTTCAAGTCAAGAACTTTCACTTGGATTTCTTCACCAACAGTTACAACTGATTTAGGTGATACGTTGCGTTCGTGTGATAATTCTGTCAAGTGAACCAATCCATCAACACCACCAAGGTCAATGAAGGCACCGAAGCTTGTGATACGTGCAACTTTACCAGTTACGACATCACCAACGTTCAATTTACCAAATACTTCTGCGCGTGCTGCAGCTGATTCAGCTTCAACAACTTCACGACGTGAAAGGATAAAGCGGTTTTCTTTTGGATCTACTTCTTTGATTTTAGCATCAAATTCTTGACCTACGAAACGTTCAGTGTTACGTACAAAACGAGTATCAAGCATTGAAGCTGGAATAAATCCACGAAGTCCTTCAAATTCTACTGAAAGTCCGCCCTTAACAGCGCGAGTTCCTTTAACAGTAACAACTTCTTCTTCACGTCCGACCAATTTGTCCCATGCTTTGCGAGCTTCCAAACGTTTTTTAGATACAAGGTAAGTTACTGTATCAGTATCTTTACCAACTACTTGACGAAGAACAAGCAATTCAAGTGTTTCACCTGGTTTTACCAAGTCGTTGATGTCAGCATCACGATCGTTTGTCAATTCGCGAAGAGTCAAGACACCTTCGACACCAGTTCCAGAGATTGCAACGTTAGCTTGGTTCGCGTCAACTGTCAATACTTCAGCAGTAACAACGTCACCTGGTTCAACTTGGCTAACACTGTTTAGCAAATCTTCAAATTCATTCATCTAAAAAATCCTCCAACAATCAAGTTTTCTAAAACTTGACATACTTATAATTATTTTTCCTAAGCAAGCACTCGCAATGAGATCATCTACAATCTTTAACGACTCATCCTATAAAGAAATAAAATACCTGGATAGATATTTTATCACTTATCTGATATTACCTAAGAACTGGGGTAGCTGGATTCGAACCAACGCATGAGGGAGTCAAAGTCCCTTGCCTTACCGCTTGGCTATACCCCATGAATGAAATGGAGAGAGAGGGATTCGAACCCCCGAACCCGAAGGAGCGGATTTACAGTCCGCCGCGTTTAGCCTCTTCGCTATCTCTCCATATAAATCAACAGGATCTATTATACCATTGATTTATTATGATTGCAAGCCCTTATTTATTCAAATTATAATTTTCTATCAAAATTTCAACGGCTTTTTCAAGTTTTTTGTAAAGAGAATCCACATTTCCATTTTTGATAATGGCAAATTGCCCACCCATGTCTGCAATTTCACCAATCGTTTTCTTGCCAATGGACAAAGTGAATCCATCAAAAGTGTCTTTTCCGACGGTTACTTTACTATCAACGATTTGAATCTCAATTTTCTTATCTTTTTTACTCATTTCAACCCTCTTTTCACTTTTTCTATTTTACAAAAATTCTCTTGATGACGCAAGAGAAAAGGGAGTGGGCAGAAAGAATTTAGTTAGAAATTCCTTCTTTCTCCCACCCCCGAAAAGGTCATTCGGCACTCTTTTGAGCCTAAAAGCGAATGAAGAGAAACTTTAGCTACTACGTCCTTCGTTAAGACTCGTTCTCATTGAAGCCTGGACACTTTTATCTCAGATGCTTTCGGTTTAATCGACTTTGACAATCCATCCTTCTGGCGCTTCGACATCGCCAAATTGGATACCGGTCAACTCGTCATAGAGCTTACGTGTGATAGGACCTACTTCTGTTTCAGAATAGAAGACATGGAAGTCATCACCGTGTTGAACACCTCCGATCGGAGAGATGACAGCTGCGGTACCACAAGCTCCTGCTTCTACAAAGCGATCCAGCTCATTAATAAAGACATCCCCTTCAATTGGTGTCATACCAAGACGGTGTTCTGCCAAGTAAAGCAAAGAGTACTTGGTGATCGATGGCAAAATAGACGGACTCAATGGCGTCACAAATTCGTTATTAGCAGTGATACCAAAGAAGTTTGCAGAACCAACTTCTTCAATCTTGGTGTGAGTCGCTGGATCGAGGTAAATCACGTCAGAGAAGTTACGATCATGCGCAATCTTACCTGGCAACATACTAGCTGCGTAGTTCCCACCAACTTTTGCAGCCCCTGTACCATGTGGTGCAGCACGGTCATACTCATCTTGAATCAAGAAGTTCGTTGGGACCAAACCACCTTTAAAATAGTTACCGACAGGCATGGCAAAGATGGTAAAGATATACTCATCTGCTGGATGCACACCAATAATATCACCAACCCCAATCAAAAGTGGACGAAGGTAAAGGGTAGCTCCTGTACCATATGGTGGAACATACTCTTCATTGGCTTTTACCACTGCCTTACAAGCATCTACAAACATGTCAACAGGTACTTGAGGCATCAGCAACCGATCTGCTGTGCGTTGCAAACGTTTAGCGTTTTGATCTGGACGGAACAATTGGACGCTTCCATCTTTTGTACGGTAGGCTTTCAACCCTTCAAAGGCTTGCTGACCGTAATGCAAACTTGGAGAAGATTCGGACAAATGCAAAGTCGCATCTTCTGTCAATTCCCCTTTTTCCCAAGCTCCATTGCGATAATATGCCAAATAGCGATAAGGTAATTTCATATATGAAAAGCCAAGGTTTTCCCAATCAAGTGATACTGTCATGATAATGCTCCTTTTAATTCTTTCTATTCCTAGTCGATCTGATGCAGGTCGATTCAGTTTCTCAATCTATGTACACTATTGTACACCATTTCATGAGAATTTCAAGCGAAATTTTCAATTTTCAGAAAATTTATTTTTAAAGAAAGTCAGTCCTAGAATGGACCGACGCTTTCTTTTATTTGATGGTAGCTGAAAAAACTTCTTGATCCGAAATGGTATCGTTGACAAAGGATCCATTGCTTGTTCTTTCAGAAATGCTTAATTGCGTCAAATCAATTTCTGTCACCTGCCCTGTTGTAGAAGTGATCTGAAGAATTTGATCTTGTTCTGCCACTTCATCTTGGCTCGTAAAGAGATCAAAATCTCCCTGGTCAGTGAAGACTGGACCTGCCTTGAAGACGCGGTGTGGTTTATTTTTCAACTCACGCAAGACCTGTAGTCCCCGTTTAGCCCGACTGGTCACAGGAATATCGTCTTGTAACATCCGTTTGAGACTACCTCGTTGAGTCAGAATGTACATGCTTGGAGTCGTTGACTTAAAGGCGGCAGCAACTTGATCTCCGTCTTTGAGGTTAATGGCTTTGACCCCTGCTGCTTTGGCTCCTACGACGGGGACCTCCTCAATATTGAAGCGCAACCCATAACCATTTTTAGTAATGATCATGATATCTTCCAGTACAACTGGTGCTACTGCTACAATACGGTCGTCTTGGTCTTTTAGCTTAGCATACTTAGTCGATTTAGAACGATAAGTCCGCCATGGGCTCAATTCTTTTCGTTCAAAACGCTTGATTTGTCCTTGTTGAGTTGCCGCAAAGTAGGTTACTCCCTCAAACTGATCCACAATCTCCGCAAAGAGAATTTCTTCCTCTTGCTCAAAATTGGTCAAGGTCTGACTGAGGTGCTCTCCGATATCCTTCCACTTGGTATCTGTCAATTCGTGAATTGGTCGATAAATGGCATTCCCCAAGTTGGTAAAGAGTAAGAGATGCTGAGTGGTCTTAGCAGGCTCTACAAAAATCAACTCGTCATCGTCTCGCTTACCGACTTCTTCCAGTGTTGAGGCATTGAAAGAACGAGGCGAGGTCCGTTTAATATAACCAGCACGGGTTACGCTGACAAAGGTTTCCTCTTCAACAATGAGACTGGCTGTATCAATCTCAATCGTCTTAGCAGTGTCTTGCAATTCACTGCGACGCTGATTCCCAAAGAGCTTCTTGACTTCACGCAACTCCTTCTTCATAAGGTTAAACATAGTCCGTTCATCCCCAATGATGGCTGCCAAGGTCGCGATTTGCTCCTTGAGACTAGCATGCTCTTCTTCCAAGGTGACAATATCCGTATTGGTCAAGCGGTACAATTGCAAGGTAACGATAGCTTCAGCTTGTTCTTCCGTGAAATCGTAGCTGACCTTGAGGTTTTCCTTAGCATCTGCCTTATTATCAGAAGCTCGGATCAAGGCAATGACTTCATCAAGGATAGAAATGACGCGGATCAAGCCCTCTACGATATGGAGGCGTCGTTCTGCCTTTTCCTTATCAAAGCGCGAGCGAGCGACAATGATATCCCGACGGTGTGCAATGTAGCTAGAGAGAATCGGTACAATCCCCACCTGACGTGGTGTGTAGTTGTCAATTGCCACCATATTGAAGTTGTAGTTGACCTGCAAATCCGTATACTTGAACAAGTAGTTCAAGATCAAATCTGCATTGGCATCTTTCTTCAACTCAATCGCAATGCGAAGACCATCTCGGTCAGACTCATCCCGGACTTCTGCGATACCGGCAACCTTGTTACTAACACGAACATCGTCGATCTTCTTGACCAAGACTGCCTTGTTGATCTCATAAGGAATCTCGGTGACAACGATTTGTTGCTTACCGCCTTTGAGTTGCTCGATCTCTGTTTTAGAGCGGACAACCACCCTGCCCTTACCAGTTTCATAGGCTTTCTTGATCTCATCCCGTCCCTGGATAATGGCACCAGTTGGGAAATCAGGTCCAGGTAAAAACTCCATGAGTTTGTCTACTTTGGCAGATGGATGGTCGATCATGTAGACCACAGCATCGATGACTTCTGCAAGGTTGTGTGGCGGAATATCAGTCGCGTAACCAGCTGAAATCCCTGTAGCTCCATTGACCAAGAGGTTTGGAAAGGCTGCCGGCAAAACAGTTGGCTCTTTTTCTGTATCGTCAAAGTTCCAGGCAAATGGTACTGTGTTCTTTTCGATATCTTGCAGGAGATATCCTGCAATTTCAGATAAACGCGCCTCGGTATAACGCATGGCTGCTGGTGGATCACCGTCCATGGAACCATTGTTTCCGTGCATTTCAACTAAAATTTCACGGTTCTTCCAGTCCTGAGACATGCGGACCATGGCATCGTAGATGGAACTGTCCCCGTGAGGGTGGAAATTCCCCATGATATTTCCAACAGACTTGGCAGACTTGCGGTAGCCCTTGTCATGGGTATTGCCATCCTTATTCATAGAATAAAGAATCCGCCGTTGAACAGGTTTCAAGCCATCCCGAATATCAGGAAGAGCCCGTTCTTGAATAATGTATTTGGAGTAGCGACCAAAGCGCTCCCCCATGATGTCCTCCAAGGACATATTTTGAATATTAGACATAAGATACAAAGCCCGTAAAATACAAAGTGAAAATAAGAAATTTATCTTTTTCACACAGCACTCAGGGCGTGTTCAACTCCTTTCAAAGAATGTTGAGTAGTCTTTTATATATAGAGGAATTCAGTTACACCAAGTAACCAAAGGATCCTTTTTTTAGTTTAAAATAGATTCATTAATGATTTGAAAGTTTCTCTTTAGCATAAGCTATCATCTTCTCAGCCACTTCCTTATCGTAAGTAAATCCCATCTTTTGGGCCAGAATTTGAGCTTCTCGATCGAATAGCCCCATGGTAGCAAATAAAGACTGAATGATTTTATCGAAACTGGATAAATCAAGCAAAGCTGAGAACTCCTTCTCTTGCTCAGCTGGTAGATACTGGAAGAGGTACTTGTAGTTCTTTCCGATATCAACTACTCCCCTATCGCTTGTCACCTGCCAAGCTAAGACCTTGAGCAGTTCTTGCTGGCAAATGCCATAGAGGTGATCGGTCGCATAGATAAGCTGATTTCTTCGAATGGCCTTGACGACATATGCCGATACCCACCAAAATTCATTGCAGGCGGCTGCAAATTCCTCTTCAGTAGGCGGAGCGGTCCAATAGCGCTTGGAATTAGGCTGATAGGCTTCAAACAAGCCTTTGTCGTCTTTTATAACTTCAAAATTTGCTTCGCTGTCCACCCACTCTTGGATAGACTCCTTGGGACAGAGGGTCAAATCGATACGGTTGCCATCTTCAAAGAGCATGAGATACAGACGACGGTGTCCCAGTCGGTTGTGCTGTTCGATGAGTCGGTTTCCGTACTGATCCAACCAGGATAAATCTGAAATCAGGTCTTCTAGATCATCAACGATATAGACCACATCATAATCTTGAAACTCGTCTTTGGGTGCCCGAGGATTGGCTCGCGAACCGGATAAGGCCACTGCTTCCACTTGCAAGGACTCAGCTATCTGCAAAATCAGATTCATCATTTCTGTATCAGTTCTCATGTCGATTCCTTACCATTTCTACATCCCAGCTTATTTAATTTATAAGTAGAAAGTGATTAAAAAACTGTATTTTCTTCTAAGGTAAACTTAACGTTATCTTCAATCCATTGACGACGTGGTGCAGCCTTATCTCCCATAAGGACGGAGACACGGCGTTCTGCACGCGCTAAATCATCAATGGTGACACGGATCAGGGTACGAGTTTCTGGATTCATGGTCGTTTCCCAAAGCTGATCCGCATTCATTTCCCCCAACCCTTTGTACCGTTGGAGGGTTGCTCCACGGCCAAAGGTCCGACGCAACTCTTCTAATTCGCTATCTGTCCAAGCATAGGCTACTTCTTCTATCTTGCCTTTGCCTTTCGACATCTTATAAAGAGGAGGAAGTGCAATGTAGACATGACCTGCTTCTACCAAAGGGCGCATATAGCGATAGAAGAAGGTTAGGAGGAGGGTTTGAATGTGGGCACCATCCGTATCCGCGTCGGTCATGATAATGATCTTATCGTAGTTGGCGTCTTCCACTGAGAAATCTGCCCCAACGCCAGCACCGATGGTGTAGATCATGGTGTTGATTTCCTCGTTTTTGAGGATATCACTCATATTGGCCTTCTCAGTATTAAGAACCTTCCCACGAAGGGGAAGAATCGCTTGGAATTTCCGGTCTCGACCTTGCTTAGCCGAACCACCGGCTGAATCTCCTTCGACTAGATAGAGTTCGTTTTTCTTAGGATTTTTAGACTGGGCTGGTGTCAATTTACCAGATAAAAGTCCTTTGTCTTTTTTGCTCTTCTTGCCATTTCGACTTTCATCTCGCGCTTTTCGAGCAGCTTCACGCGCATCCCGGGCTTTAATAGCCTTACGAATGAGATTAGAAGCCAACTCCCCATTTTCCATGAGGAAGAAGGTCAATTTATCAGAAACAATGCTATCTACTACCGGACGAGCCAAGGGACTTCCTAATTTGTCTTTGGTTTGCCCTTCAAATTGCAAATGGGCTTCAGGGACCAAGATTGAAAGAACGGCAGACAAACCTTCGCGGTAGTCTGATCCTTCTAGATTTTTGTCTTTTTCCTTGAGAAGTCCTGTCTTTCTTGCATAGTCGTTCATGGCCTTGGTAATGGCTGTCTTCAGACCTGTCTCGTGGGTTCCCCCATCTTTGGTGCGGACATTATTTACGAAGGACAAGATATTATCTGAGTAACCATCATTGTATTGCATGGCTACTTCTACCTGAAAACCATCTGATTCTCCACTAAAGTAGAGAACAGGTGTCAAAGTTTCCTTATCTTCGTTCAAGTACTCTACAAAATCTTGGACACCATTTTCATAGTGGAAGGCCACATGGTTGTCTTCTTCTTTACGGAGGTCGGTCAGCGTCAGCGTCACGTCCTTAAGCAAGAAGGCTGATTCTTTGATCCGTTCCGCAATGGTATTAAATTTGAAATCCGTCGTTGAAAAGATGGTTGGATCCGGCATGAAGGTGACCTTGGTCCCTGTCTTAGACTTGGGAGCCGTTCCTATCTTCTCAAGAGTAGTGACAGGCTTCCCGCCATCTTCAAAGCGTTGCTTGTAGACAGCTCCATCACGGGTAATTTCTACCTCAAGCCAACTAGAAAGGGCATTGACGACAGAAGATCCTACTCCGTGAAGACCTCCAGATGTCTTATAACCTCCTTGGCCAAACTTCCCTCCGGCGTGGAGGACCGTAAAAATCACTTCAACGGTTGGTTTGCCCATAGCATGCATTCCTGTCGGCATTCCACGTCCCTGGTCTTCTACCGATAGAGAACCATCTTTATTAATCGTGACATCGATTTGTGAGCCAAAGCCAGACAAGGCTTCATCGACCGCATTGTCAACGATCTCCCAGACCATGTGATGCAAGCCGTTTCCATCGGTCGATCCGATATACATTCCTGGACGTTTACGGACTGCATCCAACCCTTCTAGTACCTGAATGGCATCGTCATTATAATTATTAATATTGATTTCCTTTTTTGCCACAAGGAACCTCCTGTTTGTTCATCTTTTCTATATTACAGTTTTTTAGGAAATTTTGCAAAATTTTTTCTCTTTATATGGAGATTTCTATATCTCAGTATAAAATACTGGCTGAGCACTTTCTTCAGATGTCACACTTGAACTCCAAAAATTGCTTTTTCTATTGATGGCTTTTTGTTATAATGAAAGTATGATAAAAGAAATAAGTGTTTTAATTTTAGCCTATCTATTAGGCTCCATTCCTTCGGGATTATGGATTGGGAAAATCTTTTTCCATATTAATTTACGGGAACATGGCTCGGGCAATACAGGAACGACCAATACCTTTCGGATTTTAGGGAAGAAAGCTGGGATCATCGTCTTTGCGATTGATTTCTTAAAAGGGACTTTAGCCGTTCTCCTTCCGACTTTCTTCGGAATTCAAGGGATCTCACCGATGGTCTTTGGTCTCTTAGCTGTTTTAGGTCACACTTTTCCAATTTTTGCTGGATTCAAGGGGGGAAAAGCAGTGGCGACAAGTGCTGGTGTATTACTTGGCTTCTCGCCTATCCTACTACTAATTTTAGCTGTGTATTTTGTAGCCAGCCTGTATTTAACCAGTATGATCTCGTTTTCGAGTGTTACCGTTGCGCTACTCGCCATTCTATCTGTCCTCCTTCTCCCTTTGACTGGATGGATCTTGCACGATTATGACCTGCTTTTTACAGTCATTGTCTTGGCCTTAGCGACCTTGATCATTTTTCGTCACAAAGACAATATCCAACGGATCAAAGAGAAAAAAGAAAATCTCATCCCTTGGGGGAAGAACATCACCCATCAACAACCAAAAAACTAGAGCCTGCGCTCTAGTTTTTTTGATTTGATCCCCCTTATACTTTTGAACAGATCCTCATTATAAAGCATCGACTAGGTCCATCAGTATTTCCATAGGAGTTTTTTTCCTACGACCATTAACAGTTTCGATCATGTGATAAACTTTTAAACGATTGTCATTGCTAAAGACAAACTCAAAGCGAAATTGGCGTCCATTGGGTGCCACTGTATCAAATTTCGTTTTATATTTATCATGAACGGGGCTAACTGGAAACTTATTGAAGAGCAAGCGTCGTTTCTCCCCTGCTTCTTTCAAACAGTTTTCTAGTTCTTGACAATAGTTATAAAACAGCTGATAGAGGTCTTCTTCTGAAATTCTTCTTCTCCGAACCAATGATTTAAAATCCGAAAAATTTCTGCGCGGGATTTCAATGCTAAATGAAAATCCCTCCTGATTGATTCTTTCTAAAAATTCATCTCTTGAAATCATAGAACCACTCCTTCTTTTATCAATCTATAGTGAACCCTTATTGTTTCTATACATCGTCAATCCATAATGTAATCAAGCAGATCCATCAAGGTTAGTTTCTTCCGACCATTGACTGTCTCAAATAGATTATAAACTCTTAGTACTTGATTCTTTTTGAATACAAACTCAAAGCGAAACTCGCGACCATTGCATGCACCTACATAAAATCCAGTCTGATACTTCCTCTCGTCCTCTAGAGCTTGCATTCTCCGGCCTTCTATCTCCCTACAAAGTGAAAGAAACAGCTGATAGAGTTGCTCCTCAGAGAGCCTTTTTTTCCAAACCAATAACTTGAAGTCTTTATACCACCACCATGGGATTTGGATGTTGAAGGAAAAACCTTCCTGATTTACTTTATCGATAAATGCTTTTCTGGAGATCATACCAATTCCCTTTCTATTGGAACATCGTTTGTCTCTATTATACCATCTTTTATCCTTTCACAAAAAAGCATCCCAAATGGAATGCTTTTTTCTGTTTCTTAATAGTATTCTCCTTGGCGGTAGTTCCAAGAGTTGAAATGATCGGATAAGTGCATCATGATCTTATCGATATCCAATCCTTTACGGATGACGACTGGACAAGTATTGACAGAACGGCTACCTGCTCCTTGTTCTGGGATCAGTTTACCTTCTGCATCCACCATAGAAACCATCACACCTTGTTCATAGCGCGTTTCAATGGTCTTATCTGGTTGGATAGAAGCTACATAATCATCAGCTTCGATAACCAAGTCCACGGCACCTTCGATCCGCTCACCGATTCCTTCGACCTTCCCGCGGTTCCCTTTACCGGATGGGTTAGCTGAAGAGGCGTAAACCATCTTACCTTCTTTTTCCCACATTTCTTTGGCGATTTGCTCACCAGCTTTACCAAATTTGATGACAAAACAGCTAGTACCACGAACGTCTGTCATGAGTTCTTCACGTCCATCTCCGAAAGCCTGCAATTTTGCATAAGCATCTTCGCGCCATGGAAGGATACAACCAAGCAAAATATCTTCATCCCAATGTTTTTGGTAGAAGGCTTCAATTTCAGGATTCAATTGCGCAAGGGCACGAAGTTCATCCATGCTTCCACAAAGAACCACACCAGGTTTGTTACGGTTGCGTTCTTTGGCTTCGAACTTCCGTTCCAATCCAGCCTTGTCGCTGGTCATGATGATGTAGCCAACTTTTGTAGGGCAGACGATACAGCCACCCTCTCCTTTCAAAATATCAAATCCTTCTTGTGAAAGTTGTCCGTCCCATTGAATGTGTTTTGTCATAAGTCTCTTTCCTTTTCTATTCTTTTTAGTATTGTATCAAAAAACAGTCTCAAATTCAATATATTTTCAGAAAATTCGTAATTCAGTATACAATTTTATCATTGCCAGTAAGCTGGCCTGTTCTTCTCATAAGCTGCGATCAAGTCTTCATACTGAAGTGTAATCCCGATATCATCCAACCCGTTGAGCAATTTGTGCTTCCAATCTTGATCGATCTCAAAGCGAAACTCTCCAACAGGCGAGAGGATCTTCTGCTCTTCCAAATCTACCGTCACTGGATCTGCCGGCTTCAAACTTGCCAATTTTTGACGAACCTCTAGCGGTTGGACAATCGGCAGCATGCCATTATTGAGCTCATTATTGTAATGGATATCTCCGAAGGATCCGGCGATAACGACTTTAAAGCCATAATCAGCTAAAGCCCAGGCTGCGTGTTCCCGAGAGGAACCAGCCCCAAAATTGTCACCAGTGATCAAAATGGTCGCCTTGCGGTATTCTGGCTTGTTAAAGATAAAATCTGGATCCTCAGTATATTGGTCATCCAAATAGCGCCAAGCATACATGAGGTATTTCCCAAAACCTTTTTTATCAATTAACTTTAAGAATTGCTTGGGGAGGATTTGGTCAGTATCAATATTATCGTTCATCAAAGGAACTGTAGTTCCCGTATAACTGGTAAATTTCTCCATGCTTCCTCCTTTTACTCGACTTCTGGCATTTGGCGCACATCGACAAAGCGACCAGCGATTGCTGCTGCAGCGGCCATTGCTGGGCTACAGAGATGGGTCTTAGCCCCAAATCCTTGACGATCTTCAAAGTTCCGGTTGCTAGTAGAAGCACAGTGGACGCCATCTGGAACCTTGTCTGGGTTCATTCCTAGACACATGGAGCATCCTGGATCACGCCATTCAAAGCCCGCATCCATGAAGATCTTGTCTAAGCCTAATTTTTCAGCGGCTTGCTTAACTGGACGAGAGCCAGGTACCACAATAGCAGTTAAGTTTGGCGCAATTTTTTTGCCTTTCACAAACTTGGCTGCCAACTCCAAATCGCTGAGACGCGCATTGGTACAAGAACCGATAAAGATATAGCCTAATTCAATGTCTGCTGGTTTTTGGCCAGGTTCAAGATCCATATAATGATAAGCCCGTTCATCATTCATGTCCCGAATCTCTGGAAATGGAGTCTCAAAGTCCACTCCCATAGAAGGATTGGTCCCCCAAGTCACCATCGGAGCAAGATCAGATACATCCATACGGATGACCTTATCATAAACGGCATCGTCATCACTGACTATAGTCTTCCAATCAGCTACTGCGGCCTCAAAATCATCTGGCACACATTCGCGTCCCCGGAGGTAGTCAAAAGTCGTCTCATCTGGATTCATGATCCCCATTTTGGACCCGAACTCGATTGACATGTTACAGATGGTCATGCGTTCTTCCATGGTCAAGCGATCAATTGCTTCACCCCGATATTCTACGACATAGCCAACTCCACAAGCAACACCGTAGCGCGCTATCAAAGCTAGGATGTAATCCTTTGAATAGATCCCTTTTTGTGGGGTTCCGGTGAATTCAACCAACATTTTCTTTGGTTTGACTTGCCAGATGGTTTGGGTAGCAAAGACATGCTCCACTTCACTGGTTCCAATCCCAAAGGCAATGGCTCCAAAGGCACCGTGGGTGGCGGTATGACTATCTCCACAGACAATAAATTTTCCAGGCTGGGTCCGACCGGTTTCAGGGCCCACCATATGAACGATTCCTTGCTTAGCAGAACCATGGGCAGCATGATCAATCCCAAAGTCCACCACATTCTCAGCTAATTTATCAATCTGGGCTTTTGAAATCACATCTCGAATATCAAAAATATTGACCGTTGGAACATTGTGATCAAAGGTTCCAAAGGTTAAATCGGGTCGTCGAACCTTGCGTCCTGCATCCCGTAATCCTTGAAAGGCTTGCGGACTCGTCACTTCGTGGATGTAGTGTTGGTCCACATACATGAGTTGGGGTTGCCCTTCCACTCCTGTAATCACGTGGCGGTCCCAAAGTTTATCAAAGATAGATTTTCCACTCATCGTCTTTCTCCATTTATCTTCTTGTTAGGAAATCCATTGAAGGATTAGAAAGAGGACACCTGCTAAAAGAAGGCTACTGCCCCACCAGGTGGCTTGAAAATACCATTTCCGCACCTTGTGGTGAAAAAGATATCCACCTAGTAGAGCTCCAAATCCACCAAGCAGCCAGCTCTCAAGTAACAGGACCTTTTCAGGAATCCGCCACCTGTTTTGGATAGCTTTTCGTTTATCTAAACCATAGGTCAGAAATACGATACTATTCCAAATAGCAATAAGAACTAAACAGCGATCTCTCCAAGTCATCTTAGAGATTCCCAATAATGGCTGCAGTCATCTCAGCAGTAGAAGCCTGACCACCTAGATCTCGCGTCAAGATTCCTTGATTCAAGGTTTGATTGACAGCTTCTTCGATCATTTCTGCACCTGCTGTTTCTCCAAAACTGTCTCGGAGCATCATGGCAACGGACAGAATCATGGAAATCGGATTGGCAATGCCTTGACCTGCAATATCAGGTGCTGAACCATGAATCGGTTCGTACATACTTGGTCCTTGGTCAGAATGACTAGCAGATGGCATCACGCCTAGTGTTCCTGGAAGGACGCTGGATTCATCAGATAAGATATCTCCGAATAGATTCTCTGTCACTACAACATCAAAGCGGGCTGGATTGGTAATCATGATCATGGCCGCACTATCGACAAGCTGGTGCTCTAAGGTCACATCTGGAAATTCTTTAGCCACTTCTTCTGCCACTTGGCGCCACAATTTAGAAGTTGCAAGGACATTTTGCTTATCGATACTGGTCACTTTCTTACCACGTCCTTGCGCGATCTTGAAGGCTTGGCGCATAATCCGACGGATTTCTTCTGCACTGTAATCATTGATATCGCGCGCTGTATCTTCTTTCAAGATATGCTCTCCAAAGTAAATCCCACCTGTCAATTCACGCACGACCACAAAGTCAACACCCTCGATACGCTCTGGCTTCAAAGGAGACAAGTGTTTCAAGGCGTCAAAAATCCGTACAGGACGAATATTGGCAAAGAGATTTAATTCCTTACGAATAGCGAGCAGGCCTTGTTCTGGACGAACAGGAGCATTGTCATATTCCGGACTCCCGATGGCTGCGAGAAGAATAGCATCCGCTCCTTTAGCTACTTTGAGAGTATCTTGGGGAAGTGGGTGACCAGCGGCATCAATCCCAGCACCCCCAAAAGGTTTGTCTTCTAGACTATAATCAAAGCCAATTTTGGGAGCAACGGCTGCGAGGACCTCTAGTCCAGCTGCCATGATCTCAGGGCCAATCCCATCTCCTGCAAGTGTTACAATTTTCTTTGTCATGTTCAGTTCCTCTTAGGCTTGTGGAAGATCACGGTAGGAGACAGCTCGTCCCATCTCACCCGCATTCTCTTTTTGAACCAGCGTGTTGGCATTGATATAAGCGATGGCAGAAGCTTTCAATACGTCGAAGTCCAAACCAGAGGCATTGAAAATCGTATCGGTATCGACATTTTCCACGGATACCAAGACACGGGCTTGAGCATCGATCCCATCTGTCACTGCATCGATATTGTATGAGGTCAAGCGAACAGTTTGGTTGAAGAATTTATCAATCGCATTAAAGATCGCTTCAACCGACCCTTGACCATTGGCAAGGAATTCAAGTACTTCCCCTTCTTCATTGCGGAGGCTAACCGCTGCTGTAATCGTTTCGTCTGCATTGGTGGTTAAGCGAAGATCATTAAATTGGAATCCTTCTGGATTTTCCACTGCTGTACCGGCAACAAGGGCGCGGATATCGGCATCTGTGATCTCGTGTTTCTTGTCTGCCAGAGATTTGAACTTAGCAAACAACGGCTTGATGTCCTCTTCTGTAAATTCCAGTCCCAACTCATGCAGTTTTTCGACAAAGGCATGGCGACCAGACAATTTTCCAAGAGGGAGGCTATTGCTCTTGACACCCACCAGCTCAGGGGTGATGATTTCATAAGTAAGAGGATTTTTAAGAACCCCGTCTTGGTGAATACCAGACTCGTGTGAGAAGGCATTGCCACCAACAACCGCCTTGTTTTTAGGAATTGGAATCCCAGAGTAACGAGAGAGCAACTCAGAAGTGTTGATGGTTTCATTAAGGACGATCGGACTTTCAACTTGGAAATAGTCTTCACGGATATTGAGAGCAACCGCTACTTCTTCAAGTGCCGCATTGCCGGCCCGCTCCCCGATCCCATTAATGGTTCCTTCGACACGACGGGCACCATTTTTAACAGCAGCGAGGCTATTCGCCACGGCCATACCTAGGTCATCATGGCAATGAGGGGAATAGATAATCTCGCGGTCTGTCTTGACATGGTCGATCAAGTATTTGAAAATGGCTCCGTACTCTGCTGGTGTCGTGAAACCGACTGTATCAGGAATATTGATGTAGCTAGCACCAGCATCGACTGCAGTTTGGACAACTTGCAAGAGGAAATCCAATTCTGTCCGGGTCGCATCTTCGGGAGAGAACTCTACAATCTCAAATTTTGAGCGAGCGTAAGAAACGTGCTCTTTGATTGTTTCAAGGATTTCTTCCTTGGTTTTGTTGAGTTTAAACTCCCGGTGAATGGGACTGGTTGCGATAAAGACGTGAACTTGCGGATACTTAGCATCCTTCAAGGCTTCATAACAAGCATCAATATCTGATTTGACAGAACGGGCCAAGCCTGTCACGGCTGTCTTGGTCAAGACCTTGGCAATCTCTTGAACAGCAGTGAAGGAGTCCGGACTAGCTGCAGGAAAACCTGCTTCAATAGCAGAAATACCCCACTTTTCCAATTGTTTAGCAATGGCAATCTTTTCTTTGATAGAGAAATTAACTCCTGGAGTCTGTTCGCCATCCCGAAGGCTGGTATCTAAAAATTCAACTTTACGCATAGGGTCTCCTCATTTCTATGTAGTGGATATAAAGAAAAACATCTCACTCGGTCAACCAAGCGAGATGTTTTTGCCCGCTTGGTAAGCCAAACAGGACTAATGCTTCTGCACTAGCCCTTATACCTCAACAACAAAGCAAATTGAATAAACTTAGCTGTTTTCATGTTTGACTTTCTCCTTTGTTCAATGTCTTGTTTAGTATTTTAGCATAGGGAAAAAGCAATGTCAAGAATTTTCTACAATATTCAGAATTTTTTGAATAGAAACAAAATAGAGCTTTCATTTCTAGTTAGATTGAAGATAAAGTCATCTTAGAAACTTTCCGTCATGAGAAAAGTGCTAGAAACACTATTGTTTCTAGCACTCGGAATTATTGAACCTAAGGAAAGTTTTTAAGATGACTTTGAATTCAATTTGAATAGCCTCTTTCACCCTACTTCTTCTGATACAAATCGAAAACGATCTTGTCATTATAGAGGTCAATGGTATTGGCCTTGACATAGATTCCAAAGTCATTGTCAATTTCTGGCAATACAATGGTGATGGTAGACTGCTTGGGTGAGATCTGAACAAATTTTGGGATATTTTTATTTTTACTCAAGAGCTGCAAGACCATCCTTTGTGGAATTTGAAAGGTTCCAACTGAAAAATCCTTCACCGTCAAGAGGATGTTCCCATTTTCCAATTTGGATGGTTGGAAGTAAATGTATAAGGGATAATCCTTCCCCAAGAGACTCAACTGCCCTTCTAATAGGATTTGCTGATTGTCCGCATAGACCTTGTAGTCGGACAGCTTATATTTTTTCAGTAGCGATTTGATAGTATCATTGAGTTGATCCCGAGTCGTTGTCATGGTTCCAACTTTGACATCTTTGATGCCAACTGCTTGATGAAGCTGGCTAACATCTTCTCTTGGCGTCGCTAAGCGTCCTTGCACAACTATAGCGAAGGCTAAGAGAAGGCTGACCAAACCTAAAAATAACCATTTCCAAATATTGATTTTTTGAAGGAAGGGGACCTTCTCTTTGATGGGATTATTTTTGACTCCAAGTTTTTTTCGTGGCATTGATTTTCTCCAATATTGCTTGTTTCATCTTTTCATAGCCCGTATTGTTGGGGTGAAAGCTATCCTCTTCATACAGGGCATCATTGATAACAGTTGTCTTCCCGTCACTGATTTCTGATACGCCCATTTTGCCATCAATTCCTTTATAGAGCAGATCATTGATCGGAACGAAATAGACCTGATCAAATTGCGCGATGGTTTCTTCCGTCGTCTCATTCCAACGATCTACAGCCGTCTGAATACTGGTTAATTCAGGGAAATTCAGGTAAAGAGGATTGTAGATCCCCACTACATAAATAGGAAGATGGGGATTGTCCTTTCTTGCTTTTGTGATAATTTCTTTGAGGTTAGCTGTATAATTCTTGAGCGGTTTTCGGATATCTGATAGAGAAAAATCACTCAGATGATCGACAACGACTTTGCGCAGATCATTTCCTCCAACCGTTAAGGTCATGACATGCGCCTTCTTGAGATCCTTCTGAAGGTCTGTTTGCTTCTTGAGTCGATCTAAAATCTGAGCACTTGTATTTCCAGCTACACCATAGTTGACAGGCTGGTACTGGCCGTCATTTTCATTGGACAGACTTTGAGCAAGGATGGGCACAAAGCCCCCTTGATTGGTACTATCTCCAACACCTTTGGTCAGTGAATCTCCTAGAGCTACATATGTATAGGTGATTTCTTTCTCAGCCGTTTTGGGCTTGGTCATACGAGGAGACGCAGTTGGTAGCAAAGCTCGAAATAGAAAGACAAAGACAAGAAGGCTGGTTATAAAGAAAACCAAGCCTTGCATCATTTTTTTAAGATTCATATGAATACGATCGCCTATCCTTGAAAAATCACTTGTCCATCACAGATCGTATAAGCAACTTTTCCTTTTAATGATTCACCCACAAATGGTGAATTGCCCGCTTTTGAAGCGAAATGATCCGATACCAGACGATCTGCTTCTGGATCAAAGATGGTCAAATCTGCCGGTCCATCCACTGCGATATAGCCAGCATCAAAATCATAGAGACGTGCTGGATTATAGGACATCTTTTCAAGCAAATGCATCAGGCTTAAATGGCCAGCATGCACCAAGTAGGTCAAACCAAGAGAAAGCGAAGTTTCAAGCCCAGTCATTCCAGATGGTGCTTTGGTAATATCAGGAACATTCTTCTCATCAGCATGGTGAGGCGCGTGGTCAGTCGCAATCACGGAGATAACGCCTGACTTCAAGCCTTCAATCACTGCTAGACGGTCAGATTCCAAGCGAAGAGGTGGATTCATCTTAGCATTGCTTCCTTTAGTCAAGAGCAGACTTTCTGTTTTCGAAAAGTGTTGAGGTGCCACTTCTGCCGTCACATGAGCTCCTAATCCTTGGGCAAATTCCACCACCTTGACACTTTCTTCCTTGGAAAGGTGTTGGATATGGAGGTGAGCACCTGTCGCATGGGCAATCATAGCATCACGCGCAGTCATTGAATATTCGGCTACACCCGTCGCACCACAGACATGGAAGTGTTCCTTGGCAATGTTCTCATTCAAACCAAGAATGCCATTCAACTCAGGGTCTTCTTCATGCAGACTGATAAAGGTTCCTAGACGCTTAGCTTCTTCCAAAGCTTCACGGACAACCTTAGTGCTTTGAAGGGGAATCCCATCATCTGAAAATCCCACTGCACCTGCCTTAAGCAGTCCTTCAAAATCTGTCAGGTGTTGACCGTCAAAGTTCTTAGTCACCGTCGCAACCGTATGAATGTGAAGATTTTCCTTGGCTGCAGAAGCTAAGACTTCCTCTAAAGTTGCAATATCTGAAATGGTCGGATTGGTATTGGCCATCATGACCACTCGAGTAAAACCACCAGCAGCTGCAGCTAAGGCACCCGTATGGATGTCTTCTTTATGAGTTTGACCGGGTTCGCGGAAATGCACGTGTACATCGATCAAACCAGGAGCAACCACCAGACCAGTAGCATCAAGGACTTCTTGTCCATCCGTTGGGAGGTTTTCAGCGATCTCTACAATTTTCTTTCCTTCGATACGAAGGTCACAGACTTGATCCAAGCCGGTCTTGGGATCCATTACGCGACCATTTTTAATGACAACCATTGCATTCTCCTTTATTCATAAAAATCAACATGCGACTCTAACAAGCGGTCGCCGTCATAGCGAAACATTGCTGAAAAGAAGGGTTTATCCTCCAACAACCACTCGACAAAGGTGTGGTCCCCTTCCCAGGTTGGTTTTGAGAGGACTTGATCATAAGGTACCCACTCCAAGGTCCCTTCGTTACACTCGATCAGTTCTCCCTCAAAATCCGTTACCTTGAAGACATAGGTGTACCAGTCCAAATCTGGAGTAAACTCCGGAAAGGTAATAATCCCTTTCAAAACTGGCTTGGCTCTAAGGCCCGTCTCCTCAAAAATCTCACGCGCCGCACACTCCTGTGGGGTTTCCCCGCGTTCTAATTTTCCTCCAACTCCGATCCATTTACCTTCATGGACATCATTGGGCTTTTTATTGCGATGCAACATGAGAAATTCTTTCCCATTGTCAATGTAACAAATCGTTGCTAATTGTGGCATTTTTTCTCCTATCTTAACCAATCAATCGGCTCGCGTCCCGCCTCTTTCAAAAATTGATTGGTTTTTGAAAAGGGTTGGGAACCAAAGAATCCTCGGTAGGCCGATAAGGGACTTGGGTGAGCTGATTCAAGGACCAAATGTCGATCGTGGGTAATCAGAGGCTTTTTCTTACGGGCATAAGATCCCCAGAGGATAAAGACAACAGGCTACTCCAACTCATTAACCACCTTGATCACAGCATCTGTGAAAGGCTCCCAAATTTGTCCTGCATGACCATTGGCCTGACCAGCAGGCACCGTCAAACAGGCATTGAGCAAGAGCACTCCTTGCTCTGCCCAAGAAGTCAGATCATGGGAACGCTTCTCTCCGATATCTGAGCGCAATTCTTTGAGAATATTTTGCAAAGAAGGTGGCGCTGGTACATGATCTGGAACAGAAAAACTTAAGCCCTGCGCTTGATCCGGTCCATGGTAGGGATCTTGGCCTAAGATCAAGACCTTGACCTGATCCATGTCTGTCGTCTGCAAGGCCTTAAAGACCTTGTCACGCGGTGGATAAACCACTCCTTTGCTATAGACTTCATTCATAAAGTCATTGATCTGGTGAAAATACCCTTCTGGAAGATGGGATTTGATGGCTTCATGCCAGGGTGAATGCTGCATGGAAACTCTCCGCTATCCAATAAATTCTTACCTTTCATTATACCACATTTGGCGCAGATCCACTGGATAAAAAAGAGGCTGGACATTTTTGTCCAACCTCTTTTTCTGCTTGTCAAACAAGCAGGAGCTTTTAGATATTTTCTTTCTTGGTAAATCCTGCTAGACCGATCGAAGCGACTAGTAAAATTTGCGGTAAGAATTGGATGAGGTAGCGGGTCTTCCCACCTTCAAAGATGGTTAAGAAGAGCAAACCACCAAAGACTGCTAAGGAAAGGAAGTTAAAGTCATCTGTATCTCGACGTTTGAGATAAGCCCCAACCAAACCAGCCGATAGGACGATCCAGATCACCTGCTTGACAAATTCATAATACTTGTACTGCGGGCGATCAATGCTGAGGAAATAAGTCCGCACCCATTTTGCCAGACCATTATTTTTAGTCAGGGGTGCATAGAGAGGATTGATAAAAGGCGTCTTCTCATACTCTACATCTCGGTAGAGCCAGCCCAGGGTCCCTTCTGCTACCGTCAAGGATTGCTTGTAGTAGATATGCCCGATCAAACCGAACGGTCCGTACTCCTTGAGACGGCGCTTGATTTCTTTGATCACATTTTCTTTTTTAAAGAGGCCATTGTTGTAATCCGAGCGCTTATCCTCATCGATATAGGCCAACAAGCCTTCTTTCATATCTTCTTGGTTATGCCCCATATCCGTCAAGCCCAGATTGATAAATAAGAGCGGTCCTTTAGCCAGCCCTTCTTGTTTCAAGATCGGCACAACTCTTTGATGATTGACCGCTGTATTCAATCCTGCAAAGACAAAACCCGTCATCATCACGGTCACCGTAGCAATCTTTCCAAAGGCCTTCCAATTTCCTCTGAAGAAGAGTACAGCCCAAAAGGCAATCATGACAATAATCGTCGTTGGACGGATCAACATGGTCACGCCAGATAAGATCCCCAAGCCAACAATCTTCTTCCAGGAGACTGCTTGATCTTCCTTTAAGAGATCCAAAACCCACCATAACTGAAGAGCGATCAAAGGAAGTGGCGGAATGTCCGTGTACATGGAATAGAAATAAGGCGAGTAACAGATCAAGCTCACATAGAAGAGATAGGCTAGATCAGCCGTTTTTTGATTGAAATGCTTCTGGGACAGCTTGTACAAGAGGACTGCTCCCAGATTGACATAGAGGATATTGAGAGCCTGCATGACCCACAGACCGCTAGAGCCAAATAAGACATAGAAAAACTTCTCGTAAAGAAAGAGCGGAATGTTATTGGGATTGCGACTGAGGTAGTTGGTTATGGAAGATTGCTTCAGAAGATCAAAAGCCCCTTTGAAAACAACTGCAGCATCCCGACGGATAAAAAGCTCCGCACAGACCATGACAATCAACTGAAAGACAAGGGCACCAAGTAAGAAGCCTTTTTTGTGCCGAGTCAACCAAGCAAAGGCACTCTTTAGCCCATCTCGTTTCAACCAGGCTAGCAGAAATAGCAATCCAGCACCTAAAATGGCTAGCCATGAAATCTCTCTCAGATAGGTCACACTGATCAAGAACCAGTGGACCATCACTAGCAACATGACAACATGAAGCATCCCAAATAGAATACGTTTACTTTTCGATAACATAGGTCCATTATATCAAAAAAACAGCATTTCTGCTGTTATGGGGTGGTAGGAAATCATTAAGGTTGGGGAATAATCTTTAATCTTTAGGATCTTCCTTAAAATCAAACTCTATTTCCCGAGGCTCTGTGAATTCAAGGCCTCTATAAAAGAGAACGACCAACAAATATAAAATCAATCCCAAAAACAAGCGCATTTGAACAAAATATGCTAAAAACAGGACTATCATGCTTAAACAAACCAGGGCAAACAATTGACGTTTTCTTATTTTTCGCATTCACCACACCTCGATTCCATTTGCTGTTTTTTGAAGATACTCTACTGGTTTTATCTGACCAACAAATACTAGTTCTGCTTCATTTTTCTTAACAAACCGTTTCAACTGCACATATCTAGCAATAGCGACCAGCCATAAAGTGATCATAACTGCAAATAGAAACAAAAAGACATTTATCGCCCCTTCTCTAACATTCAAATCAAGATTTGCTTTCCCAAAGAAAAGGTCCATGGGAAGGATCTTTCTAAATGTCCTTGCTAATAATAGGCCTAGTGGAACACCAATCAAAGAATAAATATTTGCTGGTGCTTTCTTTGAAAAAATTTGATCTTTAAACGAATGGTTGGTCTGGTACACTTTTCGGTACTTGTCGAAAGGGATTTTACTATTGCGTTTGACGATGAATTCTTCCCCTTGATCTGTCACCAACAAAAAGTACCCCCAGAGTGGCCTTTTCCCATTCAAACTGATATTAAAACATTGACCTCTTTTGATCATTGAAAATCCTCTCATTCAACCAAACATATATGAATGTGCTTTTTATTTCAGATAGGTCGGAACAATTCAACCTAACAAAGCTAGAATACATACTAACCCAAGATAAATTCCAACCGTTAGAATCATTCCGATTTTATAGAAACCGACTAAGCCGGCATATCGTTCGACAAAACCAAGCTGTGGATCGACTGGATTATAAAAAACTGTCATAGGAGACCCAATTGGGAATATCATCCGCAAATCCAGATTTTTGCCGGCTCCAAGAACATAGGTTCTATCGAAAACATTGGCCTGCCTAGATTTGGAAGAAGTCTCCCTAAAATAAGCGTAGGAAAAGGTCTTTTGGTATCTTTCACCCTCGACTTGATACTCCACCACAGGCAGAGAAATAAGCAGTTGATTTTTGGAATCAAAAGCAACTACTTCTCCCAGAACTTTTGCGGTTGATTCTGTTTTCACTTTTATTTCACGGCGATACAAGGTGTAAAAGATAAGCAGCATGATCAAGAAAACAAGGGTCAAGATTCCCAAACTAAGCCAGAATGTTGTTACTGTCATTTGTTTTTTACCCTTTCACATAAACTAGTTGAATTCAAACCACTTGAAAAGTCATCTTATTCTCCTCTTTTCAACCAATTCTGTTGCTGCGCTTTTTCTGCAAGATCTTTTGCTTTGTTTATATCTAGTGAATTTGAATCTGATGGAGCATTGGATTCGATTTCTTCCTTCAATTCTTGTAAGGTTTGAACATCCTGAGGAGTTAAATCGGAGACCGTCCTAGATTCTTTGTCTGTTGAACTATCCGGAACAGTCTGAATCTCCCGATAGGTTTTGATCACTTCAGTTCCTGCGTCTGTTGTCGGAAGAGGACGATAGAACATGAAGAAACCAATAATGACAATCAGAAGAGCCGTAGCTGATACCAAAACCCCTTTCTGCAGATTCTCCGCAGGAAGTTTAGTATCTTTAGTAGACAAGCTCTTCCATTCTGGATGTTCTTCCTCAGCTTCTTTTTTGGCGTTGAAAACAGGGGTAACCAAGACTTGGTTCATCAAAGTCAGTGCCCCCAAGGCCATCAATAAAAATGGGATATGACGTGATTTACTAATGACCACTAAAATTCCTCCCACAATAGCGATCAAACTGATGACGATATTAACGGTAAACCAGACCCGAGCCTGTTTCTTCATTTGCAAATAATGTTCTTTTGACATCTTCTTCTCCCTTAAAAATAGTTTTTCTTTCATCCATAAGAACAATTACTACTATCATACCGGATTTTACTTTGAGATTCAAGTTAACCACCAACTAGTGAAAAGAGTATAAAAAAGAAGCGTTAGAAACGCTTCAGTTGTATTATTTATTTTGCCAAGTTTCTTGGTTTTCCTTGAAACGGTGCAACAACTCTAAACCTTCAGAAGTGATGTAACCTTGTTCTTCTGCCAAATGAATCAATTCAGTATAGTTAGACAAGGTTTCAAGTTGAACGCCAGCTTCCGCAAATTTCTTATCGGCTTTCTCCAATTGGTAGGTGAAGATGGCTACGACACCAAGAACGTCCGCCCCTTCACGCTTGGCAGCTGCGACAGCATCCAAAACAGAACCACCAGTAGAAATCAAATCTTCCACTACGACCATCTTTTGGCCTTGTGGTACACGGCCTTCGATTTGATTACCAGCACCGTGGTCTTTTGGTTTGCTACGAATGTAGGCAAATGGCAAATTCATCTTGTCCGCAATAATCGCACCGTGAGGAATCCCTGCAGTTGCAGTTCCTGCAATCACTTCTACTTCAGGGAAAGCTTCCTTGATTTTATCTACAAATCCATTTTCGATCAAGGTACGAGTTTCTGGATAAGCAAGGGTCACGCGGTTATCCGTATAAATAGGGGACTTGATTCCAGAAGCCCAAGTAAAAGGTTCTTCTGGTTTCAAATAAACGGCTTCAATTTTTAGAAGATGGCTAGCAATATCTTTAGCTAATGACATGATAACTCCTTTTTACGATTTTAATCATATACGAATTAAATCAACAGATGATTTAAACAACAACAGTACAGGTTAGTAAGTAAGTTAGAGAAGGTCCCATAGGACTTCCCGTAGAGCTACAAAAGTTCCACTTTTAATAGCGACACGTATTCCGACACTTAGTTGAAAGAAACGATATTTTTCTTTCCTCTAATCTAGTGAATAGTTTAGGAAAGGTCCCATAGGACTTCCCGTAGAGCTACAAAAGTTCCACTTTTAGTAGCGATTGGTATTCCGACGATTTAGAGGATAAAACGATTATTTTGATCCTCTAAATCTAGTGAATGCGTTAGGGAAGGTCCCGTAGGGCTTCCCGTAGAGCTACAAAAGTTTCACTTTTAGTAGCTCTTACGCATTCCACTGTCTCTTAATTTCATGGTAAGCGTCCCATGGGTTTTCTGCTTGGATGATTGGGCGTCCAACGACAATATAGTCAGATCCAATTTTATGAGCTTCTTGTGGCGTCATGACCCGTTTTTGGTCGCCGATTTCAGCTCCAGCAGGACGAATCCCTGGTGTTACACAGACAAAGTCTGATGAAGTGGCATCCTTGATCAAGGCTACTTCATGAGCTGAGCAGACAACGCCATCCAAGCCTGCTTCTTGGGCCTTGCGAGCATAATTGACTACAGATTCTTGGACCGTTGTTTGGATGTTTTGGCAATCACGCATGTCTTCTTCACTGGTAGAAGTCAACTGGGTCACGGCTACCAATTTAGCTCCTTCACCAAGAGCTGCCTTGGCTTCGCGCATCATCTCTACACCACCGGCTGCGTGGACCGTCACCATATCTACTCCGAAGGTCCCCAGTACGGACATGGCTGATTTGACTGTATTTGGGATATCATGCAATTTTAAATCAAGGAAAATACTGTGTCCAAGCCCTTTGAGGTAATGTACAATTTCAGGACCAACTGCATAGAAAAATTCCATTCCGATTTTTACAAATAATTTTTCGTCTTCTGGAAAATGCTCTAAAAAGTGTTTGACATCCTCGAAAGCTGGGAAGTCAAGGGCGATAATAGGACGTTCTTCACGCATGGATTACTCCTTTTTTGATTGATCATTTTGTCTACAAAAAAACCTTGCCCGAGGCAAGGTTACACGAAAATTAGGTAGGAACAACTACCATGATTCACCGTCTAGACCTTAGGAGCCTCTCTGGACTGCTTTAAAGGTTTTTATTTATTGTAGTACGATATTTGGGAAAAGTCAAGGATTTACAGTAGATTTTCCCGTACATGTTTTCGGAAGTTCTCAAGGGTGTCAATACCATAGCGATCCATGACCTGTGGCAGATCTTCGATGATGGTTGGACATGCATAAGGATCGGTGAAATTAGCAGTTCCAACTCCAATCGCAGAGGCACCTGCAATCATCATTTCTATGGCTGCTTCTGCTGAATCCACACCTCCCATTCCGATAATCGGAAGTTTAGTGGATTGGGCAACCTGACGGATGAGTTTTAATGCAACTGGAAAAACAGCTGGTCCCGACATACCTCCTGTGCCATTGGCAATGATGGGCTTACCAGTCTTGAGGTCAAAGCGCATCCCAACCAAGGTATTGATCATGGTTAAGCCAGTCGCCCCTGCATCTTCTGCTGCTTTTGCGACCTGCGTGATGTCTGCCACACTAGGCGTTAACTTGACATAGACAGGGACGGAGGACGCTTCTACCGCTGCTTTCACAGCCGCATAGGCCAACTCAGGAACCTGCCCGATTAAGAGGCCGTTGTTCCCATGGTCTACGTTTGGACAAGAGATATTGAGCTCAATGGCCTTGACATTTGGTGCTTGCGAGATCTTCCTAGATACCGTTGCATACTCTTCATTGGAGAAGCCGGCTACGTTGGCAATAATCGGTAGGTCTGGATAATGTTGGGCCAACCAAGGGAGTTTCTCTGCTAGGACCACGTCTACGCCTGGATTTTGGAGCCCAATGGCATTGAGCATGCCTGCCGGTGTCTCAGCAACTCGTGGAGTCGAATTTCCGAAGCGTGCCTCAGCAGTTGTCGCCTTGATCATGATGGATCCAAGCAGGTCTAAGTCATAGTATTTGGCATATTCTTGACCAAAGCCAAAACAGCCAGATGCCGGAATAATCGGGTTTTTCAAGTCTAAACCAGGTAAGGATACGGTTAGTCGATTTGCTGTCATAAGGTCCTCCTACATCACAATCGTACCGGTTTCAAAGACCGGTCCGTCTTCACACACGCGCTTATTGGCTGCTTGGCTTTCATTTTCTAGATGCACCACACAGGCATAGCAAGCACCCATCCCACAAGCCATACGCGATTCCATAGAAATGTAGGCGCGGGGATGGTCATGGAATTTGGTATTGACATATTTGAGCATGCCAGGTGCCCCACAAGAATAGATAGCGTCAAACTCCTGGTCCATCTGATCAATGACCGTAGAAACATAGCCCTTAGTGCCATAAGTCCCATCGTCTGTCGTTACAGTGACATGAGCCACCTGAGAAAGTTCTTCTTCCAAAATGACAGCTTCTTTGGTCGCAAAGCCGACAACCACTTCAACTTCCACGCCTTGCTCATGGAGTTGTTTGGCCACTTGGACCAAAGGAGGAACACCAATCCCGCCACCGATGATCAAGGCTTTCTGACCTTGGCCGAGATTGGTGAGGTCAAAGCCATTTCCCTGAGGCCCCATGACACTGAGTTTGCTACCGATTGGCAACTGGGAAAAGATAGCTGTCCCCCCACCTTCGATGCGGTAGATCAAGCGACACGTCTGTGTCTCAGGATCAATCTCAGAAATTGAAATCGGACGGCGAAGGAGCTTGGACCCATCAGGGACGCGGATATGAAGGAATTGACCTGGTAGCATCTGCGCCACCATTTCTCCTTTTAATATCATAGAATAGATGCGGGGAGCAATCTCTTCTTGAGCGACTAGCTCCATCTCCTCCATCATGATTTTGCCAAAGCGTTTTTTACAACTGTCACTGACCATTGATATCCTCTTCTTTCTATCAGCAAAAAAGACCTCGCAAAAGCAAGGCCCTACAAATGATCAGCTAGACACAGTCTGCTGATCTTTTTTCTGTCTTTCCTTGCAGGCCTCTCTGGACCTCTTAAAGGTTAAATTTGTCTCATTATATCGCGCTCCTTCTCGCTTGTCAAGTAAAATCAGTAACTCAGGATGCTTTACGAGGGTCGAAATCTTCTGGGATCGGTTTGATGTATTGCATGGCGATTCGGTTTTCAGGCTTGCGATCAACTAGATAAAGAACCAGTAAAAAGAGCCATTCCAACGGTTTCATCAGGTAATAGATCAGGTCCATAGCCCATTTCTTCTTGATATGTTTGGCAAAGGGATAACCATAGCGGTCATAATTGCGACGCAAGAAGCGATGGAAACGTGGCGTCTTTTCTTCTAGCACCTGTTCAAAGGCATTGGCAATACAAAGCTGGCGATTGACAACGACTGGATGACCCTGGCGGACACCCATCCGCTGGGGCTTGACAACATTTTCATGACCACCAGCCGCAACCGTACAGAGATAGTGCTCATCAATGATGAGATTCTGAGGAGGGATCTTCTGTGAGAAGGCCCAGTCAGCTGTATTGGTCCAGGCCTTGATCATGGAATCCGGTTGCTGCCCAAAGAGCATGAGAACGAGGACAACGAGAGCAAGGGTTGGAAGGGCAACAAGAACTGCTAGCCATGGCCAGTTACGCGACTTGTTTAAGAGCTGATGGAGCCATTGAAGCAGACGATTCTCATAGCTTATCTCTGTTCGATCTTCCTGCCACTCCTTGATGCGAACCCATAAGAGATGGATGGAATAGATCAGTAAGAAAAAGGTGTGAAAACTTGCTACCTGCAGTTGATTATCAAAAACTAAGAGGAGAACCACTCCTCCTAGAATGCCACTGATGCAGAAGACATTTGCTAACGGCGAGAGTGAATTCGCATCCCGGTAGGAATAGATAATCAAGGCTAGTAAAGTAAGAGCTGCCAGTGTGAAGAAGGTCGGATAGGCGCCAGACCAGATCAGGGCATGCTTCTGAGAATTGACCAAACTCTCACTCCAATCGTAAAAGGTCATCTCCTTGACGATGTAAATGAAAATCGCTTCGAGAAAGCAACCAAAGAGACCAAACCAAAGAACAATTGTAGGCTGTTGCTTTTTCTTTTTGACAGGCTTAGGATTAGGTGATTCTTGCTTTTCCTTCATAAGAGATGCGTCATCTTCTCTTGTCCCTTCTCCTTCCTTCGGCACCCTATCTTCAAACAAATCCGGATCTTCGAGAGCTTCTTCCTCAGCTTCTTTGTACTGGAGGCTAGACCACCGACCGATCCCATAAATGATAACAAAAATATTGGGGACAAAGAGGGCTAAGGTCACACCATAGGGCAAAACCTCCATCGTAAAGGACACTATAGCAAGAAAACTAAATTGAATGAATGGATCCTTTATTGCATAGATCGACTCACTAACAACAAAATAGATGTAAAAGGCTAATAGAATCAGTGCATTGGTCACAAAATTGATCTGCAACAGACCGGATGTGAAATGGGTTTCCAATTCCTTATCCTTTTTCTTATACCAGGACACTAGTTTTTTCATAAGATCTCCTCAATCAATTTTTTACCATTCTATCAATCAGCTCACCCCTTAATCAAGGCAAAACTGTATTTTTCCATCAAAATCAGTCCCCAGATGGAGATTTTGTTTCCAATTTTCTATTTTTTAAATGTTTGATCTAGCCTACTTCCTATTACCTCCCTCAGCCTGTCTTATTCTCTGATACAGTCCTTGAAAGACCACATTTTACGGGAAAAACGCGCTTTTTTATGTTAAAATAAAAGCATGAGAATACAACAATTACAATACATTATCAAAATCGTCGAAACCGGCTCTATGAATGAGGCCGCAAAACAACTCTTCATCACGCAACCTAGCCTTTCCAATGCCGTTAAGGACTTGGAAAATGAGATGGGGATTGAAATCTTTATCCGGAATCCTAAAGGGATCACTTTGACCCGCGATGGGATGGAGTTCCTCTCTTATGCCCGCCAGGTGGTGGAGCAGATCGACCTCTTGTCCGAGCGATATAAAAATCCTGTGGGCTCTCGTGAGCTTTTCAGCGTCTCTTCACAGCACTACGCCTTCGTGGTTGAGGCCTTCGTTTCACTATTGAAGAAAAGCGACATGGAAAAATACGAGCTCTTCCTACGGGAGACGCGGACTTGGGAGATCATCGATGACGTCAAGAATTTCCGAAGCGAGGTTGGCGTACTCTTTTTGAATAGCTACAACCGAGATGTCCTCTCTAAGATGCTGGATGATAATCACCTGATTGCCACCCACCTCTTTACAGCGCAACCTCATATCTTTGTCAGCAAGACCAATCCTCTTGCCAAGAAAGAGATCGTTCACTTGTCAGATCTGGAAGATTTCCCATACCTTAGCTATGACCAAGGGACCCACAACTCCTTCTACTTCTCAGAAGAGATCCTCTCTCAAGAGCATCATAAGAAATCCATCGTCGTCAGTGACCGCGCGACCCTCTTTAATCTCTTGATTGGTCTGGATGGCTACACCATTGCGACCGGGATCCTCAACAGCAATCTCAACGGGAATAACATCGTCTCCATTCCCCTTGATATCGAAGACCCGATCGAGCTGGTCTACATCAAACATGAAAAAACAGCCCTCTCAAAAATGGGAGAAAAATTCATCGAGTACTTGCTTGAGGAAGTGAAGTTTGATAAGTAAAAAATATCTGAGTGTCTCATGTTCACTCAGATATTTTTTATTGTCTTAATTGTGAAAACACTTGGCCAATTTTTCCTTCGATAACCAGGTCTGCTTGCTTGTCTTGTGGGATACTGGTTTTATTGATGACAACCAGCTTCTTCCCTTGGAAATACTGGATCAAACTGGCTGCTGGGTAGACCACAAGAGAGGTACCACCGATAATCAGGAGATCAGCCTCTTGGATGGCTTGGGCTGCTCGGCTAAAGACCTCCATATCGAGAGGCTCCTCGTAGAGAGTCACATCAGGCTTGACCACCTTGCCACAGTCCAGACAGTGTGGAACCGGGCCTTCCAAAGCTAAAAAAGCTTCCAAATCATAAAATCGCTGGCAACCCGTACAGTAATTGCGATCGGCGCTGCCGTGGAGCTTCAAAACTTTTTTAGAACCAGCCATTTCATGAAGACTATCGATATTTTGTGTCACCACTGCCTTGAGCTTACCGGTCTCTTCAAGCCGAGCCAGATAGCGATGAGCAGCATTGGGTTTGGCATCTGGGTAGAGCAAGTATTTCTTATAGAAGTCGAAAAAGTCCTCAGGATAGCGCTCAAACATGGTATGGGAGACCAATTGCTCGGCTGTCAAATGCCGCCCTACCTGAACACTATAGACCCCGTCTGAGCTTCGAAAATCTGGAATATTTGACTCCGTGGAAACTCCTGCCCCTCCGAAAAACACGATCCGTTGACTCTGATCAATCATCTCCTGTAGTTGAGCAATCTTATCCATCTACTTCTCCTTTAGTAGCTCTTCCATGACAGCATTGGCCTGATCAAAATAAAAGTTAACTTGATCATAATGAATGCCTGTGTAGCTTGCAAGGTCAATCAAATTTTTCATAAAATCCTGAGAAGAGAAACCCGTCGTCCGATGGAGCTCTTCCTCATCAAAGGGCTTGATCAAGTGGGCCAAGGGGTTGCGAACTGATTTTTCTAACTCCCGCAATTGTTGAGCCGCAACTTTGACGCTATCTGGTAAGTCCAACTGCACAATCAACTCCGTCAAACTGGATGAATTGACCACACTTTCACTGTGAAATTGCTGCAGGATAGGGTTTTCTGACGCATGCAGGCTCTCAAACTTCCAACGGTCATAACTGGATTCTTTGGAGTTATGAATATAGTTGGTTATATCAGGAATTTTCAACTGAATCAATCGCATAAAGATCCTATAGATGGCTGGGCTAACGGCACGAACAAAGTCAATAATCTGCTCATTTCGCAACTTCGCTTCGAGATCATAGAGGTAATTGGCCAACTGCTCATCTTCTGGTTCTTCATGCCAAAAAAGCTGAAAACCAGTCGCTTCTAGCAACTCGGTTCTCAACTTTTGATTCATGACGGGTTGGATATTGAGCTCTCGACGCTCCGCCATTAACTGCAGTAAACTCACCAACAAATCCGGTACTTCTTCCTGCTGCTTGATAGAACGCAGAGCCCGGCTGTAGTGATAATTTTGGAGATCGTAGAGCCATTCATCATGAAAGAATTTTGCCATTAGTCTGCAATCAAGGTCTCAAGACCAACTTTCATCATGTCTGTGAAAGTAGTTTGACGTTCTTCAGCAGTTGTGTCCTCATCTGGATTGACCAAACTATCTGAAATCGTCATGATAGCAAGGGCATCAACATGGTGTTGAGCAGCAAGATAGTAAAGAGCCGCTGCTTCCATTTCCACAGCTTTGACGCCCCATTTACCAAGCTCGATGTTCTTTTCACCATAGTTTGAATAGAAAACATCTGATGACAAGACATTGCCGACGTGAGTTGTCATACCAAGGTCTTTGGCAATGTGGTAAGCCTTGTCTAAAAGATCAAAGCTAGCGATTTGTGGGAAATCGTATTGAGGCCAGTCGTTACGGATAATGTTTGAGTTGGTTGCAGCTGCTTGTGCCAAGACCAATTCACGAACATGCACATCCTCATTCAAAGAACCAGCCGTTCCCACACGGATCAATTTCTTCACGCCGTAGTCGACAATCAACTCACGCGCATAAATAGAGATCGATGGCATCCCCATCCCAGTTCCCATAACAGAAACACGGTGACCTTTGTAAGTCCCTGTGTAACCAAACATGTTACGGACCTCGTTGAAGCAAACAGCGTCTTCAAGGAAATTCTCAGCAATAAATTTCGCACGAAGAGGATCTCCAGGAAGAAGAATTTTATCAGCAATTTCACCTTGCTTAGCAGCAATATGGATAGACATAGTTTATGATACAAAGAGCGACCAGAAAGCGACTGAAAATTAGGAATCTGACGAGAAATCCTGATTTCTCAGTCAGATTATCTATTTTCCGAGCTTTCCGCTCGTGTTCAAATTAGAACACATGCTCTACCTTTCTTTTTTATTTTTTAGAATAGGCATTAAAGAGGCAAAGTAAAAATAGGAAACTGACGACGCATCGCAGATGCTAGACAGTTTATCTTTTTTACACAGTTCTCCGCCCGTATTCAGTTCAGCGAATACGGTAAACCCATCCTTTCTTTTTTTATTGAGTAATTAGGAGAGCTTTCCGCTCGTGTTCAAATTAGAACACATGCTCTACCTTTCTTTTTTATTTATTTTGTTAATGAATCCAAAAACGCAAAGAGTTTGGCATTCATTTCTCGATAATCGTAAGCACGAATGGCTTCAGGTTTTTGAACAAAGGTCAGGTTTTGACTTTGTTCTTCCAAAACAGCTTCACCGTCAGCAGCAATCAAGAGATTGACTGCTTCTGTATCAAATTCCAAGTGAGCTTGGAAGGCATAATGTTTAGGACTGAAGCGAATCATCTGACGTGGACACCCTTGACTAGTCGCAAGAACGACAGCATCTTCTGTCAATCCGGGCATATCACCATGCCAGTGACCAGTTTCAAGAGTTCCTCCAAACTCACCGAAATGTGGATCTTTGAGTCCTTCAGGCGTCAAGGTCACGGGATAAACCCCAATCTCACGTTCCGGACTATGCTCATACTTCGCTCCATAGGCAACAGACAGGAGCTGGGCACCCAGACAGACCCCGACAATATAACGATCTGCCTTGATGGCCTTTTGAATCAGCTCGATCTCTGCTTGAGGATCGTAGTATGGAAAAGTTTCCCGATCTTCGTCTGGCGATTGAGGACCTCCCATCACAATTAAGAAGTCGATCTCATCCACTGTCTCTGGTAGGGCTTCATTCTCATAGACTTTAGTCGTGGTCACTTGATGGCCACGCTCCTGCGCCCATTTTAGATAAGCGCCCGGCACTTCAAAGGTTTCATGCAGTACAAAATGTACCTTCATCATTTCTTCTCCCATTTCTTTCGAATCGTGTATGACAGACCAGCCGCAAGTACAAGCGGGATTGTCAAACTCCAAGCTTGGCCAGTAAATCCAAGACTCAGGGCAATAGCTGTCAGAGGAGCATCTAAGGTCGTTCCTAAAAAGACGGTCGCTCCAAGTAACATCCCTATAGCTGGATCTAGATGAATCCCAAGAACTGTCAAAAGCAAGGTCACTAGATAGCCAGATCCAATCCCAAGGGCAAATGATGGTGTCAAGGTTCCCCCATAAGCACCATTGCGCAAGAGGAGATAAACCAGAAGCCCCTTCACTACAAGAGTCAGTGGAAGATAAGGAATCGACTGGCTAGACAAGAGGGCTTGCGCTAGTACCTGGCCATTTCCCATAAAGATAGGGAAAAAGGCTACTAGGCTCCCCAGCACTAGAAAGGCTAGAGGAAGAGCCCAAAGAATCGTCCTATCCTTCCGCCGTTTTTGACTAGCCCGCTTGGCGAGGAAAGCAAAGACCAGAGCCAAGGGAGTGACCAAGAAAGCAATCACAATAGCCTGTAAGAAGCCGCTAGCCGACCATGAGACTGCGGACAGGTGATAAACAGCCTCCTGACCAACGATGGACTGAGCGACCCAGGTTGCCAGATAAGTACTGGTCAAAACCAGTAGAAAGTTCTGCCAACTGAAGGCGAGCCCTAAGGTCTCAAAGACGAACAAGCTACTGGCAAAGGGAACCTGATAGACGGCAGCCAAACCAGCTCCAGCACCACAGGCGATCAAGACTTTTCGCTCTTTGAGGGCTAGTGAGAATCCCTTCGCCAAGCGACCAGCTAGAAGAGCCCCGACCTCACGTGGGGCTCCTTCTTTTCCGACCGATGCGCCTGCTCCAACAATTGCCACCTGCATCCCTGAATGAAGGAGGTGTGCGAAGAGCGCTGGTTCCCTGTCTCCAGCTAAGTCAATTTGCTGGCGAATAGACAGGATCTGATAACGCCTTTGCAGGACATACCAGAAGCCAGCTGCCAAGCACCCAGTCACACACAAAACCAGAAATCTACGTAACCCTCCAGCTTCTTGGAATTGCTGGAGCAAATTGGAACTAGCTTGGCCAAAAGCCAGCTCTTGCACCCCTTCTAGTAGATAATGGCAGGCAATTCCGACCAGACCTGTCCCGATCCCTAATGATAAGGTGGCTAGAAGCAACCTCAGTCCGTAGGGCAGCCTTTGGAGTCGTACTTTCATTGGATTAGAGTTCAGCAAGAATCGCTTTCAGCAATCCTTTGAAGTCGCCTTTGATGCGCTCTGTCACTTCTACTACTTCTTCGTGGTTGAGCTCTTCTTGGAAACCAGCCGCAAAGTTGGTAATACATGAAATACCAAGAACCTTCAAGCCAGAATGCGCTGCAATGATGACTTCAGGAACGGTTGACATTCCGACAGCATCTGCGCCAAGTGTCTTATACGCACGGATTTCAGCTGGAGTTTCATAAGTTGGACCAGTCACACCGATATAAACCCCATCATCCAATTTGATACCCAATTTGTCTGCTACTTGATGAGCTGTCTCACGGTATTCAGGTGTGTAAGCTTTAGACATATCTGGGAAACGTGGACCAAAGTCATCCAAGTTTTCACCGATCAATGGGTTTTGACCTGTCATATTGATGTGGTCAGTGATAGCCATCAAAGTACCAGGACCAAAGCCAATACCACCGGCAGCGTTGGTGACAAGAACCCCTTCACAACCCAATACTTTCATGACACGAACTGGGAAAGTCACCACTTCTAGTGGGTTTCCTTCGTAGAAGTGGAAACGACCTTGAAGGGCCAAGACTTTACGTCCAGCAAGATCACCGTAGACCAATTTACCAGCATGGCCGACAACCGTTGAACGACCCCAGTTTGGAATTTCAGAGTAGTCTACTACGACGGCATTTTCGATTTCTTCAGCCAGTTCTCCAAGACCTGATCCAAGGATCAAGCCAAACTCAGGTGCTTCCATTCCTTTGCCTTTCAAAAAAGCAGCTGTTTCATTGATTTTTGCTAATAATGTCATTGCATATCTCCTTTATGATTTCCTTAAAAATTGGCCAATTTTGTCAAATGTATTGGCATTGCGAATGGTCAACAGACGGTAATCCGGCATCTTGAGGACTTGTCTGTGGTAAGCGGTCTTTGTATAGGTTTCTTTTGAGTATTTGCCCCAGTAGATCCCTAGATTCCCACGATGGATGATTTCATCACCGAGCGAAAAAGAGGAGACCAGCTCCCAGACAGCATCCTGATTGAGGCCTTCTGTGTAAAAGAGAACATCCTTGCGGGCCAGATCCTCCTGCCACCATCCTGGTAGAGCAGCGAGATCTTGCGCATAGTCCTCAGCTGAAAAGAGAGAAAAAGACTGGATAAAGGGATAGTGATCACGAAAGAAATGTCCCAGCAAATCTACCAATTCTGCTTTAGAACTAGCAGATTCAAAGAAGATATTGCCACTATTGATGTAGGTCTCTACCCCATCCAGCCCGATCGTTTGAAGCTCCTCTCGAAGTTCTGCCATCACGACCTTGTTTTTCCCGCCAACATTGATCCCTCTTACGAGGAGAGCGAAGCGTGTCATCTTAGTTCAATTTGTCTAAGAAGCTTTCACCGATCATGGCTTTTTCAACACCAAAGTTCTCTGCAATCGTTGCAGAGATATCAGAGAAATGTCCGACTGGAATCACACCATTGCCCTTGAAGTATGGGCTATAAGCCAAGAATGGGATGTATTCACGCGTATGGTCTGTACCAGCGTAGGTTGGGTCATTCCCGTGGTCTGCTGTGATCATCAAGAGGTCATCTTCACGCATGGCTGCAATGATTTCTGGCAAGCGTTCGTCAAATTCATGCAAGCAATCGCGGTAGCCGTGAGCATTGCGACGGTGACCATAAAGAGCATCGAAGTCTACCAAGTTGGTAAATGAGAACCCTTCTTGGAACTCAGGAAGTCCCATGGTCTTAATCAAGGTATCCATACCGTGGCTATTTGATTTGTTGTGGCCCATATCGTGGTTGATACCAGCTCCGTTGAAGATGTCGTTGATCTTACCAACTGCATAAGTATCAATACCTGCTTCGTTCAATTTGTCCAAAACAGTTGGCGCAAATGGTGAAACAGCTAAGTCACGACGATTGGCTGTCCGTGTGAAGTTTCCTGGTTCCCCAACATAAGGACGCGCAATGATTCGACCAAGAAGAGCTGGACGTTCCAAAGTGATGGAACGAGCGTATTCACAGATACGGTAGAGTTCATCCAAAGGAATGATGTCTTCGTGAGCTGCGATTTGAAGAACAGGGTCTGCTGACGTATAAATGATCAACTCACCAGTTTCCATTTGACGTGGCCCAAAGTCATCGATGACCGCTGTACCAGAATAAGGCTTGTTAGCTTCACGAATGACCTTACGTCCTGAGAATTCTTCAATTTTAGTCAAAATTTCTTCAGGGAAACCATTCCAGAAGGTATCAAAAGGTTCTGTAATGTTGAGCCCCATGATTTCCCAGTGACCAGTCATGGTGTCTTTCCCAAGAGAAACTTCTTGCAATTTTGTCGCATAACCAGTTGGGTTGCTTTCAGCTGGCACAGTCTTCAATGGTACTTCACGAGGAATATTTCCAAGACCGATTTTGGCCATGTTTGGTACATTCAAACCGACGGTTTTAGAGATGTGTCCCAATGTATCAGATGCTCCATCTGGAACTCCTGCATTGACAAAGTTATTGGCATCTGGTGCAGCACCGATCCCAACTGAATCCAGCACAACTAAGTGCATGCGTTTAAATTTTGACATATACTGCCTCTTTCCTTTATTAAACTAGCTATATTATACCATATCCCTATAAGAAGAGAGCCGTTGATTGATCCGAGGCTGGGACAAAAGTCTTAGCCTCTCAATTATTTTTGGATTGTCGAGCAAGACGCAGTGGTTGAGTGGGCTCTACTACGCTAATTTCATCAGCTTTTACAGCCCTACTCAACTGTGCGGAGGTGGGACGACGAAATCGAATTCTAACGAATTACCGATTTCTGTCCCACTCTCTATTTTTCGATGATGACAGGGCCATCTGGTGTCCCTACAATCACTTTTGAAATCATGTTCAAGAATAAACCGTGCTCTACGACGCCTACGGTGTGATCCAGTTCATTGGATAGAGCTTCTGCATCCTCGATCACCTTGAGATCCAAGTCAATGATAAAGTTACCTTGGTCGGTGACAAATCGTTGATCATCCGCCTGACGGAAAGCAGGATGGTAGCCTTTTTGCTCAAAATGACGGAAAAGATTTTCAGCCCCGTATTGCACTACTTCCACTGGAAGTTTGAAAGCACCAAGAGTTGCAACTTGTTTGGATTCATCCACGATCCAAATGCAATCTTTTGAATTGGTTGCGACGATTTTTTCCATGAGGAGAGCCCCACCGCCACCTTTGATCCCGTTTAATTGAGGATCCACTTCATCTGCGCCATCCACTGTCACATCTACCACTTCGACATCGTCGATAGCCTTGAGCGGGATGCCTAAACTTTCAGCCTGATCATAGGTCACACTCGACGTTGTGACAGCTGTGATCTGCAAGCCTTCTTCTTTGATGCGACGACCCAATTCAGCCACAAAATAATAAGCAGTTGACCCTGTACCGAGACCGACAATCATGCCGTCTTTGACAAACTCAGCCGCTTTAATTCCTACCTGTTCCTTTAGGTTTACCATCATAGACCTCCTTTTATATTCTATTACAGTATAGCATATTCTGTAAGAGATTTCACTAATTAATTGAAACCCTTTCCAAGTTTTAGTTCTAAAAGCAAAACCTTGCCCGTCTGCTGACTTTACGATAGAATAGAGATGAATCTACAGGAAAAGAGAAAGACATGATTACTAAAGAATTTGATACCATCGCTGCCATCTCGACCCCTCTTGGTGAGGGGGCTATCGGGATCGTCCGCTTGAGCGGGACAGACAGCTTTGCCATCGCGCAAAAGATCTTCAAAGGGAAAGATTTAAGCAAAGTCGCTAGCCACACCCTCAACTACGGTCATATCGTAGATCCAGATAAGGACGAGATTCTCGACGAAGTCATGGTGGGAGCCATGCGCTCGCCGAAGACCTTCACCCGTGAGGACATCATCGAGATCAATACCCACGGTGGGATTGCTGTGACCAATGAAATCCTGCAATTGGTCATCCGTGAAGGCGCTCGATTAGCTGAGCCTGGTGAGTTTACCAAGCGGGCCTTTCTGAACGGTCGGGTCGATTTAACCCAGGCCGAAGCCGTCATGGACATCATCCGCGCCAAGACCGACAAGGCTATGAACATCGCCGTTAAGCAACTAGACGGTTCCCTGTCTGATCTCATCAACAACACGCGCCAAGAGATCCTCAATACCCTTGCCCAGGTTGAAGTCAACATCGACTATCCTGAGTACGATGATGTCGAAGAAGCAACCACTGAGATCATCCGCGAAAAGACCAGTGAATTTGAAGCCCTCTTGACCAATCTCCTCAAGACTGCCCGTCGTGGCAAGATCTTGCGTGAAGGGATTTCTACTGCTATCATAGGCCGTCCAAACGTCGGCAAGTCGAGCCTCCTCAACAACCTCCTGCGCGAAGAAAAAGCCATTGTTACCGATATCGAAGGAACCACCCGTGACGTTATCGAGGAATACGTCAACATCAACGGCGTTCCCCTCAAACTGGTCGATACGGCTGGGATTCGGGAGACTGAAGACATCGTCGAGCAAATCGGTGTCGAACGTTCGAAAAAAGCCCTCAAGGAAGCTGATCTGGTCCTCCTGGTCCTCAATGCTAGCGAACCCCTGACCGATCAAGATCGCCAGCTCCTTGAGATCTCTCAAGATAGCAACCGCATCATCCTCCTCAACAAGGTTGACCTTCCAGAGAAGATCGAAATCGACCAACTGCCGGAAGATCATATCAAGATTTCCGTTCTGAAAAATCAAAACATCGATCAAATCGAAGACCGGATCAACGCCCTCTTCTTCGAAAATGCTGGGCTGGTTGAGCAAGATGCGACTTATCTTTCTAACGCTCGTCACATCTCCCTCATCGAAAAAGCTGTTGAAAGCCTGCAAGCGGTCAACGAGGGCTTGGCTCTCGGTATGCCGGTCGACCTGCTTCAAGTCGACCTCACCCGCACCTGGGAAATCCTCGGAGAAATCACAGGGGATGCTGCTCCAGATGAGCTCATCACCCAACTCTTCAGCCAGTTCTGTCTTGGAAAATAACAAAAATGCGTATGTTTCCACACATACGCATTTTTTGTTTTATTTTGCTTGTTCTAATCGCTCGACGGTTTGATAAGCTTGGTAGATTAGGAAGAGCCCAGTAGCATTCAAGACTGGAATCGCAATCGGCAACTCGGTCACGATTTGTGAGAAGGGTGAATTGCCAACAAAATGAAGTCCAAACCCAGCTACTAAGTATCCCCAGCCTGCTAGACGTAAATCCTTGCGTCCTCTGCTTGCTTGGACAATTAGGAAGAGCCCTAGCATGACAAGTCCTGTGTAGACCCAGTGAGACATAGGCGCATTAGCCACACGACCGAGAATTCCTGACACCGTGTAAGAGAAACCTTCCGGTAGGTCCTGACGGATATAGGCAAAGTCCTCCACAATCTGGAAACCAAGACCAGAGGCAATAGCCAAAAGGAAGATCGACTTGAGGCGACGAACACTGAACAAATAGAGGACAAAGAAGATAGGAATCAACTTAAAGGGTTCCTCAAAGAGTGGCGCAGCGATGGCACTCTCGTACTGGTTCCAAAAGTCGCTATTTGGAGCGATCGCTTGAATCATGTCATGGAAATAGGTATTGGCAAAGCTAGACAACCAACCGGCAACAAAGCCCCCACCTAATAAAGAAAAGAGAACCGGTACCCAAGATAACTTCCACTTCTTAGCAAAATGAAAGAGAGCCCAGACAGCAGGAATTGCATAGACCAAAAGGATCAAGGTTGAAAGTCCCACAATCCCGTACTGGCTACCAGACATCCAGCCTTCTGTCAGTGACTGGGTCTCATAAGCCAAGCCAATCGCTAGCAAGAGTAAATAGAGAAACAAAATCGATTTGCGTTTCATAAAAGACCTTTCTATAGTGAAATGAAAAAGGCTGGAAGACCAGTCTTTTCCGTGTAGTATCATTGTAACAGGATCAGCTTAAAAAAACAATAAATGTGGATTAGTGAGAAAAATGTAAAACACAGATGCCGCCAGATGGTTGACTGAATTTAGTTACTTAACCACCAAAGCTCCATTTTCCTCCGTCGCCAAGAGCTTCTCATCTTTATCATATATTTTAAGTTTTATACTACTTGGTGTTTTTTGAGTTGCATTGTATTGCTTTACTATCTCTTCTTTTAAATCAAAAAGCGTCTTACAATAATCTTTTGGATTTATATTTGCTAAAGATAGCATATTTTCTGATGCAGATAAGACAAGGACCAGATATTCTTCATTATAATACACTTTCCCCATCTCAATTTCGCCATTGATTTGATTTTGAAGCATATAAGCAAATACTACATTAGGTTTTTCATTTCCAACCAATGAGGTAGGGGCTTGATTCATTCCTTTGACCACTGATTCTTTACTTTCCTTTGTAGAATCTTTTACACTCTGTTCAGTAGACTGCTCTTTTTTGTCTTCATTCTTCACTTCTTTTTGCGCGCACGATGACAGAAATAGCGAGAGAATGGTCATTGTTGCAAACATAGTTTTTTTCATAGATTGCCTCCTTTTAATTTTTAACAAGTCGAAAATGACCTGTAATTGACCAAAATTAGATAAAGCTTCCAGTAAAAGACATTCCAAAATTTTAATTTTATAATCTTATAAGTACTTAGATATTTAACAGTTTAAAAATTATCATTTAATATTATTCTACCATACTCTCTCTCTTACTTCAGTACGGCAAGAATCTGACGAATCATATCTGGATCCCCATCTGGCAAAGTCACCGTCTCTGCATGATCCAAGATTCCTTGGGTAAATTGCGTCATAAACTCTTCACTATTGAGTTCATCTGCAGACTGTTGCCAGTGACTTGGTACAGGGTAGATCGTCACCGTCCCATCACCATTGGATGCATAGGTGATATTTCCTTCAGCTGAATATGAACCAAATAGATGACGCACATCTTTTGGATAATCAACGCCTAAGCCACCATTATAAATCTTTG
This sequence comes from Streptococcus sp. LPB0220, assembly GCF_008727815.1. Taxonomy (NCBI): domain Bacteria; kingdom Bacillati; phylum Bacillota; class Bacilli; order Lactobacillales; family Streptococcaceae; genus Streptococcus; species Streptococcus sp. LPB0220. The sequence continues at coordinate 987,145 of NZ_CP044230.1, read as the reverse complement.
TTCCAGCTGCACTATTTGAAATATTTAACTCTGATGGCACGTTCTTGATCACATAAGCCCAGACACGAGCAGCTTCAACCTGAGCAGCGGTGTAGCCTGGATAATCATTCTGATCCGACTTCTTCGAAGATTTAACCTCGCTATCCGATCGAGTATTCCACTTCTTGGCCTTACTCGTCTTTGTCGTACTACTGCTATCGTCTGTATCAGCTTGCTCCCGATCTTTCGGTTGCTCTTTCTTACGATAGTAGAAATTGTCATCATCGCCATAAGCCGGTGACTGACCAGCCCAGATCCGATCCTTGGACTTATCCGAAGCATCGTCTTTGCCCGCTTTCTGACCTTTTGGAAGGAGCAAAAGACCATAACCTCCAACACCCGACTTAGCACTAACCGTCATCTCAGCGATCTGGTCCTTCTGCTTAAAGCTCGATGCATCAAGCTCAACATCCTCGCTGACCAAGCCCTTATCATCAAAGACCAGTTCATTGCCACGACCATCGATCCAAGTCCCCTTGATACTCGAGTAGTCCTTAGCCTTGATGGCTTTCAAATCCATACCAGACTGTTTCTTTTCTGAAGTGCTGGTCTGCTTGGAATCCGAACTCTTAGACATCACCATCCTCTGAGGACGACCACACGAAGCCAAGACCAAAGCAGAAAGCACAATTACTAAACCTTTTTTCATATCAATCTCCCTTCACATACCTATTATTTTAGAAAAATAAGAAAGGAGAGTCAATGGAAAAGGGTAGTGTAATCAATTTTTCGTATGGCTTTCACTGAGCATTAATAAATATCAATCCTTCTAACACGAAATTCAACAAATTCACCATTCTCAAGATCATTTGGAATTCCTCCACCTATATTAATCAAAAATTCTCCTACCTGAGCGATATTTCTTGTTTTATCAAATATTTTAGCAATTATAAAATATTCAAAATTATTCAGGTGCTTTACTAGAAATAGATTATCTTCGCTTTTATATACGTCTCCATCAACAATAGCATATAGCATGTCATCAAACTTTCCGCCAATCTTTCCAAAAAATTCATCTGAAAAGCAAACTAATTCATATTGATTATCCGATAGAGTGACATCCGCTTCTTTGGTATCAATATCTATCCATTCTATTTTTTTTACAAAAATCATTAAATTTCTCCTTAACGTTAAAGTCCTACGACTCAAAATAGTCAATACTTCTGTAAATCATTAATTCTATCACTTGATTATCTCTTAGTAGACTTTAGGCTTCTGGCCCTTCTTTAACCAAATCATAAGGGAAATACGGAATACCTTCCAACTCTTTGTAATCCAAACCCTTGAGCTTGCAGAGAGCACCCGATTCAAAAGACCAATAACCTACATGGTTTTTTACATTCTGCTTATGCAAATCATACCAGCCTACATCTCTGCTCCCTTGATACCATTTATTAGTCAAATATTCTTTCAGCAGTTTAAGAGCATGTTCAGCATTTTCTTCTTCAATAATATTTCGAGTAAAGCCATAAGGTATTGGAAAATTATAGTTTATCCGAATCTTCCAATCTGGATGACGATATTGAATCAAGTAATCAATCAAATAATCCTCTGGATCATCTTTTTTAACCAAGTCTACTAGATGATTAAAAATTTCTTCATCAATTTCTAACAGAAGACCAATAGAAAGCGCCCAAATCATTTGCTCATATCCCCATTCCTTTCGCCATATCGGAACTAAACAAGCCACAAATAATATGTATTCCTCTTTAAACTCTGATAAAGAATCCCCCCTAGAATAAGTAGCAAATAAAATGTCTTTTTGATAAGACAATATAGTCGCTAAAGTTGAGTTGTAAACCTCTTTTGTGGGCTTCTTATAGTTTTCGATTCCATTATCTAAATCAATTTGAAGTTTTATTAATTTCTCTTGAAAATACTGTAATGCCTCTTTATTTGACATTAGACCAGCTTTATAATTCTCTTCTGTATTTAAAGTATCGCGTATATCCATTTTCTATCTCCTCTGTCATTTACCAAATATCTACTGATTTATTATTCCTTATTGCAAATGAACTATCTTTTGAAACTTCATCTAAATTCTATTGGCTGTTTTTATAATGTCATCCAATTTGCTATAAAGGCCAGCGCCCTGTTTCAGCATAAATCATGACTTCATATGCTCCCCTAGAAGATTCAAATGCTTTATCCATCAGTTCCTTAGTAATAGGATAGCAAACTTCTGGACCCATGGCTCCGCCAATTTCTTTAAAGAAGCTAATTTCGTAATAGCCATCTGTCTCATATACAATAAATCCATTACCTCTATGTACAATCGTATCTGAATGATTATAATCATCTAACTCATCTGTCTTTGGCCAACGATGATGTTCACAATAAAACATTACTTCTAAAGAATCTATTTCTGATTTTGAAACACGTTCTGCTAATTCCTGGCTCATGGGAAAATTAAGCACTTCTTTCCCTCTACTCCACAGAATCTGATAATCATTATTGTTTTTTAATACCGTACAATTTTTGTATTGTTGAATTTCTGTTGTCATACTATTTCTTTTTGCCTATTTCAATGGCGATACATAATCGTCTGGAAGTTTGCCTTCAGATTCAATCCACATTTGCTCAGCAATCGGAATTAATTTTTCAAGTTCTTCTTTAGTAAATAAATCTCTAGTTTCAGGTAAATCAATTAAAGATGTAGGACTCTCTTCTATGAATCGTTTCTCACTAGCTTTCTTTTCTTCTTCCGTTGGTGGCCAAGAATCGTTCCGAATCTTCCAAGATACTTCGAGTAGCGTTCTCTCCCCACTTTCCAGTAAGGCAAATAACTCATTTGGCAATTCATAAACCACTCGCTGAGGGGCAATTCCTCCCTCCTCTGTAACGTAATAAAGATTACTGCCATTTCTCCAAATGTGCTGACCATAACCTTTTACTTCTTCAAACTGGATAACATCTTCCCATTCTAGTTTTGTTGGTTTCATTTGTATTCTCCTAGCGCAAGTTCTTCTCTCAACCAGAATATCGTAAAAATCAGGTTTCTATTTCTCTTCCTCAATAGGCTACACCATCTTTTATCCATTAATCCAATCTCATTATAAAGTAAGAGCTTACCAATAGTTTATCGGTAAACTCTTGTTTCATTTATTCTATCATAAAAGGGGGAGTTGTTCTGATTGTTGTCCAATAATAAGAACTATTTTGATTGTTTATATAAGTGTTCCAGTAATTGCCGACATTTTTCGTCAATCAATTCTCTATTAGCCAGCTGTTGAATCCATTTTTCTGGGATGCCTTCCAGTTGATAGTGGGCTCCAGCCAAGGTACCTGTAATGGCACCGATGGTATCAGTATCCCCTCCAAGATTAACGGCTTTTAGAACAGCTTCTTCAAAACTATCTGTTGTACCTAAACACCAGAGACAAGCCTTCAAGGTATCAACAACATAACCTGTGGAAGCAATATCTTCCCTAGCTTTTTGATAAAATTCTCTATCAAATATTTCTCTAAAATGTTCCTGATACTCTTCCCAGTATTCTGGTTTTTTCTTGAAATAATCTTCAAAATAAGGTTTTGATTGACAAAGTAATTTTTCTAAACGAATGTTAAGAAGAAAACCGATTAAAAGCTGGACATAAAGAATAGATGCCACGATAGACCTTGGATGAGCATGGGTCAGCTTAGTATATTGCTCAATTATTTTTGATCTATAACTGAAATCAAAATTTTCATATAAGAGCAAAGCTAAGGGAGATATCCTCATCAAAGCTCCATTGCCATTGTCTCTCTCGCTAGTCCCTCCACATTTCTCTGGAGAAACTCCCGCTAAATACCGTTCAATTGCCTGATTAGTCGAAACACCAATATCAAAACAATATCCAAAAGGTGTGAGGTAGCCCTGACGGTAAGCTACAAATTTATCCATCAACCCATTCAAATCAGAATCTTCACATAGGTGTTCAATAAGTGCTAAGGATAAAGAAGTATCATCTGACCAGGTACCAGCTGGTTGATTATAGGTTCCATAACCCACCATATCTGAAATATGATAAGTATCTCTATCTCTAAACTCTACAGGAACTCCCAGTGCATCACCTATAGCTAGACCAAAAATAACCGAATTTATCTTTTGTTTAAGATTATATCTTCTATACTGATTTGAATCATCTTCCCATTTATCTCTTAATCTCATAGCCTTCTCCTACTCTAACTCAGATAAATTCGATTTGAATTGTTTGCTCAGTCGTCATGGATTTCGCATCCTCAATAAGTTTATCGATCTCTTTTTGTGAGATACGAATGTGATTGTATGGTGGTTCCCAATTCTGCATGCTTGACCTATATACAAGAAAACTATTATCAGTCAACAACTCTCCCTCTGCTTTTAAAACATAGCCATTTTCATAGTCGAAAGTAATGTTACCGCTTGTCCCAGAAATTTTCATTCTATTACCTTCTTTACTAAAACATCATGATTCCTTCTCAGGAATCTAATTCCTAACCTTAATCCGATCTCATTATCAGGAGAGAAATCCCAATCAAATTAGTACTTATACTTTCTCCTATTATACCACACCATGGATATCTTATGAACTTGTTCAAAATTTGGTCAAAGAAAAGAGAGTGGGACAGAAATCGGTAATTCGTTAGAATTCGATTTCGTCGTCCCACCTCCGCATAGTTGAGTAGGGCTGTAAAAGCTGATGAAATCAGCGTAGAAGAGCCCACTCAACCACTGCGTCTTTCTCTACAACCCAAAAACAATTGAGAGGCTAGGACTTTTGTCCTAGCCTCTTGTGATTAAATTATTGTCCCCTGCCGGAATCGAACCAGCAACTACTCCTTAGGAGGGAGTTGTTATATCCATTGAACTAAGGGGACCTATAAAAAAAGAAGCGAGATCACTCCCGCCTCCTTGTTCGTCTTAACGACGGATTTCTTTAATACGAGCTGCTTTACCTTGCAATGCACGAAGGTAGTACAATTTCGCACGACGTACTTTACCGTAACGTACAACTTCAATCTTTTCTACACGAGGAGTGTGTACTGGGAATGTACGTTCAACACCGACACCGTTAGAGATTTTACGAACAGTGTACATTTCAGTGTGTCCTTGACCTTTACGAGCGATAACAACGCCTTCAAAGATCTGGATACGTTCACGAGATCCTTCGACAACTTTCGCGTGTACACGAACAGTGTCACCAGGACGGAATGCAGGGATATCAGTACGAAGTTGACCTTCAGTCAAGCTTTGGATTAATGGATTCATTTTATTCTCCTATCTTCGTCAATCTTGAGGGACCTCCCTCAGCGGATAAACTGTATTTTTGTGCTTCCATTACGCACAGAAACTATCATATCAGATAATTTCAGGTTTGTAAAGCTCTTTTCTCTACTTTTTCGCAACTTTTTGACCAGAATAAATGCTCCACTCTTTTGGTAAGCAATAGGCGATGGCGCAAGCAATGACGAAGAATGGCAGGTTGGCATAGCCAAAGACTTCTCCTCCGATTAAGATCGGTGCGAGCAAGGTCGTCGTCGCACTGCCAAAGACACTGGCATATCCGATAGCGGCCACGACTAAGACTGGTAGACCTAACATCGGAGCAAGAAAGACTCCAAGTGTAGCTCCGATCGCAAAGAGCGGTGTCACTTCTCCTCCTTGGTATCCAGCAGAGATCGTCACTACGGTAAAGAGGAGCTTCAAGATCCAGTCATAACTCTGCGCACTGCCCTGATGAAAAGCTACATCAATCAGATTGGTTCCAAGTCCACTATAAGTGCCGACCTTGGTCAGCTGGAGGGTCAAGAGGACCAAGCTGAGTCCGGCCCCTATAAGGGCAATCCGGATATAAGGATTGGGCAAGACTTGAGCGACCGTTTTCTTCAACCAGGAAAGGCTAATTGCAAAGAGTTTCCCAGCAAGGCCAAAAGCCAGGCCAAGAATGGCAACTTTGATCAAGGTCTCTGGTGTCCAGCTCAGCGTTTCTCTTAGTGGCACAGCAAATTTCTCTAAACCAAGGGCATGAGAGGTGAAGCTAGCCACGATTGAGGCAATGAGCGCTGGATAGAGAGCCATCAACTGCAACTCCCCAACTGTCAAGACTTCAAGGGCAAAAAAGGTTGCTGCCAGTGGCGTCTGAAAGAGCCCCGCAAAACCAGCGGCCATCCCGGTCATGAGAAAAATACGCGAAGCATCCGGGATCTTGATATGACGGGCAAAACGGTGCGAAAGGGTCGCTCCGATCTGGACTGCTACACCTTCCCGACCGACCGAACCACCAAAGAGATGGCTCATCCAGGTCGTCAGCATGATCAAAGGCACCAAGACCAAGGGGATTTTCTCCTCACGCGCGTGTCCGACATCAAAGATGAGGCCCATCCCTTTTGAAGCCTTGCCACCAAAACGTTTATAGAGATAAACGATGACAAGCCCCGCTAAGGCCAGAAAAAGAATCAAGGGCCAATGCTGGCTTCGGAAATCCCCGATCAGGAGCAATCCTTGACCAAAAATCATGTCAATAGCACCGACCAAGAGACCAATGAAAAGCGCCATCCCTGTTAGGACCACATACTGTTGTGCTTTTTGCTTGATCGATAGACTAGTCACGCGCCCTCACCTCCTCTTGGAAGTTTCTCGAGCGCTTCATCATATCTTGAAACTGGGCTTGAATGGTCGCCCGATACTGCTCATCCGCCACAAGAGAGCCGACTTTCTCAAGCACCTCTCTTTCCCTTCCTTGATCGAGCACAGGTAAGCCCTGCTGCTCCTTATATTCTACAATCTGACCGACACAGACCATCCGTCTTTCCAGCAAGGCTACAATCTCTTGATCGATCTGGTCAATGTCCTTACGAATCTGATCTAAATCCATGTTTCTCCTCTTTATTTTGGATATAAATCGAGGCTGTAATCCATCGATCCAACCTCTTTGTCATTAATTTGCTTTTGCTACAAGTTCTTCCGCAAAGGCTTCTAATTTTTCAATGTCTTCGTCTTCTGCAGACAAATCAACTTTGACACACTCAGAACCTTTTTCAGCACCAGTCGCAGCGAAGCAACGGTCGAAATCATCAACTGCTTTACAGAATTCATCGTAGAAGGTATCCCCTGATCCTACAACACCATAAAGTTTGCCTTTGAGATCAAGGCCAGCCAAATCTTCGTAGAAATCTTGGATCTCATCTGGAAGCTCTCCATCACCGTATGTATAAGTTGCTACCACCGCGATATCGGCCTCAAGGAAGTCCTCCGCGTCCACAGTTGTACACTCATCCACATCTACTTCGACACCAAGATCACGGAATTTATTCGCTACGATATCGGCGATTTCTTCAGTATTTCCAGTCATACTAGCAAAAACAATCTTCGCTACAGTCATAATTTCCTCCCAAAATCTATTTTCCGTATTATACCATTTTTTCAAGCATTTTGCACGAAACCTTTCCCGAGAAGATGAAAGTCATGGCTCAATCAAAGAAATTGGTCCGATTGAATCTAATCACCCTCGTTTTCTTTTTGAATTTCTTTAATCGTCCAATATTATCCGTTTTTCTTCTCCAACTCGTATTCCTCTTTAATATCTTTGATACGCTGGATTTCTTCATCTAATTTTTTATTAAATTCAGATTCAGTCTTATATGGATAAGAAAAACGACTCCAGGTATACCACTTCAACCCATCTTTCCCTTTAAAATACCATTCAAGTTTGACTGGCAAGTAATCACGATTATAGATGATTCGCACTTTGGAAAATTGATTCTTTTTATTTAAAACTTTGGCTTCAAAATCAGGTGTCTTACCTTCCTTCACTAGAGATTTAGTAATCAACGATTTCGGATCTCGCTCAATGATAAAGTTTGAGTTCTCGATCTCATCTTTTGAAACCTTTAAATTCAGAATTGCGGAAGTAATATTTCGGTATAAGTCTCTATGATACCTATCGGATGGTTTTTCGTCCGAATAACTGCCATATTTTTTCCCATTTTTTACTACTACTTGAGTTATACTATAAAAATTATTGCTCCTCAAATCATAGCCATTCTCAAAATTAAATCGATAAGAATTTTCATATTCCGCACTATCCACAACAATAAACCGCTGTTGTTCTAATATCGATTTTGAATCTTCTTGAATCTTACCTCTTTGAACAACTATGAAAATTCCAGCAACAACTACAAGAATCAAAGCAACTAGAAAAACTTTGAAATTGAATCGCTTCTTTTTAATTTCTATCATCATCTCTCTCATTCTAACAAAATATCTATCCAATGTAAAACCGCTTCCACTGCCCCTACATAGTGATAAACGCTTGCTGGATGGGCCTTTTTTATGTTAAAATTGACAGAGAAAATGAGGTATTGTATGAACGTAATGAATGACATTCTTGAAAAGATTCAAGCTTATGACACGATTATTATCCACCGTCATCAAAATCCGGATCCGGATGCGATTGGTAGCCAAGTAGGCTTGCGGGATCTTCTGCGTGCGCACTTCCCTCAAAAGCGGGTCTTGGCAACTGGCTATGATGAACCGACCTTGACCTGGCTTGCTGAAATGGATGAAGTCAAAGATGAGGACTATGCTGGAGCTTTGGTGATTGTCTGTGACACGGCCAATACTCCCCGCATCGATGACAAGCGCTATACGAACGGTGATTTCCTGATCAAGATCGACCACCACCCAAATGACGATGCTTATGGCGATCTGCTCTGGGTCGATACTGAGTCTAGCTCTACCAGTGAGTTGATCGCACTTTTTGCTAAAGAATTGGAGCTCGAACTTCCTGTAAGTGCTGCGCGTCTTCTATATGCTGGGATTGTCGGAGATACAGGTCGCTTCCTTTATCCTGCTACTTCGACTCGGACCTTTGAGATCGCTGCAACTCTTCGAAGCATTCCCTTTGATTTTACAGCACTTGCTCGTCAGATGGATACGATCAATCTCAAAACAGCTAAGCTTCAAGGCTATGTCTATGACCATCTTGAGATCGATGAACATGGTGCTGCGCGTGTGACCTTGACACAAGAGCTCTTGAAGAAATTCGATCTACGGGATTCAGAGACTGCTGCAATTGTCGGTGCCCCTGGACGCATCGATACCGTATCTGTTTGGGCCATCTTTGTCGAGCAGGCCGACGGTCACTTCCGTGTCCGGATGCGTAGCAAACGAAAAGTGATCAACGAAATTGCCAAACGTCATAATGGTGGTGGCCATCCACTAGCTAGCGGAGCTAACTCCTACTCCCTCGAAGAAAACGACCAAATCTACAAAGAGCTACAAGAAGTGGCTCGCACGAACGAAGGCTGAGAACGGTTTCTCAGCCTTTTTATCTTGGTCATGGGGTTTTCATTTGATATTTCTTATGGTAAAATAAAGCTAATAAATTTTAAGGAGACTTATTATGGAAAAAAATCGTTTGTTTATCATTATCTCTGCTGCGGTAGCGATTCTTAGCTCTTTCTTGCCATGGGCAAGCCTTAATGCTGGTGCCTTTGGTTCATACAGCTGGAATGGCCTTCACGGAGATGGATGGTTCGTTATTATCTTCGCAGTCGTTGCGATTGTCCTTGCTTGCTTGAACGATGTGAAATCTTCACTACCAAAAGGTTTTGCAATTGGTGTTATCGTATCAGGGGCTCTCTCAACTATCGTAACATTGATCGATCTATTTGGTGTAAACAAATATGCTGTTAACTTCAATGGTTATGGCGTTTCAATTGGCTTTGGTTTGATCCTTGCTTTAATCGCATCAATCGCTATTGTTGTAACTGGTCTCTTGGCGATGTCAGGTGGTAAAATCACTAAAGGAACCTTCGAAGAACTTGCTGAATCTGGTAAAGGATTTGCCCAATCAGTTGGACGTGTGACAACTTCTACTGTAAAAACTGCTGTAGATGAAATCAAAAAAGAAACTCACGAACACACTGAGGGACAAGCTGATCAACCGGTTGAAGCACCAAAAGATCCAAATCAATCTGAACAATAATAATATCAGAATCACCTTGGCTTAGCCAGGGTGATTTTTTTGACCATTATTTTAAATAAAATTAGTGAAAATACTTGTCAAGATCCTGGAAATTTGGTAAACTAGCTTAGTAACAATCTATGGCTCGGAAAGAGACCATGGCAGAAAGGAAATATTGCAAAATGAAAAAAGATATCCATCTAGAATATCGCCCTGTTGTCTTCATGGACACTACTACTGGTTACAAGTTCGTCAGCGGTTCAACTAAGTACTCTAGCGAAACAGTTGAATTCGAAGGTGAAACTTACCCATTGATCCGTGTTGAAATTTCATCAGACTCACACCCATTCTACACTGGACGTCAAAAGTTCACTCAAGCAGATGGACGTGTGGATCGTTTCAACAAAAAATACGGTCTCAAATAAGAACCAACACAAAACCACTTCCCTTTTGGGAGTGGTTTTTTTGATCTCTGTTTCTTTTATTGTGAACGCACAAAATAAGAGGTTAGGATGTTGATCCCAACCTCTGTTTTTTATCTTAATGGAACTGCATTCCACCATCCACGATAATGGTTTGACCTGTGATGTAGTTTGAGTCAGGTCCAGCAAGGAAGCTGACAGCCGCTGCTACATCTTCTGGTTCAGAAAGACGTTTCAAAGTGATATCTTTAGCGAATGTTTGCATACCCCATTCGTCGTCTTTGCCTGCGTTCTTCCCAACTTCATGAGCAATGTCAAACATCATTGGAGTCTTAACAATACCTGGTGCATAAGCATTGACAGTGATGCCTGAATCTGCCAAGTCACGCGCCAAAGTCTGTGTGATACCACGAACTGCAAATTTAGTACCACCATAAACAGTCAAGTTAGGGTTACCTACAACACCTGCTTGTGAAGTCGCATTGATGATCTTTCCACCATGACCGAGTGCTTTGAACTGAGCTTGAGCTGCTTGTGCACCCCAAATCACGCCACCAACGTTAATAGCAAATGTACGTGTAAATTGTTCTTCTGTAATTGTATCAAGTGGTGTAGTTGGCGCAACACCTGCATTGTTCACGACAACATTCAAATCTCCAAAATGGTCAACAACTTTTTGGAAAGCTGCAGCCACTTCTGCTTGTTTTGATACATCGGCAACGACTGCAAAAGCATGATCTGCTGATAACTCAGCAACTGCTTTTTCAGCTGTTTCAGCATTGTAGTCCAATACTCCGACCTTGAAGCCATCTTGCACCAAACGTTTTGCGATTGCAAAACCGATTCCTTGACCAGCACCTGTGACAATAGCTACTTTAGACATATGATTCCTCCTTGGTATCCCTGATACCAGCAAATGTTCATAGAAGAACAGCAAAGGTTGACAACTAGTTTTAATGGGATCTTTTATAAATATCCGACAAAACTATGCTAACAGTATACTCTTTTGTGAAAAATATTTCAATCTCTAGCCTATTTTTTCAAAAAAATAGTTTATTTATATGATATTTTTATTTAGTGATAAATGAACTGGAACGTGAAATAGAATAAAGCTTTTAACCAAAACAGATAACTGTTCTATTCTGTAAAAACTACATGAGGCTGGGACAAAAGTCCTAGCCTCTCAATTATTTTTGGATTGTCAAGCAAGACGCAGTGGTTGAGTGGGCTCTACTACGCTGATTTCATCAGCTTTTACAGCCCTACTCAACTGTGCGGAGGTGGGACGACGAAATCGAATTCTAACGAATGACCGATTTCTGTCCCACTCTCTCTCATAAACTATTCATTTGATTGATCCCTTTAGTCATCAGACTCCGCAAATACTTGAGTAGCTTTGACTGCTTTCTTCCACCCCTTGTACAGCTCTTCCTTACGAGATTCATCCATCTTGGGTTCAAAGATTTGAGCTGCTCCATGAAGAGATTTTAATTCTTCCAAGTCTTTCCAATAGCCTACAGTCAGACCTGCTAGGAAGGCTGCTCCTAAAGCCGTAGTTTCCAAATTTTTGGCACGAGCAATCGCAATTCCAAGAATATCAGCCTGAAACTGCATTAAGTAATCATTTTTCGCTGCTCCTCCGTCTACTTTTAGGACAGGGATAGGAGTCTTGGCATCTACCTGCATGGTGTCGATAATATCGCGTACTTGATAGGCAATGGATTGAAGGGTTGCCTTGATAAAGTCTTCCTTGGTTGTTCCCCTGGTAAGCCCAAAGACAGAACCACGCGCCTCTTGATTCCAATATGGTGCTCCAAGACCCGTAAAGGCAGGGACCACATAGATTTCATCCTGGTTCTGGGACTTCAGAGCATAGGCCTCGGATTCAGGTGAATGATCGATCATACGCAGACCGTCACGAAGCCATTGAATGGCACTTCCAGCGATAAAGATAGATCCTTCAAGGGCATAGTAGACCTTACCATTAATCCCATAACCAATCGTCGTCAGCAAGTTATTCTCTGATAACTGCATCTCCTCACCCGTATTCATAATGATGAAGGACCCAGTTCCATAAGTATTTTTGACCATACCAGGTTCAAAGGCTAATTGACCAAAGAGAGCAGCTTGCTGGTCTCCTGCCATCCCTGCAATCGGTACTTGTCCACCGTAGAAATGGAAAGGCGCTGTCTTACCATAGATTTCAGAGTTTGAACGCACCTCAGGAAGCATGGCTTTAGGAATGTTGAGAATTTCCAAAATCTCATCGTCCCATTTCAGTTCCTTGATATTGTAAAGCATGGTCCGCGCAGCATTGGAATAGTCAGTCACGTGGGCTGCTCCATCCGTCAGCTTCCAGACCAACCAAGTATCAATGGTTCCAAAGAGCAATTCTCCTTTTTCTGCACGCTCTTGTGCTCCTTCTACATGGTCCAAGATCCAACGGACTTTAGTCGCTGAAAAGTAAGCATCAATGACTAGACCTGTCTTTTGGTGGAAGGTTTCTACATAGCCTTGGTTTTTAAGTTCTTCAGCCAGTGGAGCAGTTTGACGAGATTGCCAGACAATGGCATTGTAAATAGGAAGGCCTGTGTTCTTATCCCAAACAACTGTCGTCTCCCGTTGATTGGTAATGCCGATCGCCTCGATTTGATTGGGCTTGATGCCACTTTCAATAAAGACCTCAGCGATCACCGACTGAACCGAGTTCCAAATCTCATTGGCATTGTGCTCCACCCAACCAGCCTGCGGAAAAATCTGAGTGAATTCCTTTTGACTAGAGCTAACTTGCTCGCCTTTTTTATTAAAAATGATAGCCCGCGAACTAGTGGTTCCCTGGTCAATCGCCATGATGAAAGTTTCTTGAGACATAAACTGCCCTCCTAAATTAGATACTTAAAAATCTTGTTCTTTCATAAACTAGTATACTCTATTTCATCTAGGATTTGTATCCATTTATTTAAGAAAATCCGGTCTAACATTTTCCTAGTACTTCCAGCTCTATCAGACCAAGCAAAAAGAGCCCTGAGGCTCTTCAAACTAGTATTCAAATGCTTATCAAGATCTGCTCTGATCTAACCGATTTAAGAACTCCATGGTCGGGCTGTCTTGATAAAGTTCTTTGAGAGGAATGTTCTGATAGACAGCTATTTCGTCCGAAGTCACACCGTAACGAATTAATAGATCATAAATACGATTTAAATCATGACGTAATTCATTCGTTATGAGGACATTATCACTTGTTTCTTTTGTTTTCCAATAATAAGATGGCAACACTTCCTTGGTTTCAATTAAAATAGTTTGCAATAAAGTTCCGCCATGACTATCCTTCTGAGAGATATCTGCTCCAAGTTCTAACATTTTTTTAAAAACCTTGAAGGATTGGTCAGCCTTTTCCTTAGACGAATACAACTGATATTGACCATTCCAACGTTTGATCATGCGCCTGCAGTCAAATACAGCTCTTCCACCGGCCGTTTGGATGACCGGTTGACAAAATGGATTCAGCTCTGTCGGTTCTTCGATAAAGTTAAGATCTGCCCCTCTATCAATGAGTAAGTCCGCAATATCTAAATGTCCCGATTTAATAGCGACTTGAAGAAGGGATTGGCCTTGATCTCTTTTAGGTTTGTCACCCGAAACAGCATTGACTTCTTCAGGCTTTTTATCCAATATCTGACGGACTCCCTCTAAATCTCCTCTTCGCAACAACTGAAAGGTTTTTTGCATGGTCTTTCCCCTCTTACCTAGTAAATAAATATCAGACTGTGTTAAAACTATGGTCCTACCTCTAGTTTCTTCGTTAAACTGATTATACCATTTTATGGACTCTACATTGAAGTCCTAAAGGGTGAAGATGACAGACTCTCACAGAAAGAGGTTAAACTTTATTTTTCCGATTTTCGTATTGCTACTAGCCAAGAGGATACTAGGATTTCGAACATAACCAGAAGGATAATCTGAGGAAGAGAACTCTGAACCAGCATAAGGACAGCCAGACTATCGATCAGCATGTGAGCGAGGATACAAGGAACAGCACCTTTCGAGTACTCCTTGAGCGCTCCAAATAGGAAGGTATTCCCTAAAATCATCAAGTAAAAGATGAGATAGTTAGACGAACCTGCTGTAATCCAAGGGAGTTGATAGATGGGAATATGCCAGAGAAACCAGACAAAGGAAAGAACCATCATTTTAGATATAAAGTGCTTGCTGAAGGAAAGATGCTCTTGTAAAAACCAACGCCAACCGACTTCTTCCAGACCACCATATAAAAATGTCCAGGGGAAATAGAGGAAGAAGGCCAAGAGGGAATTCCCAGTAAAGCGAACATTCATGAGCAGGATGGAGATCCCATAATAAATGATGGGGATGAAGAAAGCTAGGATCCAGGCCAGGGAACTTTCTTTTTGAAGAAAGACCTTTTTGAAAAATTCTCCCAGGGATTTAGTTTCACCTAAGACAATGGAAAAGCAAAGAGCCGTTATCATGGGAATCAAGTTCATTAGGATAAACAGGAGTGAGGCCCCCATACTACTCCTATCTGGGAGAAACCAAAGGATAACATGACCTACTAGAAATGTAGCAAGGAGGGCAGTCAGTGCATACCAGATAGCGACTGATTGTTTTGAAATAAATTTGCTCAAACCTTTCTCGATTTCCTCCTGTTCATTTTCTGTAAAATCTTTTAAGTCCATAACCTACTCCTCTTTATCTTTATATAGTAGATTTTACACTCTTACATGTGAATATACAACTAATTTGGATGGGATGTTGCTAGCCGTGAACAATCATAGAATAAGGAAAATCATGATTTCTTTTTTCCTAAAATACCGTACAAAAAGATCTGATGGATTTGCTTAACGTCTGTTTCTAAATTATCACTATGGGCTAACTGATTTCCTACACTATTGAAAGCATCCATAACATTTAAAACAAGCTCTGTTGATAAGTCTCTAGCAATCAGCCCCTCTTCTTTCCCGAGATTAATATAAGTGCGATAAATATCCCTTTTTTTTGCGGTTATCGCTTTCGTTAGGAGACTTGAGAAAGAGGGATCTCTCACCGTTTTATCTTGAAAATAGTCCGAGATTTGCTGACTCATTTTCTCCTGACATAGGTCTAAAGCCTGGTCTAGTTTTGTATTAAAAGCTAGATTACTTTTTAAAATATCCTCGGCTTGCTGGGTTATTTCTTCAAACAAGTCATTAACACAGAGAGCCACCAAATTATCTTTGCTCCCAAAATAATTATAGATAGAAACAGGTGATACTTTCGCTACCTCTGCAATAGATTTTATACTCGTTTCCTTAAAACCTTTTTCTTTGAATAGATGCAAAGCTGCTTGAATAATCGCTTGCTTCTTTTTCTCAGTCGTCTTTTGATATTGATTCATGTGAACACCTCAGTTACTACCAATTGTAGCATAAGTTTGAAATATATACCTGCATATTTCATTTTTTCTTGCTATTCTGACCACCTTTCTCTATAATAAAGTGTGAAATTTAATTATCAATATTTCAAACTTTATTTGCAAAAAAGGGAGGGAACATGCTCATTCAATATCTTATAAAACAGTCTAAAAATCCTAGTGGTCTTGTTGGGCGATTAATTACCAACATCTGGTCGTCCTATTTTAAGAAATTCAGTCTTTGGGCAATCAAACAGACTACCATTTCAGATAATAGTCGGATTTTAGAAATCGGTTATGGCGGTGGTAGCACTATCAAAAACCTACTTGCTTTAGATAAAAATCTTGACATTCATGGCATTGATATTTCCAAGGAGTCTTATCAAACTGCTAAACGGATGCTTTTAAAGTCAATAGAAAACGATAGTGTCCAGCTGATGGTTGGAAATGTTGAAAACCTTCCCTACCAAAATCATTATTTTGATCTTGTCTTTGCCATTCAGACCCATATTTTCTGGAAAGAATTAAAACAAAGCTTTCAGGAAATCTATCGAGTCATGTCCAATCATTCTACTCTGATTATTGCTTCCGAAAAAGAAAAAATTAAGTATCATATGACAGATTATGGAACAAGTTCTGAATTGAGTCAGTTATTAACAAGTATTGGCTTTTCAAAGATTGAAGAAAGGCAAAATCACAAATGGGTTTTATATATTGTCACGAAAAGTGAAAAAAATAAGAGTCAAATGGCGACCAAATAGCTCTTACTCTACTTGTTGAGCTTGAATTAACCCTAAAAGTATTTAGGGCAACGGAAAAGATGACGAGTTCATTAGATTTTTACTAAAACCTTAAAGCCATATCAAAAGAGCAGTTCAAAATAACTGCTCTTTTGATTTATAACTATATGAAGCAATGGAAATTAACCCAGCTTAGGATTTAGCTTTCTCCATACTACTACTAGCAATTCTCATAGCAAGAAGGATTATCAACACCTTAATCACAAGTGATAGCCATACACTCTCAGTTGATGACAGTTGTGATAAAGCATTGATCAACGCATGGGTCATGACACAGATCCATAAATTTTTCATTTTATGGTACAAGGCCGATAAGATAAAGCAGTTAGTTAGCAGACCTACTAGAAACGGAAGCAACTGAATGACAGCTAAAGAACCATCAATGTAAAAGTAAAAAAGATGCCAGCTAGACCAGGCTAAAAAGGTGATCAAAGTAGCTGAAAGATAAGGTATTTTTTCCTCCAAAGTTGGTTGAAAGAAATAACGCCAGCCAATTTCTTCAATCCCACCAAAAAGAAGGGCCTTGAAAAAGAGCACCACTGGCAAGACCAACGATTGAGTGATGATCTTACCACCTAAGATAAATGGGAAAAAGTCGAGTATCAAGAAAACAAGCACCAAACAATAATTTGCTAAACTGTCTTTGACTTGAAAAAAATCTTTGAGAACTTGTTTGAAACTAGATTGATGGTAACTAATGCTTGCAAGACTGCCCCACAAAGCTGATGACAACCCACCTACAATAACAGCGATGATCCCCATTGGTGATGTAAAATCAACCTTCACTCCTCCTACTCTTAAAAAGCAAACCAAAAGGCTGACTCCGAATACTTGACCAAAGGTCCCTAACAAATACATAGATAGGGCTTGCTTTCTACTCATTCGTGATTCCTTTTCTATTCTTTCATCTAGTTCATGACTCTATTAGATTTGGAGCATCCTACTAATCCGCATCAACCCAAAGATGGTATTGTTCACAGTGTAGACATCGAAAGAGATAGCCACACATAGAACCATCCTTGACTAAGTATTCAGCTACATCCTGAAGTTCATCACGTGCCTCATATTCTTCCAAGACTTGCTCTGCAATGCCCATCTCTTCCAGTTCACGAGTGCCAACTGTCCCCAGATAGGCACAGTAGTCTTGGCAACAAGAGAGCCAATATTCGCCCTGCCAACTACTATAGCCAGGAGTTTGACAGAATAGGATCTGGTCTTTTTCCTTATCCATGACCCCTTGCCAATCAGCATCTTGGATAAACTCTGCTTCAAACTTTTGGGCAGCACGACCAGTAGAAATACAAGTTGGACAGAGATGTCTTAGGTCTTCTACACAATAAGGTCTCAGAGCATAATAGATGGTGTGGTCTTCTCCACACGAAGGGCAGGTCTTAGGCTCCCCTTCCTTAAAGGAACCCGTCGCTAGTGGATCCGGATGATAGCGAAAGGTTGGCAATTCACTGACTTTCTCCTTATGAGCCTCTTTTTCTTTTTCGGTCAAGGGACGAGGGAGCGCAAAGCGATCTCCATGACTTAGACTCATCTTTTCTAAGGTGAAAAGTTTCTTAACTTGCTTGCGATCAGACTTGTCTACTAGCTCTGAGAAGAGAGCAAAGGCACTGGCATACAAGCCCAACTCCTGATACACATCCACCAAGACCTGCTTAGCTTCTGGAGTTTCCAGTAAGGTCAGCCGATCTGCAAATTCATAGAGAGCCAGCACGCTAGATGAATCCTTATCTTGCGATTGGAACTGCTTTTTTAAGTGGATATATTCTTTCATAGAATCGTTCATAGAATTGCTCACTTTCGTTTTTACAGAGAATCAAATACTAGTTTTGTTTCCTTCAGGTGATTGTATTCTAGCGTTGAAAATGTACTTTAAACCCATACTTGCCAGCATTTTGCTTGAGTTTTTCAACCAACAGTTCATTCTGTTTACTTTTTCCGAAAAAGAAGGGAATGGTCTTTCCATTTCTGAGTTCGATATAGAAAGCATAGCGACTCCCACCACCGGCGCGACCACGGAGCAATAAGTAGGTTATCTGCTCCATCTCTTTCAATGGGATCATACGACGACTGAAACACAGAGCAACATGGATATAGAAGATTCCACGGTTAATATGGAAGGGCGCAAAGAAGGGACCACCACTACGTCTCGCGATTGCCCTTCTTCTCAAGATAAGGAGAAGAGTGAAAAAGAGCAATAAAACTAGCACATATAGAATCGGAGCATACTCCATTATCTTTCTAAATTCTAACACGCTGTCCTTCATCCTCTACTTCATCTCAACCCATTTTTCATTATCCATGATAAAGGGCTTAGCCAGACCTTCGCCTGTGTAGTCTTGGTACTTGGTCTCTAAGTATTTGTAGACATCTTCCTTGGTCGCAAACTTGATGGCTTGATAGGGTTCTTCAAAGGTTAGCTTTTCGACAAAGAGATAGCCGTCCTTGGTAGGAACCAAGACACCGACATGACCGACAAAAAGGGTATTTCCATCCAGGTTATCATGAACGATAACAGAAAGCATGCGCGCATTTTCATTGAACTTGAAGTGAGAAAAATACTCTTCCATCTTCTTGGCATGGACCTTGACATCCGTTGTTGCTTCTGTCGGAACCCGTGAATACAGAATGTTAAAAGCTTCCTTGTCTGCCTCACCGAAGATCTTCCCTTTGTCAATCGCATCATTGTCCACGAACAAAAGTTCACTATCCGCTTTCATTTTAGGAATCTCGATACGATTCTTCAGAAGAGTATAGCTATTGATCCGGCAGTTGGTCCCGACGAAATCGCCCTTTTTCTTGGTCCACAAGTCACTGATCTTCTCAACATTGTAGTCTGTTTTCTTGAAGGTGCTGAAGTCACCCGTCAAGCCGACCGAGCCGACAATGCTATCATAGTCCGTTACTAGACCAAGAAATTTGTCTACACTTTCCTGATCCAAATAAGCAGATAAGAGAGCCCGCACTTCTTCGACGCTTTCCTTGCTATTGAGGTTGCTATAGGTGCCCTTGTAGTGCTCCTTGTCTGAACTAGATTTCTGTACAGTGGAACTTGCCTGCTTTTCCTTGGATTGCTTTTGGTTGGTCCCACAAGCCGCTAAAGCAAAAATCGCCAAGGTACAGCTAGTAAGGAGCATGAATTTTTTAGATGGTTTCATAAACTGGTTCCTTCTCTATTGATTAAAATGTTTGTACTATAAATTTTTCATATCGATAATCCTTTTCCTCTATTATAGTTTAAAACTGGCTTTGCTCCAACTATTTTTTACGAAATGAGAAAAGTTTATGAGCAGCAAAAAAGAGCTGGCAAACTGTCCAGCTCTTCAATATGTTACAAAAATCAAAATTAAAACTATTGTTTAATTCACCCAATCTATTTTTGCATGCTCTATTGCGTACTCAGCTTCTTCTTGAGTAAATTTTCTATATTCAACAAGTATTTTTAATAACCTTTCTTTTGAAATGTTGCCACCGTTTGAAGAAGATTCTGCTTGTTTCACAGCTTCCTCTTTCCAATCGAAATTACCTTGTTCTATGGCATAATCAGCCTCTTCTTGAGTAAATCGTTCAACATTTATAAGTTGCCAAACTAATTTTTCTTTCGAATAATGAAACTCTTGATAATATTTTGCTTTTAAAAGTGCTTGCTCTTTCCAGTCTACATTAAGCTTATTTAAAGCGTACTGAGTAGCATCCTCTGAATACCTGTCATACTTAGTAAGATAAATTTTAATTTGCTGCTGCGATAAATGCTTTTTTGACCAAGATTTAGCTTTTTCATATGCCCTTGTATATTCTGGATATAGTAAAGTTGGAGGAAATAGTCCTTTCATAAACATATTCATTAATGATTCTAAATCTTCCTTATTTTTTCTATCACTTGAAGAAGAGTATTTTTTATAATCATAATTCTGCGTACTAGAACTTGAAGTAGCGTATTCTTGTTTTGATGATTCAAAATCATCCTTATTTCCATCACTTGAAGAAGAGTATTTTTGTACAGGATTAGTCAACTGTGATCCTGAACGTGAATTTATCCATTTATTATAATTTATTTCATAATCAATTACTATAAGAGCTAGCATTCCTGCAAATAATCCAAAAATTGTAAAAATAAATATCAAAAACTTTTTCATCATGACTACCTTTACTTGTTTTTCTCCAATGAAATTTTCATCCCTCTGGAACTGCTTTCATTAGTATTATATCATGAAATATTGTTCATTTTTATTTACTAGTGTAAAAGTCTCTATGGCTAGTAAATAAAAAAGTGACTGCATTTCAACTGCAATCACTCATTCAATTGTGTGATAAAAAAATAACAAAGTATTATATTAGATTATTTAATCTTATGTTTGTTCATCTTTTCTTCAAAGATAGCTGTCATAATCATGCGGAGCTCTTCTCCTTCTTTTTCAGGAAGGTCTCCTTGACGTTTCGCCACGGCATAAAGTTCAGGGTATTGCTTAGCTACACGCTCAACTGTCTTGGTCGTCGCATGCCCTCTGACAAAGAATGGAATGCGTTTGATCCATTCTTGCGGTACAAGGGCAAGCAACTTCTTCGCCGCTTCCTTATCAGAAATCTCAGCCGTACTTAAACCTTGGTTGATTTGTTCTTGTTCTTTTTCTGTAAAATCATTTAATTCCATAGTAAACTCCTCATTTGTTTATCTAAGGCCACATTATACACCTATGAAGGGGAAAGTACAACTAAAGGATTTCGGAAAATAGAGCAAGGGTAAGTCAATACCTATTTGTACTTTTCTATCTCCGTTTTTAATAGACTGAGCATGCTAGCATGGTGCTCTTTGACACAATCATTGTCCCATTTTCGATCATATTTCTTGAGCAGGTCACTCATCACCTTCAATTTGGGACTTTGCTCTATTACACTTGGATCAGGTTATTTTTTTAAGAATCAGCATTCGAATTTACTTTAAATCATACTTCCAGTCTTCTCCATCTTGGTAGTAGAAAAATTCAGACAGGTCTTCTTCAAGAAAAATACGAAGCATATCCTCCATATCTAGAGAGAGGTCTAGATTTGGCAATTCTTTCAGGTCCTCCCACCAGACTTCCCCCTCTTCAGAGGATATTAAGTCTCCTTCAAACTTTTCCGTCTTATAAAAGAGAACTACATAACGAATGCCGTCTTCCACCCAATCTTTCATTCCACACATCTGCGGAGAAACAATCCTTAAACCAGTTTCTTCCTTCACTTCACGGATCACTGCTTCCGTAAATGATTCTCCCACTTCGACATGACCTCCAGGAAATGTAATGCCTGGCCAATCCTCTTTTTTACGATCAATAACAAGAACTCTATTGCCGTCTCTTACCATACAAAGATTTGTAAACTCTACGGTCTCATTCATACAAATACTTCCTAACTATGTTTGTCTTTTTCTTTAAGGATAGGATAAACAATCTGTACCCTATTCTTCTTTTGGTTGGACTTGCGTATGGGCTAGCAAGTCTCCTAGATGCCTCTTATCTTTCCGAAACATCATCATTGCTAGTAACGAAACTCCGAGTAAAGTCGCTGAAATAGAAAGGATAATGGATAACATATCAAAATCACTATAGAAGCCATGAATCGTGCCCATATGACCGAGTTGCCAAGGTAAAAATTTGATGACGTTTCTGATCAAGCTAGCTTGCACTGTTTTTTTCTGGTAGACCAGTTCAAGTCCCGCTTTTACCTTCCCAAAACTGCCATCATTTTTATAATCCAAGAATGTGAACAGGAGCGTGATTGGCAAAACAGAGGTGAAAAATACAAGCCACTGCGACTGAATTTCTGTAAACTCTGGGACGCCATTAAAAAAGATGATGTAAATAAGCATCGAACCTAAAAACAGAAGAACTAGGTAAGCTAAAATGAAAAGATAATCAAACAGAAATTCTGTCATTCTTTTTTTAAACGAAATAGGATTGATTGCTAACATCTTCATCACTGTCTCCCCCTTTCTCATCTCCTATTATAATATAAGGGCACGAATAAAGAAACTATTAATAAAAAAGAAAGACTGCAATCCTTTGATTCCAGTCTTCTTTCTTACTAATCTTCTCTATAAATAACAAATCCATTTGGCTGAATGATCAAGCGATCATGGGAAATGCTTCCAAGACTCATCAGATCTGCTTGTTCTCTTTCTAGGACAACGTCTTTCTTGGAGTGGTTAAAGTAGGCTTTGAGGAGCTGTCCTTCATGCCGCCATTCTACTGCCACCACGTCTGGCTCTACTTCTTCCAAGCTAACCTTGCCATACTGAATCATACTCGCTACTTCTTTTCGTAGCTGGATCAAGTCCTTCATAAAGTTCAGCATATCATAGTCCTCTGACACGCGCTCCCAAGGCATGACACGACGACAATCCGGGTCTGGGCCACCGATGAGGGCTAGCTCCGTTCCATAATAGATACAAGGCGTTCCTCGTTGCAGATAGAGGAAGGAAAGAGCAGACTTGACGGACTGAAGATTGCCTTTAGCCGTTGTCAGGATGCGTTCTGTATCATGGGAGTCCAAGAGGTTGAACATCACCTCAGAGATCTGCTGCCTGTAGTACATAGACTGGCTATTGATCTCCCAAATGAAGCGTTGCGTCTCCTTATGTCCTCGCAGGAAATAATCCTTGATACTTTCAGAGAGCGGATAGTTCATCACGGCATGGAACTCATCACCATTGAGCCAAGGTTGGGACGAATGCCAGATTTCCCCGAGGATATAGAGGTCTGGCTTCTTGGCCAAGACCGCCTTACGGAAATCCCGCCAGAATTGATGGTCGATCTCATTAGCCACATCCAGTCGCCAAGCATCAATATCAAACTCTTCAATCCAGTAAGTCGCCACCTTCAAAAGATAGGCCTTCACCTCAGGATTAGCCGTATTGAGCTTAGGCATATAGCCCGCAAAGGCAAAAGCATGGTAAGACAAGTCGCGACTATTCCACAGATTTTCTGAGGAGACAGGGAACTCTTTAATATGGAACCAGTCCTTGTAAATCGAATCCTCCCCGTATTTGACCACATCCTGCCATTGGGGTGAATCATAGCCAATATGGTTGAAGACGGCATCCAGCATAATCTTCATCCCACGCGCATGGGCCTCTTTCACTAGCTGGCGGAAGGTGTCCTTATCACCAAAATGTCGATCAATTTCAAAATAATCAATGGTATCGTATTTGTGGTTGCTTGGAGATTCAAAAATCGGGCAAAGGTAGAGCCCTGTAATCCCTAACTCCTGCAAGTAGTCCAAGTGATCGATGATCCCTTGTAAATCTCCACCAAAGAAATCCAAGATTTGAGGGGCAATAGAGGCATCCCAAGGGCGGACGCCTTCTGGTGAAATGGCTGGATTCCCATTGGCAAAGCGCTCAGGAAAGATTTGGTACCAAACCGTCTGCGCCACCCAATCTGGAACAGCACACCCATCAATCTCATGGATAAAAGGAAGCTTAAAGCCGTTCATGACGAAGTCCAGGTTCTCCTTGGTGTAGGCTGCTACACCTCGATCTCCGTACAAGGTCTTCTCTCCCGCCGTGGACTCTAATTCAAAGAGGTACTGGATCCGGGCATGGCGGACAGATACCGACACTTGCCAATAATCAAAGAGGTCGTCTGTCGTCACCTTGTCCATTTCCTTAGTTGCCTCATAAAGATCCTCTATAAAAATAAAGGGATCCCCATAGTGCAAGACAATCCGTTTGATATCTTCTTTCTTGGTCCGGATGCGAATATGGAGCTGGCCGTCCTTATAAAGATAGGCATACTCCGATTCAGGCCGGTGATAAATCGCTGCTAATTCCATTTGTCCTCGTCTCCTACTATACTCTCTTTTCATCATTTACCGTTTTATGCAAACGATTCCATAAACTATTTCTAGTATACTACTTTATAAAAACGTTTGCAATATGTTGAGAGAGATAATTTTAGACTACTAACTTTATAAGATTGTATTGCACACAAAAAGCCCAGCGATTGGGCTTAAAAATTTTTGTTGAAGCAATGACTTTACCTTATAAGCATCACTTTATACTGTTTCCTACTAAAATATACTACAGATCTATATTTCTGTTAATAGTTTATTGAACAGTTGTTCGAGCTTACTGGTATCTCCATAAACTGTTCCATCCATATATAAGTGATAGATATCATCATCTAAACCAATTGAAATTTCACATTCATAGCCTTTCATCAAAGCTAAAGAACGGATAACTTCTCGTTGAGTACGACCATTTCCTTCTCGAAATGGGTGAAAATAATTTAGATTATCTAATATCTCAGCTAAACTTTTACAAATCTCAATTTTATTATTTGCGTTCAGTAAATAGTTTGAAAGCAAAGTATTTAAAAATTTTTCTGCCATATCAAAAGACTGAACTGGCATAAAAGCATTTCCACTTTTAGATATATTTACTTGACGGTATTGACCTGCCTAAGTATACATTCCTTCAAAAAGAAACTTATGAATCTTTAAAATATCTGAAACAGTATTTACTTCAATTGGATTAATAAACAGTTTTAAACTTTGACTTGCTACTAAACGATATTCTAATTCTCGTGCTTTATTATCATTTTTCTCATTAAATTTATTTATGAGAACAGATGAATGGGGATAGGTGTATAAATTATCAGGGTCTATATAATCATACCCTTCATATATTTTTCTGACCATTATCCAACTCCTAATGCAACTGCCTCTTCTCTCAGTCGCTCCACGTCTTCTACCGTGGGATGCCATCCTTCAATCATATTGGTGCTCAGAGCAAACCAGACACTCTTAAAAACCTTTTTGTTGTCAAAAATCACACCCATAATCATCATTTTTTCTTTATCTACATCTAAGGTCATATTCTACCTCCGTCCTATTATTATAGCATATTTTAAATCATTTTAGTTCTCCTATTTAGTACTTACCCTACACAAAAAGCCCAGCAAATGGGCTTTCTCATTATCAAAATAACTGATCCTCATTCCTTACTTGTATGCCGCTTTCCAAGACTGAGCGCTTGCTCTTCTGACATTTCAACTACTTTGGCAAAGTTAGTATTTCGTGGCATGCTATCCTTAGAGTACCAATAAACATCAGCACTTCCATTTCTGGCCACATAAACAACTGGAGCTAGTTGACGAGTTGGCTGTGAAGGCTCTACAGGTTGAACGGGCTGTGCAGGCACTGCTGGCTGACTCGGTTGAGGGGCTTGACTTGGTTGCGTCTCTACAGAAGGACTGGCTGGTTGTGGTTGACTAGTTGGTTCTGTCGGCACTAAAGATGGCTTGGCGGTTCCCTTCAGATAGTCAATGGTCGCATTCTTGGAATAATTATCCAAGGTAACGGTGGTGATCCCATAAGCATCTACCGACTCTTTGGGACTACTTAGATGGATAGGCAGAAGGTTGCCATCTCGATCAATTCCTACATATTGCAAGGTCACCTGACGAGGAATCAATTCATCCCCCGTATAGACAGGCGTCACCTTATAATCCAGCCAATAATTGGGGTGGGTGGCCAGCCAGCTATCGAGCCGTTTCTCGTAGTAAAGCATGCCTTCCACATTACTATCCGCCGTCCCTTTATAATTTCCCGTATTGGCCCAGGCAGTTAGCGGAACCAGATTTTTCCCTTCATTGGTCAGGCCACTAAATTGATAACCAATCAGATGCCCTCTATGGAACAGCCAGGCCTTCTTCCCTTTGTTTCCATAAGCAATCTTAAAATTGTGCCAGCCAACCGGATTATAGCTGAGCCGTGGTTCTCTTTTTTTCTTTGGCTCATCCTTGTCCTGAAGCTGAATATGGGCAGAAGTTGCCCGACCTAAATGATCAAACTCACCTAGAACGAGTTGCTTATTGCCATTAAAAGGCAATAGATTCAGACTCTGGTAATCGAGACCTGTTTGCTCAGCTTGAGCCCCTTGAACAAAAGCCAAGGTTATAAAAACCGAGACCAGCGCAACAATAACATTTTTCAAAAACCGTTTTGTAACCATGATTGAAACTCCCACATTTCTATCTAGTGATATTATAGCAGAAAAAAGCGGTTACAGAACAAATAACTTTTTAGAACCTATTTTATGCTATTTTTTATTACTCCCAGACTTTCTGGAATTTTAAAATATTAATTTTAATTGTATTCATCATTCCATTTGAATGTATGGTAAAATAACTAAAATAATGCTAAAAATCAACGCTAAAACGATAAATGCCACGCAAAGTAGCAAAAATAATGAGAATGCAACCTCTACTTGCTTGTGCTGTAATCATCGTTTATTCTATACTAAAATCAGTCATATTGCTACTTTATGACAAATTACATCATAGAATATAGAGGAGGTCATACAACATGACATTTGCTGAAAAATTAAAATCCATACGTAAACAAGTAGGGATGTCACAAGAACTTTTAGCTGAAATAATCGGTGTATCAAGACAAGCTGTAACAAAGTGGGAAACTGGTGCTGGAATTCCAGATATCGAAAATATGATATCCATCTCAAACCTATTTAACATCTCTATCGATGAGTTAATCTGTAATGAAAGAACTACTCTTAATACAAGCGAATATCTTTTTGAGAGTATCACAGAGTATGATATCGATAAGATCAAGAGCTATGATATGAAATTTGGAGGCGCAGAAAAGTTTGTATTGTCCGGATACAATGGAGAAAAAATTCGAGTTCGTCTGGTATCCAATCTTCTTTCTACACTTCAAAATGATTTTAAAGTAAAAATTGATGATAGTAGAAAAAGAATTGACCTAGATGTAAAACGTTACAATGGTGTAACAGAGGCAACGGCTAAAGAAACGGTCAGTATCTTTGTGCAAATCCCAACTCGCTATATTAGTCACATTGAATGCGCGGTTCGTGCAGAGTCTGTAGAAATTCACTCCCTAGAATGTGACAATATCGAACTTGACCTTAAAACATCTCGTATTACTCTAGAAGATATTTCAGGTAAAGTAAAAATAAACTGTAATCTTGATATGGAAGTATTATGTCATTCATTAAACGGTGAAGTTGACATTAACCAGATTTCAGCAACATCTAGAATTCGTATTCCTGAAAACAGCCTATTTACTGCTGTTACCAAAGGGATTGGAACAAATATTTATTATGAAAAAAATGGGCAAAAAACTGAACCATTCGATTCACCCGATGCAGATAATATAATTGAATTGAATGGTATTAAGAGTGAACTAGTTATCTATACAGCTGAAGAAAGAGGGTAACTAAATGAATGTAAATTATTTAAAAAGATACATCATCAGTTCTTATGTCCTTGTTTGTGCACTCATTATTTTTGTAGCAGCTCCTGCAAGTTTAATATTTAAGGTTCCACCTGTTATCATGTGGATTGTACGAAATATCGTCGCATGGTCTCCATCATACCTTCTTTTATTTGGATGGAAGTATTTCAGGACTGATGAGAAAAGAATAACTTTCCTTAAGCGGTGTTTCTCTGCTAAAGTATCATTACTCCCACTTCTATCTTCATTTGGTCTTACATTTGGGCTCAGTATTTTATCACTCTTCATCTACTCACTTATAACCCAAAAAACAATGTTCTCCTACATCAATCTAGGAACCGTATCATTGCCACTAAGTATTTTCTTATCATTTACATCAGGTCCGACTGGAGAAGAATTAGGGTGGCGTGGTTATATGAGAGAAGAATTTAATAAAAAATATCATTTTTTAAAATCCTCTATTTACCAAGGCCTAGTCTGGTGTTTCTGGCATACACTTCTGTGGGTTGTAGATTCAAAATTTACGGACTGGCGGGCCGTTCCTTATATTATTGCTAATATAGTTGTGATTACATCTATTACTATTTGTATGAATATTATTTTGGAAAAATATAATAATCTGATTTATTCTATTTTCATGCATTTTGGTTTTAATATCGTTTATGTATTTTTGGATGCTGATATTGGATTTTTTATCATTTTGACCTTGCTATACCTACTCATCACACCGATTGCAATTCATATACGTAATAAAACCGTGGAGAGATTATAATGGGAAAAATCCTCCATTAACCGTACAAAATTTTGACTTCGAAGGTCCTCCTACAACTGTCTGTTTAACTTGTTTCAAACATGAATCAGCGAGATAGATTGTAAAATCATATAAAAAGAACACCAACAAAAATCATCTGTTGGTGTTCTCTTCATTTTTAGATTTTGGAAAAAACTCTTGTCCATGTATCAGTAGATACCCTTTATCTCTATTTTTCATGAACATTTTTTATAAACAGCAAGTTTACAGTCTTAATCTATGTAGAGATATACAACTTTCCTAAATCAACTTATATTCATACCACTCTTCATCTACTTTCTGAAAACCCAAAGCCAAAAACATTCTTTGACTTTGAGTATTAAAAGGATAAATTTGAGCAGTTACCTTAACCATTTCTTTCTCTTTGGCCAACTGTATCATTTCAGAAATACATCGTCTTCCGATCTGTAAATTCTGATACTCTTTGCTGACAACTATTGAAAGTTCCGAGTTATCTTGAAGTGTCACATCTCCAACCAACACTCCCTCATATTGGATATAATAGCACGAACCATGTGAAGTTAGGTAATCATACATTTTATGAAGTTTTGTTACATCGTAAATCTGATCAGTATTATCCACTTGTTTGCAAACCTCACTATCTTGATACCAAAGAAGGGAGATGTCATCATTCCTATAATAAGGAATAAGAGTGATCTGATCGTCTACTATTCTATTCATCATGACTTCTTCTTATTTCTATTTAGAGATTTCTTCCGATACTTCAATATTTCCCATCAACCAATTGGACATCTTTTTGCCCTTGTCTTTATAAGGATTGGGAGGAAACAAGGTAAAAGGGGGAATGCTGGCATCCGGGAAGAATAGTTCTACGCTTATCGTTCGTTCGCGATTATTATTGACGTAGGCTGTAAAATAGATATGGTAATGTCCGCTCACATCACCACCATTATCATACTCTCCTCTAGCAGTATTTGGCAATAAGGTAACAGACTCTATGCCCTGCTTTTCCTGGGCTAACTGTGTAATGATCTCACTCTTAATAGCAGCCTCATGATTTCTGACGAAATTCCCATCATCACTATATCCAGGATGATCACTAAGAGAATAGAAAACAATGACCATCAGAAAGGGTAGGGAAATTAAAAAAATAATTAGCTTTTTCGATTTTAACATGTGGGTCCTTACTAATCTGAATCAATATTAAGAAATCTCACCTTATAGCCATCTTTGGTATATAAAAATTCTAATTGAAGGGTCATATCCACTAATTCTGAATTAGAAGTCATCTCATAGTCAACGGTAAACCCAGAATGGTCATTATAATCATAAATCTCCAATTGAGAATACTCATAAGGTGGATGGAAATTACATGCCACTCCATATTCATCAATCGTGTCAAAATCATTTAATTCAAGTGTTTTTTCAACATATCCAAAGAATTCATTTAAATCGTCAATCTCAGATTCGTCAACATAATTCTTTATATCTTCATAATTTTTTAAGTGAATATCTTTTAAAATATTTGTGATAACCTCTATAACTTTTTCTCTTTTTAAATCTATCGAAAAATCCCATAGGGAAATCCTTTCTCACTGTACATATTAGTTTACTGAGATGTACTTATCCCATCGCTTTAAGGGCCTATCCAAATAAGAATAAGCCTGATTTTTTATCTAATCTAGGAATTATGAATTAATTGCTCCAATTCTACTTCTGAAAGATATCCATGATTGTATAGTTTACTTAACAAGGCTTCATCTACGGTAATTTCATAATAGTCAGTCACAAACTCATGAAATCTCTCAAAGCTATCAAAGAGGTAAGATAGCAACCATTCTCCGCCATCCTGATCTTGGTAAGTCTGTTGATGCGCGTGACCGTCATACCAGATAAAGAAGGTTGTTTCATCTTTTTGTTCTTCTGAATAAAGTGAGACATACTTTTCATCCAGTCCTTTATAAAAACTATCGATGATATCTTGATTCCACTCGTCAGCACCAAACTGGCTTAAACTACTTTCATGATCAAAGCCTTTTATAAGGATCATTTTATCAGTCAAAATCAAATCTAAAGAATCACCAGATCCATTATCAATAAGATAGCGGACTCCATAGTCTTCCTCAGTCTTAATCACGAGTCTGAGCCAATCCTCACTCGGATCTGTCAGATATTCGTCAATGACTAGCAAGGCATCTAAGCGAGTCTTTATCTTGTCCCAATTAATCTTTCTCATCTCTAAAAAACCTCCATCTTATTCTTGCTATTTATCAAGATCACAAGCCCTATAACGAGCTGTTAGATAGCCTGAAAAGCTAATCTGAGGGATATTCCACTCATTGGGCAAATAAATGGAACAATCTACCTGATCGCCTAGAGGGGAACTTGCTGAGAAGACATATCTTCCCAAATCCTCATTATTAGGATTTCTTTCAACTTGACTCAATCTGCTAGTATTGAACCAGTCTTTAAACAGTAACCAGATTTGCTCGGCATCTTCGTTTAATAAGGAGACTTTCAAGTTGTAGCTAATTCCGACCCTACATCTTTTTTTGAATCCTAACTCATCAGCTTTACAAACTTTTATCGATCCCTTATCATACTGCCAGTTATCACTATCTAATAGGGGAAATTGAATAGATAGATTGTCTTTAAATCCCTGTATAGTATCTAATAAATCTTTGGAGGCGGCTTCGAATAATTCTAGTTCTTCCATAGTCTTCTCTTTAATTTTCATAGCGAATCACATTCCGATTTAATCTGCATCAACCCAGATCTGGTATTTTTGACAATGGAGACATCTAAACAAATAACCACAGATAGGCCCGTCTTTAACCAAGTAGTCTTCTACCTCTTGATATTCCTCACGCGCTTCATAGTCTGCCAAGACTTGCTCAGCGATTCCCATATCCTTTAATTCACGAGTTCCAACTGTACCCAGGTAAGCACAATAATCTTGGCAACAAGAAAGCCAATATTCTCCCTGCCAACTAGAGTAGCCTGGAGTCTGACAAAAAAGCAGCTGATTCTTTTCTGGATCCAATTCACCCTGCCACTCGGCATCTTGGATAAATTCCGCATCGAATTTCTTAGCTGCTTGACCATTTGCAATGCAAGTTGGGCAGAGATGTTCTATCTCTTCAATACTGTAGGGTCTAAGAGCATAATAAACATTGCTTTCTTTCCCACAAGATGGACAAACCTTGGCTTCTCCTTCAACAAATGAACCTGTAGCTAAGGGATCTGGATGATAGAGAAAATGGGGTAAGTCTTTTAACAAGTCCTGCCTTTGCTTCTTCTCTTCTTTTGTTAGTGGACGAGAATGGGCAAATCTATCTCCATGACTTTGACTCATTTCTTGTAAACGACTCAGTTTCTTTATCTGTTTTCGATCTGGTTTATCTAAGATTTCAGTAAATAAGCTATAGGCACTAGTGTAGAGACCCAATTGCTCATAGAGGTCAACTAAGACTTTCTTCGCTTCTAAATCATCAGACTTAGCTAATTCATCAGCCAAATCATAAAGGGCTGCGACACTTGAAGGCTTTCCATCTTGGTCCAGGTATTGCTTTTTTAATGTAATGTATTTTTCTAGAAATGGATTCATAGGATTACCTTTCTAATGGAATATAAAAACCTTAACAAATAGTGACTAGGACATTTCCATTGAGTTCTAGAATATTTTTGTAAAACTCTTTCATATTTACAAAGCAGGTTAAAATGTCATCCTTGATTTCTTCCTCTTCCTCAAGATAATCCCAAATATCAGGATACAAGTCGGCTTTCTTGCATGCTTCCATACTAAAGTCTTTCAAAGCCTTGTCCATATCAAATTCTTCTAAAGCTTGACTGATAGCCGCAATTCTCGATTTTTCAGTATAGGCGATATATTCAGATACATCCTCTAGAGGAGTCACCCCTAAAACAGCTTCTCTCAAGGGATTGTCATCCAAAAATTCTGAACTACTAAATCCTGTCATGACAAAGAGAAGAGCATCCCACATTTTGTCGATATCTATTATGATATCATGAGTGTCAGCGGAGTCCTCAGCAAAGTCTAACAAGTCATCTTCTTGGTTAGAAAGAGCTTTTATTTGTTCTAATTCATTGTCTGGTAAATATTGATAATTGGCAATCATTCCCATGATTTTTCTCCTTTGAATCTTGTAGGATAATACTGATATTTCTAGCTCTATTTCTATAGAAAATGCTATAATGGAGCTAAGAAATTGTTTTATTGAATGTTAAATAAAGGGAAATAGTAATGTTCACTAGTATTGTTTTGGGTTTTTATGCTCTTTTCTTTCTATCCTTATCCTTTACTATCTACCTCTATATCAGACTTGTAGTTGCGGTTAAAAAAGGCAAAGACATTCCCAAATGGATTTACAAACTTGGCCATGCTGTTCAAGGAAGAATTCACGTTGACTATGAAGAAATCACTGATGCTAATGCCCTTAAAGAGATTCATTGGTTCTTGCTGATCTATTTAATCGTAAATCTACTCGTATTGGCTGTCCTCTACTATCATAGTAATAGCTTTCCTCAAGCCATTTATGAATGTTTGAAAAAACAATTTTTCATCGTACTTGTTAGTATGGTTTTAAAAAGTATTGGTAAATTTGTTGTACTGGCTATAAGCAAAAACTTTCATAACAGTCATGTCTATGCATCAACCAACGCTGTTATCGGGACAGCTTTTTTAACAAGTTATGTTTTTATGTTCTGCATGATGATGAGTGGTCTTCCAGCTCAACCAGTTCCCGTAACCATTCAAGATACCACTGTCATCATCGGTGAAACCAAGGCTTCCGAGCTTTTAGACCAAGGCTATACCTTTGGAGATAAAGGCGCAGAGAGTTCCATCACCAATCCCAAAAACGACCACTTCTACTACGGTCAGCTTCTTGAAGTCAAGCGGGATGATCAGTCCTGTGGCTTTATGAGCCTTACTCCTACGGGAAGAGATACTGATCAACTCAAAAACTGCGTCATCACCTATTACAGAACACCTAAGGATAGCAAGCAACTAGAAAAAATTTCCATCAATCATGTCAAGCTAGCAAATCTCAAGCTCCAAGATTTTCAAACACGAAAATTAATCGATATCTTTGAAGTCAATCCAGCTGATTATAACGTCTCTGATAAAGATACCAACTTTATCCTAACCATCCAAACAGCAGATTACGACCTCTGGAAAAGATACCGGATTGAATCCAAGTTCAATTCAGATGGTTCGATTGATAGCTATGGAGTCAGAGCCCAGCATAGCATGTGGGAATGATTCACCATTTCCCCCTTTATCACATAAGTATTAAACTGGAAAAATATCGTCGACAAGTTTATAGGTTTCGATGAATCGAAGGCCAGAGGAACCTTTATCTCTAGTGATTTCTTCATAAATATCTTCTAAATTTTGGGCAGGTGCCAACATCCAAAGACTAAAAGGTCTAAGTTTCACCTGTCCAATTTTTTCAATATTTTCTAATAATTGCCCTAAATCTTTGTGATTGAACCAGCAATCTGTAACGAGAGCAAACTTTGTATTGTCCATCTTACAGGAGATTTGACTGGTCAAAAAATCATCGATGGAGGGCTTTTTGGTTTGTAAGAGGCGTGTGCAAGCCAAATGATACTCAAGCTTTCTAGGACTCTGCTCCACCATAGATACAAAGACAAGACCATACTCATCTTGGAACTTAACAGTAAGGAGATCTCCTTCTTCAAAATAAGGTTTACGTTTAGTTTTGGCTTTAGTGACCTTTAGAGGTCTAGGATTTTCAGTTTGCAAATGGATAGCAAGATTATCCAAGACCTTTTGCCTTTGCTTCAAAGCCTTTGAATCTATTTCCAACCAAAATGGATCAGCCCCTTTTTTGATAAGCTCCAAGGTTTTATCTCTGATATCGTCTGTCAGGTGACCAATCTTCCACAGTGAGTAGGCAAGAGCAGTCCAATAAATTTCTGTAAAAAAGTCTGTTTGACAGTAATCTTTCTCCGCATCGAGGATATCCTTGATAATATTCGCTACATGATCACCATCTCTATAGCGACCAACTACCTCATTGTAAATGTCATACCCTTGATCACTGTCAATGATTTTAACGCCATCAATTGCCATTCTCAACTCCTAATGCTCAATCGACATCTTATTGATAAATCTCAAAGCTTATTTAATCTTATGCTTGTTCATTTTCTCTTGGAAAATATCTGTAAGAATTTGTTGCAATTCTTGAGCTTCCTTTTCAGGAAGTTGGCCTTCTTGTTCAGCTACTGCATACAACTCCGGATACTCGAGCGATACTCTCTTAACAGTATGTGTAATAGCATGTTTTCTAACAAAAAATGGAATCCGTTTAATCATATCTTGAGGAATTAATGCGATAATCTTATTTTACAAGATAGGTTTTCCTGATTTCCATTTTTATGATAGATATTTCTCCTTAAGAAGCTAGATAGTGCTAGATGTTTCTCTTTACTGCTCAATCCGTCTACTCAAGCAGTGGCATAAACTCACAAAGAACTTTGTTTGACTATTGAATATCTTCCATCGCTTCTTTCACATATTCTTCGACATCTTCAATCTCTACAAACAGCGGGTCTAAGTGGCATAAGAAGTGCCAATCTTCGGTGCCGCATTTTCTGTAGAGAATCGCTTCGCCGTCTTCACTTCCGAAAAAGCTTCTGTCAACTTCATACCCTTTGTTTTCTAGGAATATTTTTGCCTTGCGGAAGTTTGCTTCTCGTGCTTCGACATAAGCTTTCACTTCATCGTTATTCACGACATATGCATCTACTTTTGTAGCTCCTTCGATCATTTTATCGTTTTTAACGGATAGATTCGAAATTTCTTTCCAAATAATGTCCACATTTTCCTCAGAATTAAACGAAAATCTAGATAAAGGGACAATATTTCCATTGAAGACAATCTCCATATAATCCGGTAGATTTTTTGGATTAAAATACTCCACATCAAAACTATCTTCTTTTTCTAAAGTATATCCCGGGATTTGCGCTACAAAGGCTCTTCCCTCTTCTAAAGAATCAAACACGACTAAATCTTTTGAATAATTGTTTTGGTAAAATTCTAATAGATACATCATTAATCCTTTCAATATTTAGATAGAAGATAGTTTTTTAGCAAACTAATATACTCAACACGTGAGGATAGAGATTCAAGCATTCTTTTTACTAAATAGGATTGATTGCTAAAAATTTCACCAGCTTACCTCCTCTTGTCTCATCCTCAATTATAACACGTTTCCACTCACATATCAGATATTTATTATTGGACCAAATAACCTTTTGAAATAGAAAACAAGCTCACCAATTCATCAAGTCTATATTTTTTATGAGATTCTTCATTAATGCTAAAAGATTTACAGTTTAAATTTTATTAAAACTCCTTGTTTATGACCTTACGTCATGATGTATAATAGGTATGAGGAGGTGGGTAATGATGGCTAAATATAGAGCAATTCCGGAAGGATTTATGACAGTGGGGGAACTTGCTAAGAAAATGGGCATTACCATCCGTACTCTACAATATTACGATAAAGAGGGGCTACTTTCCCCATCGGCAGAAAGTGAGGGAGGTCGCAGGCTTTATACCGATAAAGATATAGTGCTACTCCATCAGATTCTATCATTAAAATCATTAGGCTTTTCTCTCAAGGATATAAAGGGGCGTTTGATCTCTTTGAAAACACCTGATGATGTTGCCAATGCTCTTACAGAGCAAGCAGATATTCTTCGTAAAAATATTGAACAACTTAAGGATTCTTTAGTCGCAATAGAGCAGTTA
The DNA here is from genome assembly GCF_008727815.1 of Streptococcus sp. LPB0220. NCBI lineage: Bacteria > Bacillati > Bacillota > Bacilli > Lactobacillales > Streptococcaceae > Streptococcus > Streptococcus sp. LPB0220. The sequence goes on along the minus strand of NZ_CP044230.1, from coordinate 950,710 downwards.
AAGGCAGAAGTTTTACAAATACAGACGGTCAATTTTAAGAAGTATGCAGACATTATTGTCAATCTACAGATGAAGAATGACTCCTACTCTCTCATTAAGCGCTTTGATGATGATACGCTCGACCAGATACGCAGTCGATTTGACAAGAAAAGCGGGCAAGATTTTATGGATAGGTTGAACCGCCTAAGTGATCAAATCGTGGAGCTTCAGAAAGAAAACGTACCAGCTGAAAGCGAACAATGCCAACAGGTTGTGCAAGAATACTGGAGCTTGATTATGGAGTTTACAAATGGTGATATGAGCATGCTTCCGAAGTTGATGGAGATAGGGAATATCGATACCGCCTCAAACGCTTGGGAAGAAAAGCAAAAAATCGTTAATGATTATTTAGGGCCTGCTTTACAAGTCTATTTTTCAAGGCTTGGAACAAATCCCTTTGAGGAGGTAGAACCATGAAAGACGCAATAGAGGTTTCTGGATTAAAGAAAAGTTATGGTAGCAATATGGTTCTTAGAGGTCTCGATTTTCAAATCAAACAAGGAGAAATCTTTGCTCTGCTCGGAGTAAACGGAGCTGGTAAAACAACAACGCTTGAATGTATCGAAGGTCTGAGAAAATATGATAAAGGCAAGATAGTTGTAAACGGGAAAACCGGAATTCAACTACAGTCCTCCTCTCTACCCGCTCACATCAAACCGATGGAAGCCATAAAACTCTTTGCAAAATGGAATCATACATACATTGATGATGCTATGCTAAAGGCCCTTGGCATAAAAGAAATTGAACAGACGCAATACATAGAATTATCCACCGGTCAAAAAAGAAGATTACATCTTGCTCTTGCACTTATCAGTAATCCGGATATTCTATTTCTCGATGAACCGACAGCGGGACTTGATGTTGAAGGAAGACTGTCCCTCCACGAACAAATCCGAAAGCTCAAATCGCAGGGAAAGACAATCGTCTTGGCAAGCCACGATATGGCCGAAGTTGAAACCTTATGTGACCGCATTGCTATTTTGAATAGTGGAAAGATCGTATTTTGTGGTACTCCTTCAGAACTGACAGACAGGTTGGGAAGAAAATATTTCATTCATTTAAAGACCCGGGACGGAGAGGAATCTTTTGAAACAGATACGATCGAGGACACTTTGATTTCATTATTGGAAGAATGCAAACAGAAACATATCCAGATATTGGATATTAAGGTTGATCGTGGTACACTGGAGCAGCATTTCATCGAAATGGCAAGGAGGGGATCGGAATGAAAGGATTCTTGTATAGCCTAGCATTACAGTGGAAATTGGACATACGAAGTAAGTCTCTCTTGGTTACTTACTATATTGTACCGCTTATTTTCTTTCTTCTCATGGGTGGTATTTTTACTTCCGTTATGCCTGAAATGGGTAGTACACTCATACAGTCAATGATTGTCATGAGTGTTTCCATGGGGGCCTTTCTCGGCTTACCGCCTTCCTTGATTGAAACATACGGAAGCGACATAAAAAAGATTTATAAAGCAAATGGTGTGCCTATTCACTTAGGATTGGTGACCATGCTTCTCTCTGCCTTTGTTCATTTGATAATGACCTGCATGGTGATCCTACTACTTGCTCCAATTTTATTTAAAGCAAGTCTACCGAATCAACTTCCCCTATTCTTTCTCGCGCTTGCCATCTACATTTTTGTATCGTTGAGTATCGGAAGTATACTGGGCCTTACTGTTAATAATCAAGCAAAGCTGACCATGATAGCGCAACTTGTATTTTTACCCTCAATTATGCTCTCAGGAATCATGTTTCCTAGCAACTTACTACCTGATTTTCTTCAAGCAATCGGGCGTCTTTTCCCAGCCTTTTGGGGATTCCGCTTGATGCTAGATCATGGTTTTGGTCTTGAAAATCTTTGGTATCTGATTCTTGTATCCTGTATCTCAGTAATGACTTGTATCCTCCTCTTAAATCAGCAAAAATCTAACTAAGTGCCTGAATAAATCCATAGCAACATTAACTATTAAGCAAAAAGCGACGAGATTATTACTTATCTCGTCGCTTTAGTGTTTTTGGTTGTCTTTATCTAATCTCTGTTATGTTATTGAAACTTCTTGCTCCCATCGGCTAAGCACATCTTTTAAAGGCTCATCTAGATAGGTATAGGCTTTATCCTTAATCCAATCAGGAATACCATATGCGGCCTCTGCTATACTTCCGGTGATAGCAGCAAGAGTATCACTATCCCCACCAAGAGAGATGGCATTTCGAATAGCATCTTCAAAATCTGTACTTTCAAAAAAAGCAATGATGGCTTGAGGTACCGTATCCTGACAGGTTTCGTTGAATCGATACGTAGGACGAATTTCATCTAGTGTTTGAGAAAGATTATATCCATACTCTTGCTCTATGTATTCCTTGATGAGTCTCTTGCACTCTGTAGGGTTATCGTTGATCGGTTTTCCATAGTCGCCACTGTAACCTCCAAAGTAATAACGACACATAAAGATAGCATCAGACGTCGCCATAGCTCCCTTGACCCCCTCTGGATGGTTATGAGTCACCTCTGCAGAAATTCTCGCAAGATTTCTACGAGATGGCCAAGTACCTGTTCTTGCACAGAAACCACAATCCATGACCCAAGCACAAGGAGAAACACGCATGGCTGAGCCATTGCCAAAGCTATTATAAGGGGAGCAATCATTGCTTTGAATCCATGTATTAAACCTAGGCCCGTACCCAGCATCGGGATACATTCTGCCATATTTCTTCATAGCATCAATAAAGTCATCCTTCTGACCACCGTTCATGATGGCTTCAGCAACAGCACATGTCATAACCGTATCGTCCGTGAAAAAACAATGCTCACGAAATAATGGAAAGTCTTTCGTTTTAATATTGCTCCATTCGTAAACAGAACCTACAATGTCTCCTACTATTGCTCCTAGCATAAGATTCCTCCTTACAGCATATCAGATTTCCAATGGATCGCTCTTTAAAAATGGTACCACCAAATCAATCCACTCTTGAGGCAGGTAAGCTGATAAATAGCCATGGTTATACCCCTTTGCTTCATACTGGATCGTGTTGGGATGTAGCTGCTGAAATAATTTCGCCGATGCTTTCACACAGTTCAATTCTTTTTCACCGTAGATATACAGTACCTGGGCCTTACTAGCAGAAATTGTTTCCTTCAACTTGTAACGCCCCATATAGGTTTTGTAAATGGTCACCAATGTTTTGATAGGTGTTCTTGGCAGATCCTCCAAATAATAACCTTTTATTTCCTCTGGATAAGCCAGTTTAGGATAGAGTTTGTCCATCATGCTTAATTGAAGTTTGCAAGAGAATTTACTGAACATCAGTTTACCAAATAGGGATACTAGAAAGATGCTGAGTTTAGCTAACCCTGGTTGAGGAATACAGAGGCTTCCGTCTATGATGGCCTTCTCAGCTATCTCGCTGTCTAAGGACAAAAGCTCCATAGCAATTTGACCACCAAGTGAAACACCACCGATCGCAAATACCTTCCCACCACAGTTCGCTTTGACATAGTCTAGGATCTCCAAAGCGGAATCTTCCGTAGAAACATAATCGAGTTGGTACTCTTCGCCGTGACCATTCAAAGTAGGTAAAATAACACGGTATTCTTCTGACAAGATTCGTGCTTGACGAAGATAGTTCCACCAAGAACTGCCACCACCATGTATCAGCAAGATAGGAGGCAAATTCCTATCACCAAATTCATGGAATTTCATGTTTAAACTCCTTACTGTGAGACTTTCACTAGATACATCCCTCGTTTGACGTAATTGTAATGATATTTTTAGATAGAGTTTTTATTATCTATGCCACAAAAAAGAATGAACCTACCACTCCTTTCTGAAATCTATACCTCCACTTATTTCTCCAGTTTTATCACCTTATCATAGCGCTTCAAGTCCTCTTCACTATAGTGATGAATCACTTCTACGAGTGCTTGAGGGAGGGAGAAGAGAAGTTCACTGATTTTCTCTTGATTTTTAAAGTCCAGATTGGCTTTGACCTCATCAGCTAGGATAAATTGGCGATTGTGATAAAGAGCACGGGCAATTTCCAAGCGCTGCTTCTCACCGCCTGACAGAGTCTGGTTGCTAAGGTTTTTGTTTTGAAGAGCTTTCAAACCAGTTTGTTGCAGGATTTCGTCCATCCTTACAGTATCAAGTTCTTGTCCCAAAGCAATATTTTCCTCTAGGCTCAAACCATCAAAGATATGACTAGACTGGAGAATGTAAGCTCCTGCCTGATAGAGTTCATCCGAGGTTAGTTCTTGCCCATGGTAGCGAATCCGACCATGACTAGGTTCAATTTCACCATAGATTAGGTTCAGTAAGGTTGTTTTTCCAGATCCACTTTCTCCGATAATGGCAATCTTTTCCCCTTCCTCAATAGTAAGGTCACAAGAGGCTAGGATTTCTTGACCATCACGCTCAACACTGACTTTCTCTAACTGGATAGGAAAGACAGAACCTTCGAGAACAGAAGGCATATCCAAGTCTACTCCCAACAATTTTTGATATTTATCACAGAGAGACTTGGCTGATTTTCTAGTATTGATAAAGTAAGATAACTCCTGAAATTGATAGCCAATATTATACGATACGAGGTAAATTCCTACAAAGCTGGCTGCAGATAGGTAGTTATAATAGGTCATGAAACCACCAATGACAATAGGCGCAACAGAGCAAAAAGCATCAATTCCATTGATAAAGAGGCTATTTATAGTCCGTTGTTTTTCATAGGCGATTTCTTCCTTTAGAGCCTTGTGCAAATCTTTAGAGAACAGTTTGTAAAACAAGCTTTGCCCCCGATAATACCGTATGGAACGAGCACCTGCGATCATATTGGTTGCTTGAGAGACATAGGCTTGATTAGCTAAGGACTTCTCCTTCGTAATTTCATCCAAACGTTTAGAGCCAATTCCACTACAAAGAACAGGTATCGAATAAAAAATGATAAAGAGCAAGCCAAGATAAAAATTAGTCCAAAGAGCGTAACAGATAGAGACGGTTGTAAATCCCAAAGAAGAAATAATAATAACAGTTGGCTCAATATAATTATCTTCTAGCTGTTTTACATCATTTTCCAAGTCTGACAAAACTTCTTCATCCGCTATCTGACGGCTATATAGAAAAGTCTGAAAGATAGCCTTCTTAATACCCGACTTGAAGTCTGTCAGCACTCGTGCGTAGTAATAACGTTTCCCCGCCAAACCCAGCAAGAGAATCAGATTTCCAACAATCCCCCAAAACAAGACCTGCCATAGCAAATGCAACTGGTGATTGGTAAAACTGGAGACAATATACTGAATCAAAGCTGGTGTAATAATAGCCTCCAGCCAAGTAATCATAATCGCTATAAAATAGAAGAATAAGTGCTTCTTGGTTACATAAGATCTAAGCGTAACGTATAAACCTCCTGAAGTTATTTACCAACTTAGATAGTCGCTCTTTAACTCTTTGCTGGGATACAAACACTTTAAAAATATTTCATTCAAAGATTTTTATGCTTTACCAGCAGAACTACAGATGCAACGTGGTGCTGGAAAGCATCTTTATTATAGAACGAAAGCAACTAGTCTGGCTTTGTTATTAGATTATTGAGCGAATTTATCAATCTAAGAGAAGAGTTAAAAGCTGATTATGTCTACTCTAAAATATTATAACATAGAAAAATAAAAGGGTAAATGGAAATTGAATCCTAACAATTCCATCTATCAAACCAAGATACTAAACTTATACTCTTTCTCTAATATTTCCTATGTACACGAGAAAAGCCTTGACCTCAAGGCTTTTTACAATCCCTTTCATTACAAGGTTTTTACGCTTTTACCTACCGTTTCGTCGTACACTCCTTACTCTACGACAGCTATACCCCAGGGCACTTTCTCGCATGTGCGGACTCAAAAGGTTCAGTGAACCTTTTGAGGATTAGCTACGTTTCACTAACAAACTCACACACTCTACGTATGGTGCTAGTAAACTTCTATATTATAGAACGAAAATGACTAAGTTGTTGTTTAAAATTAAACTTAAGAATGAAACTATTTTATAGTTAGCATTTTTCAAGCTTTATAGCTGATAATTGTCACTTAATAAATTTACTTGCTAACTTGTAAACTTTTTGAATCTCTTTACTCTTAACATCCCAACTATCAAGTTCTTCTTTGATCAACTCTGGAAATTTTTTGCCAATATCCCTCAAAGCATTACCGACTGATTTTCTAACATATTCACTAGAATCTTCTTTTAATGTTGCGATTCGTTTAATAGCTTCATCTGGATTATCCTTGAAATATGGTCTACTCGTCCATATTCTCAAACCTTCTGTAACAGCTCTTCTGACATTTGGATTATTATTTTGTAGCCAGTCGTCAATAACCGGAAGAGATTTTTCATAACCTGTTTGCTTACAAAATTCATCAAATGCTTTTGCTAATACTTCTTGAACTCTCCAATTGTCATCCTTTGAAACCTCATCCCTCATAAAGATCAAAATTTCTTCATACGATGACAAATGGCCAAAGAGAAATACACTGTACATTCTAACTTGATATACATTGGATTTAAAAGCTAAAAATGCTAATTCTTTGGTATACACATTATCGTTTGATAGATAATCAGCAAGAGCTCTTTTCTCTTCTTCTTTAAATCCATTTTCTATTAAAGAGAATTCTTTTTCTAAATTTAAAATATATTCTTTCATGTAACTTGACCCCAAAACAACATTCCAAGTTTCAAGATAATTCTCGATAGGTATTAATAAAGAATTGAATTCGTTATAATATGAGCAAATAATCCTGACATTTCTTCAAATTGATATTTAAGCTCTTTTATTATTCAGTCTTCTTCTTGTTCAAGTACCAACTAGGAATGATTTGATTCATATCATCATACCATTCTAAAATTTCCTTAGCTTGTTGTTGCATTACTGATATTTCTTCAGCTCCGTAAGGTACAGCCCATGACAGAGCACCAACTATGTTATTTAGAATATAGATAGCGAGAAGCTTCCAAAATAAATCCGGAACCTTATGATCAAAATATCCATCTATCATACCAGACGCAAAAGAGGGAGAGACTTGAGCAGACCATACAATACGATTGAATTCCTCCCAAGGATCTCCAATATCAAATCGATCAAAGTCAATGATATAAATTTTACAATCTTCACCAATCATGAAATTCCCGATATGATAATCTCCATGTTGGAAAACCTGAGGTCTATCTTTTAACAATTCTCGATTTGCATTTAAAAAATCAATAAAGATCTGACCATTTTCATATTGAACGGGACATTCTTTGTATTTGGAGATTTTGTCATCAATTTTTCGATTATAAAAGACCTCCCAATCTTCACGAACTTCTGTGACAGGGAGTGAATGAATTTTTTGAAGGATTCTTCCTGCTTCTACTCCGTAAATGTATTGTTGTTCTTTTGAAACAGTTAAAATGGTTTCTCGAGCATCTTTCCCATCTATCCATTCATGTAAAGAATGTACTTCGTCATCGCATAGTTCTATGTTAATCGGTTTACACATCGGAACTCCAAGAGAAGCTACTTTCTCCATCATATCAAATTCAAATTTTTTAGAATCTAACTTCTCCTTATCAGAAACACGCAAGAAATATTTTTGCTGATTTTTATCTGTCACACAATATTTTTTATCATCTGACCAACCTTTATTTATGGCTATCTTACTACTAAAATCCACCAATAACTCCTCGATTAACTTTACAACATTACTATATTCTTAACTAATGAAAAGTAATTCGTAGTCCGTCCATTCTTTCACACTTCCTAAAGATACATAAATTTTGACCACGTTCTGAAATTATAATGTCTTCTTAAAGTGAATAATTCTATTTGCCTCCTGGAATCCAATATTGAGATGAAATCTTATAGAATCAGTATTCGTTAAAGTACAATCACTTGCAAATTCCTTACATCCTTTATTTTTCGCCCATTCCTCACATTTTGTACAGAGATTTTTAGCAATATCCTTTAAACGATATTCCTCGTCGACAATAATCCCTTCTAAGAATCCAACAGGACTATATTTACAACCTTCAACATAATCGAATCTGAGTGAACATAGTGCTAACCCTACAATTGTGTCACCTTCAACTTCTGTAAAGATTGCAGTATTTTTGCCATTCGTATATTTTTTTACTTCATCAATAGCTTCTTTATCGGTCAATTGGGGCCATAATTGTTTCATTAGTTCAGCCGTTTTTATAGAATCTTTTGTTATTCCATCCATATTGATGTTCCTCCGCAAATTACAAGCAAATGTTTCGAATCAAGCTGTTACTTTGTTACTCATTGATTGATACCAATACCATACCCTTCTACTTTTCGCTGTCTCAGATCGGAAGAGTAGAGTCACACACTCGGCGGTTCGGACTTACCGTATCATTTCGTCGGTTTCCCTCCTCATTCTACGAGTCCTATACCCCAGGGCACCTTCTCGACCTTCGGTCTCACCTTGTCCCATGGGCAGATCATCTACTTCTATTTCGCTGAAGCCTCAGATCGTACAAGAAGTGATACTGCCTCAACATGTGGTAATATTCTGCTTTTATACTAATAAACAAAAGACAATGAAAATCATTTTAAAATGATACTGTGGAACGGAAAGATTTTCACCAGTTCCAAAAGAAACGACATTCATCACTCCACTTTAAATTATAAAAGATAATTCTCTAACATAGATCATCTAATTAGCAAATCGTTACATTCAATAATGGATATCCTGATCTAAATTTTAAAATGTTGTTTCCTTACTAATTCTATTACTCGCCAATATTGTATAAATTAAATAAGCAATAAAAATGATAATAAAAATAACATAGCAGCCAGTCTTACAACTTACTACTTTTTATATGATAATTTACAAATGTCTTTCCAGCCACTCGATCTTTTTAAAATCCTTATTGTTATTGTGATCATTTCGATATGAGTCTTGAGAAGAAGCTTTGTAAATACTTAGATACTGCTCCAGACTTGGAAGACGAAAAGCGATGCCTTCAATGTGAATAAGCTCTATATCCGATTCCGAAACTCCTGCAAAATCAAGTAAGGAATCGATACTTCCAAATTCAACACTCACTCTATCCTTTTGGAATTCATGCTCATGAATATCTATTAAGACGTAGCCTAAGTCTTTCATCACTTTCATTATCTTGTCCCATTCATAAATTCTGAGATGATCAGGTGCTTCCCAACCTCTAGGGTCACCAGGCACATGAATGTCAATGTCAGACGGCCCCCAATTTTCTTTCGTTCTAAACTCAAATCCCAAAGAGCCCATCAGTGTCGGTGTAATTCCGACTCGATTTAAATGGAAACAAATGGTTTTAAATTCTTCAAATAAGAGACTCATATTTACTCTAAACCTTTCATATAGATTTTCGTTATTTCTACTATATAACCTTGAACAAAATCACCTTCATTTTCTAGAGTATAGCCAGTTATTTTGGATACAAATTCTTTTCCTTACTAATTCTATTACTCGCCAATATTGTATAAATTAAATAAGCAATAAAAATGATAATAAAAGTAAGATTAATCTTCAACACAAAATAGAGATTTAACAAATTTGCGAACGCATGAAATAAAATACAATACCCCACAGATTGTGTTTGACGGTAAAGAAGCCCTAAAACAAAACTTAAAAATAACGTATATATAAAAAATAAAATAAAAGGAAATCCTTGATGACTTTCTCCAACAATAAACCATAAAGGCAGATGCCATATCCCCCAAATTAATCCTACAATCAAATTAGATTTCCAATAAGTATATTTTTTATCAAGTAAGGGTTGTAGTATGCCTCTCCATCCTAATTCTTCGTGACCACCACCAAAAAAGATTAATTGAATATAGAATAGTGGCATCAGGTAAATTGATACTCCGTTTAATTCTAAGGAAGATAAAGAAAATAGTATCAAAATTGCTAACAAATGAATAATGAAATAAATACTACTATTTTCTTTCTTACTAAATACAAAATGTTGAAATTTTATATTATTCCTTTTCAAATAAAAGACACTTGCAATAGCTGGTCCAAGTGCACCTACTATATGTAATGATCTCCCTATAATCGTTTCTAATCCCAAAATATGAGATTGCGTAATTATGGCGAGAAGCCCCCATGTTATATAAGTAATTCCAAATGTAATATAAAGATAATTTTTTAAATTCCTTTTATCAATTTCTGTCATTTCATCTCCATATCTTGATTATTTTAAATGTAATATTTTCTGCTTCTTAGTTGCTCTCGATTATAACTACCTATATTCTATCACAAAAATGCAAAAAAAGCCTTACAATCAAGGCTTTTCAGTATCCCTTTCGTTCCAAGGTTTCTAGGCTTTTACCAGCAAAGCTACACACTCGACGTGTGATGCTAGCAAACATCTATACTACAGAACGAAAGTGATAGATTGTTTTATAAAATTATACTATAAAACGAAAGAGAATTACACACTCAACTCAAACAACTTATAAAACTCACCTCTCCTATCCATCAAGTCACAAAAAGAACCATCTTCAACAATGACGCCTGCTTTCATAAAGAGAATCCTATCATATCTTTTCAAAATGTTCTCATTCAACTTGTGGGTGACTACAAGTGCAGTTAAATCTTGAATATCCAAGATTGACTTTTCAATTTCAGTAGTTACTTGATTATCCAAAGACGAGGTTGCCTCGTCCAATAATAAGATTGGTGTTTTTCGAATCAAGGCACGCGCAATACTAAGTCTTTGTTTTTGTCCGCCAGATAGATTTGAGCCATTCTCTCCACATAAAGTCTGTAGACCAGATTCATTTTCTAAAACATAACTTTCTAAACCTGACTGCTGTACAGCTTGCTTTATTTCCTCATCAGTAAAGGATTGATTAAGAGTAATATTGGCTCTTAAAGTATCATCAAAGATATAAACATCTTGTTGAACAATAGTCATTAAGTTATAAAGGCTCTCTGCTGAAATAGCTTGCAAATCTATATTATCAATGGAGATGTGCCCACTTGTTATATCGTAAAAACGCAGTAATAGATTGAGCAAAGTTGATTTCCCACTCCCTGACATTCCTACAATTGCAATTTTTTCCCCTTTTTGAATCTTTAAAGATAAATGATTAAAAATTTTTTCTTCAGCATTAGGGTAAGAAAAGTCTATATTTGAAAAAGAAATAACATCATCGAAATATTCTTTCGTTTCACCAGTCTGAAGTCCAGTTACATCTTTTACCTCAAATGCATTAAGTGTTGCTTGCCCTTCACGAAATTTACTCATTCCCATACCAATTTCATTTAGTGGCATTACTACAAAATTGACTAGTTGAACAATAGCTGTCACACTTCCAATTGTGGTATAGCCATTAAATACGAGATACATCCCTCCACCAAAAGCTACCAAAAAAACAATCATCCCTGAAAGCTGTGAAATAACATTAGCTAAAATATCAAATTTCCCTTTTATAAAATTTATTTCATCAAATTTTTCACTTTCATGACTATAATCCTCACAGATAGCCTCTTTCACATTAAAACTTTTAATAACCAGAAATCCTGCTAAAATATCTTTAACCTTAGCTAAATACTTCTGATCTGCAATCATAGCACTATTTTGTAGAGAGGCTGATTTTTGTCCAATAAATCCTGATATCATCATTGGAATAATGCTAGCAATGATTACTAATAAGGTCAAAAACCAATTACCTATAAACATAGCTAGGAGTGAAAAAATCATTAAGGAAAGGTTTTTTGAAATATTAAAATACTGGTGCAGATAATCTTGCTCAATTTTCTTCATATTTTCGGTTAATACAGAAATAAATTTCCCTGATTTTTCTTTAGAAAAGTCTTTATAATCCCTATCTAAAATAGATTGGAACACCTTGTTTTTATATCTTGACATGATTTGCCTAACAAGTTTATTTTTCAATCGAAGAGATATAAAGTTGAGTCCTGCATAGATGAAAATAACAGTAGCCCCTATTAGTACCGCTTGAGTTAAGGCATCTTCATTTTGGGACATACCACTATCAATAATACCTTTAATAGAATAAGCAAAAGCAATATTAGTTAAAGGGACCAGTATATTAAATATCATGAAAGCATAAAAAGCCTTCTGATGGTTCTTTATCAATTGTTTCATCCTTAATCTACCTCATAATTCTTAATTTCATTGAGAAAATGTGACATAAAATATTCTTCTAAGTCAATATTCTTTCTCCTAATCTCTTTCATAGAAACCTGTTCTACCATTTCTCCATTTTTGATAAAACCAATCTTATCTGCTATCTGTGAAATTTCCGATAATATATGACTCGATATTAGTACTGTAATTCCATGCTCCTTAGAAAGCGACAACAAAAGATTTCGAATTTCTTGAATTCCTATTGGATCTAAACCATTGATTGGCTCATCTAAAATTAACAATTTAGGTTTTGTTAGAAAGGCACGAGCTAACCCAAGCCTTTGCCTCATTCCTAACGAAAAATCTTTTACTTTTTTAGTCGTATTTTTTAATCCGACCATTCTTAAGACTCTTAATACATCTGATTCAGTAATATTTTTCCCCATATACTGAGCATGAATTACCAAAATTTCTTTTGCAGTGCAATTATCATAAAAAATTGGTGTTTCAATAATACTACCAATCTGGCTAAGGATTTCTTCTCTGTGTTCTTGTAGATTTTTCCCAAAAATTTCAATACTACCTGATGTAATTGTTGATAAGGATAACATACATTTCATTAACGTTGTTTTTCCAGCACCATTCGGTCCTAAAAACCCATAGATTTCTCCTTCAGCAATTTGAAGGTTGATACCACTTAAAATTTCTTCTTTATCAATTGTTTTAAAAACTTCTTTTATTTCAACAATATTTCTCATTTCTATCTCTCTTTCTATATCCAGCTTTAAATGCAAGAAATTTTTTTCCGAAGCATAAATACCAACTTATACAGTCTCTTTTTTATAGAAATCATCAAGGAATTTTAACTTTCCTTCGATTGAACTCAACTATGCTATTTGATACTAATATCTTGTCTTGAAATATTAAAAATTGAAAATGAAGTAATCATTAAGCTTATGAAACTTGCAAATATCAAAAAGAATAAGTTATCAGCAATATTATTAGATAAACTTCCTGGACTTACATTTGAAAGTAATGCTGCTAAACCAAGTCCTGTAAGCATTGTTATAGCTGTTGAATGCTTAATCATACCTAAAACAAATGGTAGTAACCCTATTAGTACTGTCGCAAACGTTATTCCAGCTAAGTTAATTAATTGACTAGCTAGAGGGATATAACTAGATTCAGTGACAACAGTCATGAATCTAATGAATAATTGAATCACTAAATGTGCAGAAAAATGGGCAATAAATGCTACTAGAATGACTGAAATAATTTTTCCCCATAGTAACTTTATTTTAGAAATAGGGTAAGAAAACAACTGAAAAATTGTACTTCGTTTAAATTCATCAATAATAATCGTAGACAATAAATAAGATTCGAAAATCAAAAATGCTGCTTTTGTAAATAAAAATGAAAACAATGAAGCTACAATTGCCCAACCTTCCCATTTACCAGTAATTCTAATAACATTAGAATCCTGTCCAGTGAATTCTCCTAGTTTATTGTCAGTACCTAATCCCATAATAATGATTGCTGTAATACCTAACACTATAAATATAGTACACAACCAGGCTAAAAATAATTTAGATTTAGAAACTTTATTTAATTCAATTTTAATAAGCGACAACATAGATTCTTTCCTCCAAAGCGTAAATAAAGAATAAACTATTCAGACTAATCTCAACAAATATTTAAAAATAAGCTTATTCTTCAGACAATATCACTATACATACTATCGGTATGTATATACCAAAAAAACAAACATACCTGCGGTATGTATAATATATTTTTAATAACACACTTAAAGTATGTTATTTTTTAATTATAAATTATGTAAGATAATTTATTTAATTGATAATACGTAAATAGAAATTAGTATTAACAAGAATGACATGCGACGACTTATTTACTATTTTTTTAAGTGATCGAATAAGTTGAAAATCACCTCCATCATTTCATCAGAAATTAACTGTACCCCTAGACCTTCAAAAGTAAGTTTAATGAAATTCATTTTGCGCTTTAATTCTTCTAATGAAAAGACGGAAATTTGAAAACCAATCCAAATATTTAGAGTTAAAACAATTAAATCTGCTAGCTCTTCTGGATATTCTGTTTTAATAGACCCATCTTCAACTCCTTCGTAAACTTTTTCTCTAATTTCGGGTAAAAAATCAGAAAATAGACCTAAATACTGCTCTCCTAACAAACGAGGACTTCTTAGCATGATTGAGGCAGAGTAAACGAGCCTTTGGTGTTCAAAATTAGAGAAAGAGTCCATCAAAGAATTTTGTATCTTTTCTAATCCAGAATTTCCTCTCCAATTATAATTTAAAATTTCTTGATTATTTTCGCTAATGATCGTTTGCAGTATATCATATTTGGACTCAAAATGATGATAGATAACACCTTTTGTTAATCCACCTAAGCCATCTATGATATCTTGTATTGACGTATTATCAAATCCTTTTTCTAAAAATAAATTTTTAGAGACCTCTAGTATTTTTTGTCTAGTTTCATGTGAGTTTCTATTCCTTGCCATTTTAGTCCCTTTCTATCATACCAATGGTATGTAGTTCTATTGTAGTGGAAGTAACTATTAATGTCAAGTTCTTTATTGGAATATGAAAAGCCTTTACAATCAAGGCTTTTCGTATTCCCTTTCATTCAAAGGTTTCTAGGCTTTTACGAGCAAAGCAACACACTCCACGTGATGTGTTTGTGGAAACAAATCCACCGGCTGGACTTTCTTCAATTCATAGCCCAACTCTTGGTAGAGTTTGATATCACGCGCCATGGTGGCGACGTTACAGGAGATATAGGCGATGCGATCAGCGCCTGTTTGGGCACTTGCTTTGATAAAGCTTTCGGTCAAGCCCTTGCGTGGTGGGTCAACTAGGATGGCGGTTGGTTGGATGCCTTCCTTGAGCCAATTCTTCATAGCATTTTCAGCTGTGTCACAGACATAGTGGGCATTGGTGATGCCATTTAGACTAGCATTCTTCTGGCTATTCTCCACTGCTTCTGGGATGACCTCAACTCCATAGACTTCCTTGACATGCTTGGCAACTGATAAGCCAATGGTTCCAATTCCGGAGTAGGCGTCAATCACGATATCCTCTGCTCTCAAATCCGCAAAGTCAATAGCTGTCTGATAGAGCTTTTCTGCCATTTCTGTATTGACCTGGTAAAAGGCTGGCCCAGAGATTTGGAAGCTATTGCCCAACATTTGATCGGTAATGTAATCCTGACCATAAAGCGTACGCCATTCTTTCCCAAAAATAGCATTGGTATTCTGGTCGTTGATATTTTGCATAACGGATTTGATGGCTGGGAATTGCTTGATCAACTGCTCGATCAACTGGTCCACACGGAAAACCTTGGGACGAGTGGTGACCAAAATGACCATGATTTCTCCTGAATGGTGACCTCGGCGGACCACCAGATTGCGAATCAAGCCTGATTGTTCCTTTTCATCATAAGGCTTAAGGTCAAATCGACGAATCAAGTCCCGAAGTGCCAAGACTACTTGGTCAATGACTGGATCTTGGATATAGAAGTCTTCGATCGGCATCAAATCATGAGAGTTCTTTCGAAAGAAACCTGTCTCCACCTGACCATTGACACGACGGACAGGGACCTGGGCCTTGTTACGATACTGGACAGGATGGTCCATCCCCAAGGTCAAGGGGACTTCGATATCAGAGATTCCTGCCATCTTGTAGAGGCTATCCTTGACCTGTTTGGCCTTGAATTTCAGCTGCTCCGGATAAGCCAGGTGCCCTAAGTCGGCAATACCACTTCGCAAGTAAGCCAGGTCTAGCTCTTCATTGCGGTGAGGGGATTTCTCTATATACTCTTCAACTTTTCCGTAGCCGATCTTCTTATTGACCTTAAGCACGCGCATGCGGATGACTTCTCCTGGCAGGGCATTCTCCACAAAAAAGACCAGGCCATCGACCTTAGCCACTCCTGCTCCTTCATGGGTCAAATCGACAATCTCAACCGTTACAATTTCATTTTTCTTTAACATTGTTTTCTATCTTTCTACAAATTAAAAGGGGTGGAGTCCAAAACTCCTATCCCCTTATTATATCATCTCAGTCCCATTTGGTACAATTTCTTTTTATAAGCGTCAAAATCAACCAGCAATCCTTGACCACCGTACATATCGTAGGCATCGACCCAATCCCCATTTTCTGGGATGGTTACTCGTTCAATTCCTTTTCCAGCACTTCCGACTAGTCCAAGTCCATTGGTCAATAGGAAAGAGAAAGGAACATTGGTAGACGTCATGGCAAAAACTTTCCCAAGGGCTTCTGATCCCGTAAAGAGTTTAGTCGGATCCTTGATCTGATGCATGATAGCGGACATGACCTCTTGTTGGCGACGGGTCCGACCAAAGTCTCCTTCATCATCCTTACGGAAACGCGAGTAATTGAGAAGGGTCCGGCCATCCATCCGTTGTTTTCCAACCTTGATGGTTTGCTGCGGAACGACACCGTCTTTCATGTTCAAATCGTCTGGAACTTCTACTTCACCGACCTTTTCGCCATCAACCGTTGAAAATTGCGCATTCATCTCGACCCCATTTGGGAAGAGAGTATCGATTGCTGTCGCAAAGGTCTTGAAATCGACCATGGCGTAATATTGGATGTCAATGTCAAAGTTATCCTTAAGCATCTGACGCACCAATTCAGCTCCTTGGTTGTTATTTTGCTCCCCGATGGTGAAGGCAGTATTGAGCTTCTGGTCGTAGTAGCCATCATACTCTGGAATTTTTTGCTGGCTAACACCATCGATATGGACCAATGTATCCCGCATGAAGCTGACCATCTTGATCTTGCCTTCTTTGTTATTGACATTGACCACCATGATGGAGTCTGTCCGGGTCTCTTCCGATTTCTCACCGATCCGACCATCTGTCCCCAAGATCAGGATATTGACCCCATCTCGCGACTTCTTGCCGTTAAATTTTTCAACGACGGCCGGTTTGGCATCTGGACCTGTCGGCTTGCTGTTGAGGCCTTTCACAAACATGAAGACCATGCCACCGATAATGAGCAAGAAAAAGAGAGCAAGCCACTTAAGAATCCGCTTGACGCGGATCTTTTTCCGTGGTTTCTTAGGTATATCGCTCGTCGCAGCAACTGCTTTCTTCTTAGACTTTTTGCTACGTGATTGGTAAACAGGGAGATCCCCAATTGGTTCAGCAATCTCTCCTTGCACTTCTTCTGTAGCGTCTACCTCAGGTTGAAGGGCTTCTGCTTCCTCATAAGCTCCTTGGCTCTTCTTGAGCAGGTAATTGTATTCTAGTTGTTCTCGTTCATTCAAATAATGAAAATTTGAGTATAAGTACTCTAATCGCTTTCGCTCATGGTGAGATAGAAAGTTGGATTCGTTACTCATCTTTTCTCCATTCCGTTATCTTTTAAGGTATAGACCTGATACTGACCCAAGACTTTTGTCTGAATGCCCAAACTGTCTAATTCTTGATAGGCAAACTGCAGAAGATCAGGCGCTTCATTCAGGAGGTCAATAATGAAAAAGTATTCTCCTAAAGCTGTTTTTAAGGGACGACTTTCAATCTTGGTCAAATTGATCCCCCTCCAAGCAAAGGTGGACAAACCTTTATAGAGGGCTCCTGCCAAGTTACTTGGTAAGGTCAAAGCCAAGCTAACTTTTTGAAGGGCCGGACTTAAAGTTTCTGAGATCGCTGGCTCTTTGGCCCCTAAAATCCAAAAACGTGTATAATTGTCCTCAATTTCCTGGATGTCTTTGGCCTGGACTTCCAAGCCGTACTCACTGGCTGCTGCTAGAGGCGCAATCGCTGCAATTTCCAGGTCTGGATGCTCTGCCACATAGCGAGCCGCATAGGCTGTTGAAGCCGTCATTTCCATAGCCGCATCTGGATAATGGGCCCTTAGAAAAGCCTTCCCTTGGGCCAAGGCCTGTGGATGCGAATAGACCGTTCGAATGGGGCGGTCTTTTTTAGCCACCAAGAGCTGTTGCTTGATGGGATAGACCACTTCTGCAACGGCCTGGATGGTCCCTTGGTGAAAGAGGTAATCAAGGGTCTCATGGACACTGCCTTCAATCGAGTTTTCAACTGGGACAACCGCAAAATCGATCTCTTGATTCTCATAAGCCTTGATGACATCTGTGATCGTCCGATAGGCAATGCGTTCAGAAGTTGGAAAGCTATGTGTCGCCACATCATGGGTAAAAGATCCCTTGGGACCAAGATAGCCTACAAGCATCGAATGATCTCCGCAATTTCTTCAGGTGTTTTGTCCTCAACATCCACAATATGGGTAGCAATATCCTCATACAAAGGCAAACGTCCTTCAAAAATCTTCTTGAATTCTTCTTTGGTGTGGTTTAAAAAGAGGGGACGTTGCATGGCTTTGTCATTTTGAATGCGGCTGTACAAGGTTTCAAAATCTACCCGCAGATAAATGTTGTGAAGATTTTTTTCCAAGAGTGCACGGTTATGAGGATTGACCACAATCCCGCCTCCAGGAGAAATAATAGCCGCTTCATTTTCCAATAAACGCTCCAGCATTTCAGCCTCGCGACGACGAAAGGCTGCTTCTCCTTCCACTGCGAAATAGTCATTGATCGACATACCGATCTCTTCAACAATTAATTCATCCATATCATGGAATTTTGGATCAAGAATGCGACCAACGGTCGTTTTACCTGTTCCCATAAAACCAAGTAAAATTTTAGCCATGCAGTAAGGTCTCCAAATCTTCAAAAAAACTAGGGTAACTGGTGTTAATGGCCTCTGCCCGATCCAGCATCACATCTCCATCTCTCACCAATAAGGCAGCAATGGTAGCCATCATCCCAATCCGATGATCTCCAAAGGTCTCCAATTCTGCTCCATGTAGAGGAGTCGGTCCAGTGATGATCATGCCGTCTTCCGTTGGCACGACAGTGGCTCCCATAGCATTGAGGCTATCTGCTACGACCTGGATACGGTCCGTTTCTTTCACACGAAGCTCTTCAGCATCCGCAATCACAGTCTGACCATTTGCTTGTGTCGCTAGTAAAGCAATAATCGGCAATTCATCAATCAAGCGTGGAATCAACTCCCCATCAATCCGAATCCCTTTTAAGGACGAAGTCTTGACAGTGAGACTCGCAGAGACCGCTTTTTCATCACGATCCTCAATAGTGAGATCTCCCCCCATTTCTTGAATCACTTCGAGAATCCCTATCCGCGTTTGGTTGATGCCAACATTTTCAATCTTGATCATACTATCTGGCAGAATGAGGCCAGCCACTAACCAAAAGGCTGCACTGGAAATATCTCCAGGAACGATGACTTCTTGACCTTGGAACTCTTGTCCGCCCTGGATGCGGATGATTTTTCCGTCTACCTGGATCTCTCCGCCAAATTGGCGGATCATATCTTCCGTATGGTCACGGGTCTTTTCCTTCTCGATAATCATCGATTCACCCTCAGCCTGTAAAGCCGCAAAAATAAGAGCAGACTTGACTTGGGCCGATGCCGCTGGCAAACGGTAATGAATGGGGTGAAGCTGATGGGTGCCTTTTTCATGTAAAGGAGGGCAATCGCGCTCTCCCTGACCAGCAATCTCTACCCCCATCTGACGCAGTGGGATCGCGACACGATCCATGGGCCGTTTGGAAAGGCTGTCGTCTCCAACCATGGTCACAGCAAAATCCTGACCTGCTAGTACACCTGAGATCAAACGAATAGACGTTCCTGAATTCCCCATATCAAGGGGAGCGGTCGGAGCTTGAAGACCTTGAAAGCCGACTCCTTGAATCCGAATCACATCCCCGTCATCTTGGATGGAGACTCCCAAGTCTCGAAACACCTGGATGGTAGAAAGCACATCTTCGCCTCGCAAGATATCATAGACCTTGGTTTCGCCCTTTGCAAGACTTCCAAAAATAATGGATCGGTGACTGATGGATTTGTCACCAGGGACACGAATGGTGCCCCTGAGGCCCTTGCTATTGGTTCTTAATTTCATTGCCATCTCCAGAGTGCTTTTCCACATATTCTATCATAAATAGGACATGAATTCAATTTTTGATCAAAAATTTGGAACAAAAAACGAATGTTTCCTAGCTTTTTTTGAGCCTCTTTTCTTCTACTGACGAACGAAAATACCAGAGTCGAAATGACAACTCTGGTAGAAATATCTATTTGTATAAATCTTGAATCGGCTCAAAGATAATCTTTTCAAGATCTGCAAGATAAATAGACAATTGTTGTTGTTTGGTGAAAAATTCATTCACAATCGGACTCGCTTGGATTTTTTCCATATAGTCCTTCATTTCTTGTTGCACAGCTTCTGTTGGAAGTTGACCGGATTGCATCAAGCCTTGCAGTTGATTTTGGAAAGCGACATATTCGTCAAACAGCGTTTTCGCTTCTGGATTTGCTTCGATCGCTTGCTTGCTTTCTACGACAGCCTTATATTCAGGAAGGTCTCGCAGGGTCCGAGAGAGTTCGTTTGCTACATCATAAATATTTGCCATTTTCTAGGCTCCTTTACTGATAAGATACTTCTATTATACTGCTTTTCCTTCAATATTCCTAAAATGAAGCAGGTATTTTGACGCAAATCCTTCTTTAGACCTAGCGAGCAAGGACGGTATAAGACGTCGCCTGGCTGATCAATGTTTGAGCTCGCTCTTGATCCTCTGCATTTTTAAAGGTCAGCTGCAAAATCCCGTGGATATCTTCACGATTCTCTTCATTGATATGAATATTAACCAAGGAAATCCCTTGTAAGAGTTGTAAGATTTCGAGGATCACACCTTCCTGATCGGGGACATCGATAAAGAGATCATAGGCACTATCGCGTCCAGCACGCTGATGGATTTGCATTTCTTTTCGGTGCTTCCGCCCTTCTTGGAAAAAGGACCAGATGGCCTCTTCGTTATCTGCTTGAATGGTCTCGGCCACTTGATCCAAACGCTCTTTGAAATCTGCAATCCGCTCTAATATCGCTTGAGTGTTGGACAAGAGAATAGAGGTCCACATGCCCGGCTCACTTTCCGCAATCCGTGTCATATCCCGAAAGCCACCAGCTGCAAAACGGCGGGTCATTTCATGCTCTTCCCCATAAGCTACGGCCTGCTCGACCAGAGTCGAAGCTAAAATATGAGGAAAATGACTGATCTGAGAGGTTATCCTATCGTGTTCCTCAGCATCGATTTCGATAAAGCGGGATCCCAATCCACTCAGAAGCTCTTTCAACTCTTCCATGGCACCCCCTGTCGTCAAGCTGGAAGGGGTAAAAATATAATAAGCGTTCTCAAATAAAGTGGCATCTGCTGCTGCAGCACCTGTCTTATGACTACCAGCCATAGGGTGTCCTCCCACAAAGCGTACATCCTTATCTGTAAACACTTTTTCAGCTTGTGCGACAATTTCTGCCTTGGTAGAGCCTGCATCTGTCACCAATACCCGGTCTTTCAAATGCAAGCTAGCTAAGGTTTCTAAGTAAGACTTGGTTTGCTTGATGGGAAGGGTTAAAATAATGATATCTGCTAAAGGGGCAAAGGCTGCGAAATCATCCGTCACCTGATCCACCATTCCTCTTTCAAGGGCGATGGTTCGAGAGGCTTCACTACGATTGTACCCAAGAACAGTCACGTTTGGGTGGGCCCTCTTAATGCCAAGCGCAAGTGAAGCACCAATCAAGCCCAAGCCTGCAATATATACAACTTTCTTCTCCAAAGGAAAACTCTTTCTCTTAAAAATTCTTCGTAAAGTCCCGGTGCTTAGCAACGGCTTCTTTCAATTCTTCCAAGTTATCGGATGAGAATTTTTCAAGCACTTCTGTAGCAAGGACTGTTGCGACCACTGCTTCCATTACCACACCTGCAGCTGGCAAAGCCGTTGGATCGCTGCGCTCAACTGTTGCTTTATAAGGCTCATGGGTTTCAATATCCACACTCATCAAAGGTTTGTAGAGGGTCGGAATAGGCTTCATGACGCCACGAACCAGAATGGGCTCACCATTGGTCATGCCCCCTTCAAAACCTCCAAGATTATTGGTGCGACGGGTATAGCCAGTGTCCTGAGACCAGATGATTTCATCCATGACTTGACTACCTTTTAGGCGACCTGCGTCGAACCCAAGACCAAACTCCACTCCCTTAAAGGCATTGATAGAGACCACTCCTTGAGCGATTTTGGCATCCAATTTCTTGTCCCATTGCACATAGGATCCTAGTCCAACAGGCACACCACCAACCAAGGTTTCCACAATTCCCCCGATGGTATCCCCATCTTTTTTCACTAGGTCAATGTAAGCCTTAACGGCTTCTTCTTGTTCTGGCACCACGATCGAAACTTCCGACTGACCTGCCTTTTCCTTGATTTCTGAAACAGTTAGATTCTCGGGAATTGCAATCTCGATTCCCCCAAAATTCACAATGTGGCTGGCCACTTCAAGGCCGATTTCTTCTAAAATCCGTTTAGCAACTGCACCAACGGCTACACGCATGGTTGTCTCACGGGCAGAAGAACGCTCTAAGGAATTTCGGAGATCATCAAAACGATACTTAATTCCTCCGACTAGATCGGCATGACCAGGACGTGGCTTGGTGATCTTACGTAGATTTTTCTGTTTCTCTTCTACCGGTGCTACATTCATGATCTCCAGCCATTTTTGGTGATCCAGATTGGTCACATTCAGAGTAATCGGACCTCCTATAGTCAAGCCATGACGGACCCCTGATGTGATCTCGACCCGGTCACTCTCAATTTTCATCCGAGCACCGCGACCATAGCCACCTTGTCGACGTTTGAGCTCTTTATTAATATCCTCTTCAGATAAAGGAAGGCCTGCCGGAACCCCCTCGATGATGGCTGTTAGTCGAGGCCCATGGGACTCTCCTGCTGTTAAATATCTCATACGACCTTATTCCTTTCTTTCTAAAAAGTCCTTCATTTCTTGAAGAGGGATTTGATGAATCGCTGCTTGCCCCAACTCTGGAACAATGACTAATTTCAAGTTCGTCCCACGTGCCTTTTTGTCATGGGTCAAGGCTTGATAAAGGGCTTCTTTATCCCAGTTCTCATAGGTCACAGGAAGGCCAAATTTCCGGCACATTTCTTCGATTTTTTTAGCGATTCCCTTTGGCATCAGGCCCTTTTCTTCTGCAACTCGGGACAGCTGCACCATGCCTATACTAACGGCTTCCCCATGCATAACCTGTCCATAACCAGCTGTCGCTTCAATGGCATGCCCGATCGTATGACCAAAATTGAGATACAGTCGAATACCATTGTCCAGCTCATCTGCCACAACATGGTCTCGCTTCACCAAGCAAGAATGAGAAATGATGCTCTCTGCATGCTCTAAAATACTCTGGACAGAACCATCCATGGCTTCCAATTCTTCCCAGAGTTCCGTATCTTGGATGAGGCCGTACTTGATGACTTCGCCCATCCCCTCGATCAATTCACGTTGCCCCAACGTGCTCAACACTTCAGGATCAATAAACACACCATCTGGTTGAGCAAAGGTCCCTACCATGTTTTTGGCAAGTGCTGTATTGACTCCCGTCTTTCCCCCGATAGAAGAATCCACCTGTGCGGTCAAGCTAGTTGGGATCTGAACAAAGGAAATTCCCCGCATATAGGTTGAGGCAGCAAAACCAGCCAAATCACCAACTACGCCACCCCCAAGAGCGACGATTCCATCACTGCGCGTCATACCATGGGTAGCTAGAAATTCATAAACTTTTGAAACAGTGGTTAGATTCTTACTAGCTTCCCCTTGAAGAAACTCAAAGCGCACCACTTGAAAACCAGCTTTCTCAAGGCTCTTCTCTACGATTGAGGCATATAGCTTAGCCACGCGGTTATCGGAAATGATAGCGACTTTTTTATCGCCCCAAAGAGTGCGCAACCAGTCTCCAACCTGGTTGAGACCACCTCTTTCAATCACAATATCATAGGAATGTCCTGGAATAGGTACCGATACGTTCATAGGAATCTCCTTCACGTTTTTCTTTGATTCTATCTTATCATGAAATAGGGCACATGTCTCAATCAAAATGAAAAAGAGACTAGAGCAAGACTGTTTTTTAAAAAATCAGTTCCTGTTCTAATCTCATAAAGCTTTTTCAATAGGAAAATGTAAAACCCTCTCTTAGTCACATACAAATTGGCGATATTCTGTTGTCAATGCTTCCCATACAGACTCTGTAGGAAATACTTTCCCAGTCATTAATTCAAAGGCTGCTTCAGCTTGATAAAAGAGCATTCCCAGCCCATTTACCCTCTGGTTTCCTTGATTCACTGCTAATTGCAGAAAGGGGGTCACTGCCGGATAGTAGGCCATCTCTACGATTAAGGCATGTGGGGGAAAGGTCAAGTGACTCTCTATTGGAAGAGACTGACCATCCATTCCAACACCAGTGGCATTTAAGATGAGATCAGCTTGATGAAAAGAGTTTTGAACATCTTCATCTTTCTCAATCGCATACAATTCTATCAAGAAATCAAAGCCTTCTTCAACCAACTGAACTATTGAACGATAATGAACCAATCTTTCCTCTCTCACAAAGACAAGGATACGTTTCACACCTAGATGAATCGCCTGTGCAATAATCGCTAAAGCTGCACCACCTGCACCTAAGAGAACCATTGTTTTTCCCTTAATAGAGAAAGCAGGAGGTAAACTACGAAAGAAACCAATTCCATCCGTATTATAGCCTTTAAGCTTGCCATCACGGTGAACAATGGTATTGACAGAACCGATCTTTCGGGCCATCTCATCCACTTCATCTAGATAAGGAAAGACCTTCTGCTTATAGGGCATGGAGATATTGGCCCCAATCATATCTAACTTACGAATTTGGCTGATGGTGCTTTCTAAGTCTTCTTCAGCAATATCCCAAGCTAGATAAGCAGCATTGGTCGCTGTTAATTCATAGGCTAGATTATGAATGAAAGGAGAGATACTATGACGAATCGGATGGGCAATGACCGCTGCCATCCGAGTATATCCGTCAATCTTCATTTAATAACTCCCGAATTCTTCTCATATTTTCAAGAGGAATTTGACCTGGGGCACTTTCATCTCCGACTCTAGCATAAGACCAGGAAGAACCTGTCAAATCAGCTGTCAAGCGCGAAATCTTCCCGACCTTGCCCATGGAAATGGTTACATATTCTTGCTCAGGGTTCAGTGTCTTGAAACCACGCGTATAATTCATCAAGTCAAGAACATCTTGTTCATTGTGGGCCATGACAGATACTTTGACTAATTTTGGAGAAAAGCTGGTCAATTCCGATAAGATCTCCATCATATTTTCCGGAGTTTCTTGGAAGTTATGGTAGCTGAGAACAAGATTTGAAAATTCCAACATCTCTTCAAAGACTTCACGGTGACTATAATACTCGAAATCGATATAATCCGGATGATAGATGGATTGAATATCTTTCAGGATTCCAACATATTCTTCATTAGTCAGCTCCATCTCTCCACCTTCAGCTCGAGTCCGCAAGGTGAATAAAATCTCGCGTCCAGCAAATTTCTCAAAAACTGCAGGAGCAACGGTTAAGATCTCGCTTTTTTCTAAAAAGTCCGCACGCCACTCAATAACATCTGCATCCTCGTAACGCGAACTATCTAGTTGTTGCGCCTCTTCTAAGGAGCGAGGCATAATCGAAACAACTAATTTCATACATCCACCCTAATCGTAAATACTTTTAAGTAATTACTACTTTCTTCTTTCTTGTTCCATCGAAAATCTCCCGGAAGTCCGTATTCCGCTAGATAGCGATGCTTACGGCCTTGAAATCCCTTTTCGATTTGTTTTTTAAATTTTTCTTTGTTCACATTTGCCGCATTGGTACTGAGAATCAAGATCCCACCTGGATTTAAAATCTCGAGTGCCTCGCTGACCAATCGATGGTAATCTTTAGCGACTGAAAATGTCCGTTTTTTATTCCGCGCAAAGCTAGGCGGATCAAGCACGATCACATCATAGCTTAGGTCATGGCGTTTGGCATATTTGTAATAGTCAAAGACATCCATCACGACAAAACGATGAGCATCCAACGCCAAGCCATTTGCCACAAAATGCGCTTCTGATAGTTCTCTACTTCTCTTAGCCAGATCGACCGATGTTGTCTCAACTGCTCCACCCATTGCCGCAGCCACAGAGAAGGCCGCCGTATAGGAGAACATATTGAGCAAGGACTTGCCAGCTGCTAAGCCCTCTACCAAGCTACCTCGAACTTCATGCTGATCCAAAAAAATCCCCGTCATCAAGCCATCATTGAGAAAGACTTGGTAAGAGACCCCATTTTCAAGAATCAAAAATTCTTGCGGAGCTTCTTCTCCATAGACATGAGCCGATTCATAGTCCAAGCCTTTAAAGCGAATCTTTTCATAGCCACCTCGGACTTCTGAAAAAGCTTCTTGAAAGGCCGCTAGAATGGTTTCCTTGATCTGAAATACGAAGGGATTGTACCAAGAAAAGACAACAAACTCACCATACAAGTCAACCGTGAAGCCACCAAAACCATCTCCCTCTTGGTTAAAAAGACGAAAGGCTGTCGTCGTTTCATCCGCATAATAAGAACGACGGTATTGCTTGGCTTTGATGAAAAGCTTTTTAAAAAAGTCTTGATCAAAAGCGACCAACTCTTGTGAAACAAACCATCCAATCCCTTTATTTTGTTCAGATAAGTATCCGACCCCGAGGGATTGTCCATCTCCTGAAAGCAATTGAACCGCTTGATCCAAAGCGGGAAGTGAGTCAAAATCTTGCTTTTCAAGAAGGGATTGTCCTTGTTTGATTTTTGTTGCGACTTGGCGACTGACTGTGAGTTTTTTCATATCCTCTATTATAGCAAAAGTCTGCAGTTTTCACAAAGAGAGGCTTTATTTACTGGAACTTTTTTTACCGTTTTATCCTAGCTTTCATCATTTAGCTTCAAATGATATAAAATGCCGGATCTTTCCTATTTCTTTCCTCTCCTTTACAGTCATTTTTTTCTTTCTCCATAAAATTGTGGTATACTTGTATATGAAAATTTTTAGGAAATAAGACAAGGAAGTAACATTTTGTGAAAAAAATTACGAATTCGATACTCAATTTCATGAGTACCAGACTAGGATTTGTCTTGACCCTTCTGTTGCTCTACTGGTTCAAAACCATGTGGGCCTATTCAGTTGATTTTAATTTAGACATTCAGGGACCGTATCAGATTTTTCTAGCAGTGATCAACCCATTGCCGATCAGTCTGCTCTTCATTGGTCTTGCACTTTATATCAAACGAACCAAGCTCTTTTATAGTTTGGCCTTTGGGATCTACCTTCTCTTATTTATTTGGTTGATTTCCAACTCCATCTATTATCGAGAGTTTACAGACTTCGTAACGGTCAATACCATGTTGGCTTCCAGCAAGGTTTCTGCCGGTCTCGGAGCTGCTGCTTTAGAATTGTTCCGACCTTGGGATGTGATCTACATTCTAGATTTCCCTATTCTAGCTTTCTTCTTCTTTAAGAAATGGATTCGAATGGACAATCGTCCCTTCAATAAACGAGCTAGTTTTGCGGTTACCTCTTTATCAGCTATGCTCTTTTCGGCTAACCTTTTCCTCGCAGAAATTGACCGACCTGAGCTCTTGACTCGTGGGTTCTCAAACTACTATGTCGTTCGTGCCCTAGGCTTACCAGCCTTTCTAGGTTACAGTGCTAATCAGACCTATGCTGCCAACAAAGAACGTTCCAAAGCGTCCGAAGCAGATCTAAAGCCGGTAGAAGAATATATCCAACAGCATTATGCCAAGCCCAATCCTGAGTACTTTGGAATGGCAAAAGGCCGTAACGTCATCTACATTCACTTGGAAAGTTTCCAACAATTCTTGATCGATTACAAGTTGAAAGTAGACGATAAAGAATATGAAGTGACACCTTTCTTAAATTCACTTTACCACTCGAAGGAAACCTTTGCCTTTTCAAACGTCTTTAACCAAGTCAAGGCAGGGAAAACGTCCGATGCTGAGACCATGATTGAAACAGGCCTCTTCGGACTCAACCAAGGTTCCTTTATGGTGAACTATGGTGGAACCAATACCCAACAGGCTGCACCATTTATTCTTTCAAAAAATGGTTACAACTCGAGTGCTGTTTTCCACGGGAATGCTGGAAGTTTCTGGAACCGAAATACCGCCTATAAACAATGGGGCTACAATTACTTCTTTGATGCTAGCTACTTCACCAAACAAAACAGCAGCAATTCCTTCCAGTATGGTCTTAATGACAAATACATGCTCAAGGATTCCATTAAATACCTTGAAAGATTGCAACAGCCTTTCTATACGAAGTTCATTACGGTTTCAAACCACTATCCTTATACGACCAGCTTGTCGGGAGATGATCTTGGATTCCCACTAGCTAAAACACAGGACGAAACCATCAATGGCTACTTTGCGACCGCTAACTACCTAGATTCTTCGATCAAGGCCTTCTTTGATTACCTGAAAGAATCTGGTCTTTACAAAAATTCCATCATCGTTCTCTATGGGGACCACTACGGAATTTCAAACTCCCGCAACCCAGCTCTTGCTCCTCTACTTGGTAAGAACTCTGAAACGTGGTCAAGCTATGACAATGCCATGTTGCAACGCGTACCTTATATGGTAGTCATTCCAGGTATGGATAAGGGTGGCATCATTGATACCTATGGTGGCGAAATTGATATGCTCCCAACCTTGGAACATTTGTTAGGTATTGAATCCAACAAATTCCTCCAAGTTGGTCAAGATATGCTCTCTCCAGAACATGATCAAATCGTCGCCTTCCGCTCCGCTAACTACTTTGTTACTCCAGAGTATACGAGCTATAGTGGCCGGACCTATTACACCAAAACAGGTGAGGAAATCACGAACCCAGACGAAAAAACCAAGGAAGAACTGGACAAGATCAGGGAAGCTGCTAACCTGCAATTGAAGATTAGCGATAGCATCCAGACCGGTGATCTCCTTCGCTTCTTCAAGGGCAATGATCTTGGAAAAGTCAATCCAGATGATTATTCCTACACCAATTCCTTCAAGGCATTGAAGAAGATTGAAAAGGAAAAAGGTGACAAATCAACCAGCCTTTATAACCAACGTGGCAACCAGTCCACCGTTGATCTCTTCAAAGCACCAACTTATAAAGAATTGCACCCAGAAGACGATAGTTCTTCCTCAACAGAGACCAGTAGCAGTTCTTCTAAATAAAAAGAATCCCTGAGTTTAAAAACTCAGGGATTTTATGATTTCTTTAAAAAGAACTTAGTCTAGGACTTCAAAAACAGAAGCTGTTAAATTCTCCACGTAGAATGGTCGTTTATGACGACTATTCCCAGCCATCAATTTCAATTTATTTGAATTTTGGAGGTAGTAAGGAAGTCCGCTGGCGTTGAAGATGACCAAGTACTTCTTGTCTCCTGTTAATTCATAGATGACAAGGCCACTGGTATCAGTTGCAGATTGAATAAAGACTTGTTGGTAGATTTTATCATAGCTTTCAAGCCCTAAGACAGGAAGACTTGTCTTCAAGGCGATCAAGCTTCGGATATAGGCAATTGATTCCTTGTTCTGACTGACCAGATCCCAGTTGACCTGATTCACAAAATCTGGAGCATTGTAGGAATTCATGGCCCGTTCACGATCCAAAGGTGTGATTTCTCCATCAGGACCTGTCGCTACCAATTTGGTCCGCATAAACTCTTGACCCAATTGCATGAAGGCCATGCCCTGAAAGAGCAGATTCATGGCCGTAGCCAACTCTGAGCGCTTGACCAATCCTGCTACTTCTACATTCGGATGAAGGGTCTGAAGCAAGTCATAGAGATTATAATTATCATGAGCCTCCACATAATTCAAGACCTGATTGGGACTTAAATAATTGCCAAGCTCTGCACTACCTAGAACAGCACGGGCAACGATATTCTCCGTCGATTTTCGGCTGACAAAGCCACGTTTGATGGAACCATAAACCTCAGCCCCTTTAATGGCATCGCGCTCCGTATCATTAAAGAATCCAATTCTTGGCAATTGCGCTGCATTGTCCTTCTTAGCCTTGTCCTCTGGGGCGAGACCTGTTCCCATGTCCCAACCTTCTCCGTAAAGAAGAATCCGAGGATCCAGAGCGTCCATTGCCTCCCGAATAACATTCATCGTCCTTACATCGTGAATCCCCATCAAATCAAAGCGGAAGCCATCGATCTGGTACTCTTTGACCCAATGCGTGAGGGAATCAATCATGTACTTGCGGTACATTTCATTCTCACTAGCCGTTTCATTCCCAACACCTGTCCCATTTTGGAAGCGACCATCTGGCTCCATCCGGTAATAATAATCGGGCACTGTATTTTGGAAAGGACCATGTTCGGTCGAATAGATATGATTGTAGACCACATCCAAGACCACAGAAATTCCTGCCTCATGATAAGCCCGGATCATGGTTTTGAGCTCTTTCATGGTTTGTTTCGGATTGGATGGATCCGTTGAAAAGCTAGTTTCTGGTGCAGAATAATTCTGAACGTCGTAGCCCCAATTGTAGGTCACCTGGCCTTCATCGTCGTACTGTTTAAAGCGATCAGAGATGGGCTGCAGTTGCACGACATTGACCCCTAACTGACGGATATAATCAAAGGCAGTTGCATCGCCATGGCTATTGACGGTTCCTTCTTGGCAAGCCCCCAGATAGGTTCCACGCAGGACTTCGTCTACACCTGATGTCGGTGACTTGGTCAAATCCCGAAGGTGCATCTCATAAATCACTGCTTGACAAGGATTGTCCAAACGCCAAGGAGTCGCATCGGCTCCTTTTTTAGGACCCCAATCAAACTGACGATCTGCTCTTGAAAGAATGGCAGAGCGCATCCCGTCCGCTGTCGTTGCAATACTATAAGGATCGCGCGTCACTTGAGTATGGTGTTCAAAATGGACACGATATTGATAAGCCATGCCACTTAAATTTCCTAAAAAATCTAAAATCCAAACACCTTGAGTATTTTCTGGGTGGTAGCTAGACTCTTGTTTGCCACGTGTCATCGGCATGCTCTTCCAGATAGGCGCATCCAGCTCGGTTGATTGATAAAGCAACAATTCAACTTTCTTGGCAGTAGGAGCCCATAGTTTAAAGCAATGCTCCCCTTCTTCCTCCCGATGACCGAGCCATCCTTGATACGCCCATTTAGCATCAAACTCTCTAGGGCGCATCGCCATGTCATAGGCATGAGGCTGACGATGGCTGTATGCATGACTCGTCAAAGCAGCTTGCAAAGAATAATAGACTGTATCGTCTCCATCAAGAATCCACACTTCTCGAACATGCCCTTCTGGTAAAAGTTCGATTTCAAAGTCCCGGGTCTTAGTGAGCCAATCCCCTTCTTTAACCAGGACATGGCCCCGGTTCAAGGTATCCTCACTCTCGTATACCAGATTTCCCTCTACTCCAAAATAATCCAACTTGGAGAAAGAGACTGATTTTCCTTCTACTTGATCCTGCCACTGCCACATATCATAGGCAAAATAATTTCCTTTTTGCTTATGAAAATGAAGCTTTACATGGTATTGTCGCATAACATTTTCCTATTTCCAATTTAATACCGAAGGAACCATCCGCTTGTAAAACACGTACATGACTCCAACTATTGTTTTTACTCTTCAGATGGGTGAACCAAAGCATCGTTGTTGATTTCATCAATATTTGCAAAGAATTCCAAGTGATTATGGAAGACTTCCAATTCAACCGGCGTATCTCCCCCGTATTCCCCATCTAGATTGATGCGGAATGGTTGAGCATTTTTCCCTAGCATTTCGATCGTCAACTTCTTGGTCTTGAGATATTCTACATTTTCATCGTGCACATGCTTGCCTCCATTAATGGCCTGAATCATCAGGGACAACATGTTAAAGAGCTTAGCAGTTTTTACGATAATCAAGGTAAAGTTCCCATCATCAAGCTTAGCATCTGGCGCGACACTTTCAAAACCAGCAATCGAGTTGGTCAAGGCTACAAAAATCATAGACGCTGGCCCTTCAAAGACACCATTGTCGTGCTCAATCCGCACCTTTCGAGCCTTGTTTCGTGGCAACATTTTAGCAGCTTCTGCCACATAGGCAAAGTAACCCAAGCGAGATTTAACACTACTTGGAACACTGAAGGTCAATTCTGTCATGGTTCCTGCTGCAGCAATATTGATGAAATACTTACTACCATAGGCACGACCAATATCCATCTGAATGGTTTGATTCTTTTCGATAATGCGGGCAGCTGCCACAGGATCGCCCATCGGGATCTTCAAGGCACGCGCATAGTCATTGGTGGTACCGGTCGGGATAAAGGCCATCTGTGGACGATTTTCCAGACCTGCAACCCCATTGACCACTTCGTTAATCGTACCATCTCCACCAGCAGCAATGATTAAATCAAAGCCTGCTTTAGCGGCTCTTTCTGCTTCATTTTGGGCAGAAAATGGTTCTGGAGTCGTTTGATAAGCGCTGGTTTCATAGCCCACGTCTTCGAGTACGTCCAAGACTTCCGCAATATTTTTCTTGATAATTTCTTGCCCAGAGGTCGGATTATAAATTAAACGGGCTTTTTTGATTCGTTCTACCATAAAGATCCTCTATAAACTTTCAAGCCAGGCCTCATCTTCTACCTGGATTCCTAATTCTTGTGCTTTGGTTAACTTGCTACCAGCGTCACTACCAGCAACGACCAAATCTGTTTTTTTGGAAACCGATCCAGTCACCTTAGCGCCTAAACTTTCTAATTTTGCCTTAGCTTCTGAACGCGTGAGTCGCTCTAGCTTCCCAGTCAAAACGACTGTCATTCCTGATAGGGCCGCATCAGCAGCGACTTTCTCACCAAGATAAGCCATATTGACGCCAGCTTCTTTGAGCTCTTGCAATAGGCGCTTGGATCCTTCTTGTGCGAAATAACGCTTGAGGCTTTCAGCCACGACCATACCGAGACTGTCAATGCTGGCAATTCGTTCTGGATCAGCTGTAGCCAATTGATCGAGATCATGGAATTCTTGGAGCAAGATTTGACTAACCTTGCTACCGACATGGCGGATCCCCAAACCAAAGAGTAATTTCTCAGCTGAATTCTCTTTTGAAGCTTGAATGGCTTCATAGAGTTTTTCAGCAGATTTTTCTTTAAAGCCTTCTAAGGTCAATAGATCCTCGACTGTCAGACGATAGATCCCAGCTACATCCTCTACCAACTGAGCGGCGAAGAGTTTCTCTACAACAGCTGGACCCAAGCCTGTGATATTCATAGCATCCCGACTTGCAAAGTGGTTCAATCCTTCCTTGATCTGCGCTGGACAGAGTGGATTGATACAGCGAAGGGCCACCTCATCCTCGAAATGAAGCAACTCACTCTGACAGCTCGGACAATGAGTTGGAATAGCTAATGCTTGATCAGATACCCGTTTATCTTTGACGACACGCAAGACCGCAGGAATGATATCACCCGCCTTGTAGACGATGACGGTATCATCCTGATGAATATCTTTTTCAGCAATATAGTCCACATTGTGCAAGGTTGCCCGACTAACGGTAGTTCCTGCTAGCTGGACTGGAGTTAGATTGGCAGTTGGGGTCACAACTCCGGTCCGTCCAACCGTCCAATCCACCGATAGGATTTTCGCTTCTTTTTCTTCAGCTGGAAACTTATAGGCGACAGCCCATTTAGGGGCTTTAACAGTAAAGCCTAGTTCTTCTTGAACAGCTAGGTCATTGACCTTGATGACAATCCCATCGATATCGTAGGGAAGATCCTCTCGAAGCTGAGCTACCTTCTGGATGAAGTCCCAAATTTGTTCCATATCCTCAGCCAGCACTCGCTCTTGGTTCACGACAAATCCTAAGCGGGCTAATTTCTCAAGCACGCCTTCCTGACTGCTTTGGTCCGTCGGGCTCACTTCTTGATACAAGAAGGTTGCAAGATTTCGCTTGGCTACGATTTTCGTATCCAATTGGCGAAGCGTTCCTGCAGCAGCATTCCGCGGATTAGCAAACTCCGGCTCGCCGTTTTCTTGACGGATCTGATTGACCCGATCAAAGGAAGCCCGTGGCATATAGCACTCGCCTCGCACTGTAATGTTCACTGGCTCTGGTAACACCAAAGGAATATCCTTGACCCGCTTGAGGTTCTCTGTAATATCCTCACCAACAGAACCATCCCCACGTGTCGCCCCCGTTACGAGGACTCCATTTTCATAGGTGAGAGAAATGGACAAGCCATCGATTTTCAGCTCACATACATAGCTGATAGAAGGAAATTCCTTACGGACACGCTGATCAAAGGCTTCTAATTCTTCACGCGAAAAAGCATCCTGCAAACTATAATGGGGATACTGGTGCTGGTATTTGGTAAAACCTTTTAAAACCACCCCACCTACACGGTGAGTTGGACTCTCTGGTAAGATCTCATCTGGATGTGCGGTTTCTAGTTCCACCAACTCCCGATATAATTGATCATATTCACTATCTGAAACAGATGGAGCGTCTTTTGTGTAATACTCGTAAGCATATCGATTGAGTAATTCCACTAATTCTTTCATTCTGGTTTTCATGTTCTTATTTTATCATAAAATCTTAATTTAGCCTTGAATTTACTGCATTCTTAGCATTAAAAAAAGGAGCCAAAGCTCCTTTTTCTTATTTTGTAAAATCGATCCGTTTAGAAAGTTGATTGATCACAATTGCTCCAAAAATCAAGGATGCGAATTCACCCAATCCCATGGTCAACCAGTTATAGAAGAATGGTTGTCCTTGAAGGTAATAAAGTTCCAAGGCAATCGTAAACATGGAGATGGAAAAGAAAATCGCAAACAAGAAATGGTCCAAGCGAATAAGACCGTCAAACAAGAACTTGTTTTTGAATCGACCAAATAGAATGAGTCCAAGTCCTAAGAAGACAAAGGTTGAACCTCCACCGACAAAGACATCAATCCATCCAAAACTAAATAAGTTAGCAATCATACAACCAAGCGTCACCCCAATCAAGTACTTCTTATTGTAGAAGGCTAAGAAATTCATCATTTCCGAAACACGGAATTGATAGCCATAATAGGCCATAGCATTGAGAGGTGGGGTAATGGTCAATACGATATAAATCGCAGCAACAATGGCAATTTGTGCCATATCACGAGCAGTTAACTGTTTCATCTATTCTCCTTTAGCGGTTTTCCCGCGTGTAATATGCTTGGCGAAAGGATCTTAAGCACCAAGGGTTGAAGGTTTGATTTCTTCAACCTTTCAAGTATAGCATATTTTGAGGTTTTATGGTAGACTGAATTTATGAAAACACTAATTAAAAAATTTTTTGATAATGAGATTTTATCCTATCTCTTTTTTGGAGTAGCCACAACCATTGTTTCCGTCGGAACCCGCCTTTTCATCTATCATGTGTCTCGTGATGAACGATTAGCGACAGCTATTGGAAACATTGCTGGGATCCTCTTTGCCTTTGCGACCAACGATACCATTGTCTTTAAACAAGAGAGAAAGGGCTGGTTTCAGCGCTTGATCCGATTTGCAATTGCGCGATCTGGGACATTTATACTGGACATGGCCTTGACTGAGATTTTTGTCAAGCAGTTCCCAGGAATTATCGGGCAATTTGTCCACAATAACAAAAGCCAGATCAATCTGATTGAAACTCTCTTTGCACAAGTAGCCATTGTGGTCCTCAATTACGTCTTTAGTAAACTCTTTGTCTTTAAAAACAAAAATAAGGCTTGAAACGATTGTTTCAGCCTTATTATTTTAAACTTCTATACTTGTATGCTCTACACTTAATTGATAGATCGTTCCTTCGACCCCAAAATAATCCTTGGCTAGATCTTTCAATTCCTGCATGGCTGTTTGTGCTCGTTTGGCCTGCTCTTCATTGATAGCTTCAATCACCAAAATAGCATCCTTCGTATCTTCAGTTAGCATGGTTCTTTGAGCCTCACGCCAATTCAAGCAACGACAAACGGCTCCTTCTTGGTCATAGTAGATGATCTCCCCTTCCAAAGCTGGCGCATCTTCTTCAGCCCCTAATGGAAAGAACGGTTCGCCTCCTTTCGCGTGTCCTAGAGAGAGTCCACCCACTAATTTATCCATGTCTTCTCCTCCACAAGGAAGAGCATAAGCCATAGACACACTATTGTATAAATCAACCAAGGGATTAATCGGATAAAATTCACGTCCCTGATGAACCCGTTTTAAGAGTGCTTCGATGGAAGATCGTGCTCCTTTTTTTGTTTTGAACTTGCTAAAAGCTTGGCGCCACTCTTGAACGAACTCACTCTGGGTATAGTTTTCTTCATCGATAAATTCCCATGCTCTCTTGGCACCCTTGTCCAACAATTCTTTGAAATAAGGATCCTTGGCTTCATCTACTGTATTATCAATGCCATACAAGGACATCACTGTAATTCTAGCTGTTGGGAACAAATCCCAAAATGCTTGATCGACTGTCACTTTCATTGCTTTACCTCACTATAATTTCTTTTTTGACCTTTTTTGACTAGTTCCCAATCCAGGGTAATATTCTCTCGAACTCGGATCAGATACTCCTCTAACTGTGCGACTTCTTCTTTGGAAAATCCTTTTAAGGCAGTTGTCTCAGAGTAAATATGCTCCCCTAAAATGAAGGGGTAAATCTTCTTACCTTTTTCAGTTAATTCCCATTCCTTGGTTTTAAGGTTTTCACCCCTTGGGCGCTGCTGAATCAATCCTCGTTCTTCTAGTTTTTTTACGGATCGGGCAACAGTTGAGCGATCGACTTTTAAGAGCTCAGAGAGTTCTTCCTGAATCATTCCAGGTTGCTCGGCAATTCGCACCAGATAGAGGTATTGACCACGCGCCAGATCTAAATCTCGAAATTCAATATTTGCTATAGAATCCAGTGCTCGCGCAATGATGCCAATCTCACGCAAAATACTCATCTCACTCCTCCTTTCCTATTGACAATAGCATAACACATTTTTGTTGCAAATGCAATAAAAATAGATAATAAAAAAAGAGGCTGGGACAAAAGTCCTAGCCTCTCAATTGTTTTTGGATTGTCGAGCAAGACGCAGTGGTTGAGTGGGCTCTACTACGCTGATTTCATCAGCTTTTACAGCCCTACTCAATTGTGCGGAGGTGGGACGACGAAATCGAATTCTAACGAATTACCGATTTCTGTCCCACTCTCCCTTATTCCTTTTTATCTTTTTTTATCAAGCGTAATCGACGCTTTAATGTTTGTGAAACTTCTCTATGCCGAAAGTCCACTTCTTCTGATTTTAACTTAGAGACAATTTCTCCACTGCGCGTTTGGAACTTGGCTTCTCTGGCAAATTGGATACTGGCGTTTAAAATACAACCAATAATCATGATTTTTGCCACCAAGATGAACCAGAACATGATGACCGCTAGGACGACCGAACCGAAGAAACGAGCATCTAAGAAATGACTCACATAACGATCCACATATTTCCAAAAGATATTCAAGATCGCATACAGGACAGCAACAACGAAGGTCGCTCCTGGAAGAACATATCTAAATTTTGGAATTTTGACATTTGGAAGGGTGTAATAGAGTAAGACCAGACTGACAAAAAGTAAGAGGTAGATGGTCGGCTCTGTCAAATTCAGTAAGCGCACATAAATCGTCCGATCAAATGAAAAGGTCTGATAGAGATAACGAACGATCATTTTCCCAAACATGGAAAGGATCAGCGAGAGTCCAAACAAGCCCTGCAAGGCAAAACTGATCAGAAAGCTAAAGAGTCGCCCCCAGATAATACCACGCTCCTTTTCCACCCCATAACTCTTGTTATAGGCTTTTTGGAGGTAGGCAATGCTCTGAGAGAAGATCCACAAAGCAGAAATAATCGAGAAACTCAGTAAGCCTGTCGAAGGTTTGGTCAAGACACTCGAAATCATCTGTGCCACTATTCGATATAAGGAGGCTGGCAAAACTTTCTGTAAGCTTAAAAGAATCTGAGTGGGACGAATATGAAAGTAGGGTAAAATATTGGCTGCAATCAGCATCAAAGGGAAAATGGAGATCAGCAAATAATAGGCAACTGCAATACTGGTGATATCAGACTCTGCACTCTGATAAAACCGCACGAAGCCCTTTATAAATGGCTGAGCCAGTACTTTTTGTAGGACCTTTTTCATTCGTCACCTCCCCATTTTTACTAAAAAAGAGCAAAGAGCGAAACCAGACACGTGCCTTCAGCTCCATTCTTTCCTCTCAATCTTTTAGTAAGTTCCTTCTTCACCTTGACTAGTTAGGATCACTGGACCATCTTTTGTAATCACAAATTGATGCTCGTATTGACAAGAAAGGCCACCGTCGAGGGTCTTGTGGGCCCAACCAGTTTCCATATCAGTATCAATCTCCCAAGTACCGGTATTGATCATTGGCTCAATCGTCAAGACCATCCCTTCACGCAAACGAAGACCGCGTCCAGCACGACCGTAATGCGGTACCATTGGTTCTTCATGCATGGTAGGGCCGACACCGTGGCCGACCAAGTCACGCACCACGCCATAGCCTTTGCTTTCTGCATACTCTTGAATCGCTGCGCCAATATCTCCCAAGCGATTGCCTACGACTGCTTTCTCAATTCCTTTGTAAAGACATTCTTTAGTCACGTCCATCAAATCTTTGACTTCTTGCGAAACATTTCCAACCGCATAAGCCCAGCAAGAGTCCGCCAAGCCACCAGTATAGGACTCCGTGTATTTCTTCACTTGGGCTACATTATCAAAATCTAATTTTGAAACATCCAGAACAGACTTGTCGAGTGGCTCAGATAAGACCATATCTACCTTGAGGAGATCACCATCTTTCAGGATAACATGACGGGGAAAGGCATGGGCAACTTCATCATTTAAACCGCAACAAGTCGCGTAAGGATAG
This sequence comes from Streptococcus sp. LPB0220, assembly GCF_008727815.1. NCBI lineage: Bacteria > Bacillati > Bacillota > Bacilli > Lactobacillales > Streptococcaceae > Streptococcus > Streptococcus sp. LPB0220. The sequence goes on along the minus strand of NZ_CP044230.1, from coordinate 911,590 downwards.
TCCATGAGACTGCCTTCTACTCCGATTTGAAGTGGTAAGACATTGACTTCTTTACAGCGACGGCGGACATATTCTTCTACTTCCCAAAGGTCGAGCCCTGGCTTGATCAAGTCACGCAATCCAATATGGATGCTGGCAAGGAAATCTCCTGCACGATCCATGGCTTCAATTTCACGTTGTGATTTTAATGTAATCATTGTCTCCTCATTTCTTTTGTTTAATTAATCTTAATGGTAATGGTTGCTTTCGCGACCAGCTGCAGATCTAAATACAAGCTAAAATCAACCAAGGCCGAACGTCTGGTTCGTCGAACTAGTTGTGGTTCAATGCGGATCACATCATCCACCTGCACAGCCTGTAAAAAATTGATGATCAACTGTTCGACAATCAAGCTACGCCCACTGTGTTGCATCATCTTGCGAATAACCTTCATCAGCACTTCGATCATGACTCCATTGGCCAAAACACCGCTTTTCTCCAGCATACTTGGCTCCACTGTGAATTGGTAATGGTCGTTCTCTGTTTGAATCTTTTGACCAATTTGCTCACTAAAGGTTGGTAAGCTCGAAAACTGCACCTTGCTAATCCGATCCATGACATCCCGACGCGTAATAACACCCAGCAAGGTCTGGTTATTACGAACAACAGGAATCATTTCATAATCTTCAGCGATCATCCGTTGGCTAATCGTCGCAATGCTGGTGGACAAATTAGTGGTAAAAATGGTCCGTGACATCACCTTATCAAGGGTCGTCTGAGGCGCCTTATCTCCAGCATCTCTCATGGTTACGACGCCCACTACCATCTGGTGCTGATTGACAACCGGAAAACGACTAAAGCGATTCTTTCGAACCAAATCTAAATAATCCCGGACCGTATCTGTCTCAGAAAGATAACCGTACTCATGGAAGGGCCGATAGACCTGTTCCACCGTCAAGATATCCGTCTTGATCTGCATGTTAGACAAGGCCTTATTGATCATAGTCGCGACGGTATAGGTATCATGTGAAGTTCGGATGACTGGGATTTGCACCTGATTAGCCAGATCAATCACATCCTCACTGACCTCAAAGCCACCTGTCACTAAGACCGCATTATCATGCTTAAGAGCCAATCGTTGGATGCTAGTACGGTCACCCACGATCAAAAGCCCCCCTTCAGACACATAGTCTAGGACGTGCTTTTCCGTCATGGCACCGATGTAAAATTTATTAAATTCTTTTTCGAGACCTTCCTCACCTGCTAATATTTCAGAGCCAGTGATTTCTAAAATTTCCCGATAAGTCAAGTGCTCTAGTACAGCTTTTTTCGATTTGACACGGATGGTCCCGCTTCTAGGACGCGTTTCGACAATTCCTTGATTTTCAGCTTCTTTAATGGCACGGTAAGCTGTCCCATCACTGACATTCAAAAAATTGGAAATACTGCGGACACTGACCCGTTTTCCAATCGGTAATTTTTCGAGATAGTCTAAAATCTCTTGGTGTTTACTCATAGAAGTCCCCTCTACCTAGGCGGAAATCATAATAATCGCGCATTTTACGCGTATAGCGGTCACTCCCTTTGAATTGACGAAAGAGACGAAAACCAGCCTTTAAAGCGACCTTTTGACTCCCTGCATTTTCAACATGGGTGACAATCTTAAGCTCCTTCAGTTGAAATTTCTCAAATGATAGATAGACCAACTCTTTGACCGCTTCTGTCATCAAGCCCTTTCCCCAAAAATCTTTGCGTAAAAAGTAGCCTAACTCAGCCTCACCCTTAATTTCATCCAATTTTTCAAACTTGATGGAACCGATCATCTGATTAGTTTCCTTATCACAGATCGCCCAGACCCCCAAAGGATTTTTCATGAAATAGTTGGCTAGTACATATTGAGTTTCAGCAAGATCAGCTTGTGCAGGAAAGATAAATTGTAGGTTATCAGGATTTGAAGCAATCTTATAAAAATCTTCCGCATCTTCAAAGAGAAAAGGTCGTAAATACAACCTTTGTGTTTCAATTAGTGAATAGGCAGCTAAGTGCGTCCAAATATTCATTTCAAACTCCATTGTTCGTGTATCCAGCCACCACTATCAGATCCCTAGTTCTGTCCCTATTCCTCTACCAACTGGATATCTGCTCCAAGTTGGGTCAATTTATGAATAATATCTGAATACCCGCGAAGGATATATTCCACATTTGTAATTTCTGTTGTTCCAGAAGCCATGAGACCTGCGATCACTAAAGCCGCACCAGCTCGAAGATCCGTTGCTTTCACACTGGATCCTGTCAATTGATTTGGCCCTTCATAGATAATGTGGTCGTTCAAGGTCGAAATGGTGGCCCCCATTTTAGCCAATTCTGGTACATGGTTGACCCGTTTTTCATAAATCGTATCAACGATTCGTCCACGTCCTGTAGCCGTTAAGAGCAAAGGTGTGATCGGTTGTTGCAAATCAGTCGCAAAACCAGGATAAGGAGACGTTTTGATCTGGATCGCCTTCAAGCCTGTCTGCTTTTCTACAAAGATACTATCTTCAGAAATGGTCATACGCACACCCATTTCCTCTAACTTGGCAATATAACTCTCTAAATGCTCATACAGGACATTGTTGATCTGGATACCTTCTCCAATAGCAGCTGCAAGGGCAATATAGGTTCCAGCTTCGATGCGATCTGGAATCACCTGATGTCTCGTTCCATGCAATTGTGGAACACCATCAATGATAATAATGTCTGTTCCTGCTCCACGAATATGAGCTCCCATGTTGTTGAGCAAGGTCACCACATCGATAATTTCAGGTTCCCGAGCCGCATTTTCGATCACTGTCCGACCTTCAGCCTTGACTGCTGCTAAAATCGTATTGATCGTTGCACCGACACTAACAGTATCCATGTAGATGTTAGCTCCTTGAAGAGGCTTGCCATCAGTCGCAAGTTTCATACTAGAGCCATCCATGGTCATAGCGGCTCCCATCGCTTCAAAGGCCTTCAAATGCAAATCAATCGGACGTGGTCCAAGGTCACACCCACCAGGAAGCCCAACCGTTGCTTGACCATAGCGTCCTAATAAGCTGCCATAGAAATAATAGGAAGCTCGCAGACTGTTGATTTTTCCAAATGGCATGGGCATATTCTTCACCCCACGTGGATCAATGATCAAACTGTCTTCTTTGCGTTCAATCTTAGCCCCCATGATGGTCATGATTTCAATCAGACTCGCCACGTCGGAGATATCCGGTACCCCATCAAGGGTCACGATATCATCCGCCAGAATGGTCGCCGGAATCAAGGCTACTACACTATTTTTTGCACCACTAATGGTCACCTCTCCTTTTAGAGGGCGACCACCATTTATTACAATTTTTTTCATCTTAATAATTTATTAGCTCTTTCAAGTCTTTTTCCTTTTACTATCGTTTTTTGTAACGGAAATAAAAGGGACAACGTATTCAAAATACTGCATCTATTATACCACAGATCGACCTATTTTTCCATCTGTAGGAATTTTCAAAACGAAAAAAAGCTAGGATCAACTTGACCCTAACTTTTCCATTTCAACGAATTATTTTACAGATTCTTTCAAGGCTTCAACCTTGTCCAAACGTTCCCATGGAAGGTCGATATCTGTCCGTCCCATATGGCCGTATGCTGCTGTTTGACGGTAGATTGGACGTTTCAAATCCAGCATTTGGATAATCCCTGCTGGACGAAGATCAAAGATCTCACGCGCTGCTTTTTCAAGCTTACTTTCAGCAACTGTTCCCGTACCAAAGGTATCAATACGAACAGAGACAGGTTGAGCTACCCCAATGGCATAAGCCAATTGCACTTCTGCTTTCTTAGCAAGACCTGCCGCTACGATGTTTTTGGCAATGTAGCGAGCTGCATAAGAAGCGGAACGGTCTACCTTAGTGGCATCTTTACCAGAGAAGGCACCACCACCGTGACGGGAGTAACCACCATAAGTATCCACGATGATCTTACGACCAGTCAAACCTGAGTCTCCTTGAGGTCCACCAATAACAAAGCGACCAGTTGGGTTGATGAAGAATTTAGTCTCCTCATCTAGATAAGAAGCTGGAATCACTTCCTTGATGACCTTGTTAATCACATCTTCGTGGATTTGTTCATTGCTGACGTCTGGATCGTGTTGAGTTGAAATAACCACTGTATCCACGCGCACTGGGCGGTCGTTTTCATCGTACTCAACAGTAACTTGTGACTTGGCATCTGGACGAAGATAGCTAATTTCCCCAGACTTACGAAGCTCTGCCAAACGACGAACCAACTTGTGGCTGAGTGAAATTGGCAATGGCATAAGTTCTTCTGTTTCATCCACCGCAAAACCAAACATGAGACCCTGGTCTCCTGCTCCGATCAAATCAAGTGGATCTTGATCTTCATTTCCACGAACTTCTAAGGCTTCATTAACCCCTTGAGCAATATCAGGAGATTGTTCCACCAAAGATGGGTGTACTCCTACCGTCTCAGCAGAAAAACCATACTCTGTATTGGTATAACCAATCTCTGCAATGGTATCACGAACCACACGGTTAATATCCACATAAGCAGTCGTTGAAATCTCACCGAAGACATGCACGGAACCAGTATAAACAGCTGTTTCGGCAGCCACGTGAGCTTCTGGATCTTGCTCTAAAATAGCATCTAAAATAGCATCTGAAATTTGGTCTGCAATCTTATCTGGATGCCCCTCAGATACAGATTCAGACGTGAAAAGTTTACGTTCTGACATAAAAATGTCCCCCCTTAAAAAATATTGTTATAGAGTTACAAAGTACTGATAGAAGATTTCTACCACCTTATCGGGACCATATAACACTTCATTATAACACATTACATATGATATGGAAAATGATTTTTCAAAAAGCCCATTAAATCAGCTTTTTCGGTCTATGCACTACCCAGTTAAACTGACTTAAACAGTCCTCAAAGTTCCTAAAAAGTTCACAAAAAATACCCACTAGGGTATCTATCAATTGACGAGTTCAGCAGGCAAGATCTAGTACCCTCACACGGTGCTTTTTTTATCTTCAAAAATGGTAGGCGTCCGCGTACCAATGGGTACTCAAAAACCTACCACCTACTTAAATAATAATAGTTCTTTAAAAATTTTCAACCCTATCTACTTTAATCAGTCTCCATTTTTTAACAATACAGTTCCAATCAATACCAAGACTCCCAGAATAAAGGATAAAATATTTGGACCTATCCAATAAGTATCTGGTGTACCTATAATGGAAATAACAAATAAGATAGTTGCCGCATTCAGGAGTCCTTTACTTCCTTTTCTCATACCTACGAAAAGTAATATAGTCGCAATCATAAAACAAATATAATGGATGGCACCAATATATAAGATCAGTAGATACATGTGGTTTCCTAAAAATAAGGGAAAAATCATAATACCAAGGTGACAGACTGCTATTATAAGGGCGCTCCATAACCAAGACGACTGAAGAATAATTCTTTTTGGCGAATTTTCTTTATCATTGTTTGATCGTATCTCAGCATTCAACTGATCGTTTACATCTATGTCTCCTTCTACTTGAGAGTCCGCCATCTCTGGTTTAGTGTCAATAGATGATAGATCTTGTACTTTCACCTTGGACTCCCAGCTATCTGCAACTTTCTCAAACAAACCAAAAACACGACAAGCAATATAAATCGATAAGAGAAGATAAAAGAGACCGTAAAAACTTATACGAGTGATGAAAGAGTATACTGCACCTATCTCAACAAGAGAAGATAAAATGAGCAAGAGAGAAAATACTTTCTGAAGTTTCTCACTTGTATTTGTGATCATAACATTAATCAGAAGTAGAAACATTAACTCCATTACAATGTATCGAAGTGTAAAAGCGTAAATGTCACTCGTTCTATCCATACCAATCAATATAAATAGTGGAGAAATATTTGTAGAGGCAACAAATAGTACTAAATAAGCTATCGATGATTTCCAACTATCTTTACTTTTCCAATTGTTTAAAAGCTCCCTCATTTCTACATTCTTTATAAGCAAGCAAATCCATATTAAACAAATGATATTTAGCAGAAAGGAAATGTTCATCAGATTTGTTGGGGAAAAAGAGGGTAAAACAAACATAAGTAGTTGGATAATCGAGAGGAGAAGAACAGCTATCAATCCTTCAACATTTAAACGTTGCTTCATGATTCTCCAAATTACCCAGCAAATAATCATTCCATTCCATATAGAAAAAATACTAGAGGTAGTGATCAGTGGTATATCTCCATTTAAATTTTGGGCATTATAGCTCTCTACTAGACTACTACCATAAGAAACAAGATAAAGAATTGCTTCAAGAATTAGCAGTATACCATACCATTTTTTTCTAGACATAGATTCTCCTCTACTTTCTAAATAAAGTATTAAACTATTCATTTATTTAAATTATAACACAATTTGTAACCGTTTTCTTAGTGCGTTATAAGTACTAAATAAATAAAAAAGATAGGATTTATCACCCTACCTCCTATCATCAGTCTCCATTTTTTAACAATACAGTTCCAATCAATACCAGCACTCCTACCACAAACGGTGGTATATGATTAATCACCCAATCCGGATCACCCGCAGCAATAAATGAAAAAACATAAATAGCTACTGCCATATAAAGAGTTGCTTTATTGGCATTCACTATTCCATTCCAAAGCAGGATGGTTGCTATCACAAAGCTAATCATATGGATTCCCAAAAAGTACAAAAAGCCACCAGCCCACGCTCCCATTGAAAAGAGACCTAATAAAAGTAAAACTATATAAACAATGGCCAAGAACAAAGCAATAGAAAGGATTACAGAATTTCCAATTCTCTTCTCTGGCTTCATTTCATTGTTTGGAAAAAGACTTTCATCTGAAGCATATGCTTCATTTTCTTTATCTACTTCAGGATTTTTTTGTTGATCTGTCATAACTTTCTCCAAACATTTTTAGTTATTCTTTCAAATAATAGCGCTTAAAAATAGAGCGGAAGAACTGATTTAACTAGGGCTTTAATCGACCCGAATATTTTTTATTGAGTAGAGTTGACCATATCCATTTTTTAATTAAGAGCTTTTCACTTCTTTAACCAGGAGTGTTCCGATTAAATCCAAAATACCTAAACATAAGGGAGCAATTCGAAATATTTCCCAGTCCGGATCAAAAGCCAAGATGATAGACAGCAGATAGAGTCCAATACTCGCATAGAGAAGGCTTTTATTCCCCTTCTTCATCCCTAGTCGAATTAGAGAGGCTCCAATCGCAAGACTTAATAAGTTTGGACCAAGGAAAATCAAAACGACAAATCCCCAACCATCACCCCAAGGTGCAAAGTAAAAGACAAACATTACAAGATAGATAATGGATAAGTAAAATGTCGCTGAAAGAAGAATAGAATGTAAGCTATTTTCTTTTGGAGAATTCTGAACAGATACAAAATTGGGATAATCTTCACTGATCTTACTATGTTCTTTATTTTCCTCAAGATGTTTCTCTTGGTTTGTCATCACTTTCTCCTAACTTTCTTATATTTTTATGTTTTTCCGTTAACACCATTTTACTTGATTCCATTATTCTTTTCATGATAGCCATCTATTCAATGCTATCTCTTAAACATTAATTTGGACAGGTTTCCAATTAGATTGCTAACATATCATGAAATAGGCTGGAAATCTTCCCTAAATAAAATCAGCCTCTGCAATAGCTCTTTTCACTTCTTCAATTGGTAAATTGACCAGTTCTACTTCTTTTTCACGGTAGAGGTATTCGGCATATTCATCGATGCGGTATTGATGAATGTATACTACCCGCTTGCAACCGACTTGAAGCAACTGCTTGGTACAATTGAGACAAGGAAAATGCGTCACATAAGCTGTAAAGCCTTTGGGAATTCCACGTTCAGCTCCTTGCAAAATCGCATTGACTTCCGCATGAATCGTCCGGACACAATGTCCCTCGACCATGAGGCAGCCATCCTCCAAGCAATGATCTGTACCAGAAACGGATCCATTATAACCTGTTGCAATGACCTTATTATCCTTAACCAATACAGCACCTACTTTTGCCCGATTACATGTCGCCCGATTCGAAATCAGTAAGGCCTGTGCTGCAAAATATTCATCCCATGCTAGTCGATTGTGTGTCACCTTTATATCCTCCATCTCTCCTCATATCGGTTACGATTATTTTCATTATAGCATGAAATCAGCAAGAAAAAAAGGCTGAGGAAAACTCCTCAGCCTTGTAAACATTATTTACCAAGTTTTGCTTTAGCTGCATCTGCAAGAGCTGTGAAAGCTGCTGCATCGTTAACAGCCAAGTCAGCAAGCATTTTACGGTTTACTTCGATCTCAGCCAATTTCAAACCATGCATCAATTGTGAGTATGAAAGTCCGTTCATACGAGCTGCCGCATTGATACGTGTGATCCACAATTTACGGAAGTCACGTTTCTTTTGACGACGGTCACGGTATGCATAGTAGTAAGAGTTCATTACTTGTTCTTTTGCAGTACGGAACAAGATATGTTTAGCTCCATAGTAACCTTTAGCTAATTTAAGAATACGTTTACGACGTTTGCGTGATACAACGCCACCTTTAACACGTGCCATTTATATTTCCTCCAATATTTCCTAGAATTCTTTACTTACGAATACGCGATTATTTCAAGCGAGTAAGCATTGCTTTGATACGTTTGAAATCTCCTGAATGCACCATAGATGCTTTACGAAGATGACGACGTTGTTTCTTAGTTTTTCCGTGGAAACGGTGAGAAGTGTAAGCACGGAAACGTTTAAGTCCACCAGAACCTGTACGTTTGAAACGTTTAGCTGATGCGCGGTGTGTTTTTTGTTTTGGCATGATATTTTCTCCTTTTTTTAACTTTCTGACAGATTATTTCTTGTCAGTTGCTGGCGCCAATTGCATGAACATTTGACGTCCATCCATCTTAGCTCGTTGTTCGATGATTGCCACATCTTGTGTCGCTTCAGCGAAGTCGGCTAAAACTTTAGCACCAATCTCTTTGTGGGTAATCATACGACCCTTAAAGCGAATGGATACCTTCACTTTATTTCCTTTTTCAAGGAATTTGCGAGCATTGCGAAGTTTTGTATCGAAATCACCCTTGTCAATCACTGGGCTCAAACGAACTTCTTTCACGGTCACAACGCTTTGTTTTTTGCGTTGTTCTTTTTGCTTCTTCTGGTACTCAAATTTGAACTTACCGTAGTCCATAATTTTCGCAACAGGAGGTTTAGCTTGAGGTTGAATGAGAACCAAGTCAACATTAGCGTCGTCCGCAAGTGCTTGCGCTTCGCTAAGTGGTTTGATACCCAATTGCTCACCTTCAAGACCGATTAAGCGAACTTCACGTACACGAATTTCATCATTGATGAATAAGTCTTGCTTTGCTATGGTTTTCACCTCTTTTTTATTATTCGAGAAAAACAAAGAACGGACCTGCAAAACAGGCCCGAACTACACGATGTATTTCATTACTGAAACTTGATCCGTAGGGGCCAGGCAACTTGCGTCACAAGGCGAGAAGTTCTCACTTCTGCTTTTCTCAACTTTTATATGATATCAAGTTTTTTATTCTTTGTCAAGAAGTTTTTTTGCTTTTTCTTCAATAAATGCAACAACGTCTGCAATTCCAACACCCGTTGTGTCAAAATGAATGGCATCAGCTGCAGGTTTCAAAGGAGAAACGGCACGGTGGCTGTCCTTATAGTCCCGCTCAGCGATTTCTTTTTTCAACAATTCAAGATCCGCTGTAATGCCCTTTTCAACATTTTCCTTATAACGACGTTCTGCCCGCTCCTCAACAGAAGCGACCAAAAAGATCTTCAACTCTGCATGTGGAAGAACGACTGTCCCAATATCGCGTCCATCCATAACGATGCCCCCCTCTGCTGCAATTTCTTGCTGTAGAGCGACAAGTTTTTCACGGACTGGCGCAAGCGCTGCAACCCATGAAACATTGTTGGTCACTTGGTTATCGCGAATTGGGTGGGTAATATCCACGTCTGCTACAAAGACAAGCTGCTCTCCTTCTTCTGAACGACCGAAACTAATTGGATACTGATCTAAAAGGGCTAAGAGGTCATCAACCTGTTCAGCTGTCAGATTATTTTGCAAAGCTAGGTAAGTCGCTGCACGATACATAGCTCCCGTGTCTAGATACGTATAGTCTAGATCCTTGGCAATGATCTTTGCGACTGTGGATTTTCCACTAGAAGCCGGTCCATCAATGGCAATTTGAATTTGTTTCATGCTGTCCTCAACTCCTACTGAATCTTAACGACATCACCAGGATTGGCATACCATGATCCTGTAGACATGTGAGATGGATTTAACTGTTCCAATTGGGAAATGGAAATACCAGCACGCGCAGCGATCGCTGCTTCCCCTTCACCTGCTTGAACAGTGATCGTACCTTCTTCAGAGTTCTCATCTTTTGAACTATCGTCTTTAGCCGCTTGGTCAGTTTGTGCTGCAGGGGCTGATGATTTCTGTTCAACCTTAGTCTCTCCATTGTAGAAACCAGACATTTGTTTTGATTTATTGCTGCCACCTGTTGAAAGGAAAATCAACAAGCAGACCATCGCCACTACTACTACAAAGAAAATAATGGCTAAAATCGTCAATAGACGATCTGCCTTGATTCCGTTTAACTTACTCGTTCTTTTCAATGTTTCTTCTCCATCATCGTAAATATCTTCTTCCCATGGTTCTTTTGCCATGACTTCCTCCTTGTTTTTTCTCGTAAAAATCATTACAATAGAAGTATGAAAGTTACGTTAATTCCAGATCGTTGCATCGCTTGCGGTCTCTGTCAGACCTATTCTGAATTATTTGATTACCATGACAATGGCATCGTTAAATTTGCTGCTGAAGAGGACGACCTCCTTGAAAAGGAAGTCCCTGTCACAAACGATGTTCTCGAGGCTATTAAAGAATGCCCCACTCATGCTCTCTTAAAAGATTAAGAGGGCTTTTTATTTGTTTGCATAATACATCTCGTAGTAATCCACATGGATGAAATTGTCCGTCAGGATTACTTCTCCCTTAAAATAAGGATTTAAGGCAAGTGCATTGATAAAGTATTTTTTCGGCCATTTACGCATACAGAATGTTCGACTGCGCGATCCATCATTAAATATGAGCTTGATCGATTTCTTATTTACTTCGACCTTTTCAATCGAGTCAATCTTCACCTTGATTGGAGTAAAAGGATTGGCAGTAATAATCCGCAAGATCCCATCCTCATAGATCGTGAAGTAACGATGGACCCCAATCGCGAGCAAGACCATAAATAAAAAGAACGAAAACAAAACTAGCGTTGGCACACTAGAGCTCTCATACATCAAGGCCAGTCCAATAAAGACCGGAATCACTGCAATGGACCAATAAGTCACAAGAATAGATAAGTCCGGTTGCCAATGATAATGGACCTTTCCAAATATCTTAATCATGAGCGTACCCCCATCTAATAGTTTAGCATAAAAAACAAAAAAAAGGGAGCCAGACAGCCAAAATCACAAAGATTTTTAACTGCTTGCTCTCCTTTTAATTGGATTTATTAGTTGGAACTTTAAAGAAGTCTTTAGAAAGGTAATCTTTCCCACTAATCAAGTCGTATTCAACCATTTTCAAATCCTCTGCAATTTCTTGCGCTTCTCCTTCTAAGGCCTTTTTATCGACACTTGCTTTTTTCAATACTTCTGTCAACAAAGCATAGTAAGGCGAAACTTTTGAATTGGTCTGTTCAAAAACCATAGCAGAGAAATCACTTGAATTGACCAAAGGATAATTCAATTTTGGAGCATCAAAATTACTCCAAATGAAGTAATCTGTCTGATACTGACTCTCCGGATTATTCTTAAAGGCGGACTCAGGATAGAGACCTGGCAAGTGATCCCCATAAAATACCACTGTAATCTTCTTATCTATTTTAGAAAGACTTTCCAAGAAGGATTGGGTGGCGGTGTCGGTAAAGGTTAAAAGACGTGAATAATTCGTTAACTTGGTATTTTCATCATCTGAAAAACCGTTGCCTGTTGCTGTTAAGTCTGAAGGTTCTCCTGCTATAAATGGGGAGTGATTTTGAATCGTAATGACAGAAAAGAATTGATTCTTTTTAGCATCCATCTCTTTTAATACTGCCTTATACGTAGATTCATCGCTTATATGTACTTCTTGATAACCTAAATCATAATTCTTTTTATCATCAATGCTTATAAATTTATTGAATTTCAATCTATTGTAAATCACATTTCTAGAATAATTAATTGGAGATTCGAAATGAATAACTTCTTTATTATTAAATGAATCACTAACTGAAATTAGTCTTCTCATTTTAGGAGCAACCTCTGAGTATAATACAGAAACTGTCGGATTAATATTATAAAAAGGTAACCCTGTCAATGTTTGAAACTCCATATTTGCGGTTCCACCACCATAACCATCTGATTGCATTAATCCACTTGTAACTTTTGTCTTAATTTCTTGAATTTTTGGTATAGGATTTCTAGATAAATTTACCCCTTCAATTCTTGATGGGTCAGCAAAACTTTCACTTAAAACATAAACAATCGTTTGATTATCAATTAACTCATTTCTATTTTTATTGATTTCTAAAGCTACTTGATCATATTTCTTCTCAATTTCTTTGATTTTTTCTTTACTATATCCCTTCGGTTCTATAATTGGATCTGTTGTGATTTGATTCAACCATACATATGACAACGATCGATATCTAGCGTTTATGGAATTTCCTAACCATTTTGTATCTTGGAAATTATTTAACAAGGTAATAATCGGAACGTCATCAATAATTTTTCCATTATCTTTTCTTTTAAAAATAGAATAAAGATTAATGGACAATAAGAGCATAAGTCCTAATAAAACAAATCTTAAAATCGTTGCACGAATAATTCTACCTGGATAAATATATCTCCGTCCTATTATATAGATAAACGTAAAAATGACTAAGGAAATACTCACAATCATTAAAACCGAGGCATCTACAAAACTAAATAAAACAGAAGGTTGAAATACCCAGACCAAATCACTTGGCAAAATTGGTTCCGCACGCATACTAAATTTTATAGCATTAGCAACAATAAACAGAACCCCACCAAATAAAATCAATATTGTCGTAAATAAATATCTATTAACGACTATATATAGAAAAATAAACAGATAAGATAAACATAATATCTGAAATATTACACCTCCAGGAAATATTGAGTATCCAACCAAAGGTTCCCCATGGCCTAAACCCAATTGAATTCCTGTATTAAATAATATTGCAAGACTAATACTTGTAAATATAGCTAGCGAAAAACTAGACCTATTTTTTACTACATCAACTTGTCCTTTTACAAAAAGCAAGCCAACTAAAGTCAGAAAAATACTTAAGAGCAGCAAATAAAATTCTAAAATCCAAAATTGGCTCAAGGAATACTTTCCCGCTCCTAATTTCTCAAAATTTCCAGATACATACCATGATGTACGATATAATAAAGAAGGGATTTTAGAATCAGTAAAAATGAACGAACAAACTACGCTAGAATGCAAGACATATTCGAACAGTTTCCCAATAGGTTCTAATTTTTTTCTGTTTGCTTTATTATCATATGATTTTCTAATCTGTCCTAAAACATAAGAAATTACTAACAATGATAAAACAAAAGTTAGAGAATTAAATTGCCAAAAATTGTTTTTTTCAAAATGATCAATCTTATAACTAGGATTATTAATATTAAGCGAAATATCAATCGAGTAAGATAGTATTAAATAGATTACATATGAAACTAAAATCTTAAGGAAAAAAATCCATTTTAAAGTGTATTGTGAAATTAGTAAAACTAAAATTAAAAATGAAATTCCAAACCAAATACCACACTGATTAACCAGAAATAATACAGATCCTGTCGATTTAATTTCTTTAGAAATTAAATTTTGTATTAAGAAAGTGTTACTTATAAAAAATAAAAGAAAGAGAGCTATACAGTACTTTTGTGTTCTTGTTATTTTATTATAAATTTTAAAAAGAAAATCTCTAAAATCTAATTTCCTCTTTCTCTTCATTTTTTATCCTTCCTAAAAATTTTTTATCCCTGCAATTGAGTGTATATTCCGATACTAATTGTTAAAATATTTAAATACACTAACATATATTGCAAACTACATTCAAAATTCGAATCTTCATTTTGAATGGTCATATCTAAAAAACCAAATAATTTTCTAAACCATGATCCACAAAAAAGTGGCAAAAACATCAGAATAAAATAATAATAACGACCTTGTACACCACCTACAGTAATATCACCTTTGTGGTATACCCTAGGATCTCCTGAAATAGCAATTACTATTAATGAGGCAATACCTGCAAGTAAAAGAAGACAGTAATATTTAAAAAATGTTGGCATTTCAATTTTATTTTTTAATGCAATGACAAACATAGCAAAAAAGAAAGTAACTATCGAAATTGCAATTAAAAACGGAGACGATTCTGAAACATATTTCAATGGTTCAGAAACAAAGTCATGAATAATACCGTATGGCGCTAAAAGTAAAGTTCTAATTAATGGTAATGGATGTGTTACAAAATATAATAGTCCTGGTCCTTTGCCTGACAAAGCATTGTCTGAAGCAAACAATTTAATGATTCCAACGTATGTAAAGGAAATTAACAAATTTAAACCAAACAGGATTGAACTGAATTTTCTTACTGATTTATCCTGATAATACTTATTTGGCAATATTGAAAATAGACTTCCAATTAATACAAACGGAAATTTTGCAAATGAAAATAGTAATGTAGAGAATTGAAATGCAAAAGCATATTTTCTATCAATTTTACGTTCACCTGATAGAATATTTGTCAATAAAGCAAGACTAATTAATGTTGCTCCAAAATATAAATAATCATAATGATAACCTGCTATGATGTACAATACTGCAGGAAATGTAGAAAATAAATATATCGCTTCTCTATAAACTTTGCTGATTTTTAATGCAATAAATACTAGAATGGCATATGCTATTACTTCGAAGATTCTTCCCAAATAATAGGAAACAAACACTTTTTTAGAGATTAATCTACCTATATTCCATCCAATTGCACTAGGAATGAAGGCTGGATTATCAAATCCAACTCTTACTCCTTTAATTTTACTTTTCTTATGCTCAACATTGAACCAATAATTTTTATCTTTTTTACTAGGATTTCTTAGTGCATCATATTTAAAAACAGAATTATAATCTTCCAATTTCTCATTAGAATATTTAAAAATAGGACTATCAGAAATACTAATTACGTTTGGTAAATGAGACTCTTCATCTAATCCGTATTGAACTGGTTTCACTAGTGAAATTACACTACCGAAAATAATTATCAGAAAAAAAGCATTAATTGGCAATTTCTTTTTGTCTTTTGGATCAAAAAGAATAAAATAAATTACAACACTAATAATTAATAGTATAATTTTTAAATTGATGGTGAATTGAAATAAACTGGCCAAAAATACTCTTGAAAATAATACTAAAAATATAGCAATTAAAATATTTCTAATTTTAGTCTTATCAATAACTCCCATATAACTTACTCTACTTTCTTTTTATCATTCTTTTTAGTATATATTTCACAGCTCTTGCAGGCCCTATCACGATATACTTCAAGGCCCCTTTGATCCCCCCAATTTGATTAAAGTCTACAAAGGTATGGGGTTGAAGATCTTCGCGATTGTTCAATTGCTTATTATCAATAAATGGTGTCAGAACATGTGGGTTTTGAGAGATTCTAAAGTCATATTTTTGATCCCAAGCAATATAGATCAACAAACGTTCGATCGCATGCAATATCGAATTTTGAGGTAAAGGTTCAGCTGGAACATCTGCTGATGTCAAATTCAAATCAAAGAGTGGTTTCAAAGCATCATATTTAAACCAAACAAAGGTCCCATAACTCATGACAAAGGTATTGAGATTTTTGAAGTCAATCGTCTTGGTCGCTCCCATCCGTTCCCAGAGCTTGTTCATCTCTGGTGAAATAAGAGCCTCATTCCAAGCAACCACTATTCGATTGTAACGGAAGAAAGTTGGAATATCTGCGATAGTGATTCCGACTTTTGGATTGGCTTCCATATTGGCTAGGATTTGATCAGCCGGTTTGACCAACATCTCGATCAATTCTTTCCGCCAAGATTCACCTGCCCAGAAATCTGCTTCTTTAGATTTCTTAGTATGGAAATGGCCAACATAATCGTATTTTGAGAGTTGCTCTTTTAAGAGCAGCATTGGCAATACATCCCGTCCAATATTTCCAGTCACCACAACCGTCGCATCTTGTGCCCGATTAGAAAGAATTTTCTCAATATCCTGTTTCTTCTCTTCTACATCTGTCGTGAGCCATAAGTCATAAGCGAAATGAAAGGTTTGAAAAGCATCTAGAAATTCTTCCAGGAGGTCCACATAAAAGACATGAAGATGAACTGCAACTTTTTTACCGAACTCTCCAGCTAATTCCTGGTTTTTCAAGTACTTACGAGACAAGAGATAAGGATAGTCCGGACGATCAATCATAGACATGTGGTTGAGAATCAAGTCTAATGGGTAGTTCGATACACGCTCCAACTCGTCGAAAATATAAGGCATAATTCCTTCATTGTTTGCAATGGTTTTGACTTTGATGAAAGGAACCTTATGATTGAGAATCGCTGTAGGATTATAGTAAGAAAAGTCCGGATAGAGCATTCCTGTAGTGTCTTCATGAATGGTATCAAAGACAGTCTTATAGCGAAAACCAGCATCCAGGAAATTCGTTGTGACCTTGGTTTCATAGTTGTCAATCACATCTTGAACATTGGTGAAATCCTGAACACCTTGCCAAAATTCATGGAAGGCACTTGATGTCAGCACCTGTTTTTTAAAACTAAGATAATAACTCTGAATATGCTCGTTAAAATCCTTGTCTTTCCGGTAATTGGTCATTCCCCAGAAATCCACTTCAGTATCATTTTCAAACCGCTCATAGATTGGTTCTAGATCCCAAAGAGGTCCAAAGCAGGTATCATTCATGAGGGTAACCGAATCAAAGTGAGCTAGTTGGTCAAAGCCGACTGTCTTCATTCCATCCCGCCAAGCCGCAAAGTCAAAGCCAATATTTTGACGCTCAAGAATATCATCTACCAAATGTTGTGTTGCTATATTAGACTTCACGTCTTCTGGTAGCTGACTATTGGAGATAAAAACTACCCGTGAATACAAGGGGCGAATGTTTTCTAATTGGTGGAGTACATGTCCACTGATAAAGTTAAATTTATTAAAGTGGACATATAAAAGTAAACGTTGCATATTATTTCCTTATTCTTAAGAATTTCAAGATCTTTGTTGGAATGGTCCAACGTCGAGAGTGAATGACGGAATTGTATTTGTGAGTTAATTTTTTAAAACTCTCAGATAAATTATATTGATGTTTACAAAATTCTTCGTCACTTTCTTTTTCATAGGAGAACTGAAATTGATTACCTGAACTACTTGAAAGATCAAACAGAATATGTGGATGAGTATTAAAGAATACGAGAACTCCATCTAATTCAATTCCGTTAGAAGTTACAGGGGGAATTTCTCTTTGATCCTCCAATGCAATCAATGACAATTTTTTATAGGATCCCGGAAATTCTGAAAGTAATATTTTTAGACTCTTTTCCTTTTCAAGCTTGAAGATAATAGAGCCCTTATTTTCCATTCTCTCTTTTGTTATTTCATGGTAGGCTGAGTGAAGTCCATCGTTAGAAGCTGAAATCACCACCTGAGATTTACCAATTACTTCGAGATCACGATTATTGAATTTCATCCCCAAAAATCGAGCATACTTGGAAGATAGCTTTCGGTTACCAATTGGCGTTTCTACTTCGATGCAATCTTTAAAGACATCATAAATGGTCTCGAGATTATATTTCTTTCGAGCGAGTTCTTGATCCAGTAATTGCTTTTCTTTATAGGCATCAAAATTCTCAATCACTGTAGCCATTTGTTGACTTAGCAGATCGCTATCTCCTAGTGGATATAAATTCCCAGATTCAAAAAATTTACTCGAAGACAAATGACCTAAATTATCGGAAATGATTGCCGGAACTCCATTGAGGACTGATTCCACAAATACTAAAGAGAATGTTTCTAATTTAGCAGGTAAGACGAGGATATCTTTATCTGTCACCAAGGACCATGGATCCGAGTGAAACCCAACAAAAGTTACATGATCTAGATGATGCGCTTGAATATAGTCATCCATCAACTTTTTGTACTGTTCATCCCATCCTCCGATAAAGACCAGTTCAATATCTTTCCGATTCAAGTGATTATAGGCTGCAAGTAACTCAAGCTGATTTTTTCGTTCGTTAATCCCACCGATGGATACGAAACGAGAAATAGTAGAATTCTTAAGAGGACGCTCTTGAACTTCTGTATAGGGAATAAACGGAATCAATTTGTCAGTCGTAAAATAATTCGTTAGAGTCTGGTACAATTCCCCTTCGACTACAAAAATTTTATCAGATAAATCATCGATTAAAGGAATTAATTCCTTATAATAACCGAACTCGCCAAAAGGAAATTCATGAATAATATAAAAATGTCTGACCTTTTCACATGCAGCTGCAAAGGCCCCCTGAAACACATTGACTGTATTCGAAATAACCAGTTCGATCTGTTCGTTCTGAATGATTTCTCTTACTTCCTCAATATTCTTTTGTTGAGAAGCTTGGATTTCTAACTCTGAAATGTTCAGCGTCTTAGATTCAGGCCACCACCACTGATTGGTTTTTAACTGAAATAGTTTAATTCCAGTTGTATCCATATGACGGAGATAGTCTTTATCAATGTGTGGAGCATTATCCGGTATCACATTATAAACTTCGTGACCTTCTTGAACTAATAACTTCATTAGGTTCACAATCGATACTTCCGCTCCACTAAACATGGCTCCAACAGGAGATACAAATAAAATTTTCATAGCCTACACCAAAGAAATTATTCCCACTTACCTTGACGGATCAACAAACCAGTCGAAGAATCCAACTCCGAACGATTTGTTCGATCCACAACCCGATCAATTGAAAAGACTGGAGGGTTCGTTGTCGACAATATTGCTAAGTTTTCTTGATTTTCATCTCTTAAAAATGCTACTAGTCTTAACTTCACATGATTAAAGTACGGCAACTTACATTTATAAGTGATTTTTTTAGCACCGATACCGGATAATGGAATATCCATGGAATTATCGTTGTACAGTCCATTTCCAGTAGAAATATCAACAAATGAAAAGGCTATATGAGGATTAACAGACTCATCTAATAGATTAAATGAAAACTCAATCACCACCTCATCATCAGGAGTTACTTTCTTAGGAGAAAGCAATCTAGCCGTGAAACCTTCAACTTCCGATGTGACCAAGCCCTCATCTTCATTTCCATGATGATGGGAGTTCGATTCCAAATTGTCAAAACTATATTGATCAGAAACGTCAAAAGGATCACCAATGGCCTTCACCAAACCATTTTCAATCAAAACAGCCTTGTTACAATATTTCTTGACGGCTCCCATATCATGGGTAACCAGTATCGTGGTTTTCCCTGATTTCTTGCGCTCTTGAAAGTAATCGTTACACTTGCGTTGGAAGGCCTCATCTCCTACTGCTAGGACCTCGTCCAAAATCAAGATATCGCCTTGGGCCTTAATGGCAACCGAAAAGGCCAGACGAACCTGCATCCCTGATGAGTAGTTCTTGAGCTTTTGGTTCATGAATTCATGCAACTCAGCAAAGTCTACGATATCATCATACATGGCATCAATTTCAGCTGTTGAGAAGCCTAGCATAGCCCCGTTCATATAGACATTTTCTCGACCTGTCAGTTCTGGGTTAAAGCCCACTCCAAGCTCAATAAAGGACACCAGTTTCCCATCAATAGTGACGGTGCCTTTTTCTGGCACATAGATTTCAGAAATAATTTTCAAGAGAGTCGATTTTCCAGAACCATTTCGACCTAGGATCCCGAAAAAATCACCTTTTTCTACTTCAAAAGAAATATCCTTAAGCACATGTTGTTCTTTGTATCCTTTGATTCCTTTGAAGCGATTGACCAAGGCAGTACGAAGACTATTGGTTGCCTCTGTTGGCAACTTAAAGGACTTGCTGACATGGTCTACTTTTACTGCAATTTGTTTATCTGTCATTAGAGAATCTCCGCAAATTTCTTAGCATGTTTGTTAAAGTAAGCAAAGCCAGCGACAAAAATAAGAATTGGTAAAACATAAGGAACCAAAACCAAGAACTTATTTTCCACCAAAAGCCAGACAGGGGTGTTGGCCTTATCAATCAAGAAGTAGCGCATGTCTTGAATAATTTGAGCCAAAGGATTCATCATGACCAACTTAGCCGCCCATGGATTGCGGTCTGCAATAAAGGTAATCGGATAGATAATTGGCGTCGCATACAAGCCAGCTTGCAGGAGTACTTCCCATACTTGACCTAAGTCACGGAAGCGAACAAAAAATGTCGCTAAGATCAAGGCGCATCCTGTCGCCATCAAGAACAACTCAAAGAATAGCGGAATGACCATCAAAGCTGTCCAAGAGAATGTCACCCCATTAAATAATGAAAAAATCAAGACAACAACCAGGTTAATGACAAAGTTGATTGCTGCTCCTGAAATCGCAGACAAGACAATAATGTGTTTGGAGAAGTTCAATTTTCGCAACAAGTCGCCTCGACTAACAATCGACACCATCCCCATGGATGTTGCTTCTGAGAAGAAGCCCCAGATTACATTGGCCAACAAGAGGGCAACTGGGAAATGGGGCACATCTCCACCCAAGCGTAAGAATCGGATGAAGACAATATACATGATCGTAAAAGTCATCAAGGGCTTCAAAATGGACCAAAGATAACCGATTGCTGATCCCTGGTAGCGTAATTTAAAGTCTGTTTTGATTAACTCTCGTAATAAAATTCGATTTTTCTGACTAAAAACGTCAAACATTATTTTTTACCTCGATATGCAAACTTTGTCAGAATCAAGCTGGTAAATACAAAGGTGTGAAAGGCTCGGTTCTTACGATAACCATACTGATGAATCCGTCTCAGACGTTCTTTTAGTGGAACATCCATAATGGTGACAAAGTTTTCAATAATTTCTTTAGTTTGGGAACTGACAGGCAGATCCAATAGATTTTTTGCTTGTTCTTGACTAGACTCTATGAGATTCCAATACTTGGCAAACAGCACATGGGGTCGGATCCAATTTTTAACCCGTTTTCTGAGAGTTCGAGCACCCAGAACATTGCTACTGTGCTGACGGTACAATTCTGTTGGTTGATCGATATAGATGAGCTTCCCAAAGGCAGTTGCCAACAAGGCCAAATACCAATCATGCATAAGGAGCGCATGTTTTTCTTGACCTGTCCATAACTCCGCCAGAGCGTGGTTAATCATGGCAACTCCGCCAGTTACCGTATTTTCCGTCAACTCTTGAATCAGTTCGGTATTGGCATGATTAGACTGGGTGCGAATCATACTCTCATGCTGCACATTCAAGTTTTCATCGACCACTTTTAAATCTGTGTAGACCAGCAAAGGCACTTCTTGAGGATGCTTCTCGGCTTCTGCTACTTGAAGAGCAATCTTTTCAGGAAGCCAGACATCATCTTGGTCACTGAAGCAATAAAGATCAGCTTTTTCATATTTCAGAAGCGCATGGAAGCTCTTGATAACACCGAGATTTTCGATAGCTCCTTGGTTGATAAAGCGAATGCGCTCATCCTGGGCCACCAACTCTTGAATGATCTCCACCGTACCATCTGTCGATCCATCATCTCGGATCAAGAGTTGCCAGTCTTGATAGGTCTGGTCTTGAATACTTTTGACCTGCTCTTTTAGATACTGTTCACCATTATAGGTGGACAACAAGATATTTACTTTCATAATAAGAATAATTCCTCGTACTCACCTACAATTTTTTCCCAGGTAAAGTTTTGCTTCATATTAGCTTTGGCACGTTGCCCCCATTCAGATACATCTTCTAAAGGATCGACCTGGTCAATCAAATGCGCCAAATTCCCAGTTTCTTTAGTCCAATAGTGAGCCGAATCCTTAGCGACCGTTTGGTTAAAGGAGACCCCTAAAACTAAATTCAGATCCGTCTGGGCAAGAGCCTCTAGGAGACCAGGATTGGTCCCGCCTACTTCATGACCATGGATATAGGCAAAGGCTTCTTTACGTATATACTTCAAGAGGTCTTGATCATAGACGGTTCCTACAAACTTAACACGAGGATCCTGATCAAATCCAGTCCGAGCTCGCAACTCTTCAAAATAGGGATTGCCTTCATGATTACAAATGATCACCAAATCCCGTTTGGTGGAAGAGGCCATAAATTCACGAATGGCGGTCTCGTAATTATTTTCTGGGACAAAGCGGCCCAAGATTAGGTAATAGTTTTTCTCCTGAGTCTGCCACTTGTGATAGAATTCTCGGACCTTATTATCCTGACTGTTTAAGGTGGTCGGAGATAAGTCCGTTCCGTAGGCAATATAGGTCGTCTTGGACCAAGGATAGGCTTCCTTGATATAGGACTCAATACCAGGGTTGTCTGAAATTACCAAGTCCGCATGGCGCGTCATGATCTTTTCAGAATACTTGAGATAGGCTTGGATCGGCTTGGCCCACTTGGCCCGCTTCCACTCCAGTCCATCTGGATTGATATAAAATCGTCCGCCTATCTTATGAATCTTACGAGCAAAGGGTGCCACAAAGGCCCCAATTGTATTGCCCAAAACATAAAAAACTGGCTGTTCAATTCCTTGTTTCTTAATAAGCTTCAAGGCATAGTTGATGGCCATCATATCATAGGCAATGACCCGCGCAGGCCCAAGCTTTGGGGCTTTAATGGTAAAACAATCAACACCCTTGTAATCAAAATGTTGATAAGCTTGATCAGTAGAAAGGCAAGCAACATGGTACTGGATATCTGGGGACACTTGATGCGAGACCAATTGGTCCACAAAAGTCTCAAAACCGCCATATTGAGCCGGAAGTCCACGACTTCCGATAATAAAAACATGTTGCATAGAGTTCCCTTTCAAATCATTTACAGTCTATTCAATTATACCATTTTCTAGGCTTTTTGCCTAATCCAAACAGAAAAGCGACCCTCAAGGGCCGCTTGTTATAAAAAGTTTTTAATTATTCGAATGTTGACTTTTCACATATTGTCTCATCAGCAACTTGGCAATCCATTTGGGCCAGAAGAGTTGGTACATGTATAGATCTTCTTTACTTCGAGTGTTATCGGCTATAGTTTTTGATGTTTCAGACTCTCCATGAATACGGTGGCACATAAGCTTATCAGATACATATGCGAAACGACCTTTATACTCACTGATCTTATACCATGCGTACCAATCCAAACTCACTCTCATTCCTTCATCAAAATAGAAATTCTTCAATTTTTCACGATTATAGGTGACAGCTGGACAACAAATCGGATTCCCAAAAGCCATCACACGGTTTCGCCAAAAGTGACTAGCAGGAAAAAGATTCATAGTTTTTAACATCAAGGTTTTGATCTTCAGATTTGTATTCGCAGGAATTTTATAGCCATCTTTTTCTTCAAAATAATCAGAATACCCAATCAACACATCTTGATTTTTTTCCATCTTAGCCAAAACTTTCTCAGCATAGTCCGGCTCATAATAATCATCCTGATGGGCGATGGTAGCATACTTCGTCTCTACAAAAGACATGGCATTGTTCCAATCCTTACCAATCCCACCACCTTGCTTGGTGTAAAATGGAATAGCATAACGCTGACAAAGTTCCTTGATCGAATCCAGTGGTGTTGAACTGTAACAGATAATCTGTGATTGGAGAGTTTGATTCTTCAAGGATTGAATACAAGCTTCTAAGTATTCGCTCTCTCCATAAGCACAAATCACCCAGGTATGATTATTGATCATCATTCTCCTCTTTCGTTTCTACTTGACTTTTTAAAATAGATAATTCTTGAACTAAATGCTTTATCTGTTCTTTTTGTTTTGACAAAGTCATGGTTTGCAAAAAAGCGATAACTAATAAGAAAAATATAGCAAGCGACAGTAAAAAATTTGATGTCAATTCAAACCCAAGTAACCCTGCAAAATAACCAGGAATAACATCAAAAATTGAAATAATAATCATGACCAGACTGATGACAATCCACATGAATGCCTGTTCAAATAAGATATTATTTTTGTTGATATTTCTAATAACTAGATAAAGAAAGAAGATTGAAGCCACTAACATAACAATAGATAACACTGACATTATTCACCCTCCCTCATAAATGCTGCGATTAAAATAGATGAACATACTTCAATCATATAACGAATAGACTTGATAGGGGTAATGGAGGACACTCCACCTGTACGTTCAAACATATTGGCAGGTTTTTCCACAACTTTATATTTACGTTTCAAAATGTGAACAATCGTCTCAGGCTCTGGATATTTAATTGGGTAACGATTAGCAAATTGTTTTATAATAGCTTTGTCAGCTAATCGGTATCCCGATGTTGTGTCCAAGACTCTTTGACCTGTTGTCCATTTAATCAGATTTGAAATAACTCCTATACCAAAACGTCGCATAAAAGTCGTCTGAAATTCAGACTTAACATCACCAACAAAACGAGATCCGATAACTAGATCTGCTTCATTTTTTCGAATTGGGTCTAGCAATTCCGATAAAGACTCAATATCATGCTGGCCATCACCGTCAAATTGAACTGCTACATCATAATCATGCGCTAGTGCATATTTGTATCCTGTTTGAACCGCACCACCAATTCCAAGATTCATCACAAGATGAACAGCATTAAAATGGTTCTCTTCCAGAATTTGTTTTGTCTTATCTGTTGATCCATCATTGATCACAACATAATCCAAATCATAATCCACTTTCTTACGATAATTCAAGATACTTGTTACCGTATCAAAAATACTTTCCTCCTCATTGAAGGCAGGAATTATCATTAAAACTCTCAACTAGTTCTCCTTTCCTTTACAGTAAAATCTCGAAAACAGTGAAACTAATCTCAAACGTTCTAAAGTTCTAAAAGCCATTACAGAAATAACTGTTTGAATTCTTTCTCCAGTTATCTCAGATGATAATGGTGTTAAATTTGAATCAATATTTTCTTTAGAAACCCATTGTTTAATTCTTCTATATTGATCCATAAATGACGAACTTGAAGCGGCTCTTCCAGAAAAGAGTAAGTACCAAATGTAATATCGTTTAATAAAATAGCGAATATATTTTGAATCACCAGCAACTTGAAGCAAGTGACTCAGGAAATACACAATATCTATATTCGGATTAAAGCCTCTTTGAGATGTGTTTGAGATACTCTTCTCGTTAAAAAACCAATTATAGCCATTATAATCAATTATTTTAATTTTTTCTGTTAAATTGTAAGCAGTCAAAGTAAAGATAACATCTTCACCTATTGGATAATCAAAGAACTGGATATTATTATCTATTAAAAATGAAGTTCTATAAATACGTGCCCAAGGAGCAACGACTATATACTTAGACCATTCAGACTGTGTTAAATCTTGCTTAAAAAGTGTCTTCATTTCCTGATTAACACGCTTATAACCCCCAAGAACAATATCTAGTTGTTCTTGATCTATTTCATTATAAAAACGTTCTAAATAATCTGAATCAACAAAATCATCATTATCGATAAATACAATGTACTTCCCATTGGCAAGTTGTATACCTTTATTTCTGGTTTTAGCAACTCCCTCATTTTCTTTATCAATTACTCGGATAAAATCATTATCAGCTGAATACTTTTTAATAACTTCTAAACTATTATCTGTAGAGCCATCATTTAAAAGAATAATCTCAAAATCTGTAAATGATTGATTAAGAAGAGAATCCATACATTGTTTAATTCCCTCTTGTGCGTTATATACAGGAATTATTATAGAAATTGCTGGATTTGTCATTAATATTTCCTCACTTTGTCTATATGGGCCTCTTAAAATTAACACACGAAAACGTACTAATTAATTTTTCAGCAAATGAACTTGGTTTTAGATTATGCCATTATAGTCAACAAATATTATTGAGATTTTAACTTCAAACTCTTATAACTTACATAAAGATAAATTAAAAAACTAGATATTAAGAAAACAGTCATTGAAATTAAAAATGAAACGGCAGCTCCCAAAATACCATTATTCATTACAAAAGACATTGTAATAAGTTTTGCAATAAAAAATGTAACTATATAGGCAATAACTAAATAAGATTGTCTCCTAAAGATTGTCAATACGACATCAATAACCAATGCAAGAACATTTAAAATACCTGCTGTAAGCAATATAGTAAATGGAACTTTATATTGTACTAAAGAAGTACCATACACAAATCCAAGTACTTCTGTACCTACTAAATAACCGATACCAATAATTATTAAACCTAAAATAAACATTACAGAAAAAAGAATATGAACCTGTTTGTAAAATAATTTATATCTCTTTTCGTACCAATAAATTGATAGCTGAGTTGTTAATGGACGTAAAATGAAAAATAACAGAGATAAAACAAATACCGGCATAAATAAAACATTAAAATCTCTTTGAATACCATTTGAAAAATAGCCCTGTGCTAATAATGTATCAATATCTATTTTAGCTTCATTATAAACATAAGTAATTAGAAAACCATTTAAAAATAATGGGAAAGCATCTTTTAAAATTGAAATGATATTAGAACTATCATTTTTCAATGATGGTAAAAAATCAATATCAAAAAATTTCTTCGAAATTCTATAGTCTAAAATTATTGTAAGAAAAATATTTGCTAAACAAACTATAACACTTGAAATCATTAATGAATTTGAGAGAAATAAACACAAACCAAAAATGATGATGCAGACCCAACTTCTATAAAATAAAATTTTTCCGGCTAAATCTGATCTATTATGTTGTTGAAAAAAACCCTGAAATACATCTGAATAAGCATCAAACGCACGATATAGTACTAACAATAACACAATTAAACTTTTATACAAATCATATCCTTGTATAATAATATAGAAAAAAGAAGTTAGTATCATTAACAATAGCGTCACAATACGAGTGTTATGATATGAATTAAAAGTATATTTTTCTTGTACATCTGTCGACTGCATATTTCGTATTTGAAAATATCCTAACACATAGAATTGTTGTCCCAATGCAAAGGCTATACTGAAAATATCTGAACTTTTTGGATCAAGTAACCTTGAAGCTAACAACAAAAGAACAACTGACACTAAAGATGATGAGATCGTTCCTAACATATTCCAAATATAATTCTGTTTTGAAGAAATTTTTGAAAAATCTCTATCATTCATTATGTTTACCTTCTTTAATACATTCATTATACTTTGAAAAAATATTTCTCCTACAAAAGACTTTCTCCTTATTATACTATAGTTTTTATAAAATGTGTAAAAGACAAGTAAATATAACACAAAAAGACCTGAAAGGCCTTTCTTATATTATCAAAAAATTTATTTCACTTCTTGTTTATAAAACTCTTTCAAAGCATCCTTCCAAGTTGGAATAACAAATCCTGTTGCTTTCGCTTTTGCCAAACTCATTGTTGAGTTCAGTGGGCGTTTCGCCTTAGCTGGGAATTGGCTGGAATCCACTGGCTTCACTTCTACATCCGTATCTTTGAGGATTTCAACTGCAAAGTCATACCAAGTTGTATCTTCTTCAGCATCATTTGATAGGTGGTAATAACCATATTCCTTACGGTTTTCAGCCAAATAAGTCATGAACTCAGCAAGAGTACGTGTCCAGGTTGGACGACCATGTTGGTCGTTGACGACTGTAAGTGTTTTGTGTGTCTTCGCAAGATTTTGCATGGTGAAGACAAAGTTCTTACCGTAGTTCCCGAAGACCCAAGCCGTACGGATGATATAGAAGTTGGAGACATGTTTCTCAACCAATTCTTCCCCCATACGTTTGGTACGACCGTACTCTGTTTGAGGATCTGGTTGATCGTCTACTTCCCATTCTTGTCCCACAGGTTTTTTACCATCAAAAACGTAGTCCGTTGAGATATAAACTAAGGTTGCACCGTGTTTTTCAGACGCTTTTGCTACATTTTCCGTACCAGTCACGTTGATCGCATAGTCCAACTCTTTACCTTCATCTTCCGCAGCATCAACAGCTGTGTAAGCAGCACAGTGGTAGACCAAGGTTGGTTTTACTTCCGCAAATACCTCGTCAACTTTATCTGCATTTGTGATGTCCATTTCAGCTACATCAACAGCTACATATTCTTCATTTCGTTCGTCTAACAAATGGCGAAGCTCCGTTCCAAGTTGACCATTTGCACCTGTAATTAAAATCATGTTACGTTCCTTTCAAATGCTTTATCCCTATCATTATAGCAAAAAAAGCAGAAGTTTTCTGCTTTTTACTTGCTTTTCTCTTTGATAACATAAATTGGACGTTTCTTGGTTTCCATGAAGATCTTACCAATATATTTCCCTAAAATCCCAATGGTCAATAATTGGAACCCTCCAAGGAAAAGAATCACTGTCATGAGGGAAGGCCATCCAGAAGTTGGATCCCCAAAGACCAAGGTGCGGATTACAATCAAAATCATCATGATAAAGGCCAAAATCCAAGATAACAGTCCACCAATAAAGGCAATGTTTAATGGGACATCCGAGAAATTGACAATCCCTTCAATCGAGTACTTAAAAAGGGACCAAAAATTCCAAGACGTCTCTCCTGCCACGCGCTCGACATTTTTATATTCGAGGTATTCTGTCTCAAATCCTACCCATGCAAAAATCCCTTTTGAAAAACGATTGTACTCCGATAACTCCATGATAGCATCGACCATGGGACGGCGCATCAAACGGAAATCACGCGCCCCGTCCACCATTTCCACTTGGCTAATATGATTGATCAATTTATAAAACATCCGTGCAAAGAAAGAGCGGATCGGTGGTTCCCCGTCACGGGTTACGCGTCTTGTTCCGACACAGTCTAAATTCGGCTGTTCCTCCAACTTCTGCTTCATTTCAATCAATAACTCCGGGGGATCCTGCAAATCTACATCCATGACTGTCACATATTCACCACTAGCACGCTCAAGTCCAGCATATAGTGCGGCCTCTTTTCCGAAATTTCGAGAAAAAGAAAGGTAGTGCACATTTGAATCTGTAACATGTAGCTTTCGAAGAACGGATAGTGTACCATCTGAAGAGCCATCATTTATAAAAATATATTCAAACTTTTCTCCCATCTTCATCCGAACACGTTCCATTTCTCGATAAAACAATGGAATTGATTCTTCTTCGTTAAAACATGGGACTACAACTGATATGGTCATCTCTTACTCCTTGACTTATTCACTTTCTATTTTAACAGAAAACTCTCGTAAACCCTAGTATTTTTCACCCCGTCCCTCCCCCTTTTCATGGTATAATAGAGTGAATCGATTACGGAAGGACACCTTATGTTAAAGCTGGGAATTATTGGTACGAGTTGGATTTCACATGAATTTATTACAGCTGCTCATCAGGCAGGCCACTATCACTTGCAGGCTGTGTATTCAAGAAAGATGAAGACGGCTCAAGAGTTTTGTGAGCCTTATGGGGCGATCTCTTGCTACACGGATGTCATCGACTTCTTAGACAGTGAGCTGGATGTGGTCTACATTGCTAGCCCTAATTCTCTTCACTTCGCTCAGGCCAAGCTTGCTATTCTGGCCAAGAAGCATGTCATCATTGAAAAACCGGCTGTGACCAATCCTTCTGAATGGAAAGAACTGATCAAGCTCGCTAATGAGCACCAGGTCTATCTCTTTGAAGCTGCCAGAAATTACCAAGAAGCAGCCTTTCAAGTAGTTAAAAACTTCCTCTCTAACCAGGAAATATTGGGTGCCAACTTCACCTTTGCCAAATATTCTTCTAAATTGCCAGCCCTTCTTGCAGGTGAGATGCCCAATATTTTCTCAGATGTCTATGCAGGTGGAGCCTTGATGGATCTGGGAGTCTACTGCCTCTACCTGGCCATTGGCTTCTTTGGAGCTCCACTCTCCAGCCACTACACCGCTCAGCAATTACCCAATTCGGTTGATCTCTATGGTCAAGGTGTCTTGATTTATCCAGATTTTCAGGTTGCTATTCAGGCAGGGAAAAATATCACCAGCCATCTACCTGCTGAAATCTACACCAAGACTGGAACACTAACTCTCAATGCTGTAGCAGCCATCAACCAGGCTCGCTTCGTCAGCCATTCTGGGGAAGTCATCGACCTTCCAATCCAGCCCTGCCCACACCAAATGCAAGAAGAGGCGGAAGCCTTTGCCCTTGCCATCGCTCATCAAAAGCCTGCTGCTTATCTTGAATGGTTACAAACAGCTGAGCAGGTCCATGAAACCCTCTACCAGATGCGTCAAAGCGCTGAAATACAATTTAAGGATGAAAAAGAATGAAAGAACAATTTCCACAAAGCTGGAAAGACCAGTTAGAAACACTCGGATTTGATGCATTCACTGAAATTCAGGAACAGATCTTCTCCCCTATCTATGAAGGAGAAAATGTCCTCGGGATCAGTCCTACCGGTACAGGTAAGACACTCGCCTATCTCTTTCCGAGCTTGCTCAAACTCAAACCGAAGAAGGCCCAACAACTCTTGATTTTGGCTCCTAATACAGAATTAGCAGGACAAATTTTTGATGTCACCAAACAATGGGCAGAGCCTCTCGGTCTCCAGACACAACTCTTCCTTTCAGGATCTAGTCAAAAACGGCAAATCGAACGCCTCAAAAAAGGACCCGAAATCCTGGTTGGGACGCCTGGTCGGATCTTTGAACTGATCAAGCTGAAAAAGATCAAAATGATGAATGTGGAAACCATCATTTTAGATGAATTTGACCAACTACTGAGTGATTCTCAGTACCACTTCGTCGACAAGATCAGCCACTATGCTCCCCGCGACCACCAACATATCTACATGAGCGCCACAGCCAAGGTCGATCCAGATCAGCTAGAAGAAAATACCCTTCGCATTACGGTTGATGGAGTTTCTTTGGACAATATTCAACATTTTTATATGCAAGTGGATCGGCGTGACAAGGTCGAATTGCTCCGCAAACTCGCCTACGTCGAAGATTTTCGTGGTCTGGCTTTTTTCAACAGCCTATCTGATCTGGGTAGTGCTGAAGAAAAACTACAATACCGGGGTGTTGAGGCCGTATCGCTCGCAAGCGATGTCAATGTCAAATACCGCAAGGTCATTCTGGAACGCTTCAAAGACCATCAGCTGACCCTCTTGCTGGCCACCGATTTAGTCGCTCGTGGAATCGACATTGAACATCTTGAGTGTGTGATTAACTACGATATTCCTCGTGATGTGGAGACCTATACCCACCGTGCCGGTCGAACAGGACGAATGGGGCGTGAGGGCTATGTAATCACCTTTATCACCCACCCAAAAGAACTCAAATCCTTAAAAAAATACGCTTCTGTACGTGAACTGGTTTTAAAAAATTCCGAACTCTTTTTAAATGAATAAGAAAATCCTCTGCTAGTGAATGAACTGCAGAGGATTTTTACGTTAATTTCCATTGTAATAAATGCGATGACTTTCAAGTTGATAATCCAACAATTCATCCACCGTTACAAAGGTATAGCCTTGTGATTTGAGGTAGTCAAGGACGGTCGGTAGAGCGTCAATCGTGGTTTGATGGATATCATGCATGAGGATAATCGAACCCGGTTTGACTTCTTTTTTCACTTCATTGAGAATAGCCGTCGTATTATGCGTCTTCCAATCTAGGCTATCCACATCCCACATGATGAAGGATTGGTCGACACCGTATTGGATGGCACTATTGATGGCTCCATACGGAGGACGGGTAATCTTGGTCTGCACACCTGTCGCTTTTTGAATAGCTTCTTGGGTATCCAAGATTTCTTTTTTAGCATTATCCAAGCTCAATTTTGGCAACTGAGGATGATCCCAGGTATGGTTCCCGATTTGATGACCTTCTTTGCGGACTTGCTTAGCAATATCCGGATTCGCGCTGACATTTTTTCCAACCATAAAGAAGGTAGCTTTAGCATTGTATTTCTTTAAGATGGCCAGCGCCTGAGGAGTCGTGGTTGGATCTGGTCCATCATCAAAAGTCAGAGCAATCATCTTACGGTGGCGTTCTTCTATATAGGATTCGTAAGAAGCTAGATCATCAGGAAGCAAGCGCTCTGAATCGATCACATCATAGAATTTAGACAAGGGAACAGTGAAGGTATCATCTCCCTTAACCTTGGTTGGAAATGGAATGGTGAAATTTCCTTTTTCATATTGGAATTCCCATTGGCTCAAATCCAACTCTGAGAAGTGGGCAACCATTTGATCAATGCTTTCCTCGTCCAGCTGACGAAAGGCTAGATTTCCCCGTAATTCCTCCAAAAAGATCTGCTTGGCTCCATCTGGATCCGCAAAAACTTGGCTCAGGGTCAGAGGATTGTTCTCATCATCCAAGTAAAAGAGGGGCAACTTCACCGTCTCATCTTTGATGAATTTCCCTTTTTTGTACTGGTATTCAGCCCGTTTGATTTGGATAGGGTGATAACCAACAAAAGGCGCTTCTGCTTCTTCACTATGGTAGAAGGTCAAATGCTTTGGCTCCTTGGTTTTCTCATCGGATCCTAGACGCTGAAGGTCTTCTTGGATCTTCTCTTTCACAATCTCAACAGGCTGTCCATCTTTAGTAGGATAATAAGCCGTCACATAAGAAGTTCCTAAAATCCCTTTCTGAACTTGAACATCTTTCCCTTTTTCAGAGCTTTTCTCGAGTTGGGTGACCTTGGCAAACTGATCCTGATAGGCCTTTTGTTCACGAACCCTTTGAATCTTTTGATAGCCGATATACAAAAGACTCAGTAAAAGGAGATTTGTAATGATTAATAAAATAGTTTTCGTGTGTTTGAATCTCATAACTTTATTATAGCAAATTTCTCTCGAAAAAACATTCCTTTTTTGTAAATGGTTTCATAAAAAAGAGAGAGTGGGACAGAAATCGGTAATTCGTTAGAATTCGATTTCGTCGTCCCACCTCCGCACAGTTGAGTAGGGCTGTAAAAGCTGATGAAATCAGCGTAGTAGAGCCCACTCAACCACTGCGTCTTGCTCGACAATCCAAAAATAATTGA
Organism: Streptococcus sp. LPB0220; assembly: GCF_008727815.1. Classification (NCBI taxonomy): domain Bacteria; kingdom Bacillati; phylum Bacillota; class Bacilli; order Lactobacillales; family Streptococcaceae; genus Streptococcus; species Streptococcus sp. LPB0220. The sequence continues at coordinate 878,307 of NZ_CP044230.1, read as the reverse complement.
GAGGCTAGGACTTTTGTCCCAGCCCCCTAATTTTTAATCCCTCTTATTTTTCGCGAATGACTTCTACTTTATACCCATCCGGATCTACAACGAAATAGTAATTCGGTTGCGTCCCTGGAAGACCTTTTGGTTCTGTCACTTCATAGCCTTTAGCCTTGTGTTCCGCATTCAAACCTTCTAGATCAGGAGTACTCAAGGCAACGTGAGCATAGCCATCTCCGATGACATATGGACCATGATCATAATTGTAAGTCAATTCCAGCTCATAGTCATCTCCAGGCAAGGCCAAATAAACAATCGTAAACTTATAGTCTGGGAAATCTTTCCGACGTTTTTCTTCAAAACCAAAAGCATCTTGGTAAAAAGCGATTGATTTTTCTAAGTTTTCCACACGAAGGCAAGTGTGCAACATTTTTGAACTCATAGGTTTTCCTCTTTTCTATTTTTTAAAAATTATGAACGATTTTTTTTACGACTTTCCGTCTTAATGGATAATTTCACTTCAAAGATGGTCCCTTTTGGTTTATTATCTTTGACTTGAATGGTCCCTTTAAAGGCTTCTACAATCTGCTTAGCGAGGGATAACCCCAAACCAAATCCACCTTTCTGACGGGTTCTGGCCTTGTCGACCCGGTAAAAACGATCAAAAATCCGTTTCTTATCCTCATCTCGAATCCCTGGACCATTATCCAGTACTCTCAAAAGAAGATTTTTATCCTTCAACTGGACTTCAAACTGGATCTCGCCATCTTCATCGGTATATTTCAAGGCATTGTCATAGAGAATGGTCATCAATTGCTTGAGGAGCGTTCTATCAGAACAAATGACTTTGTCCACCTGATTGTCTCCTCGGAAGAGTTTATCATTTTCTTCCGCAATGATCTCAAAATTCGAGAAGGTCTGATCGAAAAAGCTTGGTTCGATATCTTCCATCTCCGGCTTCAAGCCGTCATCTCTTCGGGCAATGTTAAGAAGGTTGGTAGTCAAGAGCTTCATATTTCGAACTTCATCCAAGCTGGATGCAATATTCTCACTCGATTCCATAATGGTCGCTTCAGGCTTTCTAAAAAGCGTTTCGAGGCGATTTTGCAGAACTGCTAAAGGCGTCCGCAACTCATGGGAAGCATTTTCCACGAAAGCCTTTTGCTTTTGCATACTCTCAAGAAGGGGCTTGACGCTGAGACGTGCTAAGAAGAGACTAGCGAATAAAGAGATTCCCCAGAAGCAGATCATGACAAGGGCGATTTGGCTTTCGTGCTCTTCACTGGTCTGCTCTAGCTGACTGATATTGGTCATGACAACCGCATACTTGATATCACTATCACTTTCATCATCAGATAAACTCAACTCTGCCATATAAGCCCGGTAACTTTCTTTTTTCCCATAGCTATTTGTAATTTGAAGCTGGGAAACCTTGTTGAGGAGCTTTCGACCAAACGTCACCGTTTTGAAGTTTAAAAACCCATTACCGGTTGTCAAGTTTTCATATTTTTTATTGAGCAAAACAACAGTGGTATTGGATGTGACATCCCCTTTAGGTTCTGATTTATCATGATCTGGGATCATCATCTCATGATCATTATCATCTCCTTTGGTATTTGACTGTCGCTGGTCTCGATAAGCAATCGCTACAAGTGAGTATGGATCCTGACTGAGAGTCTTGAGGTTTTCATCGACCGTTGTATAGAGACTCGAGCGCATGACCTGGATGATAATCAGGGTCATGGCTGAGAATATCAAAGTAAAGAGCCCAAAATATCGGATGAAGTAGGAAAAATCATCTTCTCCGACAGTTTTCTTAATTCTGGTTAGCATCTTTTAAGATATACCCCACACTGCGCAATGTTTGCAAGCTCTCAACGAAATCGGTACCTTTTAATTTCTTACGGATTTTTGAAACATAGACTTCAACAACAGAGATGGTCGTATCACTGTCAAAGCCCCAAAGGCGATCGAAAATCTGTGTCTTTGGAAGGATGACATTTTGGTTTTGAAGGAAGTAGACCAAGAGATCAAATTCCTTCCCAAGAAGTTCCACTTCCTTATCGTCCACGTAAGTCGAATTGGTAGATAAGTTGACCTTCAAATTGCCATAATTAAGGGTATTTTCATTGACCTTTCCTGAGCGCTTCAAGAGGGCTTGAATCCGCATCTTAAGCTCTTCCAGGTAGAAAGGCTTGGTGAGGTAATCGTCTGCCCCTAGCTCAAAGCCGTGTCCCTTGTCATCCAGGCTTTCTTTAGCTGTCATGATTAAAACAGGGGTTGTCACGCCTTTTTCACGCAATTCTTTCAAGACATGGAAACCGTCTTTTTCAGGAAGCATGAGGTCCAGCAAAATCAAATCATAGATGCCACTTTCTGCTTCATAAAGACCTTCTTCTCCGTCAAAGACCTGCATAACGTCCGCAAAATCATCTAAAAAATCAAATACTGAATTTGATAAACCAAGGTCATCTTCGACCAATAGAATTTTAATCATTGTCGTATCCTCTTCTCTTTCGTGAGTGAGTCTTTCTAATCTATTCTTAACCATTATAACACGACTTCCCTTCATTTCCTATAGTTTAGAACCTGGTTTTATGATCAAATTCAGCCTGCCTGAGGAAGGCTAATTCTATGAGTTTGTCGTGTTTTCTTTGTTACTTTGACTGTCACTCGTCTTGTTTTTATTTTTTGAATTCTTCTTATTGGACTTTTTAGAGAACCCCTGGTTCCCTTCTTGTCCGCCAGATTGGTTCATGCCATTATCTGGATCATTCCCTTGTGGGCCACCATTGCCTTCTTGTGGCATTTGACCCGGACCGCCACCTTGTGGGCCGCCTTGTCCTTGGCCACCACCTTGTGGACCACCGCTTTGAGGACCGCCATCCTGTGGGCCACCATTTTGCTGGTTTCCTTGTGAAACATGGCTATTTTGACTATTTTGTTGCTGATTGGATCCTTGGTTCTGACCCGTTTGGACCGGTTGAGAAAATTGTTGGTTATTGGAGGATTGAGAGGCGATGACACCGACACCAAAGCCGCTTCCAGCACCAACTAACAATCCACCAACTGCTGCCATGCCAATCCACCACTTAGGACTTCGTTTTAGGACAACCATTTTTTCTTTGGATTCTTGCGTTTCGACTACTTGTTTTGTTTCTTTTTGATTCATCTTTTTACCTTTTATCTTTTTGTACAAGCACTTGTCTTTTAAAAATTTAAAGGGAGCTCGATCCTTTAGTAAAGCGATTATACTTCAGGAGTCTTAAGCCTGCCTAAATTTTTACTTAAAAAATCCTAAAACAAGTGTGGGCTATTGACAGGTTGAGCCCCTTATTGTAGAATAGTTACCATAAAATAAATACGAGGTTAACTGTTATGAAGAAAATCTTTCCCTTAGTTCTCATCTCCATTGGAGTGGCCATGATCTCCGTCCTATCTCAATTCACCATTCCATTTGGTCCAATTCCTTTGACCCTACAGACACTCATGATCGGGATCATCGGGACCATCTATAAACCCAGCCATGCCTTTGTCACAGTCTGTCTTTACCTGCTTTTAGGCTTCTTAGGTTTTCCAGTATTTGCCGGAGGTGCTGGTGGTGCTTCACATTTCCTTGGTCCTACTGCTGGTTTCCTCCTCTTCTTCCCATTCCGAGCATGGATCACGTCTCTATTTACCAATGCTAAATCCAGCATTTTCACTATCTTTTTGGCCAATCTCCTCAGTAGTGCTCTCCTCTTTGTGTCAGGAGCTATCGGCTTTATGCTGGTCACGCATACCGATCTCCAAAAAGCATTTACTTTGGTCGTTGCTCCCTTTATCCTTGCCGACCTCATCAAACTGGTCATCATCACGATCACCAGCAAGGCGATTTTTGCCAGTCTCAAACACCACTGGTATTTCAAATAAGATACAAAGGGATTAGCGGATATATTAAAAAAATCAACATCTGAACGCAGATGTTGATTTTTGTTATGGGGAAACATGTATAAATCTTTTCAATTGAACTCCTTTTAAAGAGAACACTGTTTTAATGATGAAAAACATAGATCCTCCTTCCTTTATTTTTCCTTATAAAGAACTCTCAAGATCAGTAACTGTGTTAGCAAAATCCAGATAATCAGAATAGTGAAGTCAAAAAATGAGACGTGACCATGACTATAGACACAAGCTCGTAGGAGTTTGACAGAAGGGACAAATGGAAGAACATGATAGAGATGGTTTATCCAATCTGGAAGACGACTTGCTGGGTACATGATTGGTGAAAACATCAAACCAATCATGAGAATCAACTGAGACATCAGCGTGACAATATTGGGAGAAAAAGTATAGGCAATGGCAAATCCAAGACTGATCATCGTAAGACAGATCAGAAATAGGATGAAAACAGCCAGAACAGATACATTTAGGTGGACAGAAAAACGAAAATAGCCCAGTATGACAGAAATGAACACTCCAGGCAAAATAGCTATCATCCACATCCAAAGATCTGCTAAGGAAATCAGAATTCGTGGTATTGGAAGAGCTCGTACATAGTCTACATGTCCTTCTGACTTCGCATTTGCTATAACAGGGGATGAGATCGTACAGCCAATAGAAATGATTCCTATCAGAACTGAACCAGAAGAGAGATAGTAGGCAGCTGTCGTATCAATCTCACCGATCACTAGTGGATAACCAAAAAGAAGTGAAATGGATAACAGAACCTGAGCTAGTGTAAAGAGTAGAAATAGATTTTTTTGACGAAGATAGTTCCAACGAAGTAAGTAAAAAAATTGAGTCATATCAGTTTGTCAACTCCTCTCTATAAAGATCTGAAATGGATACGTTTTTCTGAGTAAGTGACAGATTAAAAATATTCTTTCTATCCAATTCCTGTGTTAGTTTTGGTAGCAGTCTTGTTAACTCCTCCTCTTCTATTTCAATCTGGCAAATCGAACCATTGATGATGGTATAATCTTGAAATAGAGCTAAGCTATCTTCATTCCTAAACTCAAAAGAGATTTGATACTGCTTTTGATAGGTTATTTGCTGAACTGGGCCTGATTTGATTAACTTCCCATGGTTAAATAAGGCATAGTTGTCTGCATATTTTTCAACTTCCAAAAGATTATGCGTCACGATAATAATGGTATGACCTTTATGCGCCAGCTTCTGTAATAATTGCCATTGTTTTTCACGACGTATTGGATCAACATCATTTGTCGGTTCATCAAGAAGAATGATGGTCGGAGATCCGATTAAAGCCATTGCAAAAGAAGTTAGACGCTTTAAACCGCCTGAGAGATCCTTTCCTTGTTTTGCCCGGTACTCCTTAATTTCCAAGTCGGTTAAGAGCTGATCCATTTCTTTTTGTAAATCTAAGGTGTTTAATCCTCTCATTCTTCCAAGCATTTCTATGTTTTGTTCCACCGTCAATTTCTCAAGTGGTGCATACTGTTGCGACATATAGCTCATCATTGAGCGAGCTTGTTTACGATTCTGTACAAAAGAAATGTCTCCATAGCAAACGTCTCCTTTATCAGGTTTGGTAAAACCAATCATTTGATTTAAGAGGGTGGACTTACCAGCACCATTGTGTCCTAAAAAGGCTGTAATTTTAGCAGCTTCTATTTCTAAGGAAATATGATTATTAGCAAAATGTTGCTTATCAAATGATTTTGTCAAATCTTTAATAGTCAGTGTCGCAAATGTCTTCATCTCATCACTCAAGACTGAGAAGATTTTCCCAGCTTCCTTCATTTTTGATAAGATTATTGTATAATAAACATATGACTTTCCATGGTTTACGTCATGATTTACCATTTTAGTGTCATAATTAGCCAACTCAATTTGATAAGGGGGACTTATGTTAAACGTCGTTATTTGTGATGACTCAACTAGAGATGCTAGTCAGTTAGAACAGTATTTACTTTCTTACGACAAGGTTCCTGTAGAAACAAAACTATATACAAATCCACAAAAAATGCTAGAACAGTTAACAAGTGATACACATTGTGTTTTTTTGGATATTGATATGCCACAAATTACTGGAATTGACCTTGCACGTGAAATTCGTCAGTTCAATCCTTTTATCCCCATTATTTTTGTGACCAGCTATCGTGATTACATGGAACAAGTATTTGAAGTACAGACTTTTGATTACTTAGTAAAACCCATTGAACCCCAAAGGTTAAATAAGGTATTAGATAGGATCTTGCGTTATTTAGATTTAGGACAAACCATCTTTAACTTCTCATTTGGAAAACAAAGTTACTCTATTCCTTTAAGTGACATTACCTATTTTGAGAAAGATAAGCGTTCCGTTTTTATTTACACACTGGCAGATACCTATAAGTCCTTACTGAAAACTCAAGAAATTTTAGATAAACTACCTGATTATTTTATTCAAATTCATGCTTCTTATATTGTAAATCCCAAATATATCAAAGATTTTGATGCGAAAACAGTAACTATTTTGCTCAATGGAACCGAGGAGCATTCACTTCCAATTAGTCGTAAGTTCCAGTCTTCTTTTAAAGAAAAATACTATAACTATCTCAGTGAAAGGAATTTCTAATGCTAATAGGATTTCGGATTATTAGTATCTTGTTTGACTTATTTCTAGCAAGTGTTTTATTTTATAGGCCAATATCCAAAAGTAAACATTCAAAAGAGATACTTCTAGTCCTTTGTTGTTGCTTTCTTTTTCATGTGGCTCTTGTGTTTCTATTTTTAGAAAGTCGCGTTTTTTTAGTTAGCAATCTCTTCCTGAGTATTGTAGAATCCTCTCTTGTAGGACTCTATTTTGGCTACTCCTTTCGTGATTCTTCCTTTTGGATATTCTTACAAACAAGCCTGACATTATTAGCCGGAGCTGTCCTCAATCAAGCTATCCAACTATTTCTTCCACTGTCAAAAGTATCGAAAAATTTAGAACTGATTAGTGGTTACCTTGCCATCAGTTTTCTTTTTTCAACTGTGATCACTCTTGTTCTTCGACAGCTATTTCGAACACATCAAAAGTTAAGCATGGCAACATCTAGAAGAAATTGGCTTTATCAATTTATCGTGCCGATTTTATCGATTATTTTTGCCTTTACTGTATCTGCTATTCAAGGGCAAGTATTTGGACCAGATTATCTTTCTGTCATTTCACTCTTGTCTCTTATTGTATTGTCGTTTTCCTCGCTGTATTTTACCTTACATCTTTCTCAACAACAGCACGCTTATTATCAAAATAAATTAGATAAAGAACAACTTCAATTCCAATTAAGAGAAACACAGCAGTCTCAAGAAGAATACCAACGATTGCAAAGTCTTCGGCATGACTTAAAAAATAAACATTTAACCCTCTTGGCACTTCTAGAAGAAAATCCTGATGAGGCTAGAGAGTACCTTCAGTCGTTAACCGATAGTATTTCAGGAAAACAAACCTTTTACTCCAAAAATCCAACGGTTAATTATTTACTGAATCAAAAACTGCACGATGTGGAAGATGAAATTGAATTGGATATTAACTGCTTTATCCCACAAGAACTATCTATTCAGCCAGATGTTCTAGCTGTTATTTTAGGAAATTGTTTGGATAATAGTATTTCAGCCTGTCTTCGATTGACTGATAAATCAGAGAGAACATTGTCTCTGAATATACGTTATTTTCAACAAAATCTATTTATTTCGATCAACAATACCTTTAATGAACAGGAACAAGAGACTCGTAAAACACGTCAAAGAGATGGTTGGGGCTTGCGAAACGTTGATGCCCTAGTACAAGAATACCAAGGAACTATCAAGCGATTCAAAGAAAATAGCCACTATCGAACGGAAATTCTCTTACCAAGTCCAATAAACTAATGCTCCTTCTCCTTTGATATCCAATACTGATGATTCATTGAAAAAAAAAAAAAATGCTACAGAATTCATTCTGTAGCATTTTTTTAAATTTAGTTCGTAGCAAGGATAGCGGCTTCTACTGCTGCTTTTTCCCGTTGAATCAAATCCACACGCGCTGCGATTTCCTTGATTCCCATGCTGATGTTTCGGCTGATAGCCATATCAGACAATTGTGGTTCAAAGAAGGCTTTGAATTCTGCTAAGCGCTCTGCTGTTTTGAAGGTATTGGCTGGGTAGATGACAAACTTGTCAAAGCTCATGTCTCCGCCAAGAGCTGCTTTAACCCATTCCCAATTTTCACGCGCCCAAGTCCAGGCAGATTCTTGAGTGAACTCATGATGTAAGAAGGTCAAATACCAACTCATTGCTAAGTCTTGTGGTTTCACAACATCCTTGTTCTTCCACTCTGTCAAAATCTTTTCAACTGTGTCTGCATCGGTTGTATAAGCCAGAGCTGTCGACAATTGACGCTTGAAGTTACCATCTGTCGCTTGAGCATAAGTGTTCAAGTACAAATCAGTCAACTCTTTGCTTTCATGGTGTTTGATTTGGTTAATCAAGATTTGTAAACGAATAGCGGCTGGAAGCTTGCTGATATCCTCTGCATGGGCTGCATAGATTTCACTTGCTTTGGCGCTTGCTTTGGCATCGTCTCCCTTGATCATATTTGAAATAACCAATTGACGAACCATTTCATCTTCATCCGCTTCTCCAGCTTTTGGTTCAAAACCAAGGCGTTCAAAGTTGAATTGGTTGAAGGTTACGAGCAACTTCTTATAGGCTGCTTCTACTTCCGTCCCTTCATCCACAAAGAGGCTGAGTCCTTGAAGGATTGATGAAACTGCAGATACAACCAAATAAGACGTTTCCTGGGTCAATTTCTCGATGACTGGCAAGAGACTTGCATAAGAGATGACACCACTTTCTGCCAAGAGACGGCGTTCTTGAAGGATTTGTTGCTTGCTCAAGTTATCCAAGGAAGCCATATTGTCTACAATCGCATCCAAGAGCTCTCCTTGGTAATCGGTAATGTAGTGAGCTGTATTTTCCGTATTGAAACGAAGCGGTTCACTATTTGCAGCAGCAAGGGCAGCATAACCTGGGATTTCAAGCGTTTCTGTTTCAAGTGTATCTGGAATACCAGACCAGTTGCTGTTCAATGGCACAACCCATCGACGGCCTTGGTCTTCATGTTCTCCGATGAAGAATTGTTTTTGGCTGATCTTCAAGGTATCATTTTCTACCACTGCTGTAAGGACAGGATAACCAGGTTGTTCCAACCAAGAATCCATGAAGGCTGCTACATCACGGCCAGATGCATCACCTAGGGCATTCCAAAGGTCACGACCGATGGTATTGCCGTATTGGTGTTTTTCAAAGTAAGCCTTGAGACCTTTACGGAATGCGTCATCCCCTAACCAGCGACGAAGCATATGCATGAGGCGGCTACCTTTAGCGTAGACGATGGCTGGGTCAAAAAGAGTATTAATTTCATCAGGGTGTTTAACTTCCACATGGACAGATTGAACCCCATCGGTTGCATCGCGTTTCAAGGCCAATGGAACACCTGTTGTTTGGAAGTCTTCAAAGATATTCCAGCTTGGTTCGATGGCATTGACAGATACATATTCCATCATGTTGGCAAAACTTTCGTTCAACCAGAGGTCATCCCACCACTTCATGGTTACTAGGTTACCAAACCATTGGTGAGCCAATTCGTGAGCAACTACAAGAGCGACTTGTTGACGACTAACTGCAGTTGAGTTTTCATCTACAAGGAGATAGACTTCACGGTAAGTCACCAAGCCCCAGTTTTCCATGGCTCCAGCTGAGAAGTCAGGAAGCGCTACGTGAAGGGATTGAGGAATTGGATACTTCACGCCATAATAGTCTTCATAAAATTCGATGACACGTACCGCGACATCAAGAGAAAATTCTAAGTTTTTCAACGGATGTGCCTTGGTTGAATAGATACCTACAAGAGTGCCATTTTTTGTTTTGGCTGTGATCCCTTGAAGATCTCCAGCCGCAAAGGCCAAGAGGTAAGAAGACATGCGAGGAGTCGTAGCAAATTTCCAAATTCCTGTTTCTTTGCGGTTTTCCACATCGATTTCAGGCATATTTGAAAGGGCAATTTCCCCTTCTTCTTGGTCAAATTTCAAAGAAAGATCGAACGTTGCTTTGGCTTCAGGCTCGTCCACACTTGGAAAGGCTTCACGCGCAAAATGGCTCTCAAACTGAGTAGAAAGGACTTCCTTCTTCACACCATCAATGCTGTAATAAGATGGGTAAATCCCAGTCATATTGTCTGTGATCTTACCAGAATAGGTCAGGGTAACTGTCACTTGACCTGTGCCTTCCAATTCAACATAGACTGCTTCATTGTCATCATCAACCGTAAATGGACGGGCTTGACCTGCTACTTCTACTGTTTCGATGGTCAAATCCTTTTGGTGAAGCGAGATCTTGTCCGCCTTGGCTTGACCTGTGATCACCACACGACCGCTAAAGGTCTTGGTTTTACGACTTAAATCCAAAAACACTTCGTAATGTTCTGGAACAAATGTTTCTACAAAATGTGCAACTGCTTGCATAATTTCCTCCTTTAAATGTTTCATGCTTTCCAATGAAAAGCCCTAACAAAACTATTTTATCACAAAGTTAAGATAAAAGAAAAGACAAGCATGACAATGCCTGTCTGTGATCGAAAAGACTCCATGATCTTACATTTCGATAATTTTACCTGTCTCGAAGTAAACCACCCATTCACAGATGTTTTTTGCATAATCTCCGATACGTTCCAAGAAGTTGATCACTTGGAAATAATCCCGTCCTGTCACGATGGACTCAGGATTTTTCCGAATTTCTTCTGTTGCTAATTCTTGGATGCTATCGAAGTAATGGTTGATGACTTCGTCTCGTGTCGCAACTTCATAGGCCAAATCCACATCGCCTTTGAGGTAAACATCTAGTGTCGCTTCGACAAAATCTTTGACTTCACGGCCCATCTTGCTGATCTCTTCCTCAACAGATTGAATACGGACTTCCCCTTTCATGCGAATGGTTGCCTTGGCAATTGATACTGCGTGGTCACCCATCCGCTCTAAGTCAGAGACCGCTTTTAAGACAGTCATCACGACACGAAGGTCTTGTGAAACGGGCTGTTGAAGGGCAATAATCTCAAAGGATTTGCGCTCTAACTTCACTTCGTAGTCGTTGATCTCCGCATCATCTTCGATAACTTGGCGGGCCAATTCACGGTCATGGGTCACGAAAGCGCGGACCGTACGGTTGATCTGACTCAACACTTCATTTCCCATTGCATAAAACTGGTTATGCAACTTCTCTAAATCTTCTTCAAATTGAACTCGTAACATTTTATTTTCTTCCTATCCAAATTTACCAGAGACATAGTCTTCTGTTTCTTTCTTAGCTGGGTTCAAGAACATTTCATTGGTGTCATTGTACTCAATCAAATCGCCATCCAAGAAAAAGGCAGTTTTATCGGAAATCCGACTTGCTTGTTGCATGGAGCGTGTCACCAAGAGCATGGTGTAGCGGTCTTTTAGTCCATACAAGGTTTCTTCAATCTTCCCAGCTGAAATCGGGTCTAGCGCTGAAGTTGGCTCATCCAAAAGAATAATCTTTGGACTGGTCGCAAGAACCCGCGCCACACAGACCCGCTGCTACTGACCACCGGAAAGTCCAATAGCCGAATCATGCAGGCGATCCTTGACTTCATCCCAGATGGAAGCGCGTTTCAAAGAGGTTTCAACTGCTTCATCCAAGACAGCCTTGTCCTTGACACCATTAATCATCAATCCATAGGTCACATTATCATAAATGGACATTGGGAAAGGATTGGGTTGTTGGAAGACCATTCCGATTTCCTTACGCAATTCGACCGTATCGGTCCGTGGTCCATAGATATTATGTCCATTGTAGAGGATGGTTCCTGTGGTGGTGACCTCATGGTTGAGGTCACCCATGCGGTTAATGGCTTTTAAAAGGGTAGATTTCCCTGATCCTGAAGGACCAATCAAGGCCGTAATCTCCTTTGGAGCAAAGTCCAAGGAGACGCTATTTAGAGCCTTCTTTTTATTGTAATAAACCGACAAGTCCTTGACTTGCAAAATTGGTTCTGTCATTCTATTTTCCTTTTTGTTGTCATTTTACTTTATCCAAAGTGACCAGATACATAATCGTTGGTCGATTGCAATTTCGCATTTTGGAAAATATTCGAAGTCTTATCGTACTCAATGAGGTTTCCTAAGTAGAAGAAACCGGTATAATCGCTAACACGGGCTGCTTGTTGCATGCTGTGGGTCACGATGACAATCGTATAATCCTTCTTCAACTCAAGCATGGTTTCTTCTAATTGCGCTGTCGCGATCGGATCAAGCGCTGAAGCAGGCTCATCCATGAGTAAGATATCTGGCTTCACAGAGATGGCACGTGCGATACAAAGTCGTTGCTGTTGGCCACCTGAAAGTGTCAAGGCTGATTTATGAAGGTCATCCTTGACCTGATCCCATAGGGCTGCCTGTTTCAAAGAAGTTTCGACCAATTCGTCTAAGATCTTCTTGTCTTTGACTCCAGCGCGTTCATGCGGGAAGGTGATGTTTTTATAAATCGATTTGGCAAAAGGATTGGGCCGTTGGAAAACCATCCCAATGTGCTTGCGCATTTCATAAACATTGATATCTGGACGATTGACATCGATTCCTTCATACCAAATTTCACCCGTAACACGCGCAATATCGATGGTATCATTCATCCGGTTCAAACTACGAAGGTAGGTGGATTTCCCAGATCCTGAAGGACCGATCAAGGCTGTAATCTTATTCTTTTCAAACTGCATGTCGACGCCTTTAATAGACTCGTTCGTTCCATAATAGACATGCAAATCTTTGGTCGATAGGACCACCTTTTCTTCAGGAAAAGTAATGATGTGTCTCTCATCCCAATTGTATTTTGACATTTCTTCTCCTTTAAGCAGATGTTAGTTTTTTATGGAGGTAACTTCCAAGTTTGCGCGCTCCAAAGTTAAAGATCAAGATAAAGATCAAAAGAACTGCGGCAGAACCGGCTGAGACTTCGATCGAGTCTGGAATAGTTCCTTCACTGTTGACCTTCCAGATATGGACGGCCAAGGTTTCAGCCTGACGGAAGATCGAAATCGGACTGGTCACACTAAAGATATTCCAGTTTGACCAATCAAGGGCTGGAGCCGATTGACCTGCAGTATAGATCAAGGCAGCGGCTTCCCCAAAGATCCGTCCAGAGGCCAAGACGACCCCGGTGATAATACTTGGAAGAGCTTCTGGTACCACGACATGGATCACAGTTTCCCAGCGAGACAAGCCCAGAGCTAGACCTGCTTCGCGCTGCGTATGGTGGACGTGTTGCAAGCTATCTTCGATATTGCGAGTCATCTGTGGCAGGTTAAAGACGGTCAAGGCCAAGGCCCCTGAAATGATCGAAAATCCGTATTTGAACTGGACAACGAAAACCAAGTAACCAAAGAGACCTACAACGACAGATGGCAAAGAAGACAAGATTTCAATACAGGTACGAACCAAATTGGTCAAGCGACCTTTTTTAGCATACTCAGAGAGGTAAATCCCAGCTCCAAGAGAAAGTGGGAAGGAAATCACCAAGGTAATAACCAAGAGGAAGAAGGAATTATACAATTGAATTCCGATCCCTCCTCCTGCTTGATAAGAAGAAGATTTCCCAGTCAAGAAGTGCCAAGATACATGGGGCAAGCCACGGACCAAGATATAAAGGATCAATGAGGCAAGAATCGCAACGATGATCCCTGAAATAGCATACAGCAGTCCTGTGGCAATTTTATCCATTCGTTTAGCGTGCATAGTTCTTCTTACCTCTTTCTTTCGTAATCAGTTTAATCACACTGTTAAAGGCAAGACTCATGAGGAGCAATACCAAGGCGAGTGACCAAAGGACATTGTTATTGACCGTACCCATGACGGTATTTCCAATTCCCATAGTCAAAATAGAGGTGAGAGTGGAAGCTGGTGTTGTGAGCGAGGTGGGTACTACTGCCGAGTTTCCGACTACCATCTGGATAGCCAAGGCTTCCCCGAAGGCACGCGCCATACCAAATACAACCGCTGTAAAGATTCCAGAGCGGGCTGCCTTGAGCGTGACATGCCAAATAGTTTGCCAACGGGTCGCTCCCATGGCCATACTAGCTTCCCGGTAATGACGGGGCACAGCTCGGAGGCTATCGGTCGTCATAAAGGTGACAGTTGGCAGGATCATAACAAAGAGGACAAAGACCCCTGAGAGAATCCCAAAACCAGTCCCACCAAAGAGACTACGCGTAAATGGTACGACCACTTGAAGGCCAATGAATCCGTAAACAACTGATGGAATCCCCACTAAGAGCTCAATTGCTGGTTGCAAGAAACGAGCTCCTTTGGGTGAGACTTCTGTCATGAAAACTGCTGCACCAATGGCAAACGGCGTTGCCAAGAGGGCAGAAAGCAAGGTTACAATAAAGGAACCTAGAATCATTGGTAGGGCTCCGAATTCCTTTGCAGCAGGATTCCAAGTACTCCCAAATAGAAAACTAAAGATATTGACTTTATTGACAAAGAAAGTCGATAAACCTTTTTGGGCCACGAAAATCAAAATCATGGCAACGACCACGACAATCAAACTCATACATAAAAAAGTAATGGTTTTCCCAAATTTTTCTAGGCGGGAGTTTTTTGATTTCGTCAGCATTTTTTTTGCTACTTCGTTCATTTTTTACCTAATTCTTTTATTTTTTTGTCACATTCCCTTTTAAATCACGGGTAACTTTCATGTCATTGATCGGGATATAACCCATCTTGCCAACAACTTTTTGCTGGATCTCATCGGTCATCATGTAGTCAATGAATTTTTTAGACAACTCATTGGGTTTTCCTTTGGTATACATGTGTTCATAAGACCAGATTGGCCAGTTATTGTTGACGACATTGGCTTTAGTTGGTTGATAGCCATTAAGCTTCATGGTTTTAACACTGCTATCCAAGTAGGTAAAGGCTAGATAAGAGATGGCTCCTGGCGTCTGAGAAACGATGTTTTTCACCATTCCATTAGAGTCTTGCTCTTGAGCCTGCTTGGGTTGTTTGCCATCCATAATAATGGCATCAAAGACAGCACGGCTACCAGAACCAACCGCTCGGTTCACAATCGTGATTTCAAGATCTGGACCTCCCAATTGCTTCCAGTTGGTATATTCACCCGTAAAGATCTTTCGCAATTGCTCTGTTGTCAAATTGTCGATTGAGATATTTTTATTGGCAATGATGGCTGTCCCTGCTACGGCTACCTGATGGTCGACCAGACTAGAGGCATCAATTCCAGATTTTTCCTCTGCAAAAAGGTCACTATTTCCGATATCTACAGCGCCAGATTGAACTTGTGAAAGTCCTGTACCAGAACCTCCTCCTTGTACATTCACAATCTTACCAGGATGTTCTTCAATGTAGCGATCGACTACTCCTTCAACCAAGGGTTGTAAGGCAGTCGATCCTACAGCAGTGATGGATTCTCCGCGATCGATCCAAGAAGCACAAGCAGATAAACTTCCTGCTAATGCGATCGTCGCTAGTCCTAGGATCAGCTTTTTAGACTTTTTCAAATCATGTCTCCTTGATATTTCACTATTTCACTTATGATTTTGACAAGTTTTTTTCAAAAAAACCTGTACTTCCACTATATCATAGAACGGGTTCTTTGCCCAGCATTTTACCTAAAACGAAGCCCCTTTGGATAGAAATTTTTCAGGGTCTGGCCGGTCACTTTGGCAAAGCCCAAACCATTGCCTTCAACAAGGACCTGGTACCATCCATTTGGATGCGTTTCCTTCAATTGAACCGTCTCTCCCGCCACATAATGAACAAAGTCTTCAGGCGTGATCGAAACGGTCTCTTTTACCTCACTCGGTTTCAGAGCAAGGCCCAAGGCAAAACTAGGTTCAAATCGATTTTTCTTGAAGGTCCCTAGGTGCAAGCCATTTCGGGCGATTTTTACTTTGCGCAAATCTGGTAAATCAAGCGGAACCAAGTAGAGTTCGTCCCCAAAGGTTTCGAGGACACCTTCTAGAGTGATCTTCAAGTGTTTCTTAGAAAACTCCTGCCACCATTTCTTTTGCTCCGCAGATAATTGGTCCTTTTTGGAAGGGATTTTGGCAGGACGATTCTCTCCTAGATAACGGAACTTAGCAACAAATTGTCCCTCCCCTTTAAAGAGATGAGGATACATGCGCGCCGTTTCTGGATGGTCAATGCCTTCTGCCATACCATTGATCTTCTCGACAGTTTCCAGCTCCAGATCATAGTTTTCCACAAGCCAGGATACGATCTCTTCATTTTCCTCAGGAGCCCAGGTACAGGTTGAATACACCAAGGAACCACCTGGAAGCAACATCTTGAGAGCATCCTCTAGAATCTCTCTTTGAAGAAGACTACACTCTCGAGGGTAATCGACAGACCAATAGTCCATGGCATCTGGTTGCTTGCGGAACATCCCCTCACCTGAACACGGGGCGTCTAGTACAATCAGATCAAAAAAGCCTGAGAAAACTTTGGCCAGACGATCGGCAGACTCATTGGTTACTAGCACATTTCGCGCACCAAAGCGTTCGACATTCTCTACAAGAATTTTCGAGCGGCCCTTGTGGATCTCATTGGAGACCAAGAGTCCCTGATTGTCCAAATAAGACAAGAGTTGGGTGGTCTTTCCGCCAGGAGCTGCGGCCAAGTCTAAGACCTTCATCCCTGGCTTCGGCTGAGCGACTTGGGCCACTATCTGTGCAGCTGGCTCTTGCGAATAGACCAAGCCCGTTGCGTGCTCGATGGATTTTCCTGAGACCTTTCCATAATGGCCCCAAGGGGTATTAGGAATCGGATCATCAAATGCTTTTTGCGCTTCTTTCAAAGGATTAGTCCGAAAGGCCGATACTGCTTCTTGTTCAAAGGTCGCAAAAAAAGCAGCAGCATCCTCACCTAGAAGATGCTGGTATTTTTCTTTAAAACCATTGGGAAAATTCATTTAACTTCTCCCTTTCTTAAGATAGGTTTGAATTTCTGTTAACTTCACTTTTGGAACCATCATAATGGGTTCCACTGACTGGTAACTAGGTTTATCTCCATTTAGATTTAAAACGGTATAGCCCAACTGTTCCCCCATGATCGCAGCTGCGGCATAATCCCAAGGCCAGATATAGCTAAAATAAGCTAGAATCCCACCTGAGAGAATTTTTGAAAAACTAATACCGGCACTTCCGTAGACCCGAATGCCAAGAGAATCCATGCCAAGATCGGCCATGCCCCAGTCATTTTTCTCAAGCATGCCGACATTTGAAGCAATCAGAAAGTTTTCCAGAGGTTGGTCCACAAAGGGGGTCAGTTCAACCTCATTGCGATACACAGGGAATTCTCCACCCCCGTAAAAAAGGTGATCCCGCATCACATCGTAAATCAGGCCAAACTGACCAATTCCGTCTTCAAAGTAGGCCACCATCACCGCAAAATCTTCCTTTTGGGTCACAAAATTATTGGTCCCATCAATAGGATCAATCACCCAAACGGATCCTTCTGAAATTGGGGAGCGAAGACCATCTTCCTCCGCAAAAATCCGATCATCTGGGTAGCGATGTGTGATTTTTTCAACCAAATCCTTTTGAACCTGTTGGTCCATCTGGGTGACTAAATCTGTCGGCCCCGTCTTTTTTGAGATCATCAAGTCATCATGGAGATGAAGACGCAAGTAGTCTCCAGCCTCTAAAACGATTTGTTTAGCAAACTCTAACTTATTCTTCAAGAGAAAACCATCCTTCCTCTTTTTGCTTTGCAGCCTGGGTCGCACGATAGAGAGAATAACCGCTCACTTCTTCGAACTCCCGTCCAAGACGCTTTTCTTCTCCGATACTAGGCACGACCTTCTTAAAAGCCCGGTAGGCTTCCATATATTCTTTGGCTTCTACCTTACTTTCATAGGCTTCTTCAACTTTATTGAAAAAAGAAAGCACTGAAGCAAGCTCTTCAGTGCTCCACGATAAGTCCAGTGGGTAACTATAATTTTTTTGCATTCGACATACTTCTTAGTTTATTTCTGCTCTTAGAGTGGCAGAGCGTAACTCTTGTTTGCGATAACTCCGTGGCAAGAAGGCCCGAATTTCATCTTCGTTAAAGCCAATCTGCATGCGTTTGTTATCCAAAATAATCGGTCTCCGCAAGAGACTAGGATTTTCCTCAATCAGATGGATCAAGGCTGAGATAGATAAATCTTCAACATCAACATCCAATTTTTGAAAAATTTTTGAACGAGTTGAAATAATGTCGTCTGTTCCGTTTTCGGTCAAGGCCAATATACTTGTCAACTCCTGTTTGCTCAAAGGACTTGTCATAATATTGTGTTCTTTAAATGGAACATCGTGCTTTTTTAACCAAGCCCGAGCTTTTCGACATGATGTACAACTCGGTGATAAAAATAATGTAATCATGTGGTTCACTTCTTTTTTTATATATAACTATCTGACTCTATTATACAAAAAAAATAGGTGCTTGAAAAGCGCTTTTTTGATTTCTCGACGATTTTTCTGAATTTCAGTGGAAAAAAGAAATCCCTTTCATTTTTCCCAAGAAGAGGCCCGAAAAAAGAGAGTGGGACAGAAATCGGTCATTCGTTAGAATTCGATTTCGTCGTCCCACCTCCGCACAGTTGAGTAGGGCTGTAAAAGCTGATGAAATCAGCGTAGTAGAGCCCACTCAACCACTGCGTCTTGCTCGACAATCCAAAAACAATTGAGAGGCTAGGACTTCTGTCCCACTCTCTTGGTCCAGTTTCGTGAAACTGCTTCATCTTCTTCTAGTTGCGCCACTAGTTGATCGATCCCATCGAATTTGACCATTTCTCGTATCTTATCCAACCAATGAATGGTCAGGGTATGACCATAGATATCTCCTGTAAAATCAAAGAGATTGACTTCGAAACGAAGCTCTTTCCCATCAAAGGTGACATTTTTCCCGACAGAAGCCATCCCACGGTAGGTCTGCCCTTTAAAATCGACATCGACTACATAAACCCCATCTGATGGGAGATAGGTCCGATCAATCGGTGCTAGATTGGCGGTAGGATAGCCAATGGTGCGGCCACGCGCATCCCCGTGCACGACGATTCCCCGACTGGATAAAGGGTGACCAAGTAGACGGGCAGCTTCTTTGACGCGTCCTTCTAGGATAGCTTGACGAATTCGGGTCGAACTAACCTTTTCCCCCTGATCCAATACAGGAGAAATGACTTCCACTTGACCATCAAAATAAGCAGATAAGTCAGAGGCCGTTTTCTTATCAGAGCCAAAACTATAATCAAATCCAGCAATTAAAACTCGGGCCCTCAAGGCTTTGACAAATTGATCAACAAATTCTTTCGCAGTTTTAGAAGCAAAATCGGTCGTAAAATCAATGAGGAAGAGCTCATCCACTCCTAGTTCGTTTAATTTTTGGAACCGATCCTCAGGACTCTGCAAATGAAGCAGTAATTCTGGTTGGTAGCGAACAAAGGCTAACTTAGGAGATTCAGGGAAGGTTAACAAAGCGACCTTCAAGCCTTTTTCATCCGCTATCTGACGCGCCTTTTTAAAGAGTTCTTGATGCCCCAGATGCAGGCCATCAAAGTAGCCCAGAACCAAAACTGTCTCATTCTCCAAATGGATCTGGTTAGCAGTAGTAATCGTACGAATATTCATGAATTTATTGTAACACACTTTCTGTTAGAAAGACTTTTCGAGGTTTGTAAAGTTCTTCTCTTTTTTCTAAAATGGCTACCAATTTTCCTTGGTAAAAAGCAGCTAACTCTTTGGAGTCACTCTCAACTGGAATAAAGCGTCCCACTTGGACTTCGCCAACCTCTTCTACTGTCAGCTCTACTTTTTCCAGATCCCCGGTGCCAATTTCAAGTGGGTGAAGGAAGCTCAAATCTCCTTGTGCAACTTTTTCAGCCACTTCTTCTAAGGTCAGGGCATCTTCCAGTGACAAACCGGCAGCACTGGTCCGTGTCAGATGAGACATATGGGCTGCGTAGCCCAGTTTTTGACCCAAATCCACCGACAAGGTCCGGATATAGGTGCCCTTACTGCATTTAACTCGGAAACGAAAACGGGCTAGACTTTCTTCATAGCTAATCTCACTAGTGCGCGTGAATTCATATATGGTTACCTGCCGTACAGGGCGTTCCACTTCTTCTCCTACCCGCGCATATTCATAGAGCTTACGTCCATTGACTTTGACCGCTGAATACATAGGTGGTACTTGCTCGATTTCTCCCACCATTTGGGCAATCATGCGATCGACCTCTTCTGCATCTAAAGGGGCTTCCACTGGGGTCCGCTCTACGATTTCACCGCTGGCATCCTCCGTCGTGGTAGAAAATCCCAAAGTGATTTCTCCTTCATAGATCTTGCCTTCATCTTGCATAAATTCGACCATCCGGGTCGCCTTGCCAACTGCAATCGGAAGCACTCCCACCACATCTGGATCCAGCGTTCCCCCATGGCCGATCTTCTTAGTTCCTAAGATTTTTCGCAGTTTAAAGACCACATCATGTGAGGTCATGCCTGCTTCTTTTTTTACATTGATAATTCCGTCCATCTGATTTGCTCTTTCTAACTCTTGTGTGACCATCCGGGCCACCGACCCTTCATTATACCATGAAACAAGACCTTTTGTCCCTCTTTCCCCCTTCCCATGAGCTCCTAAAAAATCCCGTAGCAGATTTCAGACTTTTTAAAATGGGTTTGATACAATAGAAAGCGAAAGAAGGTGTAACATATGTTAATGTATGATGTTATTGTGATTGGATTTGGTAAAGCTGGTAAAACACTCGCAGCGAAATTATCAAGCCAAGGAAAAAAAGTTGCTCTGATTGAAAAGAGCAAGTCTATGTACGGTGGTACTTGTATCAATATCGCTTGTATTCCCACCAAGACCTTGATTGTTGCAGCAGAAAAAGGCTTGGATTTTGAGCAAGCCATGAATGAGAAAAATGCAGTCACTACTCGCCTCAATGGCAAGAACTACGCAACGATTGCTGGAACTGGTGTAGACATTATCGACGCGACGGCTCGTTTTGTTTCTAACAGGGTCATCGAAATTCAAGCTGGAGATGAAAAGGAAGAATTGACAGCTGAAACCATTATTATCAATACTGGTGCTGTGCCAACTATCCTTCCAATCCCAGGATTGGCTGAAAGTAAATTTGCAGTGGATTCAACCGGTATTCAACGTTTGGAAAACCTACCAAAACGCCTGGGCGTCCTTGGTGGTGGACCTATCGGATTGGAATTTGCTCATCTCTACAATACCTTGGGTAGCCAAGTAACAGTACTGGACGCTTCTGAAGCATTCTTGCCACGGATCGAGCCAAGCATTGCAGCTCTTGCAAAAGGCTACCTGGAAGAAGATGGTATTCAATTCTTGCAAGGCGTTCATACCCAAGAAATCAAAGATGGTGACCATAGCTTAACCGTTGTAACGGATAAGGGAAACTTCGAGTTTGATATCCTTCTCTACGCAACAGGACGTAAGCCAAACACAGCTGGACTTGGTCTTGAAAACACAGACATCCAAGTCACTGATCGTGGAGCAATCCAAGTTAACCGTCATTTGGAAACCAGCGTCCCTGGTGTCTTTGCAGTTGGGGATGTTAATGGTGGTCCTCAATTCACCTACATGTCACTCGATGACTTCCGCATTGTCTTCAACTATCTTACAGGCGATGGTAGCTACAATCTTGAAACTCGTAGAAATTATGCGACAACACTCTTTATTGCTCCTCCACTTGCCCAAGTCGGCTTGACCGAGCAAGAAGCACGCGACAAAGGACTTCCAGTTGCTGTTAAAGAATTGCCAGTTGCTGCCATGCCACGCGGACACGTCAATGCAGACCTTCGAGGTGCTTTCAAAGCCGTGGTCAACCCAGAAACTAAAGAAATTCTTGGAGTGACACTCTTTGGAGAAGCTGCAGGCGAAATCATCAACCAGATCACCATGGCCATGGACAACAAGATCCCTTATACTTACATTGCAAAACAAATCTTTACCCACCCAACCATGGCAGAAAACCTAAACGATCTCTTTGCGATTTAACTAACATAAAAAAGCTGGAAAATATTCCAGCTTTTTTTAGTTTAAGAATTCACAGACAGCCTCTTGAAATGCTTTATTTTCTTCATAAAGAGCATGCCCAGAATGCTTTAGAATAAGGAGCTGACAACCCGAAATCGCTCTTGCCAGTTCCTTGGATCCGTCCACACCAATCACATCATCTTCAAGCGCACCAAGGACCAAGGTTGGACATTGAATTTCTTTTAAGACCTCAAGGCTATTATGTTCCAGGCAAGACTGAGACTGAATAGCAATTCGTTTTTCATCTTTGATTCGCCCCAAGCGACCCATAATATTATAAAGCAACCGCCACTTTTGATAGCTCTTTTGCGTGTAGGAATGCTTTGCAATATCCACCATGAGATGCTTAAAATTTCCAGATTGACTAAGTTTTTGCCAATGCTCAATTCGCTCTCTAGCAAGTTGACTAGGCTTCGCTGTTGTCACAGCTAGGATGAGCTTTTGAACCCTTTCTGGGAAATCTGCAGCTAGCCATTGAGCAATCATTCCACCTTGCGAAATCCCCATAACATAAGCGGTATCTAGGTTTAGTATCTCCATTGCTTCTGCTACATCTGCTGCCATATCCCGCGTCGTATAGCCCTGCCTCAACTCATTGATTCGAGAAAAAACATAGATCTTATATCGCTTAGCAAGTAGGCGATACGAGAGAGAAAAGAGCTGGGCCTTTCCTTTAACGGTCTGTAACCCATCCCCCAAGCCTGGTATGATCACTAATGGCTGTTTACCCTTACCAAATGTTACATAGTCCATGGTTTTCCCATTCATGGATAAGGTAGCGTTCTTAGCTGAATACAAAGATTATTCTCCTTTCAGAGCATCAAATTTAGCTTTCATGGTTGGATTTTTCCGTGTCAATTTTTTAACGGAAACATCATCCAACTTGTTGTTAGCAAGACGAAGTTGATTTTCTGAAGTGGTGAGGAATTTCTTGACTTCTTCCATCCGCTTGATGGCCTTGTCGATTTCATCGATGGCCTTTCCAAAGTTGACAGAAGCCGAATTGTAGTTCTTAGTAAAGGCAACCTTAAAGGCATCCAGGTCTTCTTCAAAGTGGGTGATATCGATATTTTGTTCACGAACAAGCGCCAATTCTTGCTTGTATTTAAGAGAATTGAGGGCCGCATTGCGCAGGAGCCCAATGATCTGGATAAAGAACTGAGGACGGACCACATACATCTTCTTATACTCATGACTGACATCGACAATCCCTGTGTTGAAGTAGTCGTTATCTGCTTCAAGCATGGTCACTAAAACCGCATATTCACAGTTCTTTTCTCGACGGTCCTTGTCTAATTCCTTGTAGAAATCCGCGTTCTTATGCTTCTTCTCGGTTCCGTCGGCTTCATTCTTCATCTCAAACATGATGGAGATAATCTCTACCCCATTTTCATCGCACTCGCGGAAGATAAAGTCGCCTTTAGAACCACGCGCAGAGACCTTATTGTCCTTTTCAAAATAGGCATTTGGGAAGGCAAAACTGCGAACCTTGTTGAATTCGCTTTCCGCATACTGTTCCAGACTTTCACCGATAGCTTTTGTAGATTGTTGGGCCTTGAAATTCTTGTAGAACTCGACCTGTTCATTGGCTGCCTTAAGCTGAGCCTCATAATTTTGTTTAACAGAAGCTAGGGACAGTTCATTTTCCTTCTCTTGAAGGAGCAATTTGTTTTGTACCTGATCACGCTCCTTCTCCAAATTAGAAAGCGTCTTTTGCAGCTGGTTCTCATGCTCCAAGCGCAAGGTGGCCAACTGATTCTCCAGCGCTTGCACTTCTTTTTCTTTCTCTAGCAGACTTTGACTAGCTGTTTGCTCCACCTCTTTTTTAGCCAATTCTTTTTCAGTATCAAACTGTTGAATCTGGTTTTGTAATTGGGCAATTTCTTGGTCCTTCTTAGCTAACTTCTCTTGCTGCTCATTAAGGGCCTTTTGCTCAGCTAAAGCCAACTCTTGCCGAATCCGCTCATGAATTTCCTTGTCAAACTCAGCTGTCCGTACCTGTGACAAGAGTTTGCTGTATTGACTTTCGTTGACTGTAAAGACTTCCCCACAGTTGGGACACTTGATTTCGTTCATAGTATGCCTCTTTCTCTATTCTTAGTATATTATATCATGCCACCAGTAAAATCAAAACCAGCAAACGAGGCTTGCTGGTTTCAACTGAATATTCATTTCTCTATAGAGACTTTCCTTAGGTGAGGACGGACGGTAGCGACTCCCTTTGGGATTCCATACCTTAGATTTGATCCTTACGTCTCAAATCTACCGAGCACCAGAAACTAATGCGTTTCTGATGCTTTCCTCACGGCGAAAAGTCTCAATCTATTTTGCACTAGTTCCAAAATATTTTTTTCAATAGTCTCATTCAGTAATAACTTTAGATTTCTGAAAAGATGTTGATTATTTATAATCTGAAACAGTGGACTTAGCTTACTGGCTTTAGTTTATTTCTTTTCAATCGGAGCGACACTGGCCAAGAGTTTTTTGAGACCCACTTCTGGGAAGTTGATCTTGAGCTCTTGGGTACTACCACTACCAGAGACTTCTAAGACAGTCCCCTCGCCCCACTTCTTGTGAATGGCAATGTCGCCAATGGACCAAGCGACGCTCTCTTTGGCGCTAGAACGGTTGCTATTGCCAAAGGGGAGGCTTGATGACGTGAGGGCACTTGGAGCTGCTTGTCTCTTGCGCTCTTGAAGGGCTTGTGACAGGCTCATGCCTTTTCCAAAGGTCGTTCCGCCACCATTACTATAAGAAGCCTTAAAGCTGGTATTAACTGGACGGGCTAATCCCTGGTAGGTCAATAAATCCGAGCTAATTTCATTGATGAAACGTGTCGGGCGATTGTAGCTGGTCCGTCCAAAAAGCAAACGTGAGTTGGCATTGGTCAAGAAGAGAACCTTCTCTGCCCGCGTGATCCCTACATAAGCCAAGCGACGCTCTTCTTCCAATTCATCTGGATCCTCAGCCGCACGACTAAGAGGAAAGACATTTTCTTCCATCCCAATCAGGAAGACGACTGGGAACTCCAATCCTTTGGCTGCGTGAAGGGTCATCAAGGTGACTTCTGAAGTCTCTTGGGCTCCATCATCTGTATCGGCAATCAAAGCCAAATCGTTCAAGAAACGACTCAAGGTATCCACACCTGATTCGTCTTCGACGGTCTCTCCATTTTCATCAAAATTCTTGGTAACAGATAGGAACTCTTGGATATTCTCGATGCGGGCCTGACTTTCCAAATTTCCCTGATTGGTTAGGGCTGTCATATAACCTGTCTTGTCAAGGACTTCTTCGACCAACTCTGTAATGGTCAGCTGGTCCAATCTTTCTCTCAAATCAAGAATGAGATTGGCAAAGTCCCAGATGGCTTGGGCTGCCTTTCCTTTGATGCCAGAGAGCATGATATTGGCTGAAGCATCCAGGAGTGAGGACTCTTGCATTTGAGCAAAGTCGCGAATCTTATCCACTGTACCTGGCCCGATTCCCCGCTTGGGTTCATTGATAATGCGCTCAAAACTGATATTGTCACTGAGGTTGGCAATCAAGTTTAGATAAGCAATGACATCCCGAATTTCCTTCCGGCTGTAGAACTTGGTGCCCCCTACCATGGTGTAGGGAATGTTAGACTTGAGTAGCGCTTCTTCAATGGTCCGTGACTGGGCATTGGTCCGATAGAGAACCGCAAAATCACGGTGTTTGTAGCCAGCTTCGCGACTAAGCTCTTCAATCGTTTTAGCAACAAAGACTGCTTCATCCTGCTCGTCATTAGCCCGGTAATAGACAATCTCTTCCCCGTCTTCATTTTGTGTCCAGAGATTCTTCGGACGGCGGTGGCGATTGTTTTTGATGACATCATTGGCTGCTTGCAAGATCGTCTTGGTCGAGCGATAATTCTCTTCTAGGAGGACGACCTTAGCTTCCTTATAATCCTTCTCAAAGTCCAGGATATTCTGCATATCTGCTCCCCGCCAGCCATAAATAGACTGGTCCGCATCCCCAACGACACAGATATTTTTAAAGCGTGAAGCCAAGAGTTTGACCAACTGGTATTGGGCATGGTTGGTATCTTGGTACTCATCCACGTGGATATATTGGAACTTCTGCTGGTAATAGGTCAGCACATCTGGATGCTGATCAAAAAGACGCAAGGTCAGCATAATCAAATCATCAAAGTCCACTGCTTCTGACTGACGGAGTTCCTTTTGGTAAGCCTCATAACACTTAGCGACGATCTGGGTGTACATATCGCCAGCCTGGGCGGCATAGGCCACTTCATCGATCAAGTCATTTTTAGCATTGGAAATAGTTCCCAAAATGGTCCGTTCATTCCATTTCTTAGGATCCAAATTCAAGGACTTCAAGATCCGCTTCATCAAGGTCCGTTGCTCACCTGGGTCGACAATAGTGAAGTTACGATTGTAGCCAATATGATCCGCATCTCGACGGAGGATGCGCACACACATGGAGTGGAAGGTGGCAATCAAGCAATCTTGGGTGGCTGGATTCAACTGATAAGCCCGCTCCTTCATCTCCCGAGCGGCTTTATTGGTAAAGGTAATGGCCAAAATATTCCAAGGATTGACCATTTTTTCATCGATCAAGTAAGCGATGCGGTGGGTCAAGACACGTGTCTTACCAGAACCAGCCCCCGCCATGATCAAGAGGGGACCTTCTGTCGTTTGGACCGCCTCTGCCTGGCGATCATTCATACCATTCAATAAAGGATTCATCTCATACTCCTCATTCATTCAATCGTTCTATTATACCACAAAACCGGCCTAGCTTCTTTTAAAAAAGGACTCATTTGAATTTCCCTTCCAAAAACGATATAATAGTAGCTTAAAGAAAACAGGTTCATATCCGAGGTTGTAGGAGGAAATTTTGGAAAAACCATACAGTAACTTAAAACTGGCCGAACGTGGTGCCATCATCAGTATTTTAGCCTATTTACTACTTTCTTCAGCAAAATTAGCTACTGGCCATCTGCTTCACTCCTCTAGTTTGGTAGCCGATGGATTTAACAACTTATCAGATATTATCAGCAATGCTGCCCTGCTCATCGGGATTCGTCTCGCTCGCCAACCAGCTGACCGTGATCACAAGTTTGGTCACTGGAAAATTGAGGATCTAGCTAGTCTAGTCACCTCCATCATTATGTTTTATGTCGGTTTTGATGTCTTACGCGATACCCTCCAAAAGATCTTCAGCAATGAAACAGTTAGCATTGATCCACTCGGTGCTGGTGTCGGAGTGGTTTCAGCCCTTGTCATGCTAGGCGTTTATTTCTACAATCTTCGCTTAGCCAAACGAGCCAAATCCAAAGCCTTAAAAGCAGCCGCAAAAGACAATCTTTCAGACGTCGTCACTTCTCTTGGAACGTCGATCGCGATCGCTGCTAGTGCTTTTAACTATCCAATTGTCGATAAAATCGTAGCCATCATCATCACCTTCTTTATCCTCAAAACAGCCTACGATATTTTTATGGAATCTTCCTTTAGTCTTTCAGACGGCTTTGACGATAGTCTCCTCGAAGATTACGAAAAAGCAATTTTAAAACTCCCTAAGATTGCACGTGTGAAATACCAACGCGGACGGACCTACGGAAGCAATATCTATCTGGACGTTGTCTTGGAGATGAATCCCGATCTTTCCGTCTATGAAAGCCATGCGATCACAGAAGAAGTCGAGGATCTTCTGAAAGAAGAATTTGGAGTCTTTGACATTGACGTCCATGTGGAACCTAGCTCAATTCCTGAGGATGAGTTGATCGAAAACGTTGAAAAGAAACTCTTAACCTACGAAAAACGCCTCTATGCTAAGCAAGAATTTGATACACTGTTAGCAGATAATTATACCTTGATTGACGATACCGGTCACGAACACAACAAGGCAGAATTAATAGAGGCTCTCGCAAGTGACCAAGTTCAATTCCAAAACTTTGAACTAGAGTCCATCAGCCAAAAAACCAAACTCATACGTTATGAACTAGACGGTCAAATCCATACCAGTCTCTGGCGTCGCCACGAAACTTGGCAAAAGATTTTCCATCAAATTACTAATAAAACAGATTAAAAAGCCAGGAAGTATTTCCTAGCTTGAGAGAGCAGCCAAACCTTATAAAAAAAGTTAATTGATCCTCTAAAAATTTTCTAATTTTTAAAATGAATCAAAAGTATACCAAAACTTTCCGCTGTGAGAAAAGTGCTAGAAACAGTGATGTTTCTAGCACTCGGGAGTTTTGAAACCTTAGGTTCAAAACTAAGTCATGGAACTTCGTAGAAGTTCGCTGACGTCCGTACTCACCTAAGGAAAGTTTTTGAGATAACTTTGTCTTTAATATAAAGCTAGGAATCATTTCCTAGCTTTTTTACTTGATATCGTCTGTTGCTACATCCGTTCCGAACCACTTCTTAGAGATCTTTTGGAACTGGCCCTTTTGATAGAGTTTTACGAAGGCTTCATCAATTTTTTTCTTCAAGGTTTTATCCGCCTTGCGCACCCCTACCGCAAAGGATTCAGTTTCAAAACCGACAGGAAAGACATTGTAGTCTTTTAAAATTCCTTCCGTTTGCAAATAATAGTTGGCATAGACACGGTCGATTAGGAGCCCATCGATCCGATCATTCTGAAGATCGATCAGCGCCTCGTTGAAACTCTGGTATTGGGTAGCCTTTTGATTTTTAACCTTATTTTTCAAGATTTTAGGATTGGCTTCAAAATCCATATAGCCAGACGATCCAGTCTGGGCACCTAATCGCTTCTCTTTCATCCCATCGACTGATTGGATCCCAGAGGCTTTCTTAGTGACCAAGACTTGTTCATTTTTCATATAGGGCTTGGTAAAAGCAACACTCTCCCGACGTTCATCTGTAGCCGAATAGCCATTCCAGATGGCATCAATGGTACCATTTTTCAGTTCCGTCTCTTTCATATCCCAATCAATGGGTTGCCAGTTGACATGAATCCCATAAGATTCAAAGACTTGATTAGCCAAATCAATATCAAAACCAGCGTAGCTCCCATCTTTTTGCTCAAAGCCCATGGGAACGAAAGTATTATCAAAACCAATCGTGATGGACTGCTCTTTTTGGTATTTTTGCCAGTTGTCCACTTTAGGATCACTCACTGTCTGTCCACAGGCAGTCAGAAGAGCGAGACTAAGGACACCTAGCAGCCATGGTATTACTCGTTTCATCCTCTCCTCCTATTTAGGCTCAACCTTGAGAAGAACATCCGCAATTGCTTCTGCAAATGGAATATCATGGGTAACAACGATCTGAGTCATCCCCAGTTCACGGTTTTGCAAGATTAACTTCTCAACTTCTAATCGCAATTCTGGATCCAAGGCCGAAGTCGGCTCATCATAGCCAATAATTTCTGGATCGATCATCATAGCACGAGCCAATGCCACCCGTTGCTTCTGACCACCAGATAGAGAGAATGGATAAGCATCCGCATGTTGTTCGAGCCCCAAGCGCTCCAGTAAGCTCATGGCTTTTTTACTCGCTTCTCCCTTAGTCACATTCATGGTCTTGATAGGGGACAAGATCAGGTTTTCCATGACCGATAAATGTGGAAATAATTGAAAATCTTGAAAGACAAAACCGAGAAGATTTCGTTTTTCTAAGGCATCCAGAGGCAAGTTTTCACCATTATAGATGATCTGACCAGAATCAATGGTTTCAAGACCAGCTAGCATGCGAAGCAAGGTGGTCTTTCCTCCCCCAGAAGGACCAACAATGGCGACGATTTGTTTTTCAGGAACGAGAAGATTGAAATCTGATAAGATCTGCTTATCCCCAAACCGTTTCGAAATTTGTTTTAATTCTAACATATACTTCTCCTCCTATTTATAATATGAAAAGTTCTTTTCAACTCGCTTAGCAATGATGGTCACGATCCCAATGAGGATTAAATAAATAGCTCCCGCCAAAAACATGGGTGCAAGACTGGCATCACGATTGGCTGCCGTCCGACTAGCCAGGATCAAATCACTAATTCCCAGAGCATAGACCAAGGAGGTATCTTTAATCAAGGACATGACTTCATTGAAGACACTTGGAAGAACGATCTTCACCACCTGAGGCAAAATGATATAGCGAATTGTTTGCCATGAACTCAATTTCAAGACCTTGGCCGCCTCATACTGACCTGTCGGAATGGCAACAATTCCTCCACGGAAGATTTCCGCAAAATAGGCTGCATAATTGAGGGTGAAGGCTGTAATAGCCGCAGGCAACCGATCAATCCGAATCCCGATACTTGGAAGGACGTAATAAATAAAGATCAACTGAAGCAAAAGAGGAGTTCCTCGCATGATCCAGATATAAATTGTTAGGAGTCCATGCAGGATCTTTGAGCGCAATTGAAGCAAAAAGGCAACAACGATTCCTAGTGGAATCGATAAAATCAATACGAAAGCAAACACTTGCAAGGTGAGGCTTGCTCCCTTTAACAAACTTGGTAAAATTTCCAAAGCATACTGCATAGCATTCTCCTCCTAAAAAATTATTTAATGAACATCTTACCACAAAAATGGAAAAATAACTAGTTCATTTTGATATTTATAAAAAAAATAGCCTTTCGGCTATTCTTCTACTTTTATAAAACCAAATTTATTGAGAGGATAGAGACGCAGATTCACGACTCCTTCAATCTGATTTTTATGGATATAACCAAACTCACGGCTATCTTCTGTATCCCCACGGTTATCATTTAAGACTAGATAAGTATCCGATGGTACACGACCAGCCTTGGTCCCTTTTAACTCTGATAAGAAGAAATCATCCGTATAATACCCATTACTCGTAGGAGCAGCTAGATGTTTGTTGAGCATTTTGTTCAGGTAAGGTTCTGGTGTTGCCTGTCCATTCAAATAGAGGACGTCATCTACGTAGCTGACTTCATCGTTTTCTTTGGCAATGACACGTCCAAGGTATTCTTTTCCACCGACCTTGTATAAGACCAAATCACTGCGATCTACCTGAGCATTTCTAGTCGCTACCACAAGATCTCCAGTTTTCACAGAAGCATTGGCCATCTTATCATTGATACTAAATGGATGAAATACAAAGATTCGAAGCAAAATCAGTGCCAAAACCAGTACACCGACAATGATGACATTTCTAATTAAATCTCTCCTTGGCATGAATGTCTCCCTTCCTTTTTATTTATTATACCATGTTTTTGATCTTTAAAAAAGAGAAAGTAAGCATTAGTGAGAATTCTTGTCAACACACACCAGAAGAAAAAGAAAAACCTCGCGGTCAATCCTTTCGGACCAACCAGCAAGGCTTTAAGATCAAATTGTCTATTAACGTACTGTACGGATACGCATTGTGTTTGTACGAACAGCTTCTCCAACTGGTACACCAGCAACGATAACGATATCATCACCAGATTTAACAAGACCAGCTTCAACTGCTTTACGTTCAGCAATTTCGAACATATCGTCAGTTGATGAAGGAGCATCTGTCAACATTGGGATAACACCCCAGTTCAACATCAATCCACGTTCAGTCAATTCGTCAAATGTCAATGCCAAGATATCAGCATCTGGACGGTATTTAGAGATCAAACGTGCAGTGTGACCTGTCTTAGTCAATGTTACAACCAATTTGATATCCATTGAGTTTGTAGCATCTTTAACAGCTGAAGCCATAACTTCTGTCTTAGAGTTACGTTCGAATGAAGCTGGGTTCAAACGACCATATTCTTTCAAAAGTGTTTGAGCGTTCATATCGATTTTCGCCATTGTAGCTACAGATTCAAGTGGGTATTTACCGTTTGCAGATTCACCTGAAAGCATTGTAGCATCAGTACCATCGATAACAGCGTTGAAGACGTCAGATACTTCAGAACGAGTAGCACGTGGTTTTTCAGTCATTGTTTCAAGCATGTTTGTTGCAGTGATAACAACTTTACCAGCAGCATTTACTTTAGAAGTAATCATTTTTTGGTAAACTGGAACCATTTCGAATGGTACTTCGATACCCATGTCACCACGAGCGATCATGATACCATCAGTTACTTCGATGATTTCATCCAAGTTTTCGATACCTTGTTGGTTTTCGATTTTCGCAAACAATTGAACGTGGCTGTTACCAGTTTCTTCACAGATAGCACGAACTTCTTGAACGTCTTTTGCAGTACGTACGAATGAGATCGCGATGAAGTTGATACCTTGTTCCAAACCGAAGCGGATATCGTCGTTATCGCGTTCAGCAAGTGCGGGGAAAGGAATCTTAGTGTTAGGGATGTTTACACCTTTTTGTTTAGCGATGATACCATCGTTTTCAACTTCAACAACAAATTCACGTTTTGCAGCGTCTTTTTCTACAACGCGAAGACCCAATTTACCATCATCAACCAATACTTGGTGACCAACTTCAACATCATCAAAGATGTCAAGCGCACCAGCAACGTTCAATGCGATAACATCACGAGTTGATTTGATGCCTTGTTTTGTAGCAACGCGGATACGTTCACCAGTCTTGTATGAATATTCTTTAGCTTCGCCTTCGAACAATTCAGTACGGATTTCAGGACCTTTTGTATCAAGAAGGTAACCAACTTTTTTACCAGCGATTTCTTCTGCACGTTTAACAGTCGCCATACGTTCACCTTGTTCTTGGTGGTCACCGTGTGAGAAGTTGAAACGGAAAGTGTTAGCGCCAGCTTCGATCAATTTAGCAATGTTTTGTGCTGAAGCTTCAACGTCAAGTTTTTCAGCCCAGTATCCATCTTCACCGAATTTTTTACCGCCACGGATTTCTACCGCAGGACCTAAAGTTGCAACGATTTTTACACGTTTGTTCATGATATATATGACTCCTTTTTTAATATATCTGTCTTTTTAAGACAAGGTTAACGAATTAATGAAATAAAATTAGATTGAAGACAAGCTACGGTTCAACTCGGCAAGACCAAGATCAGCTTTATGTGGATTGTTTACCACAATCTTACCATCTTCTGTCAAGCTAAAGAGGGCTCCTTCTTCTGCTTTACCAAGGATTGGGTTTTCAACCATTTTTTCATTACGGATACCAACGGCTACACCACCGATTCCTTGTTTCAACAATTTAACAGCGTGTGCTCCCATACGTGAAGCAAGAACACGGTCACGCGCAGTAGGTGAACCACCACGTTGGATGTGGCCAAGCTCAGTCACACGAAGGTCACTTTCATCACCAGCTTCTTTCAAAGCTTTACCAAATTCATCTGCAGACATCACGCCTTCAGCCAAGATGATGATGTTGTGGGTACGACCTTTTGCGTAACCTTCTTTGATGCTCTCAACAACATCTTCGATCTTGAATCCTTCTTCAGGGATGATGATTTCATCTGCACCAGATGCAATCCCTGCCCAAAGAGCGATATCTCCAGCGTTACGTCCCATCACTTCGATAACGAAAGTACGGTGGTGACTAGATGAAGTATCACGGATCTTATCGATCGCGTCCATTGCAGTTGTGACTGCCGTATCAAAACCAATTGTAAAGTCAGTTCCGACGATATCGTTGTCGATCGTACCAGGAAGACCCACAGCTGGGAATCCAAGCTCAGTCAAGCGCATCGCACCATGGTAAGAACCATCTCCACCAATAACGACAACACCTTCTATCCCGTGTTTCTTCAATTGCTCGATCCCTTTTAATTGACCTTCGCGTTGTGCGAATTCAGGGTAACGAGCTGAATGAAGGAAGGTACCACCACGGGAAATAATATCTCCAACAGATGAGGCGTCAAGGGGCTGAATTTTACCAGCAACCATTCCCGCATATCCATCATAGATACCGAAGACTTCCATTCCTTCTGAAATTGCTTGACGAACAACTGCACGGATGGCAGCATTCATACCAGGGGCATCTCCACCACTAGTTAAAACAGCAATACGTTTCATTTCGTTGTTTGCTCCTTTTTTTCTTTTACATTCTACGTAATTATAACACAAAGAAGACTAAAATTCTCGTATTTTTCGCAGTTTTTACCGATAAATCGTTTTCATAACGAGATTCTTTAGTTCATCTTCCAATTCTTTGTTTTTCTGAACTGTATAGCCCTTCAATTGAAGAGTTTTTTTCTCATCTTCATAGCGTAATACCACAGGATATGGCCCTGGATATTTTTTCAAGATAGAAAGAATCGTTTGATCCTGACGATGATCGAGCAACTGAATCCAGAATTTCTCATTAGTCGCTAGTTGAGCCTCTGCTAGAATCATCTGTAAGCGCCCATCACGCTCCTGTACCTTCCCCGTCAAGTAATAAAAGCCACCTTCTTTTATCAAGGAGGAAAATCGATTGTAGGTTTCAGGGAAAAGGGTCACATCTAGTTTTTTCTTGATATCGCTGACTTGTAAGAAAGCCATGAGTTCCCCCAACTTGGTTCGAATGGTCCGGATGGCTTGCACTTCTACGAGGATTCGCGCCTGCTCTCCTTGTATGAGTTGAGAAATTGGTTGGATCTCGTAGGGACTCGTTTGCCCAATCGCAACCAAAGGGTGGGTACTGAGCCCGATGCCAATAATGGCCTCTTCCTTCTCATATTTTTCAGCCTGGCTAAAGTCTTCCACTTCTGTCCAGGAATAGTTAGAATCCGCAAACAAACTGCCTAGCTCATCTGCAAAGACAAATAAATTCGGCAAATTGTGAAGCACCTTGCGTCTATTCTTCTCAAAGTTATCAAACAACCCTAGTTCTACTAAAGGCGTCAATAGAGGTAATTTATGATACTGATTAGGAAGGCGTAAAATAAAATCTTCGACACTTTCAAAGGGACGATTGTCAATGATCCAATACGCTAAATCTCTTGGAAGTCCCTTGATATTTTTCATTCCCAAGTAAATTTTTCGATCCTGAAACTTATCTCTGTAAGGGATGGTATTGATGGATAATGGCGCGACTTTAAAATCAAACTGGAGAGCATCTGTCAGATAATCGCTACTCGAATAATTGAGCATAACATCAAAGAAAACATCTGGATAATGGACCTTGAAATAGGCCATCTGAAAGGCCAAGGCACAATAGGCATAGGCATGGGAACGGTTAAACCCATAGCCTGCGAATTTTTCCATGATCGCAAAGACCTCTTTGGCTTTTTCTTCCGTATGACCAAGTTTAAGAGCACCCGTGACAAAATCGTCTTCCATCTTGTGCATTTCAGTCGCATTTTTTTTGCCCATGGCCCGACGTAAGATATCGGCTTTCCCAAGGCTAAAGCCTGCAAAATGCTGGGCAACTTGCATAACCTGCTCTTGGTAAAGCATGATCCCATAAGTGGGCCGTAAGATTTCTTCAATAGCTGGATCCAGAATGTCAACTTTTTCCTGGCCGTGCTTTCTTTTGACGAAATTATCAATGTAATCACTAGCTCCTGGACGATTGAGAGAGGTGGTCGCTACCACTTCTTCGAAATGATTGGGTCTCACACGTCTCAAAAGGCGGATAGCTCCTGCTTGTTCAAATTGGAAAATCCCCTTGGTATCCCCAGCAGCAAATAAGGCCAAGGTTTCTTGATCTTCTAAATCAATGGCTTCAATCACGATCTCTTCTTGGTACTTTTCATAGACGGCTTCCTTCATTTTTTGAACAAAGGTTAAGTTTCGCAGACCCAAAAAATCCATCTTCAATAGACCATTGGCTTCAACCGCATGAGCATCGTACTGGGTAACAAACATGTCTTCTCCATACTTGAGAGGAATGTGATCCGTCAAATCCTGGTCACTCATCACAACACCCGCCGCATGGATCGAGGTCTGTCTAGGTTGGCCCTCAATTCTTTTGGCAATTTCAAAGCCACGTTCAAATTCTGTTCGACTATGAATCACTTGTCGAAAAGCTAGATTCTGTTCATACGCTGTCGTCAGTGTATCCCTAAAGCCAATCCGCTTGGTAATGGAGGTTAATTCGTACTCTGGTACCCCAAAACGTTTAAAAACATCTCGAATGGCTTGTTTGGCCCCAAAGGTTGAAAAGGTCACGATCTGAGCCGCATGGTAACTCCCATAACGGTCTCTCACATAACGGATAAATTCTGGACGATAGATATCAGGAATATCAATATCAATATCCGGCATGGTGTAGCGCTCCACATTTAAAAAGCGTTCAAAGAGGAGGTTCTTCTCCACTGGATCAATCCCTGTAATCTCCAGGGCATAAGCTACCAGTGAGCCGACAGCAGACCCACGCCCCATTCCCATATAATATCCCTGACTTCGTCCGAAACGAAGAAGATCCCAGACAATCAAGAAATAATCATCAAAGCCCATTTGGTGAATAATGTCTAATTCATGCTCCAAACGTTCTTGATAGACCGGACTAGTCAAGTTCTTTCGAAGAAGACCGGCTTGGGCTAATTCTCTCAATTCCGCAACAGCTGGTTTCTGAGGATTGAAGCGAGGCAATTTCAACTGAGTATCAATGTCGTATTGAATCCCTTGGACAAGTTTTTCAAGATTTGGGATGGCTTGAGGAAATCGCTCAGCAAAATCATTCTGTAAATCCTGAGGAGTTTTTAGGACTGTTCTAGGATCAATTTGTCCTGTTTCTGTCAAGCTTTGATTGTCCTTGATGGCCGCGAGCATCTGCATGGCTTCCATATCTTCCGCCTCAAAAAAACGCACAGTATGAAGAGGAAGCACAGGGTGGCTAAACTCTTGGTCCGGCGTATCGGCAAAAACTCCGATGAAGTAATCTAGACCAAGCGGTATGTCTTCACTAGCAAAAGGCGCTGGGACAATGACCGCTACTCCTTCTGTAAGGTGCTTCACATCTTCCCAATTGTTTTTCCCCATCATTTTGACGGTCGACATCTTCATCAGATTCTGGTAGCCTTTCGTTGACAGGGCCATCATCCGAAACGGAATTGTTTCATTGTCTACTTTTAGTCCAATTTCTAAACCGACCAAGGGACTGAGGTTGTGGGCTTGACAGGCTTCGATAAATTCATAAGCACCATACAAATTATCTACATCCATGATTCCCAATGCGCCATACCCCATGCTTTTAGCCGCTTGGACATAGTCTTTTATGGTCACAAGACTTTCCATAAAGGTATAGACTGATTTGGTATCTAGCTGTGTAATCACTTTTTCTCCTTTCTGCATTGTCTATTTTGGTGCCTCCTTTGGTCACTCCTTTTTGTACAAAAAAACACCACTGCTACACAATGATGTCTCAACAACGGAAGACATGGGATTCGAACCCACGCACGCTATTACACGCCTACCGCGTTTCCAACACGGCCTCTTAAGCCTCTTGAGTAATCTTCCATGAATAAAAAATATGGAGCCGGTGGGAGTCGAACCCACGTCCAAACACCTGCCAGCATATTTGTCTACAACCATAGGTTATGTCTTAGTTTAACAGCTACATGACACATAACTCAAGCCCTGTACCTGCGAGTCTATCAATCTCTTATCTAACTTCTAGACAAAGTTAGATCGTATCTCGCTAAAATAAAGACCTGTCATCAAACACGAGCGATTCGAATCGGGTCACGCCTGCTGGTGTTTAGGCAGCTAAAGCGTAAGAATTATTATTTTTTGCAGTTATATTTAACTGGCGTTTTACATCCGCTAGATGAGTTGCAAAATATGCCTCATAATGCCTGTCGAATCCGTAACGACCCCAAAACGAATACAATTAGTATATCAAAATGTAGCCAAAAATGCAAAAGAAAAAAATTGAACAAGAAGGCTTCCACCGGGAAGCTCCTTGCTCAATTTACTGTACTTATTGAAGATTCAACTTGTACTTGCTGATATAGTGGATGGTGAAGTACATAGAAACAATCTTAATGACTTCATAGATAAGACCTGGAATGAAGTTTGCTCCAAATTCATCAAACTTTCCATAAACCAATGCATACCCGACAGCATATGAATCCTTAAATGGATTGACCGCTGTACCAATGATACTTAAGACAAGGCACAAAAGAAAGAAGAACAGAATCGCTTTCAATCCACGACGATTTTGGAACAGTTGGCCAAGTGCGATTGATACATAAAATAGTAAGATTCCTGAAGCTGTGGTAAAAATCCACCAGATGATAATCCAATAAGCAATAGAATGACTAAAAGCCTCAGCGATAATACTAAATACAGGAGAGAGGTCTTGACCAATGACAGCGCCCATCACAATAATTGTGATAAAACCACTAAAAAATAGAAGGAATAGGCAGTAAAGACTCGCTACTAAAGCTCCCACAAATTTAGACAAAATGATCGCATGAGGGCTAGCTGGAAGGGTCCAGGTCAAGTAACCTTCACGTCCGTATAAGTTGGAATAGAAACGACGAATAATAATATAGTAGTTACTAAGATAAAGACCAATGACTCCTCCAAAAATGAGAATCCCAAGAGTCCCAGTTATGATTTGCATACTATTGGTTTCCATATCCACAAAACCGTTTGTAGCACTTCCACCAATAACACCTGTAATCACTGACAAACCTAGTGCGATCAGGGTGATCAATAAATACCACTTAGCTGTCGATTTAAATTCATATTTTAATAATTTACCAAACATGGGGTCCTCCTAATAAACACGGAATTGATCACGGAAGATCTCATCGATTGATTTTCCGTGTTGATTGCGCAAAACAGTCGTATTTTCATGCAAGAGGATTCTTCCTTGGTTGATGAAAATCGCTTCATCCAAAACTTGCTCAATATCCGCAATCAAGTGAGTAGAAATCAAGACAGAAGAGTTTGGACGTCGGTTTTGAATAATGGTCCGCAAAATATAATCACGCGCTGCTGGGTCGACCCCACCGATTGGTTCATCAAGGACATACAAGTCAGCTTCACGACTCATCACCAAAATCAATTGTACTTTTTCCTTGTTCCCTTTTGAAAGGCTGTTCAATTTTTGATTTGGATGCAAATGCAAATCGTTGAGCAATTGGTAAGCTCGTTGGACATTAAAATCTGAATAAAAATCTTGGAAATAGCTAATAGCATCACTAATTTTTATATTTTCACTCAGATAAGTCGTATCCGGCAAATAGGAAACAACTTTTTTAGAAGCTGGGGATGGTAATTGACCATGAATATAGATATTTCCAAGGCTTGGTTGCAACAAACCATTAATCAATTTAATGATGGTTGTTTTCCCGCTACCATTAGGCCCCAAAAGGCCAATAATACGGCCAGGTTGGATGTTCAAACTAACATCCATGAGAGCAACTTCATGCCCATAATTCTTTGTCACATGGTCCAAGTAGACCAAAGGATACTGATTCATGTAAATCTCCTTTATTTTCTATTTATGCTATTATACCTTGTCCTCTTGATGATTGCAACTTTATCTGAAAATTTGCTAAGAATTTGAAAATGGTTGTTCAAAAATACAGGTGTAAACAAATCAGAGGTTAGGGAAGCCCCTAACCTCTGATTTGTTTTGATGAATAGAATGTTTAACTAATTCCAAGTGCAATCCGTGCATAGCGGCTCATTTTTTCAACCGTCCAAGCAGGATACCAGACCAACTTCACATCCACAGATGTCACTTCTTCTACTTCTGCTAAAACATCATGAATCTGATCTGTCAGAAGATCCGCTAATGGACATCCCATGGTCGTTAGCGTCATATCAATAATGGTCGCTCCAGTTTCACCATCAAAATGGATCTCGTAAACAAGACCTAAATTAACAATGTCAATCCCAAGCTCAGGATCGATTACCTCTTCCAAAGCATTTAAGATTTTATTTTTAATTTCTTCAATTTGCTCAGTTGTATATGCCATATGACACTTCCTTTTTTTGTTATGTTACTCTCGATAGAATTGCTTGGCTCGGGTTAAAAAGGTCCTCCGGACCTAGGTCGCTTTTTCATTTCTTGGCGACCGTTAAAAATGTCCACTGGACCTAGGTCGCTTCTTCATTTCTAGGCGACCGTTAAAAATGTCCCCCGGACCTGGGTCGCTTTTACATTTCTAGGCGACCGTTAAAAAGATCCCCCGGACCTGGGTCGCTTTTACATTTCTAGGCGACCGTTAAAAAGATCCCCCGGACCTGGGTCGCTTTTACATTTCTAGGCGACCGTTAAAAAGATCCCCCGGACCTGGGTCGCTTTTACATTTCTAGGCGACCGTTAAAAAGGTCCCCCGGACCTTTTTAATCCTCTATAAAGTCACGCAATGGTTTGCTTCTGCTTGGGTGGCGGAGTTTGCGGAGGGCTTTGGCTTCGATCTGACGGATCCGTTCACGGGTCACGTTGAAGACTTTACCCACATCTTCCAAGGTCCGCATTTTTCCATCATCCAAACCGAAACGTAAACGAAGTACGTTTTCTTCCCGGTCTGTCAGGGTATCGAGGACTTCATCTAATTGTTCACGTAGAACCACACGAGTGGTGTAGTCTACTGGATTTTCAATCACTTCATCTTCGATGAAATCTCCCAAATGGCTATCGTCTTCTTCCCCGATTGGCGTTTCCAAAGAAACAGGCTCTTGGGCAATCTTCAAGATTTCGCGCACCTTATCAGGCGTCATATCCATGCGTTCAGCGATTTGTTCAGGCGTTGGATCTTGTCCCAATTCTTGCAAGAGATTGCGTTGTTCACGAACCAACTTGTTAATGGTTTCCACCATGTGAACAGGGATCCGAATGGTCCGTGCTTGGTCTGCAATGGCACGAGTGATAGCCTGACGAATCCACCAAGTCGCATAGGTAGAGAACTTGAACCCTTTGGTATAGTCAAACTTATCAACGGCCTTCATCAAGCCCATATTTCCTTCTTGGATCAAATCCAAAAATTGCATTCCACGACCAACGTAACGTTTCGCAATGGATACAACCAAACGAAGGTTGGCTTCTGCAAGACGTTGCTTAGCTTCCAAATCACCTTGTTCCACTAAGATAGCCAATTCTTGTTCTTCTTCATTGGTCAAAAGAGGAACAACCCCAATTTCTTTCAAGTACATCCGTACTGGGTCGTTGACCTTGGCAGAGTTGCTTCCAAGCAATTCCTCATCTGACAATTCTGGCTCTTCTTCATTGTTCAACACACGCGCACTTGGGTTACCATCTTTATCCGTGATCGAAATTCCTGCATCTTGAATACGTTGCAAAAGATCTTCAATCCCATCTGCATCTAGTGTGAATGGAATAACCAACTTGTCATTAATTTCATCATCTGTTGCAGTTCCACTCTTCTTGTGGCTGCGAATAAACTCTGCAATTTGAACGTCCAATGTTGTAATATCTTTTTGTTCTTTAGCCATTCCTACTCCATTCTTCTTTTTTGAGCGATCAAACGCTCGAGTTCCAATAAAGCTTTTTCCGCATCCCCTGTCGAGGAAGCTTCCTTCACTTTATTTCCAATTTGTTGACTTTCTTTGCGAAGAAGCTCACGATTTCGCGTTTCTTCCACTTCTTCTAATTCACCATCTGCTATCTCATCTGGTAAATCTTCTTCTAACATGCGGTACCAGGCGTGCTGGACCCCTTCA
Source organism: Streptococcus sp. LPB0220 (assembly GCF_008727815.1). Classification (NCBI taxonomy): domain Bacteria; kingdom Bacillati; phylum Bacillota; class Bacilli; order Lactobacillales; family Streptococcaceae; genus Streptococcus; species Streptococcus sp. LPB0220. The sequence continues at coordinate 836,784 of NZ_CP044230.1, read as the reverse complement.
GGTTGCTCGGACAAATCCTGAGATGTGACTTCTCCATTTTGACAGAGCAATTTATACAAGATCTGTAACTCCGGTGTGTCGAAGGCAAAATCAGGTCGCAAACGGTAATCATTGAGGACCATTGGAAAATCCTTCATCCTACTTAACAAATGATTTTCCGCCTTGATCAAGCGCGTCATCCCACGATTCGGCAAGAGCTCCACTGAAAAATTCGACGTTTTGGATCGTCCACCTTCTTGCTCTTCTTGCCGTTGATGCAAGCGACTATTATTGACAATTTGCTCAATCTGCAAGTAATCAAAGTCCGGCAATAAATCGGCCAACTTATAAATATAAGTGTTCTGCGCTGTGATGGAGCGCGTCTGGGCGATCATCGGTGCCAGCTTCTCGACAAACTCAATCTGTGCCTGCAAGTTCTCAATATACTGGGGTTTCCAGTAGTGCATCAAGAATTCAACCTTACTGATCCGCGAATTCTTCAAGAGGGAAGCTAGATCTTCTGGGGAGGTCTTTTTGAGGTACTCATCGGGATCCATCTGATCAGGGATACGGACGATCTCCAACTCCAGATCCTGCAAGACATCCAAGGCCTTAGCGGTTGCTTTAAGTCCCGCCTTATCCCCATCATAGGTCAAAATGACCTTTTTGGTAAAATGAGACAGGTGCTGGACGTGCTCTGGTGTCAAGGCTGTCCCCATAGAGGCGACTGCATTTTCAATCCCAGCTCGATAAGCCGCAATGACATCCATAAAGCCTTCCATGATATACATTTCATGTTGCTTTTTGGCGCTCGTCTTAGCTTGATCCAAATGATAAAGTTCATAACTCTTATTAAATAGACGGGTACTTCGACTATTCTTGTACTTGGCTTGATGACTGCCATCATCCGTTAGTTTCCACAGTCTACCAGAAAAAGCAATGACACGTCCACTATCATCCGTCAAAGGAAACATAATCCGATCCTGAAAGGCATCAAAAACTGTTCCAGCATCTGAGATTGTGAATAACCCCGAATCGGTAATCACTTTCTCAGAGAACTTCTCAGAGAGATTTCGATAGAGATAATTCCCTTCTGCTGGGGCTAAGCCCAATTGAAAATGTCGGATGACCTCATCCGTCAATCCACGTTCATGCAGATAATTTCGCGCTTCTTCTCCCATCTTTGTCGTCATCAGAATCGCCTGGTAGAACTTACTGGCTTCCTGATGAATCTCATAAAGTTCTTGGTTGGGATTGATAGACGTTGGTTGAGCCGGCCTTGCTTGGTACTGAAGCGCAATACCCGCTTTTTCTGCTACGATCTGGACCGCATCCATAAAAGCGACTCCACGGTATTCCTCAATAAACTTAAAGACATCTCCCGAGCGACCACATCCGAAACAATGGTAAAACTGCTTGTCTTCAACGACATTAAAAGAAGGAGTCTTTTCACCATGAAAAGGACAGAGCCCTAAAAAATTACGGCCAGCCTTGGTCAAAGAAACAACTTCTCCAATAACTTCAACAATGTTTACACTGTTTTTAATTTCTGCAATTAGCTCTTTATCAACCATAAACAGTGCCTCCATTTTACCATAGATTATCACTTTATATTTTATACTAAAAGTTAGTAAAAGTAAATTTTTTCCTACCGATTTCACACATAAAAGAAAAGATTTTCAACCTTTATCACTAATTTTAAAAAATGAGGCATATTCCTTGTCAGTCGAATATTTTTCCGTTATACTATCATAGTAAAAAATTATTATGAAAGGACATATTTAGGATATGTTAAAAGATTTGAAAGCTTTTCTCCTTCGTGGGAATATTGTTGACCTTGCTGTAGCAGTCGTTATCGGAGCTGCATTTGGAGCTATCGTAACATCACTTGTTAACGATATCATCACTCCACTTATTTTGAAACCAGCTATGAAAGCTGCTGGTGTTGATAAGATTGCTAATTTGTCATGGAACGGTGTTGCATACGGTAGCTTCTTGAGCGCTGTGATCAACTTCCTTGTTGTTGGTACTGTTCTTTTCTTCGTAGTGAAAGCTGCTGAAAAAGCTCAAAACCTTGGTAAAAAAGAAGAAGCTGTCGAAGAAGAAGCTCCTGCTCCTACTCAAGAAGAGTTGCTTACTGAAATCCGCGACTTGCTTGCAAACAAATAATCAGATAAAAAGATCCGATCTTCTAGCTAGAAGATCGGTTTTTTTGTCTTTAACGGATGAAAAAAACAAAAAACAGACCGAGGTCTGTTCTTGTATTCAATTAGAATTTTTTACGTTTACGAGCTGCTTCTGATTTACGTTTACGTTTTACAGAAGGTTTTTCATAGAATTCACGTTTGCGTGTTTCTTGAAGAGTACCAGCTTTAGTAACCGCACGTTTGAAACGACGAAGAGCATCGTCAAGAGATTCATTCTTACGTACTACTGTTTTTGACATATTTTTCACTCCCTTCAAGCCTAAAATCTTAATAATTTTATCACACTTTAAGGACGCTGTCAAGATCTTTTGAAACTTTTCTAGCCCTCCTAGCCTTCATATCATTTCTTTTTCCAACTTTTTCATTCTTCCCATTTTATGATACAATGGAAACAAAGAAAACCCTGAAGGAGATACTATGTCAGAAATTTATGATATTACAATTGTTGGGGGCGGACCAGTTGGTCTGTTTGCTGCTTTTTATGGCAATATGCGCCAAGTAAAAGTCAAACTGATTGATTCCTTACCTCAACTGGGAGGGCAACCAGCTATTCTCTATCCAGAAAAGAGTATCCTCGATGTACCTGGCTTTACCAATTTGACTGGTGAAGAATTGAGCAACCGCTTGATCGAGCAAGTTAAACGGTTTGATACACCGATCTTTCTCAATGAAACTGTAGAGGATATCCGAAAAGAAGGCGATCTCTTCACCATCACTACTTCTCGCCAAGTGCATCAGTCTAAAGCAGTCATTATTGCCATGGGCGGTGGTGCCTTTAAGCCACGCGCCCTTGACATTGAGGGAGCTGAAGACTTTGATAACGTCCACTATCATGTTTCGAACATCCAACAATATGAAGGACAGCAGGTGACCGTCCTTGGTGGTGGAGACTCTGCTGTAGACTGGGCTCTTGCTTTTGACAAGATTGCTCCAACTACGATCATTCATCGTCGGGATAACTTCCGTGCTTTAGAACATAGTGTAGAAGAACTCAAACAATCTTCTGTTAGCATCAAAACACCATTTATTCCTAGTCGTTTGATTGGCGAAAATGGTCATGCCACTCATCTTAAAATCACAAAAGTTAAAACCGATGAAACCGAACTCATTCCGATTGATCACTTATTCGTCAATTATGGCTTTAAATCTTCTATTGGAAACCTGAAAGAATGGGGTGTAGAATTGCAACGCCATAAAATCAAGGTCAACCAAAAACAAGAAACTAGCCTTCCTGGAATTTATGCTTGTGGAGACTGCTGCTTCTATGAAGGAAAGATCGATCTCATCGCTACAGGTCTGGGGGAAGCTCCAACAGCCGTAAACAATGCCATCAACTACATCTATCCAGATAAGAAAGTCCAACCAACGCACTCAACTAGTTTATAATAAAAAAGGCCTTTGGCCTTTTTTAAATTGAAGTCAAACTATTTTAAGTTAATCGATTCTGCAAAGAAGTAAAAATGAGTTCCTATTTTTAGTATGAATCAAGAAAATACAAAACTTTCCGCTGTGAGAAAAGTGCCTGAAACATTACGTTTCAGGCACTCGGGAGTTTTGAGACATTAGGCTCAAAACTAAGTCATGGAACTTCTATGAAGTTCGCTGACGTCCGTACTCACCTAAGGAAAGTTTTTAAAAAGACTTTATCCTCATTATGAAAGGCCTTTGGCCTTTTTTATTTGTCTAAATCGTCTGCGATCTTATTGATCTTACGCAAGCGGTGGTTAACACCGCTTTTTGAAATAGGTTGTTGCAAGCTATCTGCAATCTGCTGGATGGAATAATCTGGATGGTTCATCCGGATATAGGCAACTTCTTGCAGATCACTTGGTAAACTTCCTAGACCGACCGTATCCACAATTTTACTAATATTATTAATGGTTTTCATGCTAGCAGTAACCGTGCGCTGGATATTGGCCATCTCAGCATTATTGGCCCGATTGAGGTCATTACGCGTCTCTCTCATAACCTTGATGGACTCAAATTCCTGCATGGCTTGCATGGCCTCTACTACAATGAGAAAATCAATAATATCTTCCGCTCGTTGCAGATAGGTCACCACTCCTTTTTTCCGCTCGATGGTTTTCGCATCTAGTAAAAATCCTTGCATAAGAAGGGCAATTCCTTCCGCGTGGTCTGTATAAACAGAATGAATTTCCAGCTGGTACTTCCCTTTTTCAGGATCCTTGATGGAACCACTCGACAGAAAAGCTCCCCGAAGATAAGCACGACTGGCTACTTCATCTTCTAAAACACTAGCATCAATGCCTGTCTCAATCCCAAAAAAGGCATCTGCCAAATGCAAGTCAGCAAGAATCTCTTCCACCTTTTCATCCAAGAATACTGTGTAGACACGATTTTTTTTCAAGTTGGTTTTTTGGTGGTGGCGAATATCCGATTTGGCCTCATAGAAATGATGCAACAATTCATAGATATGGCGAGCGATCTTGGCATTTTCCGTCGTCACCGAGAGCGTCAAGCCCCCCATTGAAATTCCAAGACTTCCAGACATCTTGATAATGGCAGCCAATTCACTCTTTTCAAATCGCTTGAGAGACAATAATTCTTCTTTGACACGAACCGTAAAACTCATTTTCTCACCTGCACGATCTGCATTAGCTCTTCGACTACTTTTTCGCCATCATGAAAGGCTCCTCCATTGACCAACTTCAAGAAATCGGAAGAAATCACTTGGGGAACTTGCGAGTGCAGCCCCTTAAAATCGTGCTCTACCTGCACCAAGTATTCATCAAATTTATTGCTGTTCATGTAAGCTGCCGGAACCTGATTGATATTGACAAGGACGGTATCGATGAACTTCTCTCCCAAATGTTTATGAAGAACGGCAACGTGGTCACTATCTGTGAAATGCTCGGTTTCCCCTCTTTGGGTCATGATATTGCAAACATAGGCCACCTGAGCCTTGGTTTCAAGGATGGCTTTCCCAATCTCATCGATCATCAAATTAGGAAGAATCGAGGTAAAGAGCGAACCAGGACCTAAGACGACCATATCACTTTCAAGAATAGCTTCCACCACTTTCTTACTAGCTTTTGGGCGCTCTTGATCAAAGGTATTGGTCACATAAACATGATCAATCATGCCGGTGTAGTTGGCAATGTGGCTTTCTCCTACCACTTCTTTTCCATCTTGAAAAACGGCATGAAGGGTCAAGGGACTATCACTGGAAGGATAGATCTTGCCGGTCGTATGAAAGAACTTGGTTAACAACTGCATGGCATTATAGGTCGAGCCTTGCATCTCTGAAATCCCTGCAATGATCAAGTTTCCCAAAGGGTGTCCGGCTAAAGGACCATCATCGTCTGCAAAGCGGTATTGAAAGACCTTCTCATAAAAACGAGGCATATCTGACATGGCAACCAGCACATTTCGAAGATCTCCAGGTGGTGTCAATTTTTGGATGTTCTTCCGCAATTCACCTGAACTCCCGCCATCATCTGCAACGGTTACGATGGCAGTGATATCAACTGGTTTCTTTCTCAGACTATCGAGGATAACAGAAATTCCTGTTCCTCCTCCAATAACGGTTACTTTAGGTTTTCTCATGAGCGATTCACCGTTTCTTTCCGTCTGTCCTTGTCTCTATGACTGCAATTGACCTGCCAATTTTTTTCTAAATCATGCGCTAAGCGCTCTGCAAAGGCTACTGATCGGTGTTGACCTCCAGTACAGCCCATAGCGATGGTAAGAACGGATTTACCCTCCCGTTTATAAGACGGTAAAATAGGTACGATCAAGTCATGGAGATGACGATAAAAATCCTCTGATTCAGGGTGATCCATGACATAATCATAGACTGCTGGATCTTGACCAGTTAAATTCCGAAGTTCCAATTTATAGTAGGGATTTGGAAGAAAACGCACGTCAAACACAAGGTCAGCATCGATCGGAAGGCCATATTTAAACCCAAATGACATGACCTCAATCCGAAAATCTGGCTGATTATCTTGACTGGCAAATTGTTCTGCGATGGTTTTTCTCAGATTACGAGGTGTCAACTCAGTCGTATCCACCACATTTTGACTGATATTTTTTAAAGGGGACAAGAGTTCGCGCTCTAGGGTAATGCCATCTAAGACACGTCCATCTGCCGCTAGTGGGTGGCTACGACGAGTTTCCTTGTATCGTGCTACCAACTCACTGTCAGTGGCATCCAAGAACAAGACCTTGAAATCGAGGTCTTCTTGGTTGTCCAATTCATCCAAAATAGTGCGAATTTCATTGAAAAAAGAACGGCTCCGCATGTCCACAACAACGGCTAATTTATTGTTATCGGGACTGTGGCGCATGAGCTCAATAAATTTCAGCAAGAGCGCCGGTGGCATATTATCGATGGTAAAGTAACCCAAATCCTCAAACGATTGGATGGCGACGGTCTTACCCGCACCGCTCATCCCGGTTACCATGACCAGTTGAATCTTACTTTCTGTCATTTTCTCCTCCCATAAATAAAACAGAGTGGCCTACAGTTTCCTGCTCTCCACTCTGTCTTTTTGTCTTTGAATGGTTATTAGGCTTTGATTTCCGCAATAACTTCAATTTCAACCTTCACATCACGTGGCAGGCGTGCTACTTCAACAGCAGATCGAGCTGGAAACTCTGTAGTAAAGACTGTTTTATAGACCTCATTAAAAGGTACAAAGTCATTCATATCACTTAAGAAACAAGTGGTTTTCACCACGTGGTCAAAGTCTGTTCCAGCCTCTTCCAAAATAGCCCCAATATTCTTTAATACTTGTTCTGTTTGTTCTTGGATGGTTTCGCCAATGATTTCGCCTGTTTCAGGTGACAAGGGAACTTGTCCACTTGCAAAGAGAAGATTGCCTACGATTTTCCCTTGAACATAAGGTCCAATTGCTGCGGGTGCTTTATCTGTATGAATTGTTTTTGCCATAGTATCTCCAAGTCTATTTACTTCTGCTGGTTTTCTTTTGCTAATTTTTCCCTTTGTAAGCGCAATTTGCGCTTAGGATTTAGCGTATTAAAGAGTTCTTCTAGTTTTTCAGCATTCCAAACATCGGCTGCTGAAACAAAATTTCCATTTTCATCTCGAAAAGATATTGGTTTATCTCCCACTGAAAAAGCCTCACTTCTTATTTGGAATCCTTGATCCGCTGGGGATCTATCTTAATCTACAAACTCAAATTCAAATTTACCGATCCGGACGATATCGCCATCTTTTGCCCCACGCGCACGGAGAGCTTCATCAACACCCATGCCACGCAATTGACGAGCAAATTTCATGACCGCTTCATCACGATCGAAATTCGTCATATTAAAGAGTTTTTCAAGTTTTTCACCAGACAAGACCCAAGCGGCATCGTCATCCCGACTGATGTCAAAGGCTGGCTGGTCTTCATCAAAGCCATAGTAGACTTCTTCTTGGGCCATTTCGTCTTCTGAATACAAGAGGAATTCTGGTGTTTTGTCTAACAATTCTGCCGTTGCTTCTAACAAATTGTCCAAACCTTGATGTGCCAAACTAGAGATCGGGAAGATCTGTGGCAATTCATCAAACTCATCGTAATTGGCTGCCAATTTCTTCTTGAACTCTTTCAAGTTTTCTTGGCTCTCTGGCATATCCATCTTATTTGCCACGATAATCTGAGGACGTTCCATCAAACGAAGATTATAGGTTTCAAGTTCTTTATTGATTTGAACATAATCTTCGTAAGGATCGCGTCCTTCACTCGCTGACATATCAATAACATGCAAGATAACCCGGGTGCGCTCGATGTGACGAAGGAACTGGGTTCCGAGTCCGACACCTTGGCTAGCTCCTTCAATCAATCCAGGAAGGTCTGCGACTGCAAAGGATTCACCTGACGGTGTCCGAACCATGCCCAAGTTTGGAACGATAGTTGTGAAATGATAAGCTCCAATCTTTGGTTTGGCTGAAGTGATGACACTAAGAAGAGTTGATTTCCCTACTGATGGGAAGCCAACCAAACCAACGTCTGCCAAGACCTTGAGCTCTAATTCAAGTTCGCGTTCCTGACCAGGTTCCCCGTTCTCAGAAATCTCTGGAGCTGGATTTTTAGGAGTAGCAAAACGAATGTTTCCACGTCCGCCACGGCCACCGTGGGCGACAATGTACTCTTGTCCATTCTCGACTAGGTCCGTAATGACCTTGCCAGTCTCGGCATCTCGGACGGTCGTTCCTTGCGGTACTCGCACATAGAGATCTTCTGCTCCCCGTCCGTGCATCCCTTTGGTCATTCCTTTTTCCCCATTTTGGGCTTTGAAATGCCGGTTATAACGGAAATCCATCAAGGTACGCAAGCCTTCGTCTACTACGAAGATGACATTGCCACCACGACCTCCATCACCACCCCAAGGTCCGCCATTAGGGACATATTTTTCGCGACGAAAAGCCACCATGCCATCGCCACCATTACCAGCCTTGACCTTAATCTTGGCTGTATCTAAAAACATACTCATAAATAGATGATTTCCTTTATTTCTGTGTGCGTCTTAGTAAGAAAGAGCACCAATTGCGGTTGCAAAGATTGCACCAACCGTTACAATCAACATAATCACAATAACAACCATCGTGATCATTTCAAATGGTGTTTTTTTACGTTTTCCGTTATCTCCAAAAGCCACTTCTAATACCTCGATTACTATAAATTCATTAGCCCTATTTTACCACGAAATAGGGGATTTTTCAAATCGAGTCTACACAAAAAGACCAGACAAAGGTCTGATCTTTTATGAATAGATTTAGGAATCTTTTCTTACACGTAAAACACTAACCGATAGAACTGCTAGGAAGACACCCATGACCAGAACCACCGGTGTCAACTTTTCACCTGTACTTGGAAGAACTTTTTTCTTACCAGGTTTTGGAGCTTCTTCTTTGACAGAAGTTGAAGATGAGGTTGATGAAGAACTTGTTGTCGTTGTAGAACTTGATGAAGAACTAGAACTTGACGAAGAGCTAGAACTTGATGAGGATGATGAGCTTGATGATGAACTAGAACTTGATGAGGAGGTTGAGCTAGGTGTCGGTGGTGTTTGTTCTTTCTCACCCAATCCTTCGCCAGATCCTGTTTCCAATCGCACTTCACGGGTTAAACTACGCGGTGCTGGGAAATTGGTTGCCTTCCATGTTAATGTATTATGGACAATATCACCGACTTTCGTTCCAGGAGCTACTTTTGTAGAATATTCAATATACATTGGCCATTTGTAATTATCACCAAATTCAATTGTAAAACCAGTGATCTTTCCATCTGCATTCTTATCGAAAACAGCTTTTTTAGTAAAGTTATCTAGAACTGGGAGACTCAAGATCTGAGCTTCGTTCTTGATCCCACCTTCTACAGGAGCATAGCGAACCGCACGTAAGCTCCCTTCAACCAATGTTAAACCATCTCCGAATTGGTCTTTAATGACCATTCCTCGCAGCATATCTTGACGGGCATTTAAGAGAATCCGCCATTTGATTATGGTTGGATCAGACTTATCTTGATAGCCGTATTTCATTTCATAGTCCCCAGCTTCCCCAGCTGTTTTTTCATAATTCAAGGAAAAATCTGTATTTCCTAGTTTAAACTGGATTGGAGATGATTTTGTAACTACTTCTGAATCGACTTTTACATCAAAATGAAGAGCAACTCGTTTGTTGAGTGGATGAGATGCGAAATAATCATTAAAGGTAACGGTCACTGTTTTCTTAGCTGTATCAACGACAGCTTTCCCCACCGCCTGACCATTTGATTGGCCTTCCTCAAGAACATTGAATTCCAATGCTGTGTAGAGGGCTAATTCTTTTGGCAAACTAAGAGTTAAGGTATCACCAGCTTGAATAGCTTGCGAATCTGGGAAGGTCAAATAAATGCTTGCTGACAATTTTTCATTCGTCAACACCTTGCTCCCATTTGTTAGCGTGTTACCGTCTTTCGTTAGACGTGCTGTCTGTGTATATGATGAGACTTCTGCAGCATGTATTGTTTTAGTCAAACCAGCTGTGAATAGAATCGTTAGCACTAAGGCAAGTGCCCATACAATTTGACGAACCTGTTTCATATATACCTCCTCTGCTCGCCTATTTGCGAGCCATGTTTTTTACAAGGTTAAAGTCCGATTTCTGCTTGAACAACTGCAGCAATGGTATCTACATAGTAGTCCACTTCTTCATGGGTAGGTGCTTCTGCCATCACACGAAGGAGGGGTTCAGTTCCACTTGGACGCACGAGGATGCGTCCATTTCCTGCCATTTCCGCTTCCATTTTTTCAATGATTTCACGAATAGCAGGCACTTCCATCGCCTTGTCTTTCATGCTATTTTCAACCCGGATATTGACGAGTTTTTGTGGATAAATGGTTACTTCAGCAGCCAATTCAGATAATTTCTTGCCGGTTTCTTGCATGATTTTAGTCAATTGAACGCCTGTTAATTGACCATCACCAGTTGTATTGTAATCCATGATGACTACGTGACCAGATTGTTCACCACCAAGATTGTATCCTGATTTGCGCATCTCTTCGACCACATAACGATCTCCAACAGCTGTGATTTCTTTTTGAATCCCCTTCGCATCCAATGCCTTGTGGAAGCCGAGATTAGACATGACGGTTGTGACGATCGTATTTTTTTCGAGCAAGCCTTTGCTTGAAAGATAAGAACCGATGATGTACATGATCTTATCTCCGTCTACAATCTCTCCATTTTCATCAACAGCAATCAAGCGATCGCTGTCTCCGTCAAAGGCAAGACCAATCGCTGCACCTACTTCTTTCACCTTCTCTTGCAAATGCTCTGGGTGAGTAGAACCAACCCCATCATTGATGTTCAAACCATCTGGGTTTTCACCGATGACGGTCAATTGAGCTCCCAAATCTGCAAAGATTTGACGGGCACTAGTAGAGGCTGCACCATTTGCTGTATCTAAGACTACGTGCATACCCTCGAGTTGGACACCTGTCGATACAAGGAATTCTTGATACTTACGCAAGCCTTCCGGATATTCCATGACCGTTCCTAAACCTTGGGCACTTGGACGTGGAAGCGTATCTTCAGCCGCATCAAGTAAGGCTTCAATTTCAAGTTCGCGATCATCATCCAATTTGAAGCCATCACCACCAAAGAATTTGATGCCATTATCCAAGGCTGGATTGTGGCTAGCAGAAATCATAACTCCGGCGCTGGCTTTTTCCGTACGAACTAGATAAGCGACACCTGGAGTTGCAATCACACCCAACTTGTAGACGCGAATTCCAACAGATAAGAGCCCAGCAATTAAGGCATGCTCCAACATTTCACCAGAAATACGCGTATCACGTCCAACAAATACCAAGGGTGTTTCTTCTTCATGTTGGCTCAACACATAGCCACCGAAACGGCCTAGTTTAAAAGCCAATTCTGGCGTTAATTCTACATTTGCTTCTCCACGGACACCGTCCGTTCCAAAATATTTACCCATTCTTCATTACCTTTTTTACTTTCTAATTACTTGAACTGGAGGAGGTCGACGACGAACTGCTAGAGCTTGACGTAGACGAGCTACTCTTTGTGGTCACTTGAATCCGTGTTTCACTCGGCTTGACCAGACCTGGTAGAACATTTCCTTGGGCATCTACTGCATTTAAGGAAATAGTTCCGCTATAATTTCCACTAATGATCTCACTGGATGGGAAGACCGCTTGGACATGATCAATGCGACTCAAGGTTTCTTGATCGCTGGTCACTTCTACCTTGGTGGTTTCAAGAGAAATATCCGAAACCGTTATTCCATCCACAATTTGATTGTCCGGGATCGTGGCCCTGACCGCAAACGATTTTTTCGCTTTCTTCCCGATTTTTACAGAAACTTTCTGAGGCTCTACGGTTGCGGTCAAACCAGCCGGAAGATCTTCTACAATCAACGGTACTTCGACGGTACCTTCCTTGGCCTTACGAAGATCGGCTACCACGCGAAATTTTCGCGTTCCTGGCTGCATTTCGCTTGCTAGAGCGACCCGGTTTGAACCCTTTAGAAAGACCGTTACCTCTGATGTTAACCCACTGACAAAGTATGTCTTGTCATTGTACTTGGCATCAATTGGAATATTGGTCAAGGTATTGGTGTAGGTCTCTGAACTCACTTGTCTAGCGCTACTATTATTTTGAAAA